>NZ_JBITLW010000008.1:0-444008 GCF_044465645.1 Streptomyces sp. NPDC049627 | reverse complement strand
GCCCCTCGCGCCCCCCCGGGGGGCCCCCCGGGGCCCCCCCCCCCGCGCGGGCCCCCCCCCCCCCCCGCGGGGCCCCCCGGGGGGGGCCCCCGGCGCGGGTTCGGGTGGCGTCGTCGCCGATCATGACCAGCGCCCCGGCGGAGTCACCCCCGCTGACCGGTCGTGGACGGCTTGCGCCACGCCGGTCGGGCGGCGGCAGCGCGTTGCTGGAGGCTGCTCCACCACTCCGACAGGGCCCACGTCACCCGCACGCTGGACCGCGGGACCAACAGGGCGCGCATCCGCGTCGGCCGGCTGACCTTGGACTCCAGGTCGGACAGGACGCGGCGGACGTCCTCCGCCAGGCCGGCCACCGGGCGGGGGCTGGGGGCGTAGAGGACCTGTTCCACCGCGTCGGCGACGCGGTGCACGGAGGCCGCGGCCGGTGGGTCGAGGTGGCCGAGGCGGACGATGCGGGCGGCCGTCTTGCGGGGGGTCTGGGAGTCGTCCGGGGGGATGCCGAAGTCCCAGGCGATGTCGGTCAGTTCCTGCCAGACCGCCAAGGTGTGCAGCGATGTGCCCGCTTCCGTGCGGCCGTGCGCTCCCAGCCGTACCGCCCGTGTGCGCAGCCGCCACAGCATCGGCGCCAACGGGAGCAGCAGCGCCGCAAGCCCGCCGAGTGTCCAGGCCAACACGGCGTACCACTTCGGCCCGTCGTCGCCCGTGGGCAGCACGGCCTGAGGGGACTGGCTCGCACACAGCTCCCGGTTGCGGCCCACGCAGCCCTCGCTCGTCGAGGGCGAGGCGGAGGGCCCCGTGCTCGCCGACTGCGAGGGCCGTGGCACGTCGGGAAGCGTGGACCCGGTGGTGTCGGACTGGGTGTACGACGGAACCGAGCCACGGGTCGGCGTCGGCTCGAAGCGGGTCCAGCCCACGCCCTCGAAGTACAGCTCGGGCCAGGCGTGCGCGTCCCTCAACCCCACGGAGACCGAACTGTCGCCCTGCGGAGTGCCGGGCGCGAAGCCCACCGCGACCCGGGCCGGTATGTCCAGCGAGCGGGCCATCGCCGCCATCGCGAAGGAGAAGTGGACGCAGAAGCCCTGCTTGTCCTTCAGGAAGCGGGCGATCGCCTGCCGCCCGCTGCCGACCTTGACGCTGGTGTCGTACTGGAAGCCGCCCGTCACGGCGAAGTACTCCTGCAGCTTGACCGCCTGCTCGTAGTGGCTGGTCGCGCCTTTGGTGACCGCACGTGCGGTCTCGGCCACCACCGCGGGCATCGAGTCGGGCAGCTCGGTGAAATCGCGCTTCAGGGCGGCGGGCGGCTCCGGAGCGTTCGCCAGCTGTGCGGCCGTCGGCTGCACATCGAGGCTGCGCACCGTGTACGTGGCCCCGCGCGTGGTCTGGCGGCGGTCGCCGACGACGGTCATGCCCAGCGGTTCGTACCGCCAGTTGCCGTCGATGTCCACGCCGCTCGGCGGGTACGGCATCGGCAGCCAGTTCTGGGCGTACCAGTCCGCGGCCGAGATCGTCGTCTCGATCTCCGTCCTCCGCACGTCGGGGCCGAGACCGATGGGCGTCGGGAACTCGCCCGGTACGGCCTCGATGCTGCGCTTGGACGGCTGCCAGGTGGTGCCGTCGAAGTCGTCCAGCGAGACGATCCGCAGATACAGGTCGGAGAGGTCTTTCGTGTTGGTCTTCAGGGACATGACCTGGCGGTCCTCGTCCACGTTCAGACTGTCGCGCAGCGACACCAGCGGGTTCACCGCGTTGATCGTGCCTCCGCTGCCGCCTCCCGAGCCCACGCCCGTGCCCGCCGCGTCCAGCAGACCGCCGTTCATGGCGGGCAGGGCGAGCGGCACCACCAGGGCCACGCCCAGGGCGACCACGCCGATACGCCGCCCGGTGCGGACCGGCGCCACCGCGCCGCTCGGTTCCCCGCCCGGCGTCCGCGGCGCCCCGCCGAAGACCCGGCCCCACTGCGAGAGCCGGTCGCGCCCTTCGGTCAGGAGCAGCATCAGATAGCCCGCGGCGGCGAGCAGGAACCACAGCCAGTCGGCGCCGCCCTCGGACAGCCCCGCGGCCACGGAGTACAGCGCGAGCAGCGGCAGCCCGGCCGGGGCGGCGCTGCGGAAGGTCACCGCCAGGGCGTCGACCGCGAGGCCTATGGTCAGGACACCGCCGATGAGCATGAGGCGGATGCCGTCCGACAGCGGCGCCGGGATCGAATACCGGTTGACGTCGTCCGCGCCCGCCTGCAGCAGGTCGGCGAAGTGGCGGAAGGCCTCCGGGCCGGGGAGCACTCCGAGGATCGCCTGCTGGTTGGCGAAGGTCAGGGTCAGCAGCATCAGGGCGACGAGGGCCTGCGCCGCCACCGTCAGGGGCCGCGCCAGCGGTACCCGGCGGGTCGCCATGCCCACGCCCGTCTGGATCGCCAGCAGGAAGATCGCCTGCAGCAGCCAGGTGGCCGGGGAGACCAGCGGCAGCAGCGCGCACGACGCCATCAGCGTGGCCGCCGCGGCGCTCAGCGCCATCCGTGTCCGCCCGCTCATGCCGGTCCCCCCTCACCGCGTGCGCCACTGATCGCGGCGGCGTCCGTACGCGCCCGGTCCGCCTGGCGCCACAGCTCGTTCAGCGAAGCGCCCCGCGGCACGCTCAGGGCCGTCCAGCCCGCCTCCCGCAGCATCCGCAGCCGCTCCTCGCTCCTGTCCAACGCACCGGCCACATCGGTCGGTTCCCGCCCCCAGCCGTCGCCGTCCAGCACGAAGGCCACCGCGCCCCCGCTGCGCTGCCGCATCTTGGCGGCCACCGCCGCCTGCTCCTCGTCGAGGTCGCCGAAGAAGGCGACCAGCAAACCCTCGTTGCCGCCGCGCAGCACGTCGTACGCCCGCGACAGACCCGTACCGTCGGAGTGGTCGATCACCGCGAGGGTGTCCATCATCAGCCCGGCGGCGTCCGCCGACTCCTGGCTCGCGCCCGCGAAGCCGTCGGCGCCCTCGCCGGGCACCGAGCTTCCGGTGTCGGTCAGCAGCCGTACGGAGAAGCCCCGTTCGAGCATGTGGACCAGCACGGAGGCCGTGCCCGACACGGCCCACTCGAAGGCCGAGTCCGGACCCGCCCCTTGGTAGGCCGGGCCGCGGGTGTCCAGCAGCACCGTGCAGCGGGAGCGCTGCGGCTGCTCCTCGCGGCGCACCATCAGCTCGCCGTAGCGCGCGGTGGAGCGCCAGTGCACGCGGCGCAGGTCGTCGCCATAGCGGTACCCGCGCGGGATCACGTCGTCCTCGCCGGCCAGCGCGAGCGAGCGCTGCCGCCCGTCGCCGTACCCCTTCGCCTCCCCGCTGAAGCGGACCGGCGGCAGCGGCTCCACCCGCGGGATGACGGTGAGGGTGTCGTACGTCGAGAAGGACCGGGTCAGTTCGCACATGCCGAACGGGTCGGTCAGGCGCAGCTGCAACGGGCCCAGCGGATAGCGGCCGCGCAGGTCGGAGCGGACCCGGTAGGACACCTCGCGGCGGCCGCCCGGCTCCACCCGGTCCAGCACGAACCGGGGACGCGGGCCGAGGACGTACGGCACCCGGTCCTGCAGCATCAGCAGGCCCGTGGGCAGTCGCGAGACGTTGTCCATCCGCAGATGCACGCGTGCCTCGCTGCCGGCGGGCACGCGCGCGGGGGAGAGCCGGCGGCTGCCCGCGACCCGGTAGCGGGTGCGGTACAGCACGGTCGCGCAGACCAGGGGCAGCACGGCGAGCAGCAGCCCGACGCGCAGCAGGTCGGACTGGCCGAGGACATAGGCGCAGACGGCGGCCGCGACGCCGGCGGCCAGGAAGGACCGGCCGCGGGTGGTCAGACCGGCCAGTGCCGTGCGCAGTCCGCCCTTCTCACCCGGCTCCGCCTCGGCCCGGCCCGTACTGCCGGAGGTCATCACAGCCTCCGGGGCGGCTGCTGGCCGTAGGCCGCCGTGCCGCGGCCCAGACCGCCGAAGCCGCTCTGCTGCTGGGGCGCGGCGGGCACCGGGGTGTGCTGCAGGATCTCCTGGACGACCTGCTCGGACGTACGGCGGTTGAGCTGGGCCTGTGCGGTGGGCAGCAGACGGTGGGCCAGGACGGCCACGGCGAGGGCCTGCACGTCGTCCGGCAGCGCGTACTCCCGGCCGCTCAGGGCTGCCGATGCCTTCGCCGCGCGCAGCAGATGCAGCGTCGCGCGCGGGGAGGCGCCGAGTCTGAGGTCGGGGTGGGTGCGCGTGGCGGCGACCAGGTCCACCACGTACCGCCGGACCGGCTCGGCGACGTGGACGCCGCGCACGGCCTCCACCAGCTTCACGATGTCGTGGGCGTGCGCCACCGGCTGGAGGTCCTCCAGCGGGGACACCCCGCCGTGCACGTCCAGCATCTGCAGTTCCGCCTCCACGCTGGGGTAGCCGACGGAGACGCGGGCCATGAAGCGGTCGCGCTGGGCCTCGGGCAGCGGGTAGGTGCCCTCCATCTCGACCGGGTTCTGCGTGGCCACCACCATGAAGGGGCTCGGCAGCTCGTAGGTCTGCCCGTCGATCGTGACCTGCCGCTCCTCCATGGATTCCAGGAGCGCGGACTGCGTCTTCGGCGACGCGCGGTTGATCTCGTCGCCGATCACGATCTGCGCGAAGATCGCGCCGGGCTTGAACTCGAAGTCCTTGCGCTGCTGGTCCCAGATGGACACACCGGTGATGTCCGACGGCAGCAGGTCGGGCGTGAACTGGATCCGCCGCACCGAACAGTCGATGGACCGCGCCAGCGCCTTGGCGAGCATTGTCTTGCCCACGCCGGGAACATCCTCGATCAGAAGATGTCCCTCGGCGAGCAGTACGGTCAGCGAAAGCCGTACGACCTCGGGCTTGCCCTCGATCACTCCTTCCACCGAACTGCGGACACGCTCCACAGTGGCGGTCAGATCAGTGAGGCTCGCTCGATCGTCATAGGTCGTCACCCGGCCCTCCTCGGCCCGTTCTATCCGGGCCGACGCTCTACCACGCGGACCGGCCCACCCCTGGAACACGGACACCACGCGTGAAAGGTTCCGCGTGTTGTCACACCCGCATTCTTGCTGCCGTTACCGATTCGTGTCACTCGCCTGTGGACAACTGCCTGCGATATGTCGGGTCTTACGGCCTTTTGGGCATGCCCGAGCCCGGATTGACAGCGAAACGACAGCTACGGCGCATGGTCACGCCGCTCGGTGCGAGGTCATGCAGGGGCGGGCGGCACGCACACTCACGCGGGGTCGATCTCGCGCAGCAGGCCCGTCTTCACATCGAACACGAAGCCCCGCACGTCGTCGGTGTGCAGCAGGAACGGCGAGGTGCGCACGCGCTGCATCGACTGCCGCACGTCCTGGTCGACGTCCCGGAAGGCCTCCACCGCCCAGGCGGGCCGCTGGCCGACCTCCATCTCCAGGTCGGTGCGGAAGTCCTCGGTGATCGCCTCCAGACCGCAGCCGGTGTGGTGGATCAGAACGATGCTGCGGGTGCCGAGCTTGCGCTGGCTGATGGTGAGCGAGCGGATCACGTCGTCGGTGACGACGCCGCCGGCGTTGCGGATGGTGTGGCAGTCGCCGAGCTCCAGACCGAGCGCGGCGTGCAGGTCGAGTCGGGCGTCCATGCAGGCGACGATGGCGACGTGGAGCACGGGGCGGGCGTCCATGCCGGGGTCGGCGAAGGCGGCGGCGTATCGCTCGTTCGCCTCGACGAGACGGTCGATGACCGTGCCGTCGGGGACTATCGCGCCTTCAGGACCAGCGGGGACCGATGCAGAAGTCGTCATACCCATGACGGTACTGGTCACGGCCGGGGCCGTCCCGTTGTGAGAGGGGACAAAGAACGCCATCGCGCCTTGTTGTGAGCTAACCCACAGGGGTGGCGTGAGTGCGCCCATACGGGCGATTTTCCGGGCCGGGCGGCTTCGTCCGAACCCGAATCGGCGACGCGCAGGCCGGTTGATTGACCGCGCGACACGGTGGACTAAAGTGACGCGAGGCGGGAGGGGTGGCTCTTCCTGCTGTGATTTTCCTGGAGACCCCGGCGATTTTCCGGAGATCTCCCCGCGTGCGCGGCGCGTACGTACGGCTCGGCCTCCTCCCGCTCCCGGTCGGCTGACGCTCTCGGCGCCGGCAGGCCTGCCTCCCCTTCACTGGGGCCCCCGGATTGTCGGGGGAGGGCGGGGACCCGGCTGTGCGTACGGGCCCGTCGGATCTGAGAGGGCCCCTTGAGTCAGAGTCGACACGTCCCGGTGATGCTCCAGCGGTGCCTGGACCTGTTGGCCCCCGCCCTGCAGCGGCCGGGAGCGGTGGTCGTCGACTGCACGCTCGGGCTCGGCGGCCACAGCGAGGCTCTCCTGACGCAGTTCCCCGAGGCCCGGCTCGTCGCCCTCGACCGCGACAAGGAGGCCCTGCGTCTGTCCGGCGAGCGGCTCGCGCCGTACGGCGAGCGCGCGACCCTCGTGCACGCCGTGTACGACGAGCTCCCGGAGGTCCTGGACAGGCTCGGCATCGCGCGCGTGCAGGGCGTCCTGTTCGACCTGGGCGTGTCCTCCATGCAGCTCGACGAGGCCGACCGCGGTTTCGCCTACGCCCAGGACGCCCCCCTCGACATGCGCATGGACCAGACGACCGGCGTCAGCGCCGCCGAGGTCCTCAACACCTACCCGGCCGGCGAACTGGTCCGGATCCTGCGCGCCTACGGTGAGGAGAAGCAGGCCAAGCGGATCGTGGCGGCGATCGTGCGCGAGCGCGAGAAGGAGCCGTTCAGCAACAGCGCCCGCCTCGTGGAGCTGATCCGCGACGCCCTTCCGCAGGCCGCCAAGCGCACCGGCGGCAACCCGGCCAAGCGCACCTTCCAGGCGCTGCGCATCGAGGTCAACGGCGAGCTCTCCGTCCTGGAGCGGGCGATCCCGGCCGCCGTGGAGGCCCTCGACGTCGGCGGGCGGATCGCCGTCCTGTCGTACCACTCACTGGAGGACCGGCTGGTCAAGCACGTGTTCGCGGCCGGCGCCGCCAGCACCGCCCCGCCCGGGCTGCCCGTCGTCCCCGAGCGCTACCAGCCACGGCTCAAGCTGCTGACCCGGGGTGCCGAACTTCCCACCGAGGAAGAGGTCGCCGAGAACCGGCGCGCGGCACCTGCGCGCCTGCGTGGGGCCGAGCGCATCAGGGAGTCCATCGAATGACGGCTGTGCGGCAGGGGCGGGCACCCGGGTCCGAAATTCAAACCCGTGAGTTGGAGAACCGGACCCGGGGGAGGGTGAGTGAGTAGGAAACCCGAACTGAAGGGGCGTGCCGCCCGGCTCGCGCGGCTCATCCCCGCAGGGCGCGCACGAGCCGCCCGTACGCCCTTCGTCCTCCTCGTCGTCCTTCTCCTCGGCGGCGGTCTCATCGGGCTCCTCGTGCTGAACTCCGCCCTCAGCGAGGGTGCGTTCAAACTCGACGACCTGAGGAAGGACACCAAGTCCCTCACCGACGAGGAGCAGTCCCTCCAGCGGGACATCGACGCCTACTCCGCCCCCGACGCCCTCCAGCGCCGCGCCCGCGAACTCGGCATGGTCCCCGGCGGTGATCCCGCCTTCCTCGACCCGGACGGCAAGGTCAAGGGCGTCCCCAGCCCCGCGCCCGGGGACCAGACCTCCGCGTACACCCCGCTCATCCTCGCCCCCGAGTCGCTCGCCGACGAACCCCCGGCGCCCCCGCCCGCCGGCGCGCCCCCCAGCCCGCTGCCCACCGCCGGGACCGCTCCCGCCGAGCCGCAGTCCGCGTCGCCCGGGGCCACGGCCACCACACCGCAGTACACGCCCCCCGCTCCACCATCCACCCCGTTCGCCCAGTCCTCCCCGTACGCGAATTCCGGCAGGTGACGGAAGTGGTCGACAATTCACCGAGGCAATCGCCGCGCCGCCGCGTGCCCGGACCCGCGAAACCCGCCCGCTCCAGCGGCGCCCAGCGGCGCCCGGGCTCCGGCGCCCGCCCGGCCCGCCGCCCGGCACCGCCCCGCCCCGGGGTCCGCACGATCCGGCTCGGCAGCCCCCGCCCCCGGCTGCGCATGGTCAGCCTCGCCCTGACGCTCGTCCTGCTCGCCTTCGTCGTACGGCTGCTCCAGGTGCAGGGCGTTGACGCGAGCACCTACGCGGCCAAGGCCGAGAAGAACCGGTACGTCGGCTACACCCTGGCCGCCGAGCGCGGCGGCATCACCGACCGCAACGGCGTCGAGCTGGCGACCAGCGTGGACGCGTACGACATCACGGCCGACCCCACGCTGTTCAGCCGTGAGCAGCTGAAGATCGACGACGGCCCCGAGCAGGCGGCCGCCCTGCTCGCGCCGATCCTCGGGCAGCCGCAGGACAAGATCGTCCGGAAGCTGCGGCCGGAGAACAGGAACCTGCGCTACACCCTGCTGGCGAGCCGCCAGACCCCGCAGGTCTGGAAGCAGATCAAGGACCTGAAGACCGCGCTGGCCACCAAGGCCGAGAAGGACAAGAGCACGGTCAACGTCCTCGCGGGCGTCCTCTCGGTCGCCAGCAGCAAGCGCGTGTACCCGAACGGCGAGCTCGCCGCCGGGATACTGGGCTGGGTCAACACCGACGGCAAGGGCGGCGGCGGTGTCGAGCAGCAGCTGAACAAGCAGCTGTCCGGCAAGGACGGCGAGATCCGCTACGCCCAGTCCGGCGGCCGTCAGGTCCCCACCGTGAACTCCACCGAGACGCCCGCCGTCCCCGGCAGCGACGTGGAGCTCACCATCGACCGCGACATCCAGTGGGCCGCGCAGAAGGCGATCAGCGATCAGGTGGCGGAGTCCAAGGCGGACCGCGGCTATGTGATCGTCCAGGACACCCGAACCGGCCAGATCCTCGCCATGGCCAACTCGCCCGGCTTCGACCCGAACGACCTCTCCGAGGCCAGCGCCGCGAACATGGGCAACGCGGCCGTGCAGGACGCCTACGAGCCCGGCTCCACCGCGAAGGTCATCTCGATGGCCGCCGTACTGGAGGAAGGGGTGGCCACGCCGCTCACCAACGTCGTCGTGCCCAACCGGCTGCACCGCGGCGACCGGCTCTTCAAGGACGACATCGACCACCCCACCTGGTACCTGACGCTCAACGGCGTGCTCGCCAAGTCCAGCAACATCGGCACCATCCTGGCCACCGGCCAGCTGGGCAAGACACAGAAGCAGTCCAACCGGATCCTCTACAGCTACCTGCGCAAGTTCGGCTTCGGCAGCCCCACCGGCCTCGGCTTCCCGGGCGAGACCCCGGGCATCCTCGCCGCCCCGAACACCTGGTCGACCTCGCAGCAGTACACGATTCCTTTCGGCCAGGGCGTGTCCATCAACGCGATGCAGGCGGCCTCCGTCTACTCGACGGTCGCCAACGGCGGCGTGCGCGTCGAGCCCACGCTCGTGCGCGGCACCAAGGGACCCGACGGACAGTTCACGCCCGCTCCGAAGCCCAAGAAGAGCAGGGTCATCAGCGCCAAGACGGCCAAGACCCTGGCCCAGATGCTGGAGTCGGTCGTGGACGACGAGGAGGGCACCGGCACCAAGGCACGCATCCCCGGCTACCGCGTCGCGGGCAAGACGGGTACGGCGAACCGCGTGGATCCGGCCACCGGCAGGTACCGCGGCTACACCTCGTCGTTCGCCGGATTCGCGCCCGCCGACAAGCCCCGTGTGACGGTCTACTGCGCGATCCAGAACGCCACCGCCGGCAACTACTTCGGCGGCCAGATCTGCGGACCCATCTACAAGAAGGTCATGGAGTTCGCGCTGAAGACCCTCCAGGTCCCGCCGACCGGCGCCAAGGCCGCGAAGCTCCCCGTCGGCTACAAGCCCTGACCCGACCCGACCCGACCCGACCGACCCGACTGAAACCGACTGACCCACTGATCAGCACCGAGCAGCCAGGAACCACCTCGTGACAACGATCACTCCCGACTCCGGAAACCAGAGCACGCCCCGCCCCTCACTTCGCTCCGAAGCGGGTGCGCCCGGTACGCTCACCGCCGTGCCACACGCTGATCAGTCCCAAACCACCCAGAAGGGGCATCCCGTGACGTATCCGGGACCGCCCAGGCCAGTGCAGGTCTCCGCCACACCCCTCGCGGAACTCGCCGGTCAGTTGGGTGTCCCCGCGCCGGAACACACCGAGGGCGCCGCCGAGGTCACGGGCATCACCCATGACTCGCGCGCCGTCCGCCCCGGCGACCTGTACGCCGCCCTCCCGGGTGCCCGCCTGCACGGCGCCGACTTCGTCACGCAGGCCGCCGGCCTCGGCGCGGCCGCCGTGCTGACCGATCCGACCGGCGCCGAGCGCGCCGCCGAGACCGGCCTCCCGGTCCTGGTCGTCGAGGACCCGCGGGGCCGGATGGGCGAACTGGCGGCCACGATCTACGGCCACCCCGGCCGTGACCTGCTGCAGATCGGCATCACCGGCACCTCCGGCAAGACCACGACCGCGTATCTGGTCGAAGGCGGCCTGAAGTCGGCCCGTTCCACCGGCCTGATCGGCACGGTCGAGATGCGCATCGGCGACGAGCGCATCAAGTCCGAGCGCACCACCCCCGAGGCCACCGACCTCCAGGCCCTGTTCGCCGTCATGCGCGAACGCGGCGTCGAGGCGGTCGCCATGGAGGTCTCCAGTCACGCGCTCGTGCTCGGCCGCGTCGACGGCTGCGTCTTCGACATCGCCGTGTTCACCAACCTCAGCCCGGAACACATGGAGTTCCACTCCGACATGGAGGACTACTTCCGGGCCAAGGCGCAGCTGTTCACGCCGAAACGCAGCAAACTCGGCGTCGTCAACCTCGACGACGAGTACGGCCGCCGGCTCGCCAAGGAGGCCACCGTCCCGGTCGTCACCTTCTCCGCCGAGGGCCACCCCGACGCCGACTGGCGCGCCGAGGACGTGGAAATCGGCCCCATGGACTCGACGTTCACCGTGATCGGCCCCAAGGGTGAGCGGATCGCCGCCCGGTCGCCGATCGCGGGCCCCTTCAACGTGGCGAACACCCTCGCCGCGATCGTCGCCCTGGCCGCGGCCGGACTGGACCCGCAGACCGCGGCCGACGGGATCGCCGCGGTGCCGGGCGTGCCGGGCCGGCTGGAGCGGGTGGACGCGGGCCAGCCGTATCTCG
This sequence comes from Streptomyces sp. NPDC049627, assembly GCF_044465645.1. NCBI lineage: Bacteria > Bacillati > Actinomycetota > Actinomycetes > Kitasatosporales > Streptomycetaceae > Streptomyces > Streptomyces sp. NPDC049627. The sequence goes on along the minus strand of NZ_JBITLW010000008.1, from coordinate 432,887 downwards.
CGGTCGTGGACTACGCCCACAAGACCGACGCCGTCGAGTCGGTGCTCAAGGCGCTGCGCAAGGTCACCGAGGGCAGGCTGCACGTCGTGCTCGGCTGCGGCGGGGACCGGGACCAGACCAAGCGCGCCCCGATGGGCGCCGCCGCGGCCCGGCTCGCCGACACCGCCGTACTGACGTCCGACAACCCCCGCTCCGAGGACCCGCTGGCGATTCTCGCAACCATGCTCCAGGGCGCGGCGTCCGTGCCAGTACACGAGCGCGGCGAGGTCCAGGTCTTCGAGGACCGGGCCGCCGCGATCGCCGCAGCCGTCGCCCGCGCACAGCCCGGCGACACCGTGCTGGTCGCGGGCAAGGGGCATGAGCAGGGCCAGGACATCGCCGGGGTGGTGCGTCCCTTCGACGACCGCCAGGTGCTTCGCGAAGCTATCCAGAAGACCCAGGGATGAACTTGTGATCGCCCTCTCTCTCGCCGAGATCGCAGAAGTCGTCGGCGGGCAGACGTACGACATACCGGATCCGTCCGTCGAGGTCACCGGATCCGTCGTCCGGGACTCCCGCGAGGTGGAGGCCGGCAGTCTCTTCGTCGCCTTCGTCGGCGAGCGCGTGGACGGCCACGACTTCGCTGAAGCGGTCGTGGCGGCGGGCGCCGTCGCCGTCCTCGCCTCGCGTCCCGTGGGCGTGCCCGCGATCGTGGTGGCCGACGTCCAGAAGGCCCTCGGCGCGCTCGCCCGCCATGTCGTACGACGGCTCGGCGCGACCCTCGTGGCCCTCACCGGCTCGGCGGGCAAGACCAGCACCAAGGACCTGATCGCCCAGGTGCTCCAGCACAAGGCGCCCACCGTGTGGACGCCGGGCTCGCTCAACAACGAGATCGGCCTCCCGCTGACGGCCCTCAGCGCCACCGAGGAGACCCGGTTCCTCGTCCTGGAGATGGGCGCCCGCGGCATCGGCCACATCCGCTACCTCACGGATCTGACGCCCCCGAAGATCGGCCTCGTGCTCAACGTCGGCACCGCCCACATCGGTGAGTTCGGCGGCCGCGAGCAGATCGCCCAGGCCAAGGGGGAGCTCGTCGAGGGACTGCCGACGGCGGAAGACGGCGGTGCCGCGATCCTCAACGCCGACGATCCCCTCGTACGGGCCATGGCGTCCCGTACGAAGGCGAAGGTGATCCTTTTCGGAGAGTCCGGCGAAGCGGACGTACGCGCCGAGAACGTGAGACTCACGGACAGCGGACAGCCTGCTTTCACCCTTCGCACACCCTCCGGTGCAAGCGATGTGACCATGCGCCTGTACGGTGAGCACCACGTGTCGAACGCGCTCGCCGCGGCCGCCGTCGCCCATGAGCTGGGCATGTCCGCGGAAGAGATCGCCACCGCGCTCTCCGAGGCGGGCTCCCTCTCCCGCTGGCGGATGGAGGTCACCGAGCGCCCGGACGGCGTGACGGTCGTCAACGACGCCTACAACGCGAACCCCGAGTCCATGCGGGCCGCCCTCCGGGCGCTTGCAGCCATGGGCAAGGGGCGGCGGACCTGGGCGGTGCTCGGCAAGATGGCCGAGCTCGGGGACGAGGCGCTCGCCGAGCACGACGCGGTCGGACGGCTCGCCGTCCGGCTCAACGTCAGCAAGCTCGTCGCGGTCGGGGGCAGGGAAGCGTCCTGGCTGCAACTGGGCGCATATAACGAGGGTTCGTGGGGTGAGGAGTCGGTGCACGTGTCCGACGCACAGGCGGCGGTCGACCTGTTGCGCAGCGAGCTGCGCCCGGGGGACGTCGTACTCGTGAAGGCGTCCCGTTCGGTCGGCCTGGAGAGCGTCGCCGAGGCGCTGCTCGCGGGCGGTACCGAGGGTGAGGTTGCAGCCCGATGATGAATCAGATCCTGTTCTCGGGTGTCATCGGTCTGTTCCTGACCCTGGTCGGCACCCCGCTGCTGATCAAGCTGCTGGCCCGCAAGGGCTACGGCCAGTACATCCGGGACGACGGCCCGCGCGAGCACCACAGCAAGCGCGGTACGCCGACCATGGGTGGTATCGCCTTCATCCTGGCGACGATCGCCGCCTACTTCCTGTCCAAGCTGATCACGGGCAAGCCGCCGACGTTCTCCGGCGTGCTGGTGATCGGTCTGATGGCCGGCATGGGTCTGGTCGGCTTCCTGGACGACTACATCAAGATCGTCAAGCGTCGCTCGCTGGGTCTGCGGGCCAAGGCCAAGATGGCCGGCCAGCTGCTCGGCGGTATCGCCTTCGCGGTGCTCTCACTGCAGTTCGCGGACAACCGCGGCAACACCCCGGCGTCCACCAAGCTGTCCTTCGTGCAGGACTTCGGCTGGTCCATCGGCCCGGTGCTGTTCGTGGTCTGGGCGCTGTTCATGATCCTCGCCATGTCCAACGGCGTGAACCTGACGGACGGTCTGGACGGCCTGGCCACCGGCGCCTCCGTGCTGGTCTTCGGCGCCTACACGTTCATCGGCGTCTGGCAGTTCCAGGAGTCCTGCGCCAACGCGCAGACCCTCACCAACCCGGGCGCCTGTTACGAGGTGCGCGATCCCCTCGACCTCGCCGTCGTCTCCTCCGCGCTGATGGGCGCCTGCCTCGGCTTCCTGTGGTGGAACACGTCGCCCGCCAAGATCTTCATGGGCGACACCGGTTCGCTGGCCCTGGGCGGCGCGCTCGCGGGTCTCGCCATCTGCTCGCGGACCGAGCTGCTGCTCGCCATCCTCGGCGGCCTCTTCGTGCTGATCACCATGTCGGTGGTCATCCAGGTCGGCTCCTTCCGCCTCACCGGCAAGCGCGTCTTCCGCATGGCGCCACTCCAGCACCACTTCGAACTCAAGGGCTGGTCAGAAGTGCTCGTCGTGGTCCGTTTCTGGATCATTCAGGGCATCTGTGTGATCGTCGGACTGGGCCTCTTCTACGCAGGATGGGCAGCGGACAAGTGACCGACTGGCAGGGCAAGAACGTCACCGTCGCCGGGCTCGGCGTCTCCGGCATCCCGGCGGCCAAGGTGCTGCACGCGCGCGGGGCGAACGTCACGGTCGTCAACGACGGCGACGACGCACGCGCGCGTGCCCAGGCCGAGGAGCTTCAGGCCCTGGGCATCGCGGTCCGCCTCGGTGACGGAGACACCCTGCCCGACGGCACCGAGCTGATCGTCACCTCGCCCGGCTGGAAGCCGGACAAGCCGCTGTTCGCGGCAGCCCGGGAAGCCGGCGTGCCGGTCTGGGGCGACGTCGAACTCGCCTGGCAGCTGCGCGGCCCGGACGCCGCGCCCTGGCTCGCCGTCACCGGCACCAACGGCAAGACCACGACCGTCCAGATGCTCGCCTCGATCCTGAAGGCGGCGGGCCTGCGTACGGCCGCCGTCGGCAACATCGGCATCTCGCTCCTCGACGCCGTGCTCGGCGAGGAGCAGTACGACGTCCTCGCCGTGGAGCTGTCCAGCTACCAGCTCCACTGGGCGCCCTCCCTGCGCGCCTACTCGGCCGCCGTGCTCAACCTCGCCCCCGACCACCTCGACTGGCACGGCTCCATGGAGGCGTACGCGCGCGACAAGGGCCGTATCTACGAGGGCAATCGCGTCGCCTGCGTCTACAACGTCGCCGACAAGGCCACCGAGGACCTGGTCCGCGAGGCCGACGTCGAGGAGGGCTGCCGGGCCATCGGTTTCACCCTCGGCACCCCGGCCCCCTCCCAACTCGGCGTCGTCGAGGGCATCCTCGTCGACCGCGCCTTCGTCGAGAACCGGCAGAAGAACGCCCAGGAGCTCGCCGAGGTCGCCGACGTCAACCCGCCGGCCCCGCACAACATCGCCAACGCCCTCGCGGCGGCGGCCCTCGCCCGGGCCTACGGCGTGCCCCCCAAGGCCGTACGGGACGGTCTGCGGGCCTTCACCCCGGACGCCCACCGCATCGCGCACGTGGCGGACGTGGACGGGGTCGCGTACGTCGACGACTCCAAGGCCACCAACACGCACGCGGCGGAAGCGTCGTTGGCCGCCTACGAGTCCATCGTGTGGATCGCGGGCGGACTCGCGAAGGGCGCCGTCTTCGAGGAGCTGGTCGCCAAGTCGGCACAGCGCCTTCGCGCCGCCGTGCTCATCGGCGCCGATCGTGGCCTGATCCGGGAAGCCCTCGCGCGACACGCGCCGGAAGTACCCGTCGTCGACCTCGACCGGACCGACACTGGGGCGATGCTCGCGGCAGTCCAGGAGGCCAAGCGGCTCGCACAGCCCGGTGACACGGTGCTCCTTGCCCCGGCCTGCGCCTCGATGGACATGTTCGCCAACTACAACCAGCGCGGTGACGCGTTCGCGGAGGCGGTTCGCGAACTCGGCGCGGGCGCCTGACGCCGGGTCTCGGCCACTGCGGGTGCTTCGGGACCCCCGCCGTGATGTGGAGGGACGCGTGACTCGGATGTGGCCGGCCAGTACCTACGCCCACGGCGAGGCGGTGAGCGCCGATGCCCGGTAGCCGTACGGGACGGCCTCCCGTACAGCGGGCCGTTCGCCGTCCCGCCCCGGCCCGGCCGCCGCACGACAACGCCGTGCGGCGGCTGTACACGCGCGTGCAGCGGGCGTGGGACCGGCCGCTGACCGCGTACTACCTGATCCTCGGCGGCAGCCTGCTGATCACGGTGCTCGGTCTGGTGATGGTCTACTCGGCCTCCCAGATCACCGCGCTGCAGATGTCGCTGCCGGGGTCGTACTTCTTCCGCAAGCAGCTGCTGGCCGCGGCGATCGGCGCCGGGCTGTTGCTCGCCGCCTCCCGGATGCCCGTGAAGCTGCACCGGGCGCTCGCCTACCCGATCATCGCCGGTGCCGTCTTCCTGATGGCGCTGGTGCAGGTGCCCGGGATAGGAGTCGCGGTCAACGGCAACCAGAACTGGATCGCCCTCGGCGGCTCCTTCCAGATCCAGCCCAGCGAGTTCGGCAAGCTCGCCCTGGTGCTGTGGGGCGCCGACCTGATCGCCCGCAAGCAGGACAAGAAGCTGCTGACACAGTGGAAGCACATGCTGGTGCCGCTCGTTCCGGTCGCCTTCATGCTGCTCGGACTGATCATGCTCGGCGGCGACATGGGCACGGCGATCATCCTGGCGGCGATCCTCTTCGGCCTGCTGTGGCTGGCGGGGGCGCCGACCCGGTTGTTCGTGGGGGTCCTGTCGTTCGCCGCGCTGATCGGGGTGGCCCTCATCAAGAGCAGCGAGAACCGCATGGCCCGCCTGCAGTGTCTCGGCGCCTCCGACCCCGGTCCGGGTGACACCTGCTGGCAGGCCGTACACGGCATCTATGCGCTCGCCTCGGGCGGAATCTTCGGTTCCGGGCTGGGGGCGAGTGTGGAGAAATGGGGCCAACTCCCCGAAGCCCACACCGACTTCATCTTCGCCGTCACCGGTGAGGAACTGGGCCTGGCGGGGACGCTGTCGGTGCTCGGTCTCTTCGCGGCTCTAGGCTATGCGGGTATCCGCGTGGCCGGACGCACGGAGGACCCCTTCGTGAGGTACGCCGCGGGAGGTGTGACCACCTGGATCACCGCGCAAGCAGTGATCAACATCGGTGCGGTGCTCGGCCTGCTGCCGATCGCCGGCGTCCCCCTCCCGCTGTTCTCCTACGGAGGGTCAGCCCTGCTGCCGACCATGTTCGCCATCGGGCTGCTGATCGCCTTCGCACGCGACGAGCCCGCTGCGCGGGCGGCGCTTTCTGCGCGGCAACCCCGCTTTGGTAGAAAGCGTGCGGGAGGCGCCGGTCGCGGCCGGGAGCCTCGGAGATGGAACACGATGCGACGGCGTGCCTCGGCGGCGCGTTCGTCCGGAGAGCGGTGAATTTCGGTGCATGTCGTACTCGCCGGTGGGGGGACCGCCGGCCACATCGAGCCCGCGCTCGCCCTCGCGGACGCCCTGCGCAGGCAGGACCCGACCGTGGGGATCACGGCCCTGGGCACGGAGCGCGGCCTGGAGACCCGGCTCGTGCCCGAGCGGGGCTACGAGCTGGCGCTGATCCCCGCCGTACCCCTGCCGCGCAAGCCGACGCCCGAGCTGATCACCGTCCCGGGCCGGCTGCGCGGCACGATCAAGGCGACCGAGCAGATCCTGGAGCGCACCAAGGCGGACTGCGTCGTCGGCTTCGGCGGCTATGTCGCCCTGCCCGGCTACCTCGCCGCCAAGCGCCTCGGGGTGCCGATCGTCATCCATGAGGCCAACGCCCGTCCGGGCCTCGCCAACAAGATCGGTTCGCGGTACGCCGCCCAGGTCGCCGTCGCCACTCCGGACAGCAAGCTGCGCAACTCCCGCTACATCGGCATCCCGCTGCGCCACACCATCGCCACCCTCGACCGGGCCGCCGCCCGCCCCGAGGCCCGCGCGATGTTCGGGCTCGACCCGAACCTGCCGACGCTGCTGGTCTCCGGCGGCTCGCAGGGCGCCCGGCGCCTCAACGAGGTCGTCCAGCAGGTCGCGCCGTGGCTCCAGCAGGCCGGTATCCAGATCCTGCACGCGGTCGGCCCGAAGAACGAACTGCCGCAAGTGCACCAGATGCCGGGGATGCCCCCCTATATCCCGGTAAGTTACCTGGACCGGATGGACCTCGCGTACGCCGCGGCCGACATGATGCTCTGCCGCGCGGGCGCGATGACCGTCGCCGAACTCTCCGCCGTCGGACTCCCGGCCGCCTATGTCCCGCTGCCCATCGGCAACGGCGAACAGCGGCTGAACGCCCAGCCGGTGGTCAAGGCCGGCGGCGGGCTGCTGGTCGACGACGCGGAACTCACCCCCGAGTGGGTGCAGCAGAACGTCCTGCCCGTGCTCGCCGACCCGCACCGGCTGTACGAGATGTCCCGCGCCGCCGCCGAGTTCGGCCGCCGGGATGCCGACGACCTGCTCGTCGGCATGGTGTACGAGGCGATCGCCTCGCACCGTCGATAGGACCGTATGACGAGAGGGCAGGGAGCGTGGCCGGACCGACGACCGCCGAGCGCGGTGAACGCCAGCAGGAGTCGTCCGACCCGCCCCCCGTCCGGCGGCGGTTGAGGCTGCGCCTTCGTACGATCATCATCCTTGCCGTCACCCTTGTGCTCCTCGGCGCGGGCTCCGTCTGGGCGTTGTTCGGCTCCCAGTGGCTGCGCGTCGAGCGCGTATCGGTCTCCGGAACCCGGGTTCTGACGCCCGCGCAGGTGCGGGAGGCCGCCGATGTCCCGGTCGGGGCGCCGCTGATTTCCGTCGACACCGATGCGATTGAGGCACGACTGCGCCGGAAATTGCCCCGAATTGACGTGGTTGACGTGGTCCGTGCCTGGCCGCATGGAATCGGCCTGAAAGTGACGGAGCGTACTCCGGTTCTGATTGTCCAAAAGGGCAGAAACTTCATCGAAGTGGACGATGAAGGCGTCCGATTCGCCACGGTTTCTGAGGCCCCGAAAGGCGTCCCCGCTCTGGAATTGACGGTGTCCCGGTCGAGGTCCGCCGCCGCGAGCCTGCGCCGCTTCGACGAGGACCGTCTGGTGCGCGAGGCGGTGCGGGTCGCGCGCGCCATTCCGGCCGCCGTCGCGCGTACCGCCGAGGTCGTCAAGGTCCGTTCCTACGACGACATCTCACTGGAGTTGGCCGACGGCCGGACCGTCCGGTGGGGGAGTGGCGAGAAGGGCGCAGCGAAGGCTCGCGCACTCACCGCTCTCATGAAAGCCTCGCCCGATGCGCGGTACTTCGACATCAGCGTTCCCACCGCCCCTGCGTCAGCGGGGAGTTGACGCACATCCGCGCAGGCCAGCACCCTGGTTGGGCAGCGACACGGCTGATCACATAGGGTGAAAAGAAAAACGGGAGGTTCGGCGTGTTCGTTGAACGTGCGCCACTTGTCGACTTAGTGTCCTGTTCAGAAGACTTCAAGGAACAGACACACTGGTAACCCTAAACTTCAGGGTTAGGGTTCGGGTCGGCGCTACGGACCGTCCCATTCGGCATCAGTCGCCGGTTCACGAAGCACACCGCTTCCCGTGATCCGACGACCCGTAACTCGAGGCGAGAGGCCTTCGACGTGGCAGCACCGCAGAACTACCTCGCAGTCATCAAAGTCATCGGTGTCGGCGGCGGTGGTGTCAATGCCATCAACCGGATGATCGAGGTCGGTCTCAAGGGCGTCGAGTTCATCGCTATCAACACCGACGCGCAAGCTCTGTTGATGAGCGACGCCGACGTCAAGCTCGACGTCGGCCGTGAACTCACCCGCGGACTCGGCGCCGGAGCCAACCCGGCCGTCGGCCGCAAGGCCGCCGAGGACCACCGTGAGGAGATCGAGGAGGTCCTCAAGGGGGCCGACATGGTCTTCGTGACGGCCGGTGAAGGCGGCGGCACCGGCACCGGCGGGGCGCCCGTCGTGGCCAACATCGCACGCTCCCTCGGCGCCCTCACCATCGGTGTGGTCACGCGCCCGTTCACCTTCGAGGGGCGCCGCCGCGCCAACCAGGCCGAGGACGGCATCGCCGAGCTCCGCGAAGAGGTCGACACCCTCATCGTCATCCCGAACGACCGGCTGCTGTCCATCTCGGACCGCCAGGTTTCGGTGCTCGACGCGTTCAAGTCGGCCGACCAGGTCCTCCTCTCCGGTGTCCAGGGCATCACCGACCTCATCACCACCCCGGGCCTCATCAACCTCGACTTCGCCGACGTCAAGTCGGTCATGTCGGAAGCCGGTTCGGCCCTCATGGGCATCGGCTCGGCCCGCGGCGACGACCGCGCGGTGGCCGCCGCCGAGATGGCCATCTCCTCGCCGCTCCTGGAGGCGTCCATCGACGGCGCCCGGGGCGTGCTGCTCTCCATCTCCGGTGGCTCCGACCTCGGCCTGTTCGAGATCAACGAGGCCGCCCAGCTGGTGAGCGAGGCCGCCCACCCGGAGGCCAACATCATCTTCGGCGCCGTCATCGACGACGCCCTCGGCGACGAGGTCCGGGTCACCGTGATCGCGGCCGGCTTCGACGGGGGCCAGCCGCCGGCCCGCCGGGACACCGTGCTCGGCTCGACCTCGTCCTCCTCGGGGCGCCGCGAAGAGCCCACTCCGGTACGGCAGCCCGAGAGCCGTCCGTCCTTCGGCTCGCTCGGCAGCGTCAAGCCGAAGGAGGAGCCGGAGCCGGAGCCCGAGCCGGTGGCCGACCTTCCGGTCGCCCCGCCGGTCCCGCCGTCGCGGACCTACGCCGACAGCGCGGCGGAGGAACTGGACGTCCCGGACTTCCTTAAGTGATCCTTCTGACGTGATAGGACAGCGCGACACCGTGAGCGGCGCGCACTTCGCCTTCACCGACCGGTGGGGCGGGGTGAGCGCCGCTCCGTATGAGCAGCTCAATCTCGGCGGGGCGGTCGGCGACGACACCGACGCCGTCCTGACCAATCGCGAGCTCGCCGCCAAGTCGCTCGGGCTCGACCCGGCCGACGTGGTCTGGATGAACCAGGTGCACGGCTCGGACGTCGCGGTGACCGACGGACCGTGGCGTGATCGTCCGGTGCCCGACGTCGACGCGATCGTCACGGCGCGCCGGGGTCTCGCCCTCGCCGTCCTCACGGCCGACTGCGTGCCGGTCCTGCTGGCCGACCCGGTCGCCGGGGTCGTCGCGGCCGCGCACGCGGGGCGGCCCGGCATGGTCGCGGGGGTCGTCCCGGCAGCGCTACGCGCGATGACCGAACTGGGGGCCGACCCCGCCCGGATCGTCGCCCGCACCGGCCCCGCCGTCTGCGGCCGGTGCTACGAGGTGCCGGAGGCGATGCGCGCCGAGGTGGCCGCCGTCGAGCCGGCGGCGTACGCCGAGACGCGTTGGGGCACACCCGCCGTGGATGTGGCCGCCGGGGTGCACGCGCAGCTCGCGCGGCTCGGCGTGCGCGACCGGGAGCAGTCGCCGGTGTGCACGCGGGAGTCGGACGACCACTTCTCCTACCGCCGCGACCGCACGACCGGTCGGCTGGCGAGCTATGTCTGGCTGGACTGAATGGACATGACGGACCGTAAGGGCGAACTCGCCGCGAACCTGGCGAAAGTGGAAGACCGGATCGCCGCGGCCTGCGCGGCCGCCGGGCGCCCCCGCGAGGAGGTGACCCTGATCGTGGTCACCAAGACCTATCCCGCGAGCGATGTGCGGTTCCTGTCGGAACTCGGGGTGCGCCACGTCGCCGAGAACCGCGATCAGGATGCGGCGCCGAAGGCCGCGGAATGCTCGGATCTGCCCCTTGCTTGGCATTTTGTCGGCCAGCTGCAGACCAACAAGGTGCGGTCCGTGGTCGGTTATGCGGATCTCGTGCAGTCCGTCGATCGTTCCAAGCTCGTGACGGCGCTGTCGAAGGAGGCCGTACGACAGGAGCGCGAGGTGGGCTGTCTCATCCAGGTGGCGCTGGACGCGGCGGAGAAGGAGCGGGGCGCGAGAGGTGGTGTGGCGCCGGGCGGGGTCGAGGAGTTGGCCGATCTCGTAGCGCTGGCTCCGGGGCTGCGGCTCGACGGGCTGATGACCGTCGCTCCGCTCACCGGGGAGTACGCGGGGCGCCAACAGGCGGCGTTCGAGCGGTTGATGGATTTGTCGACCGACCTGCGCCGAGCCCATCCGGCTGCGAACATGGTGTCGGCAGGGATGAGTGCGGATCTCGAAGAGGCCGTGGCGGCCGGTGCGACACATGTGCGCGTCGGCACTGCGGTACTCGGAGTCCGCCCCAGGCTCGGGTAACGTCGCCAAGAAGTCGGACCACAGCAGAAAATATGGTCAATGTCGCCGAAAGGCGGGCGTAACGACCACGTGGATCGCGGGCATTGGCAGTCGTCAGTCGATCCACCACAGAGCGGAGGACTCAGAGAATGGCCGGCGCGATGCGCAAGATGGCGGTCTACCTCGGCCTCGTGGAGGACGATGGGTACGACGGCCGGGGGTTCGACCCCGATGACGACTTCGAGCCCGAACTGGACCCGGAGCCCGAGCGGGACCACCGACGGCACGAGCCGTCGCACCAGTCGCACAGCGCACATCAGTCCCAAAGGGACGAAGAGGTGCGAATCGTGCAGCCGCCCGCGCCGCGTGAACCCGTGGCCCGATCGACTTCGCTACCCGCGGAATCCAGCCGCCCGGCGCGCATCGCGCCCGTGGCGTCCATCACACAAGAACGCGCAAGCCTGGAGAAGAACGCACCGGTGATCATGCCCAAGGTCGTGTCGGAACGAGAGCCTTACCGGATCACCACGCTTCACCCGCGGACCTACAACGAGGCCCGTACCATCGGGGAACACTTCCGTGAAGGCACCCCGGTGATCATGAATCTGACTGAGATGGATGACACAGACGCGAAGCGACTTGTCGACTTTGCGGCAGGTTTGGTGTTTGGTCTTCACGGAAGCATCGAGCGGGTGACCCAGAAGGTGTTCCTGTTGTCTCCTGCTAACGTCGATGTCACGGCGGAGGACAAGGCCCGCATCGCAGAGGGCGGGTTCTTCAACCAGAGCTGAGACGCACCACCGGAAAGACCGCACGAAACAGGGGAGAGGGAAGCACCGGACATGAGCGTGGTCCTGCAGGTTCTTTACATCGCGCTGATGGTGTTCCTCATCGTGCTCATCTTCCGGTTGGTCATGGACTACGTCTTCCAGTTCGCCCGCTCATGGCAACCCGGCAAGGCGATGGTGGTCGTTCTGGAGGCCACCTACACTGTCACTGATCCACCGTTGAAGCTTCTGCGGCGGGTCATCCCGCCGCTGCGTCTCGGGGGCGTGGCGCTCGACCTGTCCTTCTTCGTACTGATGATCATCGTCTACATCCTGATCACGCTCGTGCGGAGCGCGATGTGAGCGATGTGACAGATACGGTCTTGCCGACTGCCGACGACTACGTTGAGGTGAAGAGATGCCGTTGACCCCCGAGGACGTGCGGAACAAGCAGTTCACGACCGTCCGCCTCCGAGAAGGCTATGACGAGGACGAGGTCGATGCCTTCCTCGACGAGGTCGAAGCCGAACTGACCCGCCTGCTCCGCGAGAACGAGGACCTGCGCGCCAAGCTGGCCGCGGCCACGCGTGCTGCTGCCCAGAACCAGCAGAACATGCGCAAGCCTCCCGAGCAGCAGCAGGACCAGCAGCAGGGCGGCATGCCGCAGCAGGGCATGCGCGGTCCCGGGGCTCCTGTCCCCGCCGGGATATCGGGCCCGCCGCAGCAGCAGATGGGTGGCCCCATGGGTGGTCCGCCCCAGCTGCCGAGCGGTGCCCCGCAGCTGCCCGCCGGTCCCGGCGGTCAGGGTGGCCCGCAGGGTCCCGGTCCGATGGGCCAGGGTCCGGGGCCGATGGGCCAGCCCCCTATGCAGCAGATGGGTGGCCCGATGGGCGGTCCGATGGGTGGCCCCATGGGTGGCCCCGGTCAGGGCGGCCCCGGTGGCGACAGCGCCGCGCGCGTTCTGTCGCTTGCCCAGCAGACCGCCGACCAGGCGATCGCCGAGGCCCGTTCCGAGGCCAACAAGATCGTCGGCGAGGCGCGTTCGCGTGCCGAGGGTCTCGAGCGGGACGCCCGCGCCAAGGCTGACGCCCTGGAGCGGGACGCGCAGGAGAAGCACCGCGTCGCGATGGGCTCCCTGGAGTCCGCCCGCGCCACGCTGGAGCGCAAGGTCGAGGACCTGCGTGGCTTCGAGCGCGAGTACCGCACGCGGCTGAAGTCCTACCTCGAGTCCCAGCTGCGCCAGCTGGAGACCCAGTCGGACGACTCGCTCGCCCCGCCGCGCACCCCGGCCACGGCGTCCCTCCCGCCGTCCCCGGCGCCCTCCATGGCACCGGCCGGCGCGAGTGCCCCGTCGTACGGCGGCAACCAGACGATGGGCGGCGCCCCGTCTCCGGCTGCTCCGTCCTACGGTGGTCAGCAGCAGATGTCCCCGGCGATGACCCAGCCGATGGCACCGGTGCGGCCGCAGGGTCCGTCCCCGATGGGTCAGGCTCCCTCGCCGATGCGTGGGTTCCTGATCGACGAGGACGACAACTGACGGGCCCGCACGGCCAGTAGTACGCCGTAGGCGTCGGCAGCGTTCAGGGCGGGGCCCCGGATTTCGATCCGGGGCCCCGCCCTTTTGCTACGCGTGTTCACGGGGTTTGCGGTGTTTGTTCGGGGTTGGGTGCGGTGTACGACGCACACAACGCCGAAGGCCCGGGCCGACCAAGATTTTCTTGGGGCCCGGGCCTCTTTGGGGCGCGTGCCGCGCCCTGAGGGGCGCGGGGAACTGCGCGACCAGCCACTGACTACCCGCAGTCGCCAGGCAGACGTGTCCCGGCAGCCGCGACGGCGCAATCCAGCGGAGCGCTACGCCTTGCGCAGGCGGAACGTCAGGGCCAGGCCCTCGTCCGTGAACGGGGAACCGTACGTCTCGTCCGCCTCGCCCTGGGCGAAGTCTGTGGCGAGGACCTCCTCGGCGATCAACCCACTGTGCTCGGCAAGCGCAGCGATCGTCGCCGCGTCCGTCGCCGTCCAGCGCAGGGCGATCCGGTCGGCCACGTCGAGGCCGCTGTTCTTGCGGGCCTCCTGGATCAGGCGGATCGCGTCACGGGCCAGGCCCGCGCGACGGAGCTCCTCCGTGATCTCGAGGTCGAGGGCGACCGTGGCGCCGGAGTCGGAGGCGACCGACCAGCCCTCGCGCGGGGTCTCGGTGATGATCACCTCGTCCGGAGCGAGCGTGATCGTCTCGCCGTCGACCTCCACGGCCGCCGTGCCCTCGCGCAGGGCGAGGGAGAGGGCCGCCGCGTCCGCGTTCGCGATCGCCTTCGCCACGTCCTGGACGCGCTTTCCGAACCGCTTGCCCAGGGCGCGGAAGTTGGCCTTGGCGGTGGTGTCCACCAGGCTGCCGCCCACCTCGGACAGCGACGCCAGCGACGAGACGTTCAGCTCCTCGGTGATCTGCGTGTGCAGCTCGGGGTCGAGGGCCTCGAAGCCCGCGGCCGCGACCAGGGCACGGGACAGCGGCTGGCGCGTCTTGACGCCCGACTCCGCGCGCGTGGCGCGGCCCAGCTCGACCAGTCGGCGGACCAGAACCATCTGCTTCGACAGCTCCGGGTCGATCGACGACAGGTCCGCCTCCGGCCACGACGCCAGATGCACCGACTCCGGGGCGCCCGGCGTGACGGGGACGATCAGGTCCTGCCAGACCCGCTCGGTGATGAACGGGGTCAGCGGAGCCATCAGCTTGGTGACCGTCTCGACGACCTCGTGCAGGGTGCGCAGCGCCGCCTTGTCGCCCTGCCAGAAGCGGCGACGCGAGCGGCGCACGTACCAGTTCGACAGGTCGTCGACGAACGCCGACAGCAGCTTGCCGGCGCGCTGGGTGTCGTACGCCTCCAGGGACTGGGTCACCTGGTCGACCAGCGCGTGCAGTTCGGACAGCAGCCAGCGGTCAAGGACCGGGCGGTCGGCCGGAGCCGGGTCGGCCGCGCTCGGCGCCCACCCCGACGTACGGGCGTACAGGGCCTGGAAGGCGACCGTGTTCCAGTACGTGAGGAGCGTCTTGCGGACGACCTCCTGGATCGTGCCGTGGCCCACGCGGCGGGCCGCCCAAGGCGAGCCGCCGGCCGCCATGAACCACCGCACCGCGTCGGCGCCGTGCCGGTCCATCAGCGGGATCGGGTCCAGGGTGTTGCCCAGGTGCTTGGACATCTTGCGGCCGTCCTCGGCCAGGATGTGGCCGAGGCAGACGACGTTCTCGTACGACGACTTGTCGAAGACCAGCGTGCCGACCGCCATCAGCGTGTAGAACCAGCCGCGGGTCTGGTCGATGGCCTCGCTGATGAACTGCGCGGGGTAGCGGCTCTCGAAGAGCTCCTTGTTCTTGTGCGGGTAGCCCCACTGTGCGAACGGCATCGAGCCCGAGTCGTACCAGGCGTCGATGACCTCCGGCACGCGCGTGGCCGTCTTGCCGCAGCCGTCGTGGCGGCAGGCGAAGGTGACGTCGTCGATGTACGGGCGGTGCGGGTCGAGGCCCGACTGGTCGGTGCCGGTCAGCTCGGTGAGCTCCGCGCGCGAGCCGACGCAGGTGAGGTGGTCGTCCTCGCAGCGCCAGATCGGCAGCGGGGTGCCCCAGTAGCGGTTGCGGGACAGCGCCCAGTCGATGTTGTTCTGCAGCCAGTCGCCGAAGCGGCCGTGCTTCACGGTCTCCGGGTACCAGTTCGTCTTCTCGTTCTCTTCGAGGAGACGGTCCTTGACCGCCGTCGTGCGGATGTACCAGGACGGCTGTGCGTAGTAGAGGAGCGCGGTGTGGCAGCGCCAGCAGTGCGGGTAGCTGTGCTCGTACGGGATGTGCTTGAAGAGCAGACCGCGCTGCTGGAGGTCCTCGGTGAGCTTTTCGTCCGCCTTCTTGAAGAAGACGCCGCCGACCAGGGGCACGTCCTCGGCGAAGGTGCCGTCGGGGCGGACGGGGTTCACGACGGGCAGGTCGTACGCGCGGCAGACCTTGAGGTCGTCCTCACCGAAGGCGGGGGACTGGTGGACCAGACCCGTGCCGTCCTCGGTCGTGACGTACTCGGCGTTGACGACGAAATGGGCCGGTGCCGGGAACTCGACCAGCTCGAACGGTCGTTGATACGTCCAGCGCTCCATTTCGGCGCCGGTGAAGGTCTGGCCGGTGGTCTCCCAGCCCTCACCGAGGGCCTTGGCGACGAGCGGCTCGGCCACGACGAGCTTCTCCTCGCCGTCGGTCGCGACGACGTAGGTGACCTCGGGGTGCGCGGCCACGGCCGTGTTGGAGACGAGGGTCCAGGGCGTCGTCGTCCAGACCAGGAGCGCGGCTTCGCCGGCGAGCGGACCGGAGGTGAGCGGGAAACGGACGTACACCGAGGGGTCGACGACCGTTTCGTAGCCCTGCGCCAGCTCGTGGTCGGACAGGCCGGTGCCGCAGCGCGGGCACCAGGGGGCGACGCGGTGGTCCTGGACCAGCAGGCGCTTGTGGAAGATCTCCTTGAGCGACCACCAGACGGACTCGATGTACTCGGGGTCCATCGTGACGTAGGCGTCGCCCAGGTCGACCCAGTAGCCCATGCGGGTCGTGAGCGCTTCGAAGGCGTCGGTGTGGCGGAGCACGGACTCGCGGCACTTGGCGTTGAACTCGGCGATGCCGTATTCCTCGATGTCCTTCTTGCCGCTGAAGCCGAGCTCCTTCTCGACCGTCAGCTCCACCGGGAGGCCGTGGCAGTCCCAGCCGGCCTTGCGGGCCACGTGGTAGCCGCGCATCGTGCGGAAGCGGGGAAAGACGTCCTTGAAGACGCGGGCCTCGATGTGGTGGGCGCCGGGCATGCCGTTGGCGGTGGGCGGGCCCTCGTAGAACACCCACTCGGGGCGGCCCTCGGACTGCTCCAGGCTCTTGGCGAAGACCTTCTGCTCGCGCCAGAAGTCGAGCACGGCGTGCTCCAGCGCGGGCAGGTCGACCTGGGCGGGCACCTGGCGGTACGTCGGCGTTGTCATCAGCGAGCTTCCTCCGGCGGACTTGCTGCCTTCCGTCCGGAGGGACGAGAGCCGTGTCTTTCCGTACGCCGGTTTCGGCGCGCTCCCGCGGTACCACCCTCCTTGGCCCTCCGACGCCGGGTCTGCGTCGGTGAGCCCCCTCATTGGGGTCGCGATGCCGGTTCTACTGGCCGCGGCCTACGGCTGCGGTGTTCTTCCGGCGGCTCCGGGGTGATCTTCACGTCGCGCTCGCCCCCGGGCTTCCACCGTCCCCGGGTCGCTCTGGGCTGCGTACGTCGCTACTCGTCCCCATCCACGCTGTTCGCTCCGCCCAGTGTACGGCGCCGCGCCGACAGCGGCCGACCGGATTTCCGGGGCATGGAGGCGCGGATCGTGTTCGGGCCGCGATGACCCGAATGGTGCGGTACGCGTGTTCGGATTCTGGGACGTCCGGCTCGGCGGCATACCCCGCGGGGAGCTGGGCACAACGCATGCAGGTCGGCCGCGCGACATGCGCGAGGCGGGCGAATCGGGCGGTGTGCCCCGTTGCCGCGGGACTCAAGTCGATTTATCGTCCCAGCACGATTCGCGAGCAAGATCACAATATGTGAAGGGGCCGCGGCATGGTGGCGAAGAAGACCGCCGTACAGCAGTCGGCGTCGGGCCGGTCCACCCATGCGAGTGCCTCCGGCGGTGCGGCCAAGGACGTGGGCGGGAAGAAGAGTGCGCAGGGGGGCTCCGCGGGGGCGCGGGACGGTAAGCCGGTGAAGACGGTGCCAGGGGCCGCCGAGTCGGCGGCGAAGAACGCCGAGAAGAGGACAGGGGCGCGGGCGGGAGCCAAGGAGGGGGTCAAGGCGGGGGTCAAGAAGGCGGCGGAGGCGGCCACCAAGGAAGGTGCGAAGAAGGCGGTCGTTGCCAAGGCCTCGGCGACCAGGACCTCGGCTCTCAAGGCAGCCGGCGGGAAGGCGGCCGTATCGAGGACCGCCGCCAAGGAGGGCGCCGCCAGGGAGGGCGCCGCCAAGGAGGGCGCCGCCAAGGAGGGCGCCGCCGAAAAGGGCGCCACCGGGAAGGGCGCCACCGGGAAGGGTGCCGCTGAGAAAGCCACGTCCAAGAAGCCGGCCGCTGCCAAGGGGGCCCCTTCGAAGAGGGCGGCCGAGGGGGCGGCCGCCAGGAAGGCGGCGAGCAAGAAGACCGCGAAGGCGGCCAAGACCGTGAAGGCGGCGAAGACCGCCAAGGCCGCGACGAGCGTGAAGGCGGCGAAGACCGTGTCCAAGGGCAGGGCGGCCGAGGAAGGTGCGGCCAAGAAGGCCGTCGCCGAGGAAGCGGTGCCCGGGAAGGCGGCCGGGGAGAAGGGCGTCGGTGTGACGGGGGGCGTCGAGGAAGGCGGCGCTGTGGAGAAGAGCACCTCCAAGAGGAGCGCGGCCAGGAAGAGCGCGGCCGCGGATCGGGCGGCCGAGAAGGCGGTCGCCAAGAGCACGTCCAAGAAGGCGGGCGCGGCGCAGGCCGCGGAGCAGACGGGAGCCACGACAGTGGTTGCGAAGAAGACTCCTGGCACGGCCACGGCGGCGAAGACCGCCGTTCCCAAGGCACGCATCGCCGCGGCGGTGGAGCCCGGCGAGCTCGCGGTACGCCCCGGCGAGGACCCCTGGACCGCGGAAGAGGTCGAGGAGGCACGGGCGGAGCTGCTGTCCGAGGTGATGCGGCTGCGCGACGAGATCACGTCGTCCGAGCAGTCGCTCGTCGGCCTGATGCGGGACTCCGGGGACGGCGCCGGCGACGACCAGGCGGACACCGGTGCCAAGAACATCACGCGTGAGCACGAGCTGGCACTCGCCGCCAACGCGCGCGAGATGCTCACTCAGGCCGAGCGCGCCCTGGAGCGGCTCGACGCGGGCACCTACGGCCTGTGCGAGAACTGCGGCAACCCGATCGGCAAGGCGCGGATGCAGGCCTTCCCGCGCGCGACCCTGTGCGTCGAGTGCAAGCAGAAGCAAGAACGCCGGTACTGACCGTGACAAGAAGGCCGGTGCCGACCGGCATCCGGGTGCCGCCGGACGTGTCGTACTCTCGTCCTCAGTCAGGTACCTAGGTCGAAGGACTCACGTGGCAGAGGCGGAGCGCATCATCGGTACGCCGAATACCCCAGAGGCGGCGGGAGCCGAGCCGGAGCAGTCCGACGAGAAGGCGAAGGACGCCGGGGCCGAGCGGCCCCGGGGCAGGCGCCGGATCGCCGTGCTGTTCGGGGTCGCCGCCTTCGCGTACGTCCTCGACCTGGTCAGCAAGATGATCGTGGTCGCCAAGCTGGAGCACCACCCGCCGATCGAGATCATCGGGGACTGGCTGAAGTTCGAGGCGATCCGCAACGCGGGCGCGGCCTTCGGCTTCGGTGAGGCGTTCACCGTGATCTTCACGCTGATCGCCGCGGCCGTGATCGTGGTGATCGCCCGGCTCGCCCGCAAGCTGTACAGCCTGCCCTGGGCGATCGCGCTCGGCCTGCTGCTCGGCGGTGCGCTCGGCAACCTCACCGACCGGATCTTCCGCTCGCCGGGCGTCTTCGAGGGCGCGGTCGTGGACTTCATCGCGCCCAAGCACTTCGCCGTGTTCAACCTGGCCGACTCGGCGATCGTGTGCGGCGGCATCCTGATCGTGCTGCTGTCGTTCAGGGGGCTGGACCCCGACGGCACCGTCCACAAGGACTGAGCGCGCGTTCGGGACTGTCTCACCCGTCCGGCATACTCGACGGGTGAGCACGATTCCCGAGATCCGTACCCTGCCCGTGCCCGACGGCCTGGAGGGCGAGCGCGTCGACGCCGCCATCTCCCGCATGTTCGGCTTCTCCCGCACCAAGGCGGCCGAGCTCGCCGCCGCGGGGAAGGTCACGGTCGACGGGTCGGTGGTCGGCAAGTCCGAGCGGGTGAGCGGCGGGGCCTGGCTCGAGGTGGAGATGCCGCAGGCGCCCGCGCCGGTGCAGGTCGTCGCCGAGCCGGTCGAGGGCATGGAGATCGTGCACGACGACGATGACGTGGTGGTGATCGTCAAGCCGGTCGGCGTCGCCGCGCACCCGTCGCCGGGCTGGAGCGGACCGACGGTCATCGGCGGGCTGGCCGCGGCCGGGTACCGGATCTCCACGTCCGGTGCGGCCGAGCGCCAGGGCATCGTGCACCGGCTCGACGTGGGCACCTCCGGGCTGATGGTCGTCGCCAAGTCGGAGTACGCGTACACGTCGCTCAAGCGCCAGTTCAAGGAGCGCACGGTCGACAAGCGGTACCACACGCTGGTCCAGGGCCACCCCGACCCCACCAGCGGCACCATCGACGCGCCCATCGGCCGCCACCCCAACCACGACTACAAGTGGGCGGTCACGGCCGAAGGCAAGCCGTCCGTCACGCACTACGACCTCATCGAGGCGTTCCGCGCGGCCTCGCTGCTCGACGTGAAGCTGGAGACCGGCCGCACCCACCAGATCCGCGTCCACATGGCGGCCCACCGCCACCCCTGCGTCGGCGACCTGACCTACGGCGCCGACCCGACGCTCGCCAAGCGCCTGCGGCTGACCCGCCAGTGGCTGCACGCGGTACGCCTCGGCTTCGAGCACCCCGGGGACGGCCAGTGGGCCGAGTTCGAGAGCGACTACCCCGCCGACCTGCAGAAGGCCCTGGACCAGGTCCGCGAGGAGACCTGGGCATGAGCGCTCCGTCGCATGTCGCGGCCGATTCGTCGTACGTCGTGCGCGTGGCCGAGGACCCCGCCGACCGCGAGGCGTGCTTCGCCGTGCGCAAGGAGGTCTTCGTCGTCGAGCAGGGCGTCCCGCAGGAGATCGAGTACGACGCCTACGACGCCGGTGCCGTGCATGTGCTGGCCGTCCGGGAGGACGGCGTGCCGCTCGGGACCGGGCGGCTGTTGCACGGGGAGGCGGCGGCGTCCAAGGTCGGCGGTGACCCGTCCGTGGGGTCGCTGGGGCGGCTCGCCGTGACCCAGGAGGCGCGCGGACTCGGCGTCGGGGCGGCCTTGGTGCGGGCCATCGAGGAGGCGGCACGCGTGCGTGGCCTCACGGCCGTGGACCTGCACGCGCAGACGCATGCGCTGGGCTTCTACGAGCGGCTGGGGTACGTGGCGTACGGACCGGAGTTCCCGGATGCGGGGATACCGCACCGGGCGATGCGGCGCGCTCTGTAGGCGAGGGCCCGTAGGCGCTGGTGAGAAGGGTGCCGTGGCAGGCTTGAGGTCTGCCCTGTGGACGCCGCTAGCACCGGAGCGCTGACCGTGGATCAGTTGGCCCTGTTCTTCGTGCTGTTGCTCGGCGCCCTGGTGAGTGTCCCGGTGGGGGACCGGCTCCGGTTGCCGGCGCCGGTGCTGATGACGTTGCTCGGGTCGTGCTCGCCTTGCTCGACTTCGTGCCGAACGTCGATGTCCCGCCGGATCTGATCCTGCCGCTGCTGTTGCCGCCGCTGCTCTACGCCGCCGTACGGCGGACCTCGTGGCGGCAGTTCGCGGCCAATGTACGACCCATCTTCCTGCTGGCCGTGGCGCTGGTGTTCGTCACGACGGTGTGCGTGGCCGCGGTCGCCCACGCGATCGTGCCGGGGCTGCCGATCGCCGCCGCCGTGGCGCTGGGCGCCCTCGTCGCGCCGCCCGATCCGGTCGCGGCGACCGCCGTCGCCGGGCAGCTCGGGCTGCCGCGGCGGCTGGTGTCCATCCTGGAGGGCGAGGGGCTCTTCAACGACGTGACGGCCATCGTGCTGTACCACGTGGCGATCGCGGCCGCCGTGAGCGGCACGTTCTCGCCGTGGCAGGCCGGACTCGACCTGGTGCTGTCCGCCGTGGTGGCCCTGGCCGTCGGGCTCGCCCTGGGCTGGGGCGCCAACAAGCTGATGGACCTGCTCGGGGACGCCACCCTGCAGATCGGGCTGACCCTGCTCGTGCCGTACGCCTCGTACGTGCTGGCCGAGGAGCTCCACGGCTCGGGTGTGCTCGCCGTGCTGACGACCGCCCTGTTCCTCGCCGAGTACGCCACCGACGCCGACGACGTGATGACGCGGCTGGCCGGGCACGCCTTCTGGGACATCGTCGACACGCTGGTCACCGGTGTCGCGTTCGGGCTGATCGGGCTCGAACTGCACAACGCCGTGCGGACGGCGTCCGGGCGGTGGGGCGAGATGCTCGGCTGGGCGGCCACGGTGGTCGGGGTCGTCGTCCTGGTGCGGCTGCTGTGGCTGCTGCCGGCCACCTGGCTCACCCAGCGGATGCACGCGAAACGGGACTACGACGAGGAAATCCCCGTGAGCCGGCGCGAGACCGTCGTGATGTGGTGGTCGGGCATGCGCGGCGTCGCCTCGGTGGCCCTCGCGCTGGCCGTTCCGCTGGAGACGGACTCGGGCGCCGCCTTCCCCGACCGGGACGAGATCGTGTTCATCGCGTTCGGCGTGATCATGGCGACGCTGGTGGCCCAGGGCCTGACCTTGCCCTGGCTGGTGAAACGGCTCGGGGTGCGCGCCGACAGCGAGCGCGAGAAGGAGCTGGAGAGGCAACTGGCGGTGCGGGCGGCCAAGGCGGCGAAGCGGCGGCTGAAGGAGATCGAGGCCGTCGAGGAGCTGCCGGAGGAGCTGTCCGAGCAGATGCTGCGCCGGGCGTTCGAGATCGGGGTGCGGATCAGCCCGGAGATGGGCGAGGAGGAGCGCAGGGAGGCGCATCAGCAGCGGGTGCGGCGCTTGAAGCGGGTACGGCGGATCCAGGGGGAGCTGCTGAGCGCGGCGCGCCACGAGGTGCTGGCGGCACGCAGTGAGCCGGGCGCCGATCCGGAGGTGGTGGACCGGGTGCTGCGGCATTTGGACGTGCGCAGTATGCGGTGATCGTGCCGCCGGCCACCGTCTCTTCGTACGATCTGATCATGGCTCGCAATGTGGTGATCAGTGGTGGCGGTACGGGAATCGGGCTCGCGGCGGCGCAGCTGTTCGCGGCGGAGGGGGATCAGGTGCTGCTGCTCGGGCGGCGCGCCGAGGTGCTGGAAGCGGCCGCCGTGCCCGGGGCGCTCACCTACGCGGCCGACCTGAGCAAGGTGAGCGGCGTGCGCGGGGTGGAGCGCTTCGTGGCGACCGAGTTCGGCACCGTGGACGTACTGATCCACAGCGCCGGAGGCTCCGGGTACCTCGAGCCCAAGGTGGACAGCGACGAGCCCCTCGACGTCGTCCTGCACAACTGGACCCTCAACTTCGGCCTCAACACCCTGACCGCGGCCCTGCTCACCGAGGCACTCAAGGACCGGCTCGCCGACCCCGGCGGGCGGGTGCTGTTCCTCAGCTCGATCGCCGCCTTCCGGGGGTCGGGCAGCGGGGCGTACGCGGCGTCCAAGGCGGCGCTGCATCCGTACGTCCATGATCTGGCCCGCAGGCTGGGGCCGCGCGGCATCACCGTGAACGCGGTCGCGCCCGGCTATGTCGAGGACACCGAGTTCTTCGGCGACGGGATGGACGAGCAGCGGCGCGCGCGGCTCATCGCCGAGACCTCGACCGGACGGGCCGGTACGCCGGGGGACGTCGCCGCGACCCTGCACTGGCTGGCGTCCCACGCGGCGGGGCACATCACCTCTCAGATCATCCAGGTCAACGGCGGAGCCGAGCGCGGTCACTGAGACGCCCAGGAGCGGTCAAGGCCGGTCAAGGACGTCCGGAGGCGGTCGGTGGAGGTCAGGCACGGTCCGGGCGCGCCGCCGGCTGATGGTCGTGCTGATGGGTGCGGCGGGCCGGGATGCGGCCGGAGACGGAGCCAGGGACGGGGAAGCCGGGCGGCAGCGCCGCGTCCGCCGCGTTGACGCGCGGCAGCGCGTACGGGTGCCGCTCGACCAGCCAGCGGAGCAGCTGCTCGCGCACGGTGACCCGGACCGTCCACAGGTCGTCCGCGTCCTTGGCCGTGACCAGGGCGCGCACCTCCATGGTGCTCGGCGTGGAGTCGGTGACGACCAGCCCGTAGTCGCGGCCGTCCCAGGCCGGGCACGCGCGCAGGATGTCACGCAGCTGCTCGCGCATCTTCTCCATGGGCGCCGAGTGGTCGACGTGGAGGAAGACGGTGCCGGTCATCTGGGCGCCGCCGCGCGACCAGTTCTCGAAGGCCTTCGCGGTGAAGTACGACACCGGCATCGTGATCCGGCGCTCGTCCCACGTCCGCACCGTCAGGAACGTCAGCGTGATCTCCTCGACCGTGCCCCACTCGCCGTCCACCACGACCGTGTCCCCGATGCGCACCATGTCGCCGAAGGCGATCTGCAGCCCGGCGAACATGTTGCTCAGCGTGGACTGGGCGGCGACACCGGCGACGATGCCGAGGATGCCGGCCGAGGCCAGCAGCGAGGCGCCGGCCGCGCGGAACGCCGGGAACGTCAGCAGCATCGCCGCCACGGCCACCACGCCGACGACCGCCGACACCACGCGCATGATCAACGTCACCTGCGTGCGCACCCGCCGCACCCGGGCCGGATCGCGGTGCATGCGCGCGTAGCGGCTGTACGAGGTCTCGACGACGGCAGCTGCGATGCGGATCGCCAGCCAGGCCGCCGCCCCGATCAGCACCAGCGTCAGCACCCGGCCGATGCCGACCTCGTGCTCCTCCAGCAGCTCCGCCTCGTCGTACGACCCTCTGAGCAGGGCCGCGCAGAGCACGAGCTGGTAGGGGATGCGGGCGCGGCGCAGCAGACCCCACAGCGGCGTCTCGCTGTGCCGTTCGTCGGCCTTGCGCATCAGGCGGTCGGTGGCCCACCCGATGATCAGGGTGAGCAGGACCGAGCCACCGATCACGATCAGCGGTCGGAGTATCGTCTCCATCCCCCGAACGTAACCACCCGAGGGGGGTCATGAACATGTGCGCTACTGAGGCGCTGGTCACGGCGTTGTCGTACCCGGCTGGCACGATGGCCTCATGAACATCATGCTCTTTCACTCGACCCATGGCCTCAGGCCCGCGGTGCGCCAGGCCGCGGACCGGCTGCGCGCCGCCGGACACGAGGTGTGGACGCCGGACCTCTTCGAGGGGCGCACGTTCGAGACGGTCGAGGAGGGCATGGAGTTCAACGAGCAGGTCGGCAAGGACGAGCTGCTGAAGCGGGCCGTGCTCGCCGCCGCGCCCTACTCGGAGCGCGGGCTGGTCTACGCCGGGTTCTCGCTCGGCGCCTCCATCGCCCAGACCCTCGCGCTCGGCGACGAGAAGGCCCGCGGCCTGCTGCTCCTGCACGGCACGTCGGACATCGCGCCGAACGCCTCGGTGGACGACCTGCCGGTCCAGCTGCATGTCGCCGAGCCGGACCCGTTCGAGACGGACGACTGGCTGAGCGCCTGGTATCTGCAGATGGGGAGAGCGGGCGCCGACGTCGAGGTGTACAGATACGCCGGGGCCGGCCACCTCTACACCGACCCCGGCCTGCCGGACTACGACGAGGAGGCCGCCGAGGCCACCTGGCGGGTGGCGCTCGGCTTCCTCGACTCGCTCTAGCGGCTCACCGCACGGCTCAGCCGGCGGCCCGGTACGACGCCCAGCTCTGCTGCATGCGCGTCACCTGGCCCGCGGTGAACTGGTACATGCAGGAGTCGTACGTGTAGTCCATGAAGTTGTGGATCGGGTCGACGCCCGTCTTGTTGGTGCAGGTGTCGCGGCCGGTCGGGCACTGGTAGGCGGCGCTCTTCTCGGCAGGGGTGTCGCTGACGTAGTCGCCGTTGCCGTTACAGCCGCCCTGGAAGGTGTGGTACAGGCCCATCCAGTGGCCGACCTCGTGCGTCGCCGTGTCGCCCTCGTTGTAGTTGGCGGCCGAGCCGCCCGGCAGCGAGGCGTCGAGGATGACCACGCCGTCCATGGACGGGCTGGACTTGTAGGAGCTGGGGAAGGTCGCCCAGCCGAGGAGGCCGTCGCCGAGGTTGGCGGTGTAGATGTTCAGCGCGTTCGCGCCGCCCTTGCGCAGGGCGGACTTCATCGCCTTCTCCTCCGCGGAGCCGTAAGCGACGTTGTACCAGGCCGCGTTGTCGGTGTAGTCGGTGCCGGCCAGCGTGAACTGGTAGCCGGAGTCGACGTTTCCGGTTCCCTGGCCGGCGTAGGCCGCGTTCAGGACGTTCAACTGGGCGTTGATGTCGGAGGAGCTGAGCTGGCCGGTCGCGCCGTCGTGGATGACGTGCACGTAGACCGGGATGGTGGTGGAGGCGGCCGCGGCGAGGCTGCGGCTGCCCGAGGCGGGCAGCTTGCCGAGCTTCGCGCGCAGGTCGGCGTCCATGGCCTTGGCCTTGGCGGCGCTGACCTCGTTCGGTTCGGCGACGGTTTCGCCGCTGTGTCCGGGGTGGGCCTCGCGGGCCGCGGAGTTGCCGGTCTCCTCGACGCAGTCGGCGGCCGGAGCCTGGGCCGCTACGACTGTGGTGGGCGCCGAGAGGGGAGCGAACATCAGGGTTCCGGCCACCGCGGTCGTGGCGAGAACGCGTCTGCGCGTATGGGGTGATATCCGGGCAAGCGCACGCATGCCGACTCCTAGCTGATGCGTTGGGGAGAGGGGCGCAGGGGTCTTCCTGGCCGCCGCCCGGACATTACGTGGACATGTTCATGTCCGAAGAGAATCGTTCAGGCCCAATCAACGACCCGGCAAACAGGGGCGATCGGGGTACGTGAAAGATCAACCGTCCGGAGTTCGAGATCGCGGCGTAACGGGTTCCGCCGCCCGGGCGGGTGGTGTGTCCGGATTCGGACCGCGACTCGCACCACCCGCCGTAGCGATGTGATCTCCGGTTAACGCCCCTCAAACGGGCCAGGGTTGGCTGGAAAACGACCCTGGGGCACCGCTCTTACACGGGGTCGTACGTCCGCTCGACCTTCTGCGTGCCGCTGCGCGTGCGGTACGAGCGGGTCCACTTCGCGGTGGCGTCCTGCTTCGTCTTGTCGGACAGGACGTAGTAGTCCATCTGCGCGCGGTCGGCGGTGATGTCCAGGACGCCGTAGCCGTGGCGGTCGGTGTCGACCCAGTGGACGTGCCGGTTGGCGGCCTTGATGATCGGCGCGGCGATCGTGGAGACGGTGCCCTCGGGGACCTTGACGATGTCGTCGAGGTTGTCCGAGGTGACCGAGGTGACGACGAACTCCGTGGCGGCCGAGGCCGACAGCGGGTACGTGCCGGCGTCCACGGGCACGTCGTTGGCCCACGCCATGTGGATGTCGCCGGTCAGGAACACGGTGTTGCGGATCGCGTTCGAGCGCAGATGGGCCAGCAGCTCGCGGCGGTCGTCCGTGTAGCCGTCCCACTGGTCGGGGTTGAGGGCGAGGCCCTCCTGCGGCAGGCCCATCAGCTTGGCGAGCGGCTTGAGGAGGTCCGCGGTGAGGGAGCCGATCGCGAACGGCGAGATCATCACCGAGTTGCCGACCAGCCGCCAGGTGGTGTCGGAGGACTTCAGCCCCGCCTTCAGCCAGTCCAGTTGGGCCCGGCCGGTGAGCGTGCGGTCCGGGTCGTCGACCTCGCCGTTGCCGACCTTCACCTGCTGCGAGCGGAAGGAGCGCAGGTCGAGCAGGGAGAGGTCGGCGAGCTTGCCGAAGCGCAGCCGGCGGTAGGTCGTGCCGGCGATGGCCGGGCGCACCGGCATCCACTCGAAGTAGGCCTGCTTGGCGGCGGCCTGGCGCGCGGCCCAGGTGCCCTCGGCGCCCTCGGTGTGGTTCTCGGCGCCGCCCGACCAGGCGTCGTTGGCGATCTCGTGGTCGTCCCAGATCGCGATGACGGGCGCCTTGGTGTGCAGCGCCTGCAGATCGGGGTCCGTCTTGTACTTGCCGTGCCGGACGCGGTAGTCGGCGAGCGTGAGGGTCTCGTGGGTGGGCGCGGTCTGCCGTACGACCGTGCCACGCGTGCCGTACTCACCCGTGCCGTACTCGTAGATGTAGTCGCCCAGGTGGAGCCAGGCGTCCAGGTCGCCGCGGGCCGCGAGATGGCGGTACGAGGCGAAGTAGCCGGCCTCCCAGCTGGCGCAGGAGACCACGCCGAAGCGCAGGCCCGCCACGGACGCGTCCGCCGCCGGCGCGGTACGGGTGCGCGCCACCGGGGAGTCCGTGCCGCCCGCCGAGAAGCGGAACCAGTAGTCGGTGGCCGGCTCCAGGCCGCGTATGTCGGCCTTGACGGTGTGGTCGGAGGCGGCGGTCGCGGTGGTCGAGCCCTTGGCGACGATCGTCGTCAGCGCCTTGTCCCGCGCGACGACCCAGCTGACCTCGGTGTCCGGGCCGAGCCCGGAGCCGGGGGTGGCCTCTGGCATGGGCGTCACCCGGGTCCACAGCAGGACGCCGTCGGGCAGCGGGTCGCCGGACGCGACGCCGTGCAGGAAGGCGGGGGCCGCCTCGGCGGCGCCCGCGGGCAGGCCGGCGGCGAGCGGGCCGGCCAGGACAGCCGTCGCCGCCGCGGCCTTGACGACCGTACGGCGGCGCGGGGTAAGGGAATTGAACTGCTCGGATGCTCTGTATCGACTGGTCACAGCCGATCAGGTTACTGATCGGTATGAACAAGAGCGGGCGAACAGGCGAAAGTTCGCCCGCCCTTTTGCCGAAGGCCGGGTCAGCTTGCCGAAGGCCGGGTCAGCCCTTGAGGGCCGCGTCCACCGCCTTGGTGAACTCCTCCGCCGTCCACGGCTGGTTGGGGCCCGAGGTCTTCAGCTGCTTGCCGTCCATGACGAAGTTGGGGGTCCCCTTCACACCGTCCTTGTTGGTGTCGAAGGCCTTCGACATGGCCAGCGCCCAGGCGTCGTACGTGCCGTTCTTCACGGCGTTCTGGAACTTGGCGTTGTTCTTGAGCGCGGGGACGGTGTTCGCGATCTCGATGAGGTAGTCGTCGTCCTTGAACTTGTCGTCCGTCTCCTCGGGGTGGTACTTCGCCGAGTAGAGCGCGGTCTTGTACTCGAGGAACGCATCCGTGCTCACGTTCAGCGCGGCGCCCATGGCGCTCATCGCGTTCTTGGAGCCCTCGGCGTTGGCGCCGATCTTGCCGTCCTCCAGCTGGTCGCCGTCGAGGAACGTGCCACCGATGAACTGGATCTTGTACTTGCCGGCCTCGATGTCCTTGTCGACGACCGACCCGGCGGCCTGCTCGAACGAGGCGCAGACCGGGCAGCGCGGGTCCTCGTAGACCTTGAGCGTCTTCTTGGCGCTGTCCTTGCCGATGATGACGGTCGTGCCGTTCGTGCCCGTGGTGTGGGCCGGGGCGACGACCTTGTCGTCCTTCGCCGCCTCCCATTGGCCGGGCTTGTTGGCCTGCACGACGGCGTAACCTATGCCGCCCGCCGCCGCCAGGACGCCGACGACCGAGCAGGCGACGATGATCTGCCGCCTGACCTTGGCCCGCTTGGCCTCGCGCTCGCGCTCGATGCGCAGCCGCTCCCGGGCCGCCGTCTTCGCCGACTGGCTGTTCCGCTTGCTCATATTGGTGATCTCCATAGGGACCGCACACGTCGTGTGCGGGATACGTAAGGGTGGGCTGTGGTGCTCAGGTGCCGTTCACGCGAAGGTGAGGGCGGGCGAGCACGGCGGTCCACGCCGTCCCAGGGAGTGCACGAGGAGGAGGCTGCGGGCGCCGGCCGTACGGCGGGCGGGGCGCGGCAGGCGGCGGACCGGCGCGGTCCGGCGCACCGTCACCGCGGCGACCGCCAGCAGCAGCGGGCGGAACGTGGTCGCCGTCACCGCCCGCAGCAGCTGGGCCAGGGCACGCTCGCCGCGCCGCAGCCAGGCGGCGGCGAGGAGGCCGACGCCGATGTGCGCGCCGAGCAGGAGCCAGGGCGTCGCCGGATCGGCCTGGGCGAGGGCGGCGGCCAGACGGTGCGGGTCGGCACCGGTCACCCCGGTCAGGGGAGTGCTCACAGCGGTGTTGTCGCCGCACAGCACGTCGAAGCCGACGGACCGCAGCGGACCGGCGACCGGGCCGCCCGCCCTGCCGTAACAGACCCGCTGGCCGGTGGTGAGGATCGTGTCTGCGGCCAGTTCCAGCGGGATCAGCAGGGCGGCGATCCGCCCGAAGGTCCGCTCCCGTCCGGCCAGGGCGTAGGCGACGGCGAACACGGCGGCCATGAGCAGGGCCACCGTGTTCAGCGGCAGGGGCGCGCGGGACAGCAGCACGTGCGACGCGGTGCTGAGCGTCACGACGAGCGACGTGAACAGCGCCGCGCGAACGGCTCGCAGCTGGGTCCCGGATATGTCCATAGCGGAGGAGAGTGTGTCACGTAGTCCTGTAAGAGACCCTTAAAGGGTGCCTGAGACCGGCCACGGACCGACCGTGAGTGGCCTTTCCGTCACAGCCCCGGGATCCGGCCGTTGCGGAACAGGTCCACGAAGATCTGGTGGTCGGCACGCGCGCGTGCGCCGTAGCCGTGCGCGAAGTCGACCAGGAGCTCCGCGAAGCCCTCCTCGTCGGAGGCGATCGCCGCGTCGATGGCCCGCTCGGTGGAGAACGGCACCAGGGACTCGCCGGAGGTGTCGTCCGCCGCCGCGTGCATCGTGGCCGTGGCCCGGCCGAGGTCGGCGACGACCGCGGCGATCTCCTCCGGGTCGTCGATGTCGCCCCAGTCCAGGTCCACGGCGTACGGCGAGACCTCGGCGACCAGCTGGCCCGCGCCGTCCAGCTCGGTCCAGCCGAGCCACGGGTCGGCGTTCGCCTGCAGGGCGCGCTGGGAGATCACCGTGCGGTGACCCTCGTGCTGGAAGTAGTCGCGCAGCGCCTGGTCCGTGATGTGCCGGGAGACGGCCGGGGTCTGGGCCTGCTTGATGTAGATCACGACGTCGTTCTCGAGGGCGTCCGTGTGGCCCTCCAGAAGGATGTTGTACGACGGCAGCCCGGCCGACCCGATGCCGATGCCGCGGCGGCCGACCACGTCCTTCACCCGGTACGAGTCCGGGCGGGCCAGCGACGAGTCCGGGAGTGTCTCCAGGTAGCCGTCGAAGGCCGCGAGCACCTTGTAGCGGGTGGCCGCGTCCAGCTCGATGGAGCCGCCGCCCGGTGCGAAGCGGCGCTCGAAGTCGCGGATCTCGGTCATCGAGTCCAGCAGCCCGAAGCGGGTCAGCGCGCGGGCGTCCCGCAGGGCGTCCAGGAGCGGGCCCTGGGCGGTGTCCAGGGTGAAGGGCGGCACCTCGTCGCTCTTGGCGCCGGTCGCCAGGGCGTGCACGCGCTCGCGGTACGCGCCCGCGTAGATCCGCACCAGCTCGGAGATCTGCTCGTCGCCCAGCGCCTTGGCGTAGCCGATGAGGGCGATCGAGGCGGCGAAGCGCTTGAGGTCCCAGGTGAAGGGGCCGACGTACGCCTCGTCGAAGTCGTTGACGTTGAAGATCAGCCGGCCGGTGGCGTCCATGTACGTGCCGAAGTTCTCCGCGTGCAGATCACCATGGATCCACACGCGCGAGGTGCGCTCGTCCAGGTACGGGCCGCCCCGTTTCTCCGCGTCCAGGTCGTGGTAGAAGAGGCACGCCGTGCCGCGGTAGAACGCGAAGGCCGAGGCCGCCATCTTCCGGAACTTCACGCGGAACGCGGCCGGGTCGGCGGCCAGGAGCTCGCCGAAGGCGGTGTCGAAGACGGCGAGGATCTCGTCGCCGCGCTGCTCGTCGTTGAGCTGGGGGACCGACATCGCTGGGTGCCTCCTGGTGCAGTACATGTACGACAGCTCTCTGCCGTGTCCAACGCATGAAGGTACGCGCTAGTGCCCGTCGTGTGTCAGTCCCGAGGCATAGACTTCGACGCTGATCCCAGAAGTGTCCGCCACCCCGTCGCCGAGCGTTTCCCTTGGAGGACTCACCGTGTCAAAGCCGCCGTTCACGCACCTGCACGTCCACACCCAGTACTCGCTGCTGGACGGTGCCGCGCGGCTGAAGGACATGTTCAACGCGTGCAACGAGATGGGCATGACGCACATCGCCATGTCCGACCACGGCAACCTCCACGGCGCGTACGACTTCTTCCACTCCGCGCAGAAGGCCGGAATCACCCCGATCATCGGGATCGAGGCGTATGTCGCCCCCGAGTCGCGCCGCAACAAGCGCAAGATCCAGTGGGGCCAGCCGCACCAGAAGCGCGACGACGTCTCCGGTTCCGGTGGTTACACCCACAAGACGATGTGGGCGGTGAACAAGACGGGCCTGCACAACCTCTTCCGCCTCTCCTCGGACGCGTACGCCGAGGGCTGGCTGCAGAAGTGGCCCCGTATGGACAAGGAGACGATCTCCCAGTGGTCGGAGGGGATCGTGGCCTCCACCGGCTGCCCCTCCGGCGAGGTCCAGACCCGGCTGCGCCTCGGCCAGTTCGACGAGGCCCTCAAGGCGGCCGCCGACTACCAGGACATCTTCGGCAAGGACCGCTACTTCCTGGAGCTGATGGACCACGGCATCGACATCGAGCACCGGGTCCGCGACGGCCTGCTGGAGATCGGCAAGAAGCTCGGCATCCCGCCCCTGGTCACCAACGACTCGCACTACACGTACGCGCACGAGGCGGGCGCCCACGACGCCCTGCTGTGCATCCAGACCGGCAAGAACCTCTCCGACCCGGACCGCTTCAAGTTCGACGGCACCGGCTACTACCTGAAGTCCACGGACGAGATGTACGCCATCGACTCCTCGGACGCCTGGCAGGAGGGCTGCCGCAACACGCTCCTCATCGCCGAGATGGTCGACACCACCGGCATGTTCGAGAAGCGCGACCTCATGCCCAAGTTCGACATCCCCGAGGGCTACACCGAGGTCACCTGGTTCAAGGAGGAGGTCCGCCGCGGCATGGAGCGCCGCTTCCCCGGCGGCATCCCCGAGGACCGCCAGAAGCAGGCCGACTACGAGATGGACACCATCATCTCGATGGGCTTCCCCGGCTACTTCCTCGTCGTCGCCGACTTCATCATGTGGGCCAAGAAGCAGGGCATCGCCGTCGGCCCCGGCCGAGGCTCCGCGGCCGGCTCGATCGTCGCCTACGCCATGGGCATCACCGACCTCGACCCCATCCCGCACGGCCTGATCTTCGAGCGGTTCCTCAACCCCGAGCGCATCTCGATGCCCGATGTCGACATCGACTTCGACGAGCGCCGGCGCGTCGAGGTCATCCGGTACGTGACCGAGAAGTACGGCGCCGACAAGGTCGCCATGATCGGCACCTACGGCACCATCAAGGCCAAGAACGCGATCAAGGACTCCGCGCGCGTGCTGGGCTACCCGTACGCGATGGGCGACCGCATCACCAAGGCCATGCCCGCCGACGTCCTCGGCAAGGGCATCCCGCTGTCCGGCATCACCGACCCGCAGCACCCGCGCTACAGCGAGGCCGGCGAGGTCCGCGGGATGTACGAGAACGAACCGGACGTGAAGAAGGTCATCGACACCGCACGCGGCGTGGAGGGCCTGGTGAGGCAGATGGGTGTGCACGCCGCCGGCGTGATCATGTCCAGCGAGACCATCACCGAGCACGTGCCGGTCTGGGTGAGGCACACCGACGGCGTGACCATCACGCAGTGGGACTACCCGAGCTGTGAGTCGCTCGGCCTGCTGAAGATGGACTTCCTCGGCCTGCGCAACCTGACGATCATGGACGACGCCGTCAAGATGGTGAAGTCCAACAAGGGGATCGACATCGATCTCCTCAGCCTCCCGCTGGACGACCCCACGACCTTCGAACTGCTCCAGCGCGGCGACACCCTCGGCGTCTTCCAGTTCGACGGCGGCCCCATGCGCTCTCTGCTGCGCCTGATGAAGCCGGACAACTTCGAAGACATCTCCGCCGTGTCGGCCCTGTACCGCCCGGGCCCGATGGGCATGAACTCCCACACCAACTACGCCCTTCGAAAGAACGGCCAGCAGGAGATCACGCCCATCCACAAGGAGCTCGAAGAGCCCCTCAAGGAAGTCCTGGACGTCACCTACGGCCTGATCGTCTACCAGGAGCAGGTGCAGAAGGCCGCCCAGATCATCGCGGGCTACTCGCTCGGCGAAGCCGACATCCTCCGGCGTGTGATGGGCAAGAAGAAGCCCGAGGAGCTGGAGAAGAACTTCGTCATCTTCCAGGCCGGTGCCCGCAAGAACGGCTACAGCGACGAAGCGATCCAGGCCCTGTGGGACGTGCTGGTGCCCTTCGCCGGCTACGCCTTCAACAAGGCGCACTCGGCCGCGTACGGCCTGGTCTCCTACTGGACCGCCTACCTGAAGGCCAACCACCCGGCCGAGTACATGGCCGCGCTCCTGACGTCCGTGAAGGACGACAAGGACAAGTCGGCCGTCTACCTCAACGAGTGCCGCCGCATGGGCATCAAGGTGCTCCCGCCGAACGTCAACGAGTCGGTGCACAACTTCGCCGCCCAGGGCGACGACGTGATCCTCTTCGGCCTCGAAGCCGTGCGCAACGTCGGCACGAACGTGGTCGAGTCGATCATCAAGGCCCGCAAGGCCAAGGGCAAGTACGCCTCCTTCCCCGACTACCTCGACAAGATCGACGCGGCCGCCTGCAACAAGCGCACCACGGAATCGCTGATCAAGGCGGGCGCCTTCGACAGCCTGGGCCACACCCGCAAGGGCCTCACCGCGCACTTCGAGCCGATGATCGACAATGTGGTCGCGGTCAAGCGCAAGGAGGCCGAGGGCCAGTTCGACCTCTTCGGTGGCATGGGCGAGGAAGAGAGCAACGAACCCGGCTTCGGACTGGACGTGCAGTTCACGGACGATGAGTGGGACAAGACCTATCTCCTCGCCCAGGAGCGGGAGATGCTCGGTCTCTACGTCTCCGACCACCCGCTCTTCGGCCTGGAACACGTGCTGTCCGACAAGGCCGACGCCGGCATCGCCCAGCTCACCGGAGGTGAGCACGCGGACGGCGCGGTCGTCACCATCGGCGGCATCATCTCCGGTCTCCAGCGCAAGATGACCAAGCAGGGCAACGCCTGGGCGATCGCCACCGTCGAGGACCTCGCCGGTTCCATCGAGTGCATGTTCTTCCCGGCGACGTACCAGCTCGTCTCGACCCAACTCGTCGAGGACGCCGTCGTGTTCGTCAAGGGCCGCCTCGACAAGCGCGAGGACGTGCCGCGCCTGGTCGCGATGGAGCTACAGGTCCCCGACCTGTCCAACGCGGGCACCAACGCGCCCGTGATCCTCACCATCCCCGCCACCAGGGTCACCCCGCCGATGGTCAGCCGCCTCGGCGAGATCCTCAGCCACCACAAGGGCGAGAGCGAGGTCCGCATCAAGCTCCAGGGCCCGACCAAGACGACGGTGCTGCGCCTCGACCGGCACCGCGTGAAGCCGGACCCGGCGCTGTTCGGTGACCTCAAGGTGCTGCTCGGACCGTCCTGCCTGGCGGGCTGACCGGCAGCGGCCACCGAGCCGATCGCGAGAGGGGCGCGTCCCGCACGGGACGCGCCCCTCTTCATGTGCCTGGGTCTCAACAACCCGTTATGCAGATGTCAGTTGTGACCGAAGCGCTTCTGCCGGCCCTTGCGGGCCATGTCGCCCGGGGTCGCCGGCGCGATGCGCTGCTCGACCTGCGTCTCCATCGAGGACGGCTGGGCCTGCTGCTGGGCACGCTCGGCCTGCGGCTGCTTTCGGTCCTGCTTCTTGTTCTTGGCCATGGTGATCTGCCTCCTGTGGGGGATCTAGGGGCCAGGGCCGCGACCAGATTCACATAGGCTGATAAAGAACGCATTTCGGATAATTACCCTGTGTAACAGCGGTTGTCGGGGCGTGAGGCATGGCGCGCCACGGCGGCGATGCCCCGAAACGCCACGCCGAAGATCGAGTTCGCCCCGTTAACCCCCGCGCGGTCGGGCAGACTCGAAGGAAGCCCGAAGCAAACCTCCCAGGAAGAGGGTGAGTCGCGTGGACCGCTGCATCGTCCTGGTGGACGCCGGGTATCTGCTGGGGGCTGCCGCGAGCCTCCTCGCCGGGGAGCCCTCCCGGTCCCGGATCACCGTCGACCACACCGCCCTCATCCAAGGGCTGCGCGAACGCGCCGAGTCCGACACCCAGCAGCCCCTGCTGCGCATCTACTGGTTCGACGGCGCCCCCGACCGCGTCCCGCAGCCCGAGCACCGCCGGCTGCGCGTGATGCCCCGGGTCACCGTCCGGCTGGGCGCGCTGACCCGCAGCGACGGCCGCTGGGCCCAGAAGGGCGTGGACGCCGCCATGCACGCCGAGCTGACCGAACTGGCCCGCAACCGTGCCTGCTCGGACGTGGTGCTGGTGACCGGGGACGGCGATCTGCTGCCGGGCATGATGGCTGCCAAGGAGCACGGCGTGGCCGTACACCTGTGGGCCGTGCAGGCCGCCGACGGTGACTACAACCAGTCCGAGGACCTGGTCGCCGAGGCCGACGAGCGGCGCGTCCTGGACCGTACGTGGATCACCAAGGCCGTACGCGCCAAGGAGCTCACCGGAGTCTGCGCGCCCCCGCCCGCGCCCCGCCCCGAGATCGCCGCGATCCTGTCCGCGCCGCTGCCCGACTCCGCGCTGGCCGCGCCGGCCGAGCGGTCCGCCGACGAGGGCCGGCACGCCCCGGCGGGCGCCGCCTCGGAGAACGGCACGCAGGAGCGGGTGCCGGCGCCCAAGGGCGTGCCCACCCCGAAGGACCTCGCCGCCCTGCGCGCGCCCGGCGTGCAGCCGGCCCAGCACCCCGCGAGCGCGACGCTGCGCTGGTCCTCCGACAAGGGGTGGGTCGACCGGCCCGGCGTCGCGGCCGAGTCGCCCGAGGCCGCCTCGATGCCGACGCTCGCGCAGCTGACCACGGCGGAGCAGCGGTGGGCCGACCGGGAGGAGGACATCACGACGGTCGGCGGCGATCCCTACGAGGTGGGGCAGGTGTTCGCCCGGCGGTGGATGGAGCGGCTGGGGGACCAGGGGCACCTGCAGCGGCTGTCCGGGATGTACCCGCGGATCCCGCATCGGATCGACGGGGAGCTGCTCAGGTACGCGGCCCGGTTCGGGCTGCTCGCGCACAAGGACGACCAGATCGACGAGCATGATCGGTACGCGATCCGGGCCGGGTTCTGGCGGGAGATCGATGTGCGGACGGCGGCGGAGCACGCGCCTGCGGGTGAGTGAATCGGGCGGGTTGCGTGAGTCCGGCACCGCCGGACTTCGCCGTCTTGGCCGAGCGCGTCGCGGCGGATTTACCCGACAGCGAGATTTGTGACCGCGGCCAGGCGATTTGTGCCGAGTGGCCGACCCGAGGGCGGAGCCGGGGGCCGGACACCGTAGTCTCGTCCTTTGTGAGTACGCGCGCGGCACAGGCACTTCGGCACAGTGGTGATGTCGTGTGCGCCGTGCGCGGGCTGACCAAGACCTACCGGGCCGTGCGGGCGCGGCGCGGAGCGCCCGGGACGCCCGAGGTGCGGGCCACCGACGACGTACGGCTGGACATCCGGCGCGGCGAGATCTTCGGACTGCTCGGACCGAACGGCGCCGGCAAGACGACCCTCGTCCGGCAGCTCACCGGGCTGATGCGGCCCGACCGCGGCAGCGTCGAGATCCTCGGGCACGACATCGTGCGGCACCCGGAGCGGGCCGCGCGCATCCTCGCCTACCTCGGACAGGAGTCGACCGCCCTCGACGAGCTGACCGTGTCGCTCGCCGCCGAGACGACCGGGCGGCTGCGCGGCCTGGACGCGCGGCAGGCGCGGACCGAGCGGGACGCCGTACTCGACGAGCTGGGGCTCACGCCGATCGCCGGGCGGCCGCTGAAGAAGCTGTCCGGCGGGCAGCGGCGGCTGGCCTGCTTCGCCGCCGCGCTGGTGGGGGAGCGGCCCTTGCTCGTGCTCGACGAGCCGACCACCGCGATGGACCCGGTGGCGCGGCGGGCCGTGTGGTCGGCCGTGGACCGGCGGCGGGCCGAGCTCGGGACGACCGTGCTGCTCGTCACCCACAACGTCATCGAGGCCGAGACCGTGCTCGACCGGGTAGCGGTGCTCGACCGGGGGCGCGTGATCGCCTGTGACACGCCGTCCGGGCTGAAGGAACGGGTCGCGGGCGAGGTCCGCGTCGAGCTGCTGTGGCGGGACCGGGCGCCCCTGGAGGTGCCCGAGGTCGCCGCGCTGCAGGACCGGGCCGTGGAGTCCGGGCGCCGCTGGACGCTGCGGCTCGCCCCCGAGGAGGCCCGCGCGGTCGTCGCCACCGTCACCGGCGGGGCCGCCTTCGCCGCGCTGGACGACTTCACGCTGGCCACGCCGAGCCTGGAGGACGTGTATCTGGCGCTGGGCGGGGCCGCACAGCAGGGGCTGGTGAAGGCGTGAGCGCGCAGACTGCCGTATCCGTATCCGTATCCGTATCCGTACCCGTTTCCGTCTCCGTCTCCGTATCGGTGTCCGCGTCCGTACGGAACAGGGCCATCTCCCCAGTGATCCGCCGTGTGAAAGGGAGCAGCGCCACGTGAGTGTCGTACCCGCCGAGGTTCTGCCGGGAGGCGCCCTGGCCGGCGATGAGACGGCCGCTCCGGCCGCGGCCGAGCTCGGGCCGCGGGCCCGGCTGTGGCCGTCGCTGTGCGCCGTGTACCGGGCGCAGTTGTCCCGTGCGCGGGTCGCGCGGATTCCGCTGCTGTTCGTGGCGACCTTCCAGTCGATCGGGATCATGATCCTGATGCGCGGGGTCGTGGACGGCGGGGCCGAGGCACAGGCCGTGGTGGCCGGGTCGGCGGTGCTCGTCGTGGCCTTTGTCGCGCTGAACCTGCTCGCGCAGTACTTCGGGCAGCTGCGGGCCAGCGGCGGGCTCGACCACTACGCCACGCTGCCGGTGCCGCCGGCCGCGGTGGTGCTGGGTGCGGCGGGGGCGTACGCCTCCTTCACCGTGCCGGGGACCGTGGTGACGGCCGTCTTCGGGTGCGTGCTGTTCGGGTTGCCGGTGGCGCATCTGTGGGTGCTGGCGGCGGTGATCCCGTTGGCGGGAGCGGCGCTGGCGGGGCTGGGGGCGGCCCTCGGGCTGCTCGCCCCACGTCCCGAACTGGCCACACTGCTCGGGCAGTTGGGGATGTCGGCGGCGCTGCTGCTGGGCGTGCTGCCGGCCGACCGGATGCCGGAGGTGGTGCGGCTCGCGCGGGATCTGCTGCCGTCGACGTACGGCGTGGAGGCCTTTGCGCGGACGTTCGGGCCGCATCCCGACTGGGCGTTCGTGCTCGGTGACCTCGCCGTGTGCGGGATGGTCGGGGTCGTCTCGCTGGCCGTCGCCACCTGGGCGTACCGCCGGGCGGCCGTCCGGTGACGCGCCGCACAGGTCGGCCTGGCACGATGGCAGGGTGACCGCTCCGCTGACTCCACCACCGCCGCCGCGTGACCAGTCCCCGAACAACGCGTGGCAGCCGCCCGCTGCCGGGCACGCGGCCTCCACGCCGCCAGACGCCGGGCACGGCGCCCCGTCCGGTTCCTCCGGCTCCCAGAGCTCCCAGGGTCCCCAGGGCCCTCAGGGTCCTCACGGCGGGTACGGCATGTACGGAGTTCAGGCCTCGTACGGACAGGACGGTCCCGGAATGAAGACCGAAGTGCGGGAGGCCGCCGTGGTCGCGGTGGTCGTGGCGCTGAGTGGGGCGCTGCTCGGGGTGCTGTGGTGGTGGCTGGCGCCCAGCGTGCCGCTGGTCGGGGACATCGTCGACAAGAACTGGGTCGTCTACTTCAAGGACACCGAGGGCGAGCAGGCGGTCGGGGTGGACGGAACGTTCACTCTGCTTGCGCTTGCGTTCGGGCTGGTGAGTGCGGTGGCCGTCTTTCTCATACGGCGGCGCGGAGGCGTGCCGTTGGTGGTGGCGCTGGCTGTCGGGGGGTTTCTCGGGTCGCTGCTGGCCTGGCGGGTCGGCGTGTGGCTCGGGCCCACGCAGGACGTGATCGCCCATGCGAAGGATGTGGGGAAGGGCGTCGCCTTCTCCGCGCCGCTGAAGCTGGGGGCCAAGGGAGTGTGGCTGGTGTGGCCGCTGGCCGCGCTGCTGGTGCATCTGGGGCTGATGGCGTTGTTCGGGCCTCGGGACGGGGAGCCGTATCAGCAGCAGGCGGAGGGGCATCCGCAGCAGGGGCCGTACGGGACGCCGCCGGTGTAGGGCATGCGGCGCAGGGAATGCGGCAGGTGGCCGTGGTTCCAGTGCGGCAGCGGGCTGTCGGGTGCATCGAGCAGGCCCGTGACGGGACGCTCCCGCCCGTCCTGCTGTGGTGGGTCA
The DNA here is from genome assembly GCF_044465645.1 of Streptomyces sp. NPDC049627. NCBI lineage: Bacteria > Bacillati > Actinomycetota > Actinomycetes > Kitasatosporales > Streptomycetaceae > Streptomyces > Streptomyces sp. NPDC049627. The sequence continues at coordinate 393,354 of NZ_JBITLW010000008.1, read as the reverse complement.
GCGGCCCGGACTGCCATCCGATCCCGGCCGGGCATGCGCGACTCGCCGCGGCGATCGCCGAGTCGACCGTGCCCCCCGCTGCTGGAACTGCACCGCATCTCACCCAGCGACGAGGTGGCCGCAGGCACCGAGCAGGCACTGCGGCACTACGAGGGAGAACCGGCCCGGTTCGGCTGACGTGGACCGGGCCACTGCCAGGGGACGTGCGCCCCCTGGAGGTGCCGGTGTCTACGCCGGACGGTGGCCGTGGTTCGAGCGGCCCTTCTTGGTGCGCCACTTGCGCTTTCGCGTTTTCTTCGACATGTCCTCCGTAATTAGCCGAGGACACCTGGGTCGTCGAGGGGTCACGCACGCCCGATGGGGGCCAGGGTCGCGTTCGTGAGGTCGGTGAGGTCGTCGGGGGAGAGTTCGACTTCCAGGCCGCGGCGGCCCGCGGAGACGCAGATCGTGGTGTGGCCGGAGGCCGACGCGTCCAGGACCGTCGGGAGCTTCTTGCGCTGGCCCAGCGGGGAGATGCCGCCCCGGACGTAGCCGGTGGTGCGTTCCGCCAGGGCCGGGTCGGCCATGGTCGCGCGCTTGCCGCCGACCGCCGACGCCAGGGCTTTGAGGTCCAGCTGGCCCGCCACCGGGACCACCGCGACGGTGAGGTTGCCGTCCACGTCCGCCACCAGCGTCTTGAAGACCCGGTCCGGGGAGACGCCCATCGCCTCTGCCGCCTCCTCGCCGTAGGAGGGGTGGGAGGGGTCGTGGTCGTAGGAGTGGACCGTGTACGAGACGCCGGCTGCGGTCAGTGCCACCGTCGCGGGCGTGCCGCCCGTCTGCTGCTGTTGCTTCTTCGACTTCTTCGCCATGTGGCCGGTTCCCCAGAGGTCGTGCGTCAGTTGAGACTCGTCGGGCCGCGCGTCAGGTCCGACGCCGGCAGCGACGGCAGGGTACGGATGATCGAGGTCTCGGTGCGAAGGAGTTTCAGTTCGTCGCGCAGGCGGGACGCCGTGTCGGGGGACTGGAGCAGGCGCTGCTTGGTCGGGGTGTCCAGCATCATCGCGGCCGCCACCAGGTAGGAGACGACCGAGGGCTGGTCCGGAAGGTCGGCCGCCGTCGACAGGGAGCGTTCACGGGCGCCCGCCAGGCGCTTCTGGTACTGGCGGAAGGCACGCAGGACCCCTTCCGCCAGCGCCCCGGCCTCGTCGCCCGGCTCCTCCGGGAGTTCCTCCAGTTCGGCCGTCAGGAACGGACCGGACGCGTCCACGGAGAGCAGGCGTACCCGGGTCGTCCCCGTCGCCAGCACCTCGAAGGTGCCGTCGGCCCGCTCCCGGACGGTCGCCGCGTCCGCCACACAGCCCACCCCGTGGAACGCCTTGAGCGGATCCGGGCCGAAGCCCGCCGCCGGGCCGCGTTCGGGGATCGCTGTGGGGTCCGGCATGCCGGGGGCGCTCTGGGCCACCTCGTGGCCGTCGCGGATCGCCACGACGGCGAAGCGGCGCGGTTCCTCCTCGGGGGTTTTCAGGAGTTCGCGCATCATGGCGCGGTAGCGCTCCTCGAAGACGTTCAGCGGCAGCACGAGCCCCGGGAACAGCACCGAGTTCAGGGGGAAGAGCGGAAGGCGGACGGTCACGGCGCCAAAGCCTAGTGGTCGCCGGAGTGAACACGTCCGGCGCGCCCACTCCGTGGATGACCGGCCCCTTCAGGACCGGCCCCTTCAGGACCGGCGCCTGCAGGACCGGCCCCTGCATGACCGGTCTGGGGACGACCGGCGCGTGCGTCGCGCGGAGCAGCGGTCGCCGCCCGCGTCCGGACCTCCTCGCGCACCTCCAGGAACCGGCCCAGCGGATCCTCCGAGAACCGGCTCCACGGGAAGGAGGTGGCGTACGGGCCGATCAGGCGCAGCTGCTCCAGGGCGTCCTCCCAGCGGCCCAGCCGCACCAGGACGTACGTCAGCTTGTTGCGCATCCCGGCCGCCCAGAGGTCGGTTGCGGGAAACCGGGACGAGAGCGCGACGGCCCGGTCGGCCGCCGCGTCCAGCCGCTCGGGCGGCACGCCCGGACCGCAGCCGTCGGTCAGGTAGGCGAAGGCGGCCCGGGTCGGCAGTGCCTGCACGAGGGAGTCGGCCGGGGCGTCCTGGGCCGCACGGTCGGCGAAGTCGAAGCACTCACGGTGGGAGCCGTGCCAGGACGTGGCCAGGTAGCGCAGGGCGGCCACATGGCAGCCGTAGTGGAGCGGGGCGCGGCGCAGCGCCGCTTCCCACACCTCCCCGAAGTAGGTGTGCCCGGCGCGGGAGCCGCGCGCGTGGTCCAGCGCGATCCGCCACGGCACCGGGTCGCGGTCGTCGGCGCGGGCGGCGGCCGTGATCAGCGGGCTGACCCCGCGCAGCAGCTCGGCCCGGGCCGGTGACTGCCAGGCGCGGTCCACCGCGAGCTGGGCCTTGACCAGCAGGGCGTCCGGATCGTGCGGGGCGGCCGCGCACCAGGCCTGCAGCCACTCGGGCCGCGAGCGCGCGAAGGCGGCCAGACGCAACACATACCCGTCGCGGGACTCCCAGCGCGCCCCGAGCCGGGTGGCGGCGAGCAGTTCGGCGGCCGGTTCGTACGCGCCCTGCCCGGCCGCGACCAGCGCGGGTCCGAGGTGGTCGTCGGGCGCGTCGAGGAGCACCTCGGCATCGGTGGGGAGCCCGACGGCGGGGCGTTCTACGTTCCTTGCCGTCCGGGACGCACGGCCGAACGGGAGCAGCAAAGCCATGGTGTCGACCATTGAAAGACCGCCGGCCGTACCCGCGCCAGAGGGAACGGACAACCAGTGGAAAGTTGTACGCGGATGGGTCAAGAACCGGTAAAGGTCAAGGGTTCAACAAGTGTCCGACATTCGTATGTTCTCCTCAGGAACCCCACTGACCTCACAATTCTCAGCGAAACTCAACGAAAATCAGTGAAACTCAGCCGGGTTCAATTCCGCCGCAGCAGCCGCGTGGCCCCCGCCGCCACCGTCGTCGCCAGGATCCAGCCCAGCAGGATCATCGCCGCGGCCAGCCACTGCCAGCCGCCGCTCAGCTGCCAGAAACCGACCTGGCCCAGATCGATGACCGGCAGCAGCAGATCGAGGGCGAACAGCGCCGGATTCCAGGTCGGATGCTCGCCGCCCTTCAGCGGGGGATGGTCGGCGTGTGCGAAGGCCACCGAACTCGCCGCCCAGAGCACCGCCATCCATACGGCGGCCCGGCCGGGCCGGTACCCGTAGGCGACCGTCCAGTCCTGCGCGTAACCCCACAGCTTGGCCGCGGGCGGCAGGGTCTCGCGACGGCGGCGCTGCTTGGCGAGCAGCACCTCCCGCGCATCCTCGTCCTCACCGCCCGCCCGCAGCACGGAGGCCAGCAGCTCGTACGGCTCCGGGTTGTACTCGGCGGTCGCCGCGGCCACCCACTCCAGCCGCCGCTCCAGCGGGAACGGGCCGCGCGGCACGAGGTTCTCGTAGGTGAAGCCGCCCATGTGCAGCAGGCCCGGACCCGGCCAGGCGTCCGCCCGGTCCATGAGGTTGACGATCCGCGCCCCGGACAGCACGACCCCGCCGCGCTCCGGCCGCTCACCGAGGAAGCGCAGCTCGGGCGTCTGGATGCGGCGCAGCGACAGCTCCTGCTCGTCGGTGAAGGCGAACCGGGCCCGCTCCAGGTCGACCGCGTCCCCGAACCGCCCGTCGTCCAGCCGCACTCCGCCCTGGCACGCGAACCGCTGGATGCGCGTCCCGCGTGCGGGTGTGCGGCCGCTCAGCAGCGGACTGCCGACGCCCGCCGGGGTCAGATACAGGGTGCGCCCGACGGTCAGCTGGGGGGCGTTCAGCGCGAGCCGCGTGTACGGGTTGACCAGCCGCGCGCCCCGCAGGCTGAGCGACACGCCGATGCTGGCGCCGCGCAGGCTCATCTCGCCGTGCGACTCCAGCATCTCGGCCTGGAGGTCCTGGCCGACGTTGATGCCGTCCGCGGCGATCGAGCGGCCGCTGCGGTCGCGGTAGACGATCGCCTGGTTGAGCAGCAGATCCGTGCCGATCTGCGCGTCCGTGAGCCGTACCCCGTTGTGGAAGCGGCAGCGCGGCAGGTGCAGGTCGCCCTCGGTGTGCACCCGGGCGGCCTCCAGGCGCGGCACCGAGCAGCCCACCAGCCGCACGGTGGTGAAGTGGGCCTCCGGCAGCCGGATCTCCTGGTCGAAGCGGCAGCCGCGCATCTCGACGTACGGCACGACCGTGCCGCCCGCGAGGTCCATGGTGTCGCTGATCCGGACGCCGACCAGCTTCAGCGCCGACACCCGGCCCGCGAGGGCGGGCGGTCCGTCCAGCAGCAGCCAGCAGACGATCCGCGCGCGTACGGTCCGCTCGTCTCCCCAGGGATGTCCGCCGTGCGGATCGTCCACGGCCGTGTCCCCGCTGCTCAGGTCGTACACGGTGCCGTTGCGGAAGGCCTGCCACATGCCGGCCTCGGCCGCGGTCAGTCCGTCGGGCAGGTCCCCGTCCGGGGTGACGGCCCCCTCAGTCACAGCTTTTCCTTCCTCCCCGTCTACTCGCGGGTCGTTTGTCCTCGTACAACCGTTCATGCCCGCTGGGTAACGCCCCGAACGCAAGACGTGAAGGGGATCTTCCGGGTTCCTCAGGGCGCGCGTATCAGCCATTGGAATGCGCGGACGGCCCGCGACCCGGGTCTGAGAGAATTGAGCCCGTGATCTCCCGAATCGATCTGCGCGGCGATGCCCTTCCCGAGGGCCCCGCCCTGCGCGACCTGCTGCCCCGAGCCGAGTTCGACGTTCAGGCCGCCCTGGAGAAGGTGCGTCCGATCTGCGAGGCCGTGCATCATCGGGGCGACGCGGCGCTGATCGACTTCGCCGAGAAGTTCGACGGGGTCAGGCTCGACCAGGTGCGGGTGGCCCCGGCGGCGCTCACGCGCGCGCTGGACGAGCTGGACCCGGCCGTGCGCGCGGCCCTGGAGGAGTCCATCCGCCGCGCCCGGCTCGTCCACCGCGCGCAGCGCCGCACGACGCACACCACCCAGGTCGTGCCCGGCGGCTCGGTCACCGAGAAGTGGGTGCCGGTCGACCGGGTCGGGCTCTACGCGCCCGGCGGCCGATCCGTCTACCCGTCCTCCGTGGTCATGAACGTCGTGCCCGCCCAGGAGGCCGGCGTCGAGTCGATCGCGCTCGCCTCCCCGGCCCAGGCCGAGTTCGGCGGCCTGCCGCACCCGACGATCCTCGCCGCGTGCGCGCTGCTCGGCGTCGACGAGGTGTACGCGGCCGGCGGTGCGACGGCCGTCGCGATGTTCGCGTACGGCACCGAGTCCTGCGCGCCCGCCAACATGGTCACCGGCCCCGGCAACATCTGGGTCGCCGCCGCCAAGCGCTACTTCACCGGCAAGATCGGCATCGACGCCGAGGCCGGCCCGACCGAGATCGCCGTCCTGGCCGACTCCACCGCCGACCCGGTGCACGTCGCCTCCGACCTGATCAGCCAGGCCGAGCACGACCCGCTCGCCGCCGCCGTCCTCGTCACCGACTCCGTGGAGCTCGCGGACGCGGTGGAGAAGGAGCTGGAGCCGCAGGTCGCGGCCACCAGGCACATCGACGACCGGATCGTCCCGGCCCTCAAGGGCAAGCAGTCCGCGATCGTCCTGGTCGACGGCGTCGACGAGGGCCTGAGGGTCGTCGACGCGTACGGCGCCGAGCACCTGGAGATCCAGACGGCCGACGCGGCCACCGTGGCCGAGCGGGTGCGCAACGCCGGGGCGATCTTCATCGGCCCCTGGGCGCCGGTCTCGCTCGGCGACTACGCCGCGGGCTCCAACCACGTGCTCCCGACCGGCGGCTGCGCCTGCCACTCCTCCGGGCTGTCCGTGCAGTCCTTCCTCCGCGGCATCCACATCGTCGACTACACGAAGGACGCGCTGGCCGAGGTCGCGCATCACGTGGTCACGCTGGCGGAGGCGGAGGACCTGCCGGCACACGGCGCGGCGATCAAGGCGAGGTTCGGTTGGAAGGTGCCCGAGAGCAAGTGAGCGACGTGAGGATCGACGATCTCCCCGTACGGGACGAACTGCGCGGCAAGTCCCCCTATGGCGCGCCCCAACTCGACGTCCCCGTACGGCTGAACACCAACGAGAACCCCTACCCGCTGCCCGAGCCCCTCGTCGAGCGGATCACCGAGCGCGTCCGCGAGGCGGCCCGCAACCTCAACCGCTACCCGGACCGGGACGCGGTGGAGCTGCGCACCCAGCTCGCCAAGTACCTGACGGACACGTCCGGCCACGAGGTCGGTCTCGCCAACGTCTGGGCGGCCAACGGCTCCAACGAGGTCATCCAGCAGCTGCTGCAGACCTTCGGCGGACCCGGCCGTACGGCCATCGGCTTCGAGCCGTCGTACTCGATGCACGCCCTCATCGCGCGCGGCACCGGCACCGGATGGATCTCCGGCCCCCGGAACGACGACTTCACGATCGACCTCGCCGCCGCCGAGAAGGCGATCGCCGAGAACCGGCCGGACGTCGTCTTCATCACCACCCCCAACAACCCCACGGGCAACGCCGTCCCGCCCGAGACGGTCCGCGCGCTGTACGAGGCCGCGCAGGCCGCGAAGCCGTCGATGGTGGTCGTGGACGAGGCGTACATCGAGTTCAGCCACGGCGACTCGCTGCTGCCGCTGCTCGAAGGCCGGCCGCATCTCGTCGTCTCCCGGACGATGTCGAAGGCCTTCGGCGCCGCGGGCCTGCGTCTCGGCTATCTCGCCGCGCACCCGGCGGTGGTGGACGCCGTCCAGCTCGTACGGCTGCCGTACCACCTGTCGGCCGTCACCCAGGCGACCGCCCTGGCCGCCCTCGAACACACCGACACACTGCTCAAGTACGTCGAGCAGCTGAAGTCGGAACGGGACCGGCTGGTGAGCGAACTGCTCGCCATCGGCTACGAGGTCACGGCGTCGGACGCCAACTTCGTGCAGTTCGGCCGGTTCGACGGCGAGGGGGGCGCGCACGCCGCCTGGCAGAAGATCCTCGACCGGGGCGTCCTGGTCCGGGACAACGGCGTGCCGGGCTGGCTGCGGGTCACCGCCGGAACCCCCGAAGAGAACGACGCGTTCCTCGACGCGGTACGTGAACTGAAGAAGGAGCAGAGCGCATGAACCGCGTAGGACGCGTGGAGCGGGTGACCAAGGAGACCTCGGTCCTCGTCGAGATAAACCTGGACGGCACGGGCCAGGTCGATGTGTCGACCGGCGTCGGCTTCTACGACCACATGCTCGACCAGCTCGGCCGGCACGGTCTGTTCGACCTGACCGTCAAGACCGAGGGCGACCTGCACATCGACTCGCACCACACCATCGAGGACACCGCCCTCGCGCTCGGCGCCGCCTTCAAGCAGGCCCTCGGCGACAAGGTGGGGATCTACCGCTTCGGCAACTGCACGGTCCCGCTGGACGAGTCGCTCGCCCAGGTCACCGTCGACCTGTCCGGCCGTCCCTACCTCGTGCACACCGAGCCCGAGAACATGGCGCCGATGATCGGCGAGTACGACACCACGATGACCCGGCACATCCTGGAGTCCTTCGTCGCCCAGGCGCAGATCGCGCTGCACGTGCACGTGCCGTACGGGCGCAACGCCCACCACATCGTGGAGTGCCAGTTCAAGGCGCTGGCGCGGGCCCTGCGGTACGCGTCCGAGCGGGACCCGCGCGCGGCCGGCATCCTTCCCTCCACGAAGGGTGCGCTGTAAAGCCATGAACGGTCTGTCGACCCTGCTGATCGTCGTCGGCCTCTTCCTGGTCGGCGGCATCTACTCCTTCGTCAAGCAGCAGATGCCCAAGAGCCTCATCGTGCTGCTCTCGATAGGCGCCGCCATGTGTCTCGTCGCGGGCGTCCTGAGGCTGGAGGTGTGGAATTGACCAACCCCAAGAAGGTCGTGGTCTTCGACTACGGCTTCGGCAACGTCCGCTCCGCCGAGCGTGCCCTCGCGCGCGCGGGAGCCGACGTCGAGATCACCCGTGACTTCGACAAGGCCATGAACGCCGACGGGCTGCTGGTGCCGGGCGTCGGCGCCTTCGCCGCCTGTATGCACGGGCTGAAGGAGGCGCGCGGCGACTGGATCGTCGAGCGGCGCCTGGCCGGCGGCCGTCCCGTGATGGGCATCTGCGTCGGCATGCAGATCCTGTTCGCGCGCGGCATCGAGCACGGCGTCGAGACCGAGGGCCTCGGCGAGTGGCCCGGCTCGGTCGAGCCGTTGCAGGCCGACATCGTGCCCCACATGGGCTGGAACACCGTGGACGTGGCGGCCGGCTCCGAGCTGTTCGCCGGCCTGGACGCGGACGCCCGCTTCTACTTCGTGCACTCCTACGCCGTCCACGACTGGACCCTGGAGACGGAGAACCCGGTGATGACCGCTCCCAAGGTCACCTGGTCGACGCACGGCAAGCCCTTCGTGGCCGCCGTGGAGAACGGCGCCCTGTGGGCCACCCAGTTCCACCCCGAGAAGTCCGGCGACGCCGGAGCGCAGCTGCTCACCAACTGGATCGGAACCCTGTAGAGACATGGCCAAGCTCGAACTCCTCCCCGCCGTCGACGTCCGCGACGGCCAGGCCGTCCGCCTCGTGCACGGCGAGTCCGGCACCGAGACCTCCTACGGCTCCCCGCTGGAGGCCGCCCTCGCCTGGCAGCGCTCCGGCGCCGAGTGGCTGCACCTGGTCGACCTGGACGCCGCCTTCGGCACCGGCGACAACCGGGAGCTGATCGCCGAGGTCGCGAAGGCCATGGACATCAAGGTCGAGCTGTCCGGCGGCATCCGCGACGACGCCTCCCTGGCCGCCGCGCTCGCCACGGGCTGCACGCGCGTGAACCTCGGCACGGCCGCCCTGGAGACCCCCGAGTGGGTCGCCAAGGTCATCGCCGAGCACGGCGACAAGATCGCCGTCGGCCTCGACGTACGCGGCACGACCCTGCGCGGCCGCGGCTGGACCCGTGACGGCGGCGACCTCTACGAGACGATGGAGCGCCTCAACAGCGAGGGCTGTGCCCGTTACGTCGTCACGGACATCGCCAAGGACGGCACGCTCCAGGGCCCGAACCTGGAGCTGCTGAAGAACGTCTGCGCGGCGACGGACCGCCCGGTCGTCGCCTCCGGCGGCGTCTCGTCCCTGGACGACCTGCGGGCCATCGCCGAGCTGGTGCCCCTCGGTGTCGAGGGCTCCATCGTCGGGAAGGCCCTGTACGCGAAGGCGTTCACCCTGGAAGAGGCCTTGGAGGCTGTGTCGTCATGACGTCCGATGCCGTACGGCGCGTGCAGAGCGGAAGTCCCTGGGAAGAGTCCTTCGGTTTCGCACGCGCCGTCGCGGCGGGCGACCGCGTGCTGGTGGCGGGCACCACGTCCTTCAAGGGGCAGGTGCTGTACGGCGAGGGCGACCCGTACGAGCAGGCCAAGGTGGCCTTCACCGGCGCGCTGGAGGCCATCGCCGAGTTCGGGCTCGGCGTCGAGTCCGTGGTCCGTACGAGGATGTACCTGACCCACGCGCGCGACGTGGACGAGGTGGGCCGGGCCCACAAGGACCTCTTCGACGCGGTGCGGCCGGTGTCGACCCTGCTGGTCGTCGAGGGGTTCGTCGACCCGCGCATCCTGGTCGAAGTGGAAATAGAAGCCTTCCGAGGCTAGAGGAACTTTCAAGGCAACTCAGAGGAGCCGTGGATTCATGACCCTGGCGGTCCGAGTCATCCCCTGCCTGGACGTGGACAACGGCCGGGTCGTCAAGGGCGTCAACTTCCAGAACCTGCGGGACGCGGGCGACCCCGTCGAGATGGCCAAGGTGTACGACGCCGAGGGTGCCGACGAGCTGACGTTCCTGGACATCACCGCCTCGTCGGGCAACCGCGAGACGACGTACGACGTGGTGCGCCGCACCGCCGAGCAGGTCTTCATCCCGTTGACGGTCGGCGGCGGTGTCCGCACGGCCGAGGACGTGGACCGGCTGCTGCGGGCGGGCGCGGACAAGGTGGGCGTCAACACCGCCGCCATCGCCCGCCCCGACCTGATCCGCGAGATCGCGGAGCGGTTCGGGCGGCAGGTGCTGGTGCTGTCGGTCGACGCGCGGCGCACGCCGACCGGGTCCTTCGAGGTGACGACCCACGGCGGCCGCAAAGGCACCGGCATCGACGCCGTCGAGTGGGCCCACCGGGCCGCCGAGCTGGGCGCGGGCGAGATCCTGCTCAACTCGATGGACGCGGACGGCACCAAGGACGGCTACGACCTGGAGATGATCCGGGCGGTGCGGGGGCACGTGACGATCCCGGTGATCGCCTCCGGCGGCGCAGGCAAGCTCGACGACTTCCCGCCGGCCGTGGGCGCGGGGGCGGACGCGGTGCTCGCGGCGTCCGTGTTCCACTTCGGTGATCTGCGGATCGGCGAGGTGAAGGAGACGCTGCGGGCCGCGGGGCACGCGGTCCGCTAGCGGGAGCCCTTGACGAGGGTGCCCCGGTCGATCCTGGCCGGGGCTTTCTCTTGGACAGATAGGAAAGGAAAGTTGCGCAAAATCAGTTGTGCAATTTTCCTTTCGTATCTACGGTGGCGGCATGTCAGACAGGGAGAGAGACCGCCGCATCCAGGACGTGGGCACGCTCAAGGCGCTCGCGCACCCGCTGCGGGCGCAGTTGTACCGGCGGCTGACCATCGCGCGCTCGGCGACCGCGTCCCAGCTGGCCGACCAGGTCGACGAGGCCGTCTCCCTGGTCAGCTACCACCTGCGCAAGCTCGCCGAGCACGGGCTGATCGAGGAGGCCGAGCCGCAGAGCGCGGACGGCCGGGAGCGCTGGTGGCAGCTGGCCTCCGAGGGGATCTCCATCCGCGACGAGGACTTCCGGGACGCGCCGGAGAAGGCAGCCGCGCACTCGGCGGCCAGCCGCCTCTTCTTCGAGCAGCGCGCCGAGATGTACCGGCGCTACCTCGACGAGCGCGCCCACTGGAGCGATGCGTGGACCACGGCCTCCGACTCCTCCGAGTGGCTGCTGAAGCTCACCGCCGCCGAACTCTCCGAGCTGTCCAAGGAGATGTACGCCGTCGTCCACAAGTACGAGGAGCTCGGCCGGGCCGCCGACGCCGCAGGCGACACCGAGGGCCGCGAGAACGTCGCGGTGCACACGTACGGCTTCCCCTTCCGCTTCTGAGAGGACGGTCCGGGTGACCACCACGCTCGCGCCCACCGCGGGTCCGGACGACAGACCCGCTCACCGGGACCCCAACGTCCTGCGGTGGCTCGGCGCCTACGCCTCCTCCGCGGTCGGCGACAACGTGTACTACATCGCCCTGTCCTGGGCGGCCGTCCAGGCCGGGACGCCCGCGCAGGCCGGGCTCGTGACGGCGGTCAGCGCCGTCCCCCGCGCCTTGCTGATGCTGGGCGGGGGAGTCGTCGTCGACCGGTACGGGCCGCGGCGGGTCGTGCTCGGCAGCAGTGCGGTGCGCTGTCTGCTGGTCGTCATGGCGGCCGTGCTCCTGTTGGCGGCCAGGCCCGGGCTATGGGCACTGGGCGCGGTGGCGGTGCTCTTCGGGGTCGTCGACGCCGTCTTCCTGCCCGCCGCGGGTGCCTTGCCCGCCCGGATCACCGGCCCGGGCCAGATCACCCGGGTACAGGGCATGCGCGGGCTTGCGACCCGGCTCGCCAATGTGCTCGGCGGCCCTCTCGGCGGCCTCGGGGTCGCGCTGGGCGGCACAGCCGGGGCGTTCGGGCTGGCCGCGCTGCTGATCGGGGTGTCCCTGCCGTTGCTCTGGGTCGTGCGGGTCGGGCATCTGCCGCCGGACCACGACCGGGCGAGGGGCGCCCTCCTGGCCGAGTTGCGGGACGGACTGCGGCACATCGGCCAGGACCGGGTACTGCGCCCGCTCGTGCTGGCCATGGCCGTCGTCGACCTGGGTTTCGTCGGGCCGATGAACCTGGGGCTGACCCTGCTGGCCCAGGAACGCGGCTGGGGATCGCTCGGCATGGGCTGGTTGCTCGCCGGATTCGGCACCGGCGCCGGGACCGTGTCGCTGCTGCTCACCCTGCGCGGCCGGGTGCCCCGCGCCGGGCTCGTCATGGCGCTGGCGGAACTCGGCGCCTGCGTGGCGGTGGCATGGCTCGCCCACGCTCCGTCGGTCATCGCGGCGACCGGCGTCGCCCTGCTCATCGGCCTCCTGGCCGGGCTCGGCGGTGCGCTGAGCGGGGCCCTGACGCTGGCGCAGGCGGGTCCCGCCTACGCCGGCCGCGTCACCGCGGTCTCCACCCTGGTCGGCTTCGGCGTCGCCCCGCTCACCTTCCCGCTGGTCGGTGCGGCGGCCGGTCGCTGGGGAATCGGCCCGGTCTTCGCGGCCTGCGCCGCGATCTGGGCCGGGGGCGCGCTGCTCGCCCTGTGCTCCCGCCCCCTCCGCCGCGCCGAACTCCCCCGCTGACGCCGGTCAGATCCCCAACTGCTTCGTCTCGTGCAGCTTGGCGATCGCGTCCTTGTCGCCGTCCAGCTCCACCTTGGCGGCGCTCTGCCGTCCGTAGGCGAACAGCAGCAGCTCCGACGGTTCGCCGGTCACCGTCACGACCGGCGTGCCGCGGTGGGCGACCGCCGTCTGGCCGTTGGGGCGCCGCAGCACCAGGCCCGTGGGGGCGCTGCGGCCCACCAGACGGGCGGACCGCTCGAAACGGGACCACAGGGCGTCCTGGAACACCGGGTCGAGTTCGCGCGGCGTCCAGTCCGGCTGGGCGCGGCGGACGTCCTCGGTGTGGATGTAGAACTCGATCGTGTTCGACGCCTCGTCGATCTGCTTGAGCTGGAACGGCGAGAAGCGCGGCGGGCCGGTGCGGATGAGCTGGATCAGCTCCTCGTACGGCTTCGCCGCGAACTCCTCCATCGCCTTGTCCAGGCGCGGCGCGAGCTGCTTGATCAGCAGGCCGGCCGCGGCGTCGGGGCGACGCTCGCGCACGACGACGTGCGCGGCGAGATCGCGGGTCGTCCAGCCCTCGCAGAGGGTGGGGGCGTCGGGGCCCTCGGCCTCCAAGAGGTCGGCCAGGAGAAGTCGTTCACGCTTGGCGAAGGTCGACATGGAGTCAGCCTACGACCACGTATCAGGTCCGCCCAATGGACAGTCACGCAGCGTTGTCAGTGGAGCGCGGCACAATGGCAGGCATGACCACCAGTACGCCCCGTCAGCCCAGCCGGCTGGACCCCGAGATCGCCGCGCGCCTGAAGCGCAGTGCGGACGGGCTCCTCCCCGCCATCGCCCAGCAGTACGACACCGGAGAGGTGCTGATGCTCGGCTGGATGGACGACGAGGCCCTGCATCGCACGCTCACCACCGGCCGCTGCACCTACTGGTCGCGCAGCCGTCGGGAGTACTGGGTCAAGGGCGACACGTCCGGCCACTTCCAGTGGGTCAAGTCGGTGGCCCTGGACTGCGACGCCGACACCGTGCTCGTCAAGGTCGACCAGGTCGGCGCGGCCTGCCACACGGGCGCGCGCACCTGCTTCGACGTGGATGTGCTGCTCAAGGACGGCGACGGCGGCACCATCGGTGCCGATTCCGGCGTACCCGCCTCGGATCAGTAAGGTCAGCCGCCATGGACCTCGAGACGTTCCGCAAGCTGGCCACCGACCGCCGCGTCATTCCGGTCACCCGCAAGCTCCTCGCCGACGGCGACACCCCGGTCGCGCTCTACCGCAAGCTCGCCGCCGAGCGCCCCGGCACCTTCCTGCTGGAGTCCGCGGAGAACGGCCGGTCCTGGTCCCGGTACTCCTTCGTGGGCGTACGCTCCGCCGCGACCCTCACCGAGCGCGACGGCCAGGCCCACTGGCTCGGCACCCCGCCGGTCGGCGTCCCCGTCGAGGGCGACCCGCTCGCCGCCCTGCGCGCCACCATCGAGGCCCTGCACACCCCCCGCGACCTCGCCCACGACCTGAACCTGCCGCCCTTCACCGGCGGCATGGTCGGCTACCTCGGCTACGACATCGTGCGCCGCCTGGAGAAGATCGGCCCCGGCGAGCGGGACGACCTGAAGCTGCCCGAGCTGACCATGCTGCTCACCAGTGACCTGGCCGTCATGGACCACTGGGAGGGCTCGGTCCTGCTGATCGCCAACGCGATCAACCACAACGACCTCGACACCGGCGTCGACGAGGCCTACGCGGACGCGGTGGCCCGCCTCGACGCCATGGAGGCCGACCTCTCACGCCCGGTCGCCCAGCCGCCGGCCGTGCTGCCGCCCTCCGAACTCCCGGAGTACACCGCACTGTGGGGCGGCGAGGACTTCCAGGAGGCGGTCGAGGACATCAAGGAGCGCATCCGGGCCGGGGAGGCCTTCCAGGTGGTCCCCTCCCAGCGCTTCGAAACCTCCTGCACGGCAAGCGCGTTGGACGTCTACCGGGTCCTCAGGGCGACCAATCCCTCCCCGTACATGTACCTGTTCCGCTTCGACGGCTTCGACGTCGTCGGCTCGTCCCCCGAGGCCCTGGTGAAGGTCGAGGACGGGCAGGCGATGGTGCACCCCATCGCCGGGACCAGGTGGCGGGGCGCCACCCCGCAGGAGGACCAGGCCCTCGCCGACGAGCTGCTCGCCGACCCCAAGGAGCGCGCCGAGCACCTCATGCTGGTCGACCTGGGCCGCAACGACCTGGGGCGGGTCTGCGAGCCGGGTTCGGTCGAGGTCGTCGACTTCATGTCCATCGAGCGGTACTCCCACGTCATGCACATCGTCTCGACGGTGACGGGACGGGTCGCGCCCGGCCGCACGGCCTTCGACGTCCTGACGGCCTGCTTCCCGGCCGGCACCCTCTCCGGCGCCCCCAAGCCCCGCGCGATGCAGATCATCGACGAACTGGAGCCGTCCCGGCGCGGGTTGTACGGCGGCTGCGTCGGCTATCTCGACTTCGCGGGCGACTCCGACACCGCCATCGCCATCCGTACGGCCCTGCTGCGGGACGGCACGGCGTACGTCCAGGCCGGCGCGGGCGTCGTCGCCGACTCGGACCCGGTCGCCGAGGACACCGAGTGCCGGAACAAGGCGGCCGCGGTCCTCCGGGCGGTGCACACGGCGAACCGGCTCGGGTGAACGCGGGCGGCCCGGTTCAGGTGAACCCGCGTGGCGGTTCTCACCGAACCCCGGGTGACTGATCGTTCCGGGTTCGGGTGATAGTGGACTACGTGACTGCTGTACCTCACCCCCGTTCCGAAGCCCCCGGTTCCGCCCGGGCCGGCCGTATGAGCCTTGCCGTCGCCCTGCTGTGCGGGGCGCTCGGCTCGGCCGTCGCGCTGCTCGCCACCCGGCAGCGCTGGTCGGAGGGCACCGTGACGGTGGCCGGCGGCCCGTTCCCCCTGATCGCCAAGGGCAGCGACGTCACGGGCGTCCCCGCGGCCCTGGCCATAGTGGGGCTCGCCGCACTGGTCGCCGTCTTCGCCGTCCGCCGCGCCGGCCGCTTCATGGTCGCCGCCCTGCTCGCGCTCTCCGGCGCCGGCACCGTCGCAGCCGCCCTGCTCGGCGCCTCCGACAGCTCCGCGCTCGACGAGAAGGCCGCGCAGGCCTCCGGCGACACCTCGGCCACCGTCCAGGCCCTCACCCACACCGCGTGGCCGTACGTCGCGGCCGTGGGCGGCGTCCTGATCCTGCTCGCCGGACTGCTGGCCCTGCGCTACGGCCGCCTGTGGCCCGGCATGTCCGGCCGCTACGAGCGCGGCGGCACACCCCGGCCGCGCCGCGAGGCCCCGGCCACCGACCCCGACCGCCCCGAGGAACTCTGGAAGGCCCTCGACCGCGGCGAGGACCCCACCGGCGTCTAGCCCTGACCTCCGCGTCGTGACCCCCGATCACCGCACGCGCACGCGTGCGGGACAATGACAGCGAGCGACCGGCTCACCCACGTACAACACGTACACAGCAACGAGGAGCAAGCAATGGCGGGCAGCAGCCACGGTCACACCCCGGCCGCCTGGACCGGTGTCACGATCGCCTTCATCGGTTTCTGCGTGGCGGGCGCCTTCATGGTGATGGACCAGCCCGCGGGCTTCTGGGCCGGCATGGGCCTCGTGGTCCTCGGCGGCGTCATCGGCTGGGTCATGAGCGCGATGGGCATGGGTCAGCCGAAGGACGCGCACAAGGCGCTGCTGACGACCCAGGAGCGCGAGACGGCGACCGCCAAGAGCTGAGCCGCGGAGAACCTCGCTGAGGGGCGGACCGGTGCCGATGGGTGCCAGGGGACGCCCCTCACGCGCGTACGGGGGCACAATGCGAGACGTGAACGCCGACAACCGGGGGGCGACCGACAGCCGCTGGACGACGCAGTCCGGCACCGGCACGGTGCTGGGACGACTGGCCGTTCCGGCGGGCGTGCTGGCGGCCGTCGCCGGCGCCTTCGCGTACGTGGGGGCCGTGGACCCGAACGAGCCCGGCCACTACCCCGTCTGTCCGCTCCTGCGGTTCACCGGCCTCTACTGCCCCGGCTGCGGCGGACTGCGCAGCGCGCACGCCGTCGTCCACGGGGACGTCGCGGCGGCACTCCAGGACAACGCGCTCGCTGTCGTCGGCTATGCGCTCTTCGCCGTGGTGTGGACCGTCTGGGTGGTCCGGGCGGTACGGGGGCGGCCGTTCAGGCTCGATCTCCCGGCGGCGCAGCTGTGGGCCGCGGGGGCATTGCTGCTGGTCTTCACCGTTGTCCGGAACCTGCCGTTCGGTGGCTGGCTGCATCCTTGAACAACTACGGAACGTCCAGGTAGTGGGACCGGCGTCAACCGGATGCGAGGCCTACGCCTTCCTCCGGATACCATCGCAGTGACCATAGGTTTCGTACCGCTTTCTTCATCACCGCTTTCACAGCCGACCGTCTGGAAGGGGGCCGCTCGCGTGAGTGTGCTCGACGAGATCATCGACGGAGTCCGTGCCGACCTCGCGGAGCGGCAGGCGCGCGTCAGCCTCGACGAGCTCAAGGAGCGCGCGGCGAAGGCTCCCGCCGCCAAGGACGGGGTCGCCGCGCTGAAGGGCGACGGCGTCAAGGTCATCTGCGAGGTCAAGCGGTCCAGCCCCTCCAAGGGCGCGCTGGCCGCGATCGCCGACCCGGCCGGCCTCGCCGCGGACTACGAGGCGGGCGGCGCGGCCGTCATCTCCGTGCTGACGGAACAGCGGCGCTTCGGCGGCTCGCTGGACGATCTGGAGGCGGTCCGCGCCCGCGTGGACATCCCGGTCCTGCGCAAGGACTTCATCGTCACGTCGTACCAGCTGTGGGAGGCACGGGCGTACGGCGCCGACCTCGCCCTGCTGATCGTCGCGGCCCTCGACCAGTCGGCGCTGGAGTCGCTGATCGAGCGCGCGGTGTCCATCGGCCTGACCCCGCTGGTCGAGGTGCACGACGAGGACGAGGTCGAGCGTGCCGTGGACGCGGGCGCGAAGATCATCGGCGTCAACGCGCGCAACCTGAAGACCCTGGAGGTCGACCGCGGGACGTTCGAGCGCGTCGCGCCCGAGATCCCCGCCCACATCGTCAAGATCGCCGAGTCCGGCGTCCGCGGCCCGCACGACCTCATCGCCTACGCCAACGCCGGCGCCGACGCGGTCCTGGTGGGCGAGTCCCTGGTCACCGGCAAGGACCCGAAGACGGCGGTCGCCGACCTGGTGGCAGCGGGCGAGCACCCCGCACTGCGCCACGGCCGGGGCTGATCACCCGCTAGGCTTACACCGATGACTCTCACCGTGACGACCGTGGACCGGCACGCCCGCCTTGCGCGCGGCTGCCGTCCCCGAGGCTGCCGCGCCCCCGCACGTCGGGTACACGGCCGCCGAGTCCGCTACGTCATCGGTGACGAACCTGGGCAGGTCAACGGCCGTCGATGGCAGCGCGCCCCATAGGGGCGCGGGGCTCTTTTCGATTTGCGGCTACCGCCGCGCGAGCGCGACAAGCCACAGTCGGCCGGCAGCCGACAGACATAGCCCCGCCCCCACGGCGATTAGTGTTTTTCCACAAACTCACCGTGAGGTTTCCGCATGCCCAGCGACTTCTTCATCCCCGACCCGCAGGGTCAAGTCCCCAACGCCGAAGGCTACTTCGGCGCATTCGGCGGCAAGTTCATCCCGGAGGCCCTCGTCGCCGCCGTCGACGAGGTGGCCGTCGAGTACGACAAGGCCAAGCACGACCCCGAGTTCGCCCGAGAGCTCGACGACCTGCTGGTCAACTACACCGGCCGCCCCAGCTCCCTCACCGAGGTGCCCCGCTTCGCCGAACACGCCGGAGGCGCCCGCGTCTTCCTCAAGCGCGAGGACCTCAACCACACCGGCTCGCACAAGATCAACAACGTGCTCGGCCAGGCCCTGCTCACCAAGCGCATGGGCAAGACCCGCGTCATCGCCGAGACCGGCGCCGGCCAGCACGGCGTCGCGACGGCGACGGCCTGCGCGCTGTTCGGCCTCGAGTGCACGATCTACATGGGCGAGATCGACACCCAGCGCCAGGCCCTCAACGTGGCCCGGATGCGCATGCTCGGCGCCGAGGTCATCGCCGTGAAGTCGGGCAGCCGCACCCTGAAGGACGCCATCAACGAGGCGTTCCGCGACTGGGTGGCCAACGTCGACCACACCCACTACCTCTTCGGCACGGTGGCCGGCCCGCACCCCTTCCCGGCCATGGTCCGCGACTTCCACCGCGTGATCGGCGTCGAGGCCCGCCGCCAGCTCCTGGAGCGGGCGGGGCGGCTTCCCGACGCGGCCGTCGCCTGCGTCGGCGGCGGCTCCAACGCCATCGGCCTCTTCCACGCCTTCATCCCCGACACCGACGTACGCCTCATCGGCTGCGAACCCGCCGGGCACGGCGTCGAGACCGGCGAGCACGCGGCCACCCTGACCGCCGGTGAGCCCGGCATCCTGCACGGTTCCCGCTCCTACGTCCTCCAGGACGAGGAGGGCCAGATCACCGAGCCGTACTCGATCTCGGCCGGTCTTGACTACCCCGGCATCGGCCCCGAGCACTCCTACCTCAAGGACAGCGGCCGCGGCGAGTACCGCGCGATCACCGACGACGCCGCCATGCAGGCGCTGCGCCTGCTGTCGCGGACCGAGGGCATCATCCCGGCGATCGAGAGCGCGCACGCCCTCGCGGGTGCGCTGGAGGTCGGCCGGGAGCTGGGCAAGGACGGCCTGATCGTCGTCAACCTGTCCGGCCGCGGTGACAAGGACATGGACACGGCCGCCCGTTACTTCGGCCTGTACGACACCGACGCCGAGGTCGCCGCCAACGCCGCCGCCACCGCCGAGATCGAGGGGGACGCCAAGTGAGCGGGAACATTCAGCTGCTGTCCGACACCCTCGCCGCTGCCAAGGCCGAGGGACGCTCCGCGCTCATCGCCTACCTCCCGGCCGGGTTCCCGACCGTGGACGGCGGCATCGAGGCGGTCAAGGCCGCACTCGACGGCGGCGCCGACGTCGTGGAGGTGGGCCTGCCGCACAGCGACCCCGTCCTCGACGGCCCCGTCATCCAGACCGCCGACGACATCGCCCTGCGCGGCGGCGTCAAGATCGCGGACGTGATGCGTACGGTCCGTGCGGCGTACGAGGCCACCGGCAAGCCGATCCTCGTCATGACGTACTGGAACCCCATCGACCGCTACGGCGTCGAGCGCTTCACCGCCGAGCTCGCCGAGGCGGGCGGCGCCGGGTGCATCCTGCCCGACCTGCCGGTCCAGGAGTCGGCCCTGTGGAGGGAGCACGCCGAGAAGCACGGCCTCGCGACGGTCTTCGTCGTGGCGCCGAGCAGCAAGGACGAGCGGCTCGCGCAGATCACCGCGGCCGGCAGCGGCTTCGTCTACGCCGCCTCGCTGATGGGCGTCACGGGAACCCGTGAGTCCGTGGGCGCGCAGGCCCAGGACCTGGTCGAGCGCACCCGGGCCACCGGCACCGAGCTGCCCGTCTGCGTCGGCCTCGGCGTCTCCAACGCCGAGCAGGCGGCGGAGGTGGCCGGCTTCGCCGACGGCGTGATCGTCGGCTCGGCCTTCGTCAAGCGGATGCTGGACGCGCCGGACGACGCGGCCGGTGTCGAGGCCGTCCGCGCACTCGCCGGTGAGCTGGCGAAGGGCGTGCGCGGGCAGGCGTAACACATCCGCACATCACATCCGTACATATCGGATGTTTTCTACCGGTCACTCGAACGGGTGGACCTCAGGCCGGGGAGGCGCGCTGCGCCTCCCCGGTTCGTTCTGCGGGTGTGAGCGAAAAGAATCGTGAGGGAAAGCGGACCGCCCGGGAGCGGCTGGCGGTCGAGCGTGAGAAGCAGAAGGCCGCCGACAAGCGGCGCCGTGCGCTGATCGTCGGCACGAGCGTGGTCTGCGTCCTGGGACTCGCGGCGGTGATCGGAGTCGTGGCGGCGAACGCCGGCAAGGACAGCGGCAGTGACTCCGCGGGGCCGGTCGTGGGACCCTCGGGGGCGCAGGGCAAGGACGGCCTCGCGATCCCGGTGGGCCAGGCGAGCGCCAAGTCGACGCTCACGGTCTGGGAGGACTTCCGCTGCCCGGCCTGCAAGTCCTTCGAGGACGCGTACCGGACGACCATCCACGAGCTGACGGACTCCGGCAAGCTCAAGGTCGAGTACCACCTGGCGACGCTCATCGACGGCAACATGGGCGGCACCGGCTCCCGCAACGCCGCCAATGCCGCGGCCTGCGCCCAGGACGCCGGGAAGTTCACGCCGTACCACGACGTGCTGTACCAGAACCAGCCGCCGGAGGTCGACGACGCCTTCGCCAAGAACAGCAAGCTGCTGGAGCTCGCGGCCAAGGTGAAGGGCCTGGACACGCCCGCCTTCCGCACCTGCGTCGAGGACGGCACGCACAACAGTTGGGTCAGCAAGTCCAACGAGGCATTCCAGAAGGGCGGTTTCAGCGGGACGCCGACGGTGCTGCTGAACGGCAAGAACATCTACCAGGACCAGACGATGACGCCGGCGAAGCTGAAGCAGATGGTGGAGGAGGCCGCCAAGGGATGAGCTCCGGCGGGCAGATCCTGCCCGGGGAGCTGCCCGTTATGGACCCGTAGCCGGGCTGCCTGCCATCGGCCCCGCCCGGCAGGGTAGCGTCGACCTTGCCATGGAACTTGCCTACATTCCCAGCCCGTCGCGCGGGGTGATCCACCTCGGTCCCATTCCGCTGCGCGGCTACGCCTTCTGCATCATCATCGGTGTCTTCGTAGCCGTCTGGCTCGGCAACAAACGCTGGATCGCCCGGGGCGGGCGGGCCGGCACGGTGGCCGACATCGCGGTCTGGGCCGTGCCGTTCGGCCTCATCGGCGGCCGGCTCTACCACGTCGTCACGGACTACGAGCTGTACTTCAGCGAGGGCCGTGACTGGGTGGGCGCCTTCAAGATCTGGGAGGGCGGCCTCGGCATCTGGGGCGCGATCGCGCTCGGTGCGCTGGGCGCCTGGATCGGCTGCCGGCGCCGTGGCATCCCGCTGCCGGCGTACGCCGACGCCGTGGCGCCCGGCATCGCCTTCGCGCAGGCGATCGGACGCTGGGGCAACTGGTTCAACCAGGAGCTGTACGGGAGGGAGACGGATCTTCCGTGGGCCCTGCACATCACGTCCTCGGTGGACGGCCGGGAGCCGGGGTACTACCACCCGACGTTCCTGTACGAGTCGCTGTGGTGCATCGGGGTCGCGCTGCTGGTGATCTGGGCCGACCGCCGCTTCAAGCTGGGGCACGGGCGGGCGTTCGCGCTGTACGTCGCCGCGTACTGCGCGGGCCGGGCCTGGATCGAGTACATGCGGGTCGACGACGCCCACCACATCCTGGGCGTGCGGCTGAACGTCTGGACCGCGCTGATCGTGTTCCTGCTGGCGGTGATCTACCTCATCGTGTCGGCGAGGACGCGGCCGGGCCGGGAAGCCGTCGTGGAGCCGGGTGCCTCCGGCGGTGGAGCCGACGGCGAGGGTGAGGCTTCCGACGCGGACAAGGCTTCCGACGCTGCCGACGGTGAGGCCGATGCCGAGGTGAAGGACGACGTGAAGGACGACGCCAAGGACGAGGCCGGGTCTTCGAAGAAGACGTGAGGCTTGGTTCTACGGCGATGAGGGCGCTCGGAATTGTCCGGGCGCCCTCGTTGTGTAAAGAGGGGGGTCAGCGTCGACGGGCCAAGGACAAGGTTCTGTGCGCTGCTGTCACCACCGCCGCGTCGATGAAGGTTCCGTCCTGCAGCGCCTGGGCGCCGTGTTCTGTTGCGGCTGCCTTGATGATTCTTTCCGCCTGCTGCAGTTCCTCCTCCGTGGGCAGGTAGGCGCGTTCGATCACCGGGAGCTGGCGGGGGTGGATGGCCGCTCGGCCCAGGAAGCCGAGGGTGCGGCCGCGGGCGCAGGACGCCGCCAGGCCCTCCAGGTCTCGGATGTCCGGGTGGACGGACTGCGGTGGAGGGGGCAGTCCGGCTGCCCTGGCCGCCACGACGACGCGCGACCGGGACCAGTCGAGGCCCGCGTCCTCCCGTACGCCCAGGTCGGCCCGTAGATCCGCCTCGCCCAGGGAGACACCGCGCAGGGAGGGATGGGCGGAGGCGATCGCGTAGGCGTGTTCGATGCCGACGGCTGTTTCGAGGAGGGCGTACAGCGGGGGTGTCCTGCCGAGGGTCTCCACGATGCCGGTGATCTGCTCGGCCGATGTCACCTTCGGGAGGCGGAGGCCCGAGACGCCCGGCAGGTGGGCCACCGCCCACAGGTCCGCCGGTGCCAGCGGACCGTCCAGGGCGTTCACCCGGACGTGGACGGGCACCGGCTGCGGCTGGGAGAGAAGCTCGGCGGTGGCCTCACGGGCGTAGTCCTTGCGCTCGGGGGCGACCGCGTCCTCCAGGTCGATCACGACGACGTCCGCTCCGGAGACCAGCGCCTTCGCCACCACCCGGGGCCGGTCGCCCGGCGCGTACAGCCAGGTGAGGGGGCAGACCGTCACAGGGCGCCCTCCTCGCGCAGGGCCACAAGTTCGCCGGGGGTCAGGCCCAGGCCGGTGAGGATCTCGTCGGTGTCCGCGCCGTGCGGGCGGCCCGCCCAGCGGATCGTGCCGGGGGTGGCGGAGAGCCGGAAGAGGACGTTCTGCATGCGCAGGGGGCCGAGTTCGGGGTCGTCGACCGTGGTGACCGTGTCGAGGGCCGCGTACTGGGGGTCCGTCATCACGTCGCGGACGTCCTGGATCGGGGCGACCGCCGCCTCCGCTTTCTCGAAGGCCGCGAGGACGTCGGCGCGGGTGTGGCGGGCGATCCAGTCGCCGACCGCCCGGTCGAGGACGTCGGCGTGGCGGGCCCGGTCCGCGCCCGTCGCGAACCAGGGTTCGTCGATCAGGTCCGGGCGTCCCACCAGGCGCATCACGCGCTCGGCGATCGACTGGGCGGAGGTGGAGACGGCGACCCAGGTGCCGTCCGCGGTGCGGTAGGTGTTGCGCGGGGCGTTGTTGGCGGAGCGGTTTCCGGTGCGCTGCTGGACGTAGCCCAGCTGGTCGTACCAGGTCGGCTGGGGGCCGAGGGCCAGCAGCATCGGCTCGATGAGGGCCATGTCGACGACCTGGCCCTCGCCGGTGCGCTCGCGGGCGGCCAGTGCCGTCAGCACCGCGTACGCGGTCGCGAGGGCGGCGATCGAGTCGGCCAGGCCGAAGGGCGGGAGCGTCGGGGGCGCGTCCGGTTCGCCGGTGAGCGCGGCGAAGCCGCTCATCGCCTCGGCGAGGGTGCCGAAGCCGGGGCGGTGGGCGTAGGGGCCGAACTGGCCGAAGCCGGTGACCCGGGTGAGGACCAGGCGGGGGTTGGCGGCGGAGAGCTCGGGCCAGCCGAGGTCCCATTTCTCCAGGGTGCCCGGGCGGAAGTTCTCGATGACGACGTCCGCGGTCGCGGCCAGGCGGAGCAGGGTGGCGCGGCCGCCGGGCTTGGAGAGGTTCAGGGTCATCGTGCGCTTGTTGCGGCCCAGGACCTTCCACCACAGGCCCACGCCGTCCTTCGACGGGCCGTGGCCGCGGGAGGGGTCCGGTTTCTCGGGGTGCTCGACCTTGATGACCTCCGCGCCGAAGTCGCCGAGCATCGTGGCGGCGAGGGGGCCGGCGAAGAGGGTGGCCAGGTCGAGGACGCGGAGGCCGGTCAGGGGAACGGGGGGACGGGAGCGGGTGTCGGGCGCGGTGCGGGGTTCGGTGTCGGGCTCGGTCATGAGGCGTACCGTTCCTCGATCTCGGGGCGGTACGGCATCGACGCCGAGGCGCCCTCGCGCTGGACCGACAGCGCGGCCGCAGCCGCCGCCCAGGCCAGCGCCTCCCGCATCGGCCGGCCCTCGCCCAGGGCCACCGCGAGGGCGCCCACGAAGGTGTCGCCGGCGCCGGTGGTGTCGACGGGGGTCACCTCCGGGGCGGGTACGGTCACGGGATCGGCACCGCGGGCGACGTACAGGCTGCCGGCCGCCCCCAGGGTGACGACCACCTCCGGCACCAGGTCGAGGAGGCCGATGGCCGCCTCGCGGGGATCGGTGCGGCCGGTGAGGGTGGTGGCCTCGCGCTCGTTGGGGACCAACAGGTCGACGGCGACCAGGAGTTCGTCCGGGAGCGGCTGCGCGGGGGACGGGGTGAGCACCGTACGGACGCCGTGGCGGCGGGCCGCCTCGGCGCCGGCGACGACCGCGGGCAGCGGGATCTCCAGTTGGAGCAGCAGGGTGTCGGCGGAGGCGATGACGCCTTCGTCGCCGGGGCTCAGGTGGTCGACCGTGCCGTTCGCGCCGGGGATCACGACGATCGCGTTGCCTCCCTCGTCGTCCACGACGATGTGCGCGGTGCCGGAGGGGCCCTCGACCGTGCGGAGGTCGTCGGTGTCCACGCCGGAGTGTTCGAGGGTGGAGCGCAGGTGGGTGCCGAAGGCGTCGTTGCCGACGGCGCCGATCATCATGACGTCGCCGCCCGCGCGGGCCGCCGCGATCGCCTGGTTGGCGCCCTTGCCGCCGGGGATCGTACGGAACTCCCGTCCCGTCACGGTCTCGCCGCGCTGTGGGGCCTTTTCGACGTAGGTGACGAGGTCCATGTTCGTACTGCCGAGCACGACGATGCCGGTCATGGGCGAGTGGCCTCCAAGTGGGTGAGTCGGGTGGTGACTTCTTCGGTGAGTTCCTGGGTGAGGTGGGCCAGCGTGTCGAAGCCGGTGCCGTTGAAGTCGGCGATGGAGGTGGTGAGGCGGTTCTTGAGCGGGGCCGTCCAGCGGTCGGGGAGGGCGGTGGGGGTGCCGGCGAGGAGGGCGGCGACGCTGCCTGCGGTCGCGCCGTTGGAGTCGGTGTCCCAGCCGCCCGACACGGCACGGCAGATGGAGCCGGTGAAGTCGCCGTTCGCGTGGGTGAGGGCGGCGGTGATCAGGGCCGTGTTGGGGATGGCGTGGACCCAGTGGTGGGTGGGGGAGTAGAGGGCGTGGAGTGTGTCGACGACCGTGTCGAAGTCCTCGTGGGCCCGGGCCAGTTGGATGGCGTGGCGGACGGCGCGGGACAGGCGGGAGTCCGGGGGGATCACCGTGAGGCCGGTGCTCAGGCAGGTGTGGATGGCGTGGGGGCCGGTCGCTGTCGCCGCCTGGGCGATGACCGCCGCCGTGAACATCGCCGCGTAGACGCCGTTGGCGGTGTGGGTGAGGGTGGCGTCGCGGTGGGCCTGTTCGGCTGCGGCGGCCGGGTCGCCGGGGTTGGTCCAGCCGTGGACGTCCGCGCGGATGAGGGCGCCGATCCATTCGCGGAAGGGGTTGCGGTGGCGGGCCGTGTGCGGGGGTTCGATGCCGAGGAGGAGGTTGCGGTGGGCGATGCGTTCCGCTGTGAAGGTGCGGCCGGGAGGGAGTTCGTCGAGCCAGAGGCGGGCTACGTCGGTGGTGGTGAAGGCTTTGCCGTGGCGTTGGAGCAGGAGGAGGTTGAGGAGGGGGTAGTTGAGGTCGTCGTCCTCGGGCATGCCGTCGATGTTCTCGGCGAGGGAGGTGGTGGCCGAGCGGCGGTTCCAGGGGTATTTCGAGGTGAGTTCCTCAGGGACTCCCTTGGCTGTGAAGTACGTGGTCAGGGGCCAGTTGCCGGTCGATCTGGCCAGTTGGCGGATGGCTTCGAGGGGGAGCTTTTCGACGGGTTTGCCGAGGAGACAGCCGACTGCCCGGCCCAGCCAGGCGGCTTCCAGGCGGGCCTGGGCGGGGGTTGCTGTGGGGGTGGGGACGCTCGCCCGCGCTTGCGGGGTGCCGCCTGCGCCCACCCGTGCCGCCCCAGCGGCACGACTGCCCGCAGTTAGGGCTGACCAGGCTGGGGAGTTGGCCTTGATCCGGGCCAGGTCGGTGGGTTCCTGGTCCGCCAACTTACTAGGCAGGTCCGCCAGTTCGTCCAGCAAGTCCTCTGCCAGTTGGCGCAGATAGCGTGACGCCGGTTCCGGTGATGCGCCCGCGCGCAGGGGTGCCTCCGAGCCGCCCGCCGCTCTCCATCTCTCCGCGATCCTCGACGGCTCGCGGCCGTCCAGGGTCGCCTGGCGGAGTTCGTGGCCCAGGAGG
Organism: Streptomyces sp. NPDC049627; assembly: GCF_044465645.1. Taxonomy (NCBI): domain Bacteria; kingdom Bacillati; phylum Actinomycetota; class Actinomycetes; order Kitasatosporales; family Streptomycetaceae; genus Streptomyces; species Streptomyces sp. NPDC049627. The sequence goes on along the minus strand of NZ_JBITLW010000008.1, from coordinate 366,872 downwards.
TCCTCCGGCTGGACCCAGGTCAGTCGGAGCATCCTCGGCCTTCCAGGGTGGTGAAGGCCGCCTCGTGGGCGCGGCGTCGTTGTACGTCGCGGGCGTGGATCTCCCTCGTCACCTCGGTGAGCGTGCGGGGCGGTTCCCACAGGTCCAGGCGGCTGGCCTCCGCGACCGTCTTCGACCAGTCCTCGGGGACCGGTGAGCCCAGGGCGCCGGCCAGGGCGCCTGCCATCGTGGCGATCGAGTCGCAGTCGCGGCCGTAGTTCACCGCGCCCAGGACCGCTGTGCGGCAGTCGCCGTTCGCCACCACCAGCATCCCCAGTGCGACGGGGAGTTCCTCGATGGCGTGCAGGCGGGAGGGGCGGCGGGCGCCGAGGGAGGGGCGGCGGTAGTCGGGGCCCACCGTGTCGTACGGGGTGACCGCCGTACGGAGCGCGGCCAGTGCCGACTCGACGTCCGAGCAGCGGCCTGCCGTCTCGCAGACCTGCTCGATCGCCGCCCTCGTGCCGTCCTTCGCCAGCGACAGACAGGCCGAGACGACCGAGTCCGGGGTCGCCCCGGGGGCGCACGCGGCCGCCACCGCCGCCGCGAAGACGCCCGCCGCCTCACGGCCGTACGACGACTGGTGGGCACCCGCGATGTCCAGTGCTTCGGCGTACGCGGCCCTCGGGTCGGCCGCGTTGACCAGGCCGACCGGGGCCATGTACATCGCCGCACCGCAGTTGACGATGTTGCCGACGCCCGCCTCGCGGGGGTCCACGTGGCCGTAGTGGAGGCGGGCCACCAGCCATTTCTCCGCCAGGAAGACGCGGTGGAGGGGGAGGGCCTCCGTCTCCAGTTCCGGGATCCAGCGCGGGTTCGTCATCAGGTCCGGGACCAGGTGGTCGGCGATCGCGTACGCGTCGAGGTGGTCGCGGACCGCCGCGTAGACACGGACCAGCGCATGGGTCAGCAGGGTGTCGTCGGTGACGTGGCCGTCGCCCTTGTGGTACGGCGCGATGGGACGGGCCGTGCGCCAGGCGTCGCCGTTCCAGGGGCCCACGATGCCGTGGACGCGGCCGCCGTGGCGCTGAAGGATCTGGTCGGGGGAGTAGCCCTCCACCGGGCCGCCGAGGGCGTCGCCGACCGCCGCGCCGACCAGGGCGCCGGTGATCCGCTCGTCGAGACGCGGGCCACTGCTTTCTTCTGCTTTGGGCGTCATGCCCCGAATCATCCTCCTGGTCGGGCCGGTTGTGCGGCTTCCAGGAGTTCGGCGAGTTCCACCAGGTCCGTGCCGGTGAGCCGGGGGAGTACGCAGCCCGAGAGGGTGCGGCAGGTGTCGCGCCAGGACGCCGGGATCGACGTACCGCCGCCCAGCGCGCCCGTCAGCGCGCCGGCCAGGGCCGGTGCCGAGTCCGCGACCCGGGAGAGACATGCGGCGGCGGGGACCGCCTCGGCGATACGGCCGTCCGCGGCGACCGCGAGGGCCAGGGCCACCGGGACCGTTTCGGCCGCGGCGATGCCGTAGCTGTAGACGTGGTCGACGATCTGGTGTTCGAGGAGGGGGATCAGGGCGAAGGCGCTGTCGGCGCCGCGTGCGAGCTCCAGTGCGTGGCGGGCGTTGCGGCCGATCTCCGTCTCCTCGGGCAGCTCGGTGAGCGCGGCTCGTACGCAGGCCTCGGTGTCGGCGCCGGTCAGGGCGAGGGCGAGGGCCGCCGCCATCGCCCTCGCGCCGTGGACGCCGTCGCCGTCCTGCGTGTAGCGGGCGTCGAACTCGGCGAGGTCGGCGGCGCCTTTGGGATCGCCGGGGTGGGCGACGGCCAGGACGCAGGCCCGTACGCAGGCCGCGTCGTCGAAGTAGTGCGGGTTGTCGTGGCCGGTGGCGGGTGGGCGCAGGCCGGTGGCGAGGTTGCCGAGGCCGGCGCGGACGGAGATGCGGGCGCGCAGGGGGATGATCGCCGACTCGACCTCGGGGGCGCGGTCCGCCGCGGCGGCGACTTCGTCGGCGACGGCGGTCCAGGTCAGGTCGATCGCGGCTCGGGTGCGGCGTTCTCGGCTCAGGTCGCCGAGGGCGGAGTCGTCTCCGGCGCGGAGTACGGCCTCTGCGGCGAAGGCCGCCCATTCGGCGTCGTCGGAGGGGCCCAGGCGGAGGGGTTCGGGGGGCTGGTTCAGGGCGATGGGGACGGGGAGGGTGGTGGTCGCGTTGTGTTCGGCGAAGGTGTCGAGTTCGCGGGTGAGGCGGCGGGTCCAGTCGGGCATGCGGGCGGCTCGGTGGCGGGCGGCGGGCCAGCCGGCGGCGTCGCCTGCGGCCAGGCCGAGCAGGAGGCCGAGGACTCGTTGACCGGCCTCGGCTTCGCGGGGCGCCTGCGGCAGGGGTGCGGCGTCAACGGCCTCGGCTTCGCCATCGGCCCGGTCGTTCCCACCCGCACCACCCGTGCGACTTCCGTCGTCGGGTGCGGGTGGCCCCAGTGGGGCGTTCTCGCCGTTGGCGGGTGCGGGTTGGTTGTCGGGGGTGGGTGCGGTGTCTTCGCCGTTGGGGGGTGTGGATGGCCCTTGTGGGGGTTCCTCGCCGTCGGCGGCCCCGGGTGCGGTCGGCTGGGTGAGGGGCAGGGGATCGGCGTCCGGCGGTGCCGCAGTCGGCGTGCCCTCGTCCCACGGGGTGGGCGGTCTCATCGGCGTACCCCCTCGCGCGGCGCCGGGGCCTCACCCGGTACGAATCTCCCGACCCCCCACTTCCCGCCCTCCCCCGGCACCAGCAACTCCGCCACGTCCAGCACGTGATGGCCGGCCATCGACGGCAGGCAGCTCCCCCGCGCCGGGGCGATCGCCGCCGCCCACTCCGTCGGGATCGCCGACTCTCCCTGTGTCGCGCCGGCCAGGGCGCCCGCCACGGCCGCCGTCGTGTCGGCGTCGCGGCCCATGTTGACGGCCGTCAGCACTGCCTGGACGAAGTCGCCGTCCGCTGCCGCGTAGGCGCCGAAGGCCAGGGCGACCGCCTCGGGGGCCAGGTCGGTCCAGGGGTAGCCGCCGACGACGACCGCCGAGCGGACGGCGCGCTCGCCCCGGTGGGCCACCGCCACGGCGCGCCTCAGCGAGCGGGCCGTCCAGGAGTCCTCGGGGACGACGGCCAGTGCCGAGGCCACCACCGCGATCGTCGGCGCCCCCGCCATCGCCGCCGCCACGCCCGCCGCCACCGCCTGGCCGCCGTAGATGCCCTCGCCCTCGTGGCTGACCGAGCCGTCGATGGCCACCAGACGGGCCGCCTCCGCCGGGCGGCCCGCCGCGAAGACGCCGAAGGGGGCCGCCCGCATGGCGAGGCCGTCGCTCCAGGCGTGGCGGTGCTGGGCCGAGATGGGGGCCGCGAGGCCGCGGCGGAGGTTCTCCAGCGTGCCGCGCTCGCTGAAGCCGGCGCCCCGGAACGGGCCCTCGTCGCGGTCCGCGATCCACTCGTGCCAGGCCGCCTCGACATGGGCCGGGGTGAGGGCCGAGCCGTGCCGGGCGAGCAGCAGGGCGGAGAAGATCGCGTACTCGGTGTCGTCCGTACCGGCCGGCTTCTCGGCGACGTAGCCGGTGATACGGCCCCAGCGGGCGCGGATCTCGGAGGGCTTCATGTTCTCCGCGGGCGCCCCCAGGGCGTCCCCGACGGCGAGGCCGAGCAGCGCTCCGCGTGCCCGTTCGCGGAGTTCGGCGGCCTGCCCGGGCGGTGGGGCCGAGGGAGTGCAGGCGATCGATGCCATACGCGGCCTCTTCCTCCGGGGGTTCCAGCGAGAGCGCGGAACCCTTTGCGGATGTGTCCCACGAGAGGGGTTCAGGGGTGCGTGGCGGGCGTCAGTGTCACCCGGTCGACATATGTGCACCACCACTCACGGATGAGCAAAGAAGGTAAAGCTGCAGGTTAGCCCAGCCTTTCCTTGCTGGCGGAAGGGGAATGGGGGGCGTAGATTGCGTGTTGTCGAAGAGTAGAACTCGTCCAAACTTAGCTTTGGCTTAGCTTCCTGGGGGACCCGAATGGCCATCATCGAGACCGAGGCGGCGCTGCATGTGGCGCACCGCGACAACCACACGCACCGGGATGTGAACGGCGGCTGGCTGCGCCCCGCCGTGTTCGGGGCGATGGACGGCCTGGTCTCCAACCTCGCCCTGATGACCGGTGTCGCGGGCGGGGCGGTGAGTCATCAGACCATCGTGCTGAGCGGACTCGCCGGGCTGGCCGCCGGCGCCTTCTCCATGGCCGCCGGTGAGTACACCTCCGTGGCCTCGCAGCGCGAACTCGTCGAGGCCGAGCTGGACGTCGAGCGGCGGGAGCTGAGAAAGCACCCGGAGGACGAGGAGGCCGAGCTGGCGGCGCTCTACGAGGCCCGGGGTGTCGAGCCGGCCCTCGCCCGGGCCGTGGCCGCGCAGCTCTCCCGCGATCCCGAGCTGGCCCTGGAGATCCACGCCCGCGAGGAGCTCGGCATCGACCCCGGCGATCTGCCGTCGCCGCTGGTCGCGGCCGTGTCGTCGTTCGGTTCGTTCGCGCTGGGCGCCCTGCTGCCCGTACTGCCGTATCTGCTCGGTGCGACCGCGCTGTGGCCGGCCGTGCTGGTCGCGCTGGCCGGGCTGTTCCTGTGCGGTGCCATCGTGGCCAAGGTGACGGCGCGGACTTGGTGGTTCAGCGGCTTGCGGCAGCTCGCGCTCGGTGGTGCCGCGGCCGGTGTGACGTACGCCCTGGGCAGCTTCTTCGGGACGGCCGTAGGATAGTTCGGCTGGCACTTATGCGATGGGCCGCATAAGTAGCCGTTACTCGCTGGTTTCGAATGCTTAACCACCGGGCATGAGCCGTAAGCGCTGTGGGCAATGACGCCTGCGGCGCACTCGCGGGGTGGGCGACGGCGCCCCCTCCGCCCCTTGGATCGACGGACATCGACCTGTCCCGCTCGGTCCCCACATACTTCAAGCCATGTGCGCGGTACCCCCGCCGCAAGCCGTGGCGTCCGCATGCTGGAACGGACTATCCCGATTCCCGAGAACCGCTCCATCATGTAACCTGCACGAAATTTTGCGATCACGCAGAGGGCCAACGTCGTCCCTCGGCACTTGCATATGCCAGATAGACGACGACGGGAGAGCCGATGCGTACGCCGCGCCAGCCGTCCCAGCACTCCGCGAATGGCCAGAACTGGTCGTTCATGGATGCTCGCCCTGCTGCGCAGGGTATGTACGACCCCCGCAACGAGCGCGACGCCTGTGGCGTCGGCTTCGTGGCCACCCTCACCGGCGAGGCGAGCCACGCGCTGGTCGAGCAGGCGCTGACCGTTCTGCGCAACCTCGAACACCGCGGCGCCACCGGCTCCGAGCCCGACTCGGGTGACGGCGCGGGCATCCTTTCCCAGGTGCCGGACGCCTTCTTCCGTGAGGTGGCCGGATTCGAGCTGCCCCAGGCCGGTGCCTACGCCGTCGGTATCGCCTTCCTGCCGGAGGACGGGACGGCCGAGGCCGTCTCGCAGATCGAGACGATCGCCGGCGAGGAGGGCCTGACGGTCCTCGGCTGGCGCGAGGTGCCGGTCGCGCCCGAGCTGCTCGGTGCCACCGCCCGCTCGACGATGCCGGCCTTCCGGCAGATCTTCGTCAGCGACGGCCAGTCGGAGGGCATCGCCCTCGACCGCCGCGCCTTTGTGCTGCGCAAGCGCGCCGAGCGCGAGGCCGGTGTCTACTTCCCGTCGCTGTCGGCCCGCACGATCGTCTACAAGGGCATGCTGACCACCGGCCAGCTGGAGCCCTTCTTCCCGGACCTGTCCGACCGCCGCTTCGCCTCCGCGATCGCGCTCGTGCACTCCCGGTTCTCCACGAACACCTTCCCGTCGTGGCCCCTCGCCCACCCGTACCGCTTCGTCGCGCACAACGGTGAGATCAACACCGTCAAGGGCAACCGCAACTGGATGCGCGCCCGCGAGTCGCAGCTGGTCTCCGACCTGTTCGGCGAGAAGGAGCTGGAGCGCATCTTCCCGGTGTGCACGCCGGACGCCTCCGACTCCGCCTCCTTCGACGAGGTGCTGGAGCTCCTGCACCTGGGCGGCCGTTCGCTGCCGCACTCCGTGCTGATGATGATCCCGGAGGCGTGGGAGAACCACGACTCCATGGACCCGGCCCGGCGCGCCTTCTACCAGTACCACTCCACGATGATGGAGCCCTGGGACGGCCCGGCCTGTGTCACCTTCACCGACGGCACCCAGGTCGGCGCGGTCCTCGACCGCAACGGTCTGCGCCCCGGCCGCTACTGGGTCACCGACGAAGGCCTCGTCGTCCTCGGCTCCGAGGTCGGCGTCCTCGACATCGACCCGGCCAAGGTCGTCCGCAAGGGCCGCCTGCAGCCCGGCCGGATGTTCCTCGTCGACACCGCCGAGCACCGCATCATCGAGGACGACGAGATCAAGGCGGAGCTCGCCGCCGAGGCCCCCTACGCGGAGTGGCTGGAGGCCGGCGAGATCGAGCTGTCGGACCTGCCCGAGCGCGAGCACATCGTGCACACCCACGCCTCGGTCACCCGGCGCCAGCAGACCTTCGGTTACACCGAGGAGGAGCTGCGCGTCATCCTCGCGCCGATGGCCAAGTCGGCCGCCGAGCCGATCGGTTCGATGGGCACCGACTCGCCGATCGCCGCGCTGAGCGAGCGCCCGCGTCTGCTCTTCGACTACTTCACCCAGCTGTTCGCGCAGGTCACCAACCCGCCGCTGGACGCCATCCGCGAGGAGCTCGTCACCAGCCTGCGCTCCTCGCTGGGCCCGCAGGGCAACCTGCTCGACCCGACGGCCGCCTCCTGCCGCTCGGTCACCCTGCCCTTCCCGGTGATCGACAACGACGAGCTGGCCAAGCTCATCCACATCAACGCCGACGGCGACATGCCCGGCTTCAAGGCCGCGACCCTGTCCGGTCTGTACCGGGTGCACGGCGGCGGTGACGCCCTCGCCGCGCGCATAGAGGAGATCTGCGCCGAGGCCGACGCGGCCATCGAGAACGGCGCCCGTCTGATCGTCCTGTCGGACCGCCACTCCGACGCCGAGCACGCGCCGATCCCGTCGCTGCTGCTCACCGCGGCCGTCCACCACCACCTCATCCGCACCAAGCAGCGCACCCACGTGGGCCTGCTGGTCGAGGCCGGTGACGTCCGCGAGGTCCACCACGTCGCCCTGCTCATCGGCTACGGCGCCGCCGCCGTCAACCCGTACCTGGCGATGGAGTCCGTCGAGGACCTGCTGCGCGCGGGCACCTTCCTGGGCGGCCTGGAGCCCGAGCAGGCCATCAAGAACCTGATCTACGCCCTCGGCAAGGGCGTGCTGAAGGTCATGTCCAAGATGGGCATCTCGACCGTCGCCTCCTACCGCGGCGCCCAGGTCTTCGAGGCCGTCGGTCTCGACGAGGCCTTCGTCGAGAAGTACTTCAACGGCACGGCCACCAAGATCGGCGGCGTCGGCATCGACGTCATCGCCAAGGAGGTCGCCGCCCGCCACGCCAAGGCCTACCCGGCCTCCGGCATCGCTCCCGCGCACCGCGCGCTGGAGATCGGCGGCGAGTACCAGTGGCGCCGCGAGGGCGAGCCGCACCTGTTCGACCCGGAGACGGTCTTCCGCCTCCAGCACTCCACGCGCACCGGTCGCTACGACGTCTTCAAGAAGTACACCGAGCGCGTGAACGAGCAGTCCGAGCGCCTGATGACGCTGCGCGGCCTGTTCGGCTTCAAGTCCGACCGGCAGCCGATCTCCATCGACGAGGTCGAGCCGGCCAGCGAGATCGTCAAGCGCTTCTCCACGGGCGCCATGTCGTACGGCTCCATCTCCAAGGAGGCGCACGAGACCCTCGCCATCGCCATGAACCAGCTGGGCGGCAAGTCCAACACCGGTGAGGGCGGCGAGGACCCGGAGCGCCTGTACGACCCGGCGCGCCGGTCGTCCATCAAGCAGGTCGCCTCCGGCCGCTTCGGTGTGACCTCCGAGTACCTGGTCAACGCGGACGACATCCAGATCAAGATGGCCCAGGGCGCCAAGCCCGGCGAGGGCGGCCAGCTGCCCGGCCACAAGGTCTACCCGTGGGTCGCCAAGACCCGTCACTCGACGCCGGGTGTCGGTCTGATCTCGCCGCCGCCGCACCACGACATCTACTCCATCGAGGACCTGGCCCAGCTGATCCACGACCTGAAGAACGCGAACCCGCAGGCGCGGATTCACGTCAAGCTGGTCTCGGAGGTCGGCGTCGGCACGGTCGCGGCGGGTGTGTCCAAGGCGCACGCGGACGTGGTGCTCATCTCCGGCCACGACGGCGGCACGGGTGCCTCCCCGCTCACCTCGCTGAAGCACGCGGGCGGTCCCTGGGAGCTCGGTCTCGCCGAGACCCAGCAGACCCTGCTGCTCAACGGCCTGCGCGACCGCATCGTCGTGCAGACCGACGGCCAGCTGAAGACCGGCCGTGACGTCGTCATCGCCGCGCTGCTCGGTGCCGAGGAGTTCGGTTTCGCGACCGCGCCGCTCGTCGTCTCCGGCTGCGTCATGATGCGCGTCTGCCACCTGGACACCTGCCCGGTCGGCATCGCCACCCAGAACCCGGTCCTGCGCGACCGCTTCTCCGGCAAGGCCGAGTACGTCGTCAACTTCTTCCAGTACATCGCCGAAGAGGTCCGCGAGATCCTCGCCGAGCTGGGCTTCCGCTCCATCGAGGAGGCCGTCGGCCACGCCGAGGCGCTCGACGTGACCCGCGCGGTGGACCACTGGAAGGCGCAGGGCCTGGACCTGGCCCCGCTGTTCCACGTGCCCGAGCTGCCCGAGGGCGCGGTGCGCCACCAGCTGATCACCCAGGACCACGGCCTGGAGAAGGCGCTCGACAACGAGCTGATCAAGCTCGCCGCCGACGCCCTGGCCGCGGACTCCGCGACCGACGCCCAGCCGGTGCGCGCCCAGGTCTCGATCCGCAACATCAACCGCACGGTCGGCACCATGCTCGGCCACGAGGTGACGAAGAAGTTCGGCGGTGCCGGTCTGCCCGACGACACCATCGACATCACCTTCACCGGCTCCGCCGGCCAGTCCTTCGGCGCCTTCCTGCCGCGCGGTGTCACGCTGCGCCTGGAGGGCGACGCCAACGACTACGTCGGCAAGGGCCTCTCCGGTGGCCGCGTCATCGTCCGCCCGGACCGGGGCGCCGACCACCTCGCCGAGTACTCGACGATCGCGGGCAACACCATCGCGTACGGCGCGACCGGCGGCGAGCTGTACCTGCGCGGCCGTACGGGCGAGCGGTTCTGTGTCCGCAACTCCGGTGCGCTGGTCGTCTCCGAGGGCGTGGGCGACCACGGCTGCGAGTACATGACCGGCGGTCACGCGGTGGTCCTCGGCGAGACGGGCCGTAACTTCGCGGCCGGTATGTCGGGCGGCATCGCCTACGTGATCGACCTGAACGTCGACAACGTCAACGTCGGCAATGTCAGCGCCATCGAGGCCCTCGACGACACCGACAAGCAGTGGCTGCACGATGTCGTGCGCCGGCACCAGGAGGAGACCGGCTCCACGGTCGCCGAGAAGCTGCTGGCCGAGTGGGACACCGCGGTCGAGCGCTTCAGCAAGATCATCCCCAGCACGTACAAGGCAGTGCTCGCCGCCAAGGACGCCGCCGAGCAGGCGGGACTCTCCGAGTCCGAGATCACCGAGAAGATGATGGAGGCGGCGATCAATGGCTGACCCGAAGGGCTTTCTGAACCACGGCCGTGAGGTCGCCAAGTCCCGCCCGGTCGAGGAGCGCCTGAAGGACTGGAACGAGGTCTACGTTCCCGGCTCCCTGCTGCCGATCATCAGCAAGCAGGCCAGCCGGTGCATGGACTGCGGCATCCCGTTCTGCCACAACGGCTGTCCGCTGGGGAACCTGATCCCCGAGTGGAACGACTACGCCTACCGCGAGGACTGGGCGGCCGCCTCCGAGCGCCTGCACGCGACCAACAACTTCCCGGAGTTCACCGGTCGCCTCTGCCCCGCTCCTTGCGAGTCGGCGTGTGTGCTCGGCATCAACCAGCCGGCCGTCACCATCAAGAACGTCGAGGTCTCGATCATCGACAAGGCGTGGGACAGCGGTGACGTCGCGCCGCAGGCCCCCGAGCGCCTGTCCGGCAAGACCGTCGCGGTCGTCGGCTCGGGCCCCGCGGGCCTGGCCGCCGCCCAGCAGCTGACCCGGGCCGGCCACACCGTCGCCGTCTACGAGCGCGCGGACCGCATCGGAGGCCTTCTCCGGTACGGCATCCCCGAGTTCAAGATGGAGAAGCGGCACATCAACCGCCGTATCGAGCAGATGCGCGCGGAGGGCACCCGCTTCCGCACCGGCATCGAGATCGGCCGCGACCTCAAGGCGACCGACCTGAAGAAGCGGTACGACGCGGTCGTCCTGGCCGTCGGTGCCACGACCGCGCGCGACCTTCCGGTCCCCGGCCGTGAGCTCAAGGGCATCCACCAGGCCATGGAGTACCTGCCGCTGGCCAACAAGGTCCAGGAGGGCGACTTCGTGGCGCCCCCCATCTCGGCCGAGGGCAAGCACGTCGTCGTCATCGGCGGTGGCGACACCGGCGCCGACTGCGTGGGCACCGCCCACCGCCAGGGCGCGGCCTCGGTGACGCAGCTGGAGATCATGCCCCGCCCGAACGACGAGCGGAACCCGGTCGCCCAGCCGTGGCCGACCTTCCCGATGCTGTACAAGGTCACGTCCGCGCACGAGGAGGGCGGCGAGCGGGTCTACTCCGTCTCCACCACCCACTTCGAGGGCGACGAGGACGGCAACGTCCAGTGGCTGCACCTCACCGAGGTCGAGTTCATCGACGGCAAGCTGACCCCGAAGCCGGGCACGGAGCGCAAGATCCCCGCCCAGCTGGTCACCCTCGCCATGGGCTTCACCGGCACCGACCGCGAGAACGGCCTGGTCGAGCAGTTCGGCCTGGACCTCGACGAGCGCGGCAACATCGCCCGCGACGCCGACTTCCAGACCAACGTGCCCGGCGTGTTCGTCGCCGGTGACGCCGGCCGCGGCCAGTCGCTCATCGTGTGGGCGATCGCGGAGGGCCGCTCGGCCGCCCGCGGCGCCGACCGCTTCCTGACCGGGGCGAGCGACCTGCCGGCCCCGATCCGGCCGACCGACCGCGCGCTGATGGCCTGACGGTCACTCAAGAACGTCCCGTACAAAGGCGTACGGAACACTGACGGCGCCTGCCCACAGTCCCCGACCGGACAATGGGCAGGCGCCGTCGCCTTCTCAGACGGCTCGCAGCCGCACGGTCACCGGAGCCGGTTCCTCCGGCACCGGCAGCGACTCCACGGTCAGGGCGTCCCCGCTCTCCACCACTCCGCTGCCGGACCGGTCGAGGTGGGCGTCGACCACGACCCGTTGCCCTGGCCCCCAGCGTGCCGCCAACTCGAAGGGCACGCTGACCGTGTCCTGTCCGTCGTACGAGACGTCCTGGACCGTGCCCGCGAGTTCCCGCGAGGGAGCGTCGGCCACTGTCACATCGAGCACCCGCACCCGCAGCAGCGCCTGTTCGAAGGCGCCGAGGTCGGGGGTGAGGAGCACCCGCCCGGAGACAGTGGCCATGTCACGCCCGTTTGCTAGGAGTTGAGCACGGCGTACCGCGCCTCGATGTCGACCGGCCCGCCCGTGAGGTTGCGGATCTCGATGAAGTACTTGATCAGGTTGCTCGCCTGACGGTCCACCTGGACCTTCCACTCCACCTGGGCGATGCCGTCCACCATGGGCCACGTCGGGACGACCGTCCAGTCGACCCGCCAGGCCTCCGGCCAGCTGTGGGTGAACCACCGGCGGCTGGTGTTCGCCGGTACCTGTCCGCGGAACTGCACTCCCAGAATCACGATTCCTCCCCCTTCGGAGCCTCGGGTGCGACCCCGCCGTCCTGCAGACTCTCCGCGGCCGGGACGCCCGCGACGCCCCCGCCGTTCTGTGCGGCGCCCAGCGGCGCGTACCCGGCGCCGGCGAACTCGGGCCCGCCGATGCCGCTGCCGGTCCCGGTGACGACCGTTCCCGCCGGCGCGCCCGGCGCCCCGCTCAGGCTCGGTGCCGGACCGGCGTCCACCGCGTCGGCCCACCCTGCCGGCACGGACTCGCCCGGCATTCCCATCGATTGCATGGTTCCCCCTGTTTCCCGGACCCGTCAGGTCGCGTTGGCGCCCCAGCCCAGCACGTCGTAGCGGGCCTGGATGTCGACCGGAGAGCCGGTCAGATTGCGGATGTTGAGGAAGTACTTGAGCAGTCCACCCGACTGCCGGGTCACCTGGACCCATGACTCGATCTGCGCGTCCCCGTCCACCACGGGCGCGGTCGGCACGACCGTCCAGTGGACGTACCAGTGCGCCGGCCAGCTGTGCGTGAACCAGCGCCCGATCTGCCCGGCCGCGACCCGTCCGGTGAACTGCACACCGGAGAAGCGTGCCGGCGACTCCAGGTTCGCGTACATCGTGCGTACGGCGAGACAGTCGCCGGGGCTGAGCCCCACCCGCTGGCCGATCTCGACGTTCTGCCGGGGCACGATGGTGTCCTGGCCGTTGTTGGAGAACGCCCAGCGCGGATAGTGCATGATCGAGTGGTAGTCGTACGCGCCGACGTCGTCGCCGTCGGTGATGTGCTGGTTGAAGTTGTGGGCCATGCCCTGCTGGATGTTGGCCCAGTTGATGGTGACGAACTGGTCCCGGTCCTCCCGGCTCTGCTCGTGCCAGAGCCCGACGGCGTGCCCGATCTCATGGATGGCGGCGCCGAGTTCGCAGCCCTGGCCCAGCGTGATCTGCTGGACGTTGCCCCGCCGGCCCACGGCCGAACTGCAGCCGCCGCCGGGGACGAACCGGATGAAGTCCGGGAACTGAGCCTGGTTCTGGGCTGTGCGCTGCACGAAGCGGATGCGGGTGTTGCGCTGCCAGTGGTCGATGGCGCCGGTGACGCGGGCCTGGTCGGGCAGGGTGGGGTCGATCTCGTAGGGCACGAGGCCGTTCACCCAGCGGAACTGCTGGCCGGGGATGATGACCCCGTTCTCCTCGAGCGCCACCGCGTGCTCGGCGGAGACCTGCTTGGACTCGATGAGGTCGAGGATGATGTCTCCCTCGAACACGGGCTGTCCGTCGACCTCGGTGTACTGCACCGCCTTCGGCCCCTTGCCCGCCAGCTGGACGAGGCCCGCCTGCACCTCCGGTCCGACTTGGTAGGGCCCGAACCCCGAACCGGCGGCGGCCGGTTCGGCCGTATCGGTTGCCATGGCGTCCCCCTTGATTGACGTTGTTCCCCCTTGGGGTGATTAACGTCGATGAGGCGCGATGTTTCGTCAATGGAGGGCGGAGGCGGCTTTTGTCTCGTACGTCTGACTCAGGGCGACTAGGGCACCTTGTACGTCTCCCCGTACACCTGCCACACCAGGGGAGTGGCGAGCTTGAGGTTGCCGTCGTAGAGGAAACGGCGCTGGGCGGTGTCGATGCGTGTGGTGTCGATGTCCTTCTTCTTCTCCCGCATCGCCTTCTTGCGGACGTCGAGGAAGACGTCCAGGTACGCCTTCTCCGAGCCGCCCTCGGACGGGGAGTTCGCCTCGCGCAGGGCGCGTTCGCGCAGGCCGTAGAAGCTGGTGGCGTTGGTGCCCGGGCCGTGGAAGACCATCGCGTCGTAGTAGACGAACTGGCCCAGTGTGCCCAGTCCGTCGAGCTTGGCGAGCCGGACCGCGGGGTTGAAGTACACGCGGTCGCGTTCGGTGTCCTGCGCCGCGCGGAATGCGGCGACCTTCGCCTCGGCCTTCCAGGCGGCGGTGAATCCGGGGTCGAGGCCCTCGTGGGAGTCGGTGCCGTCGATCTTGCGCAGCGCGGGGAGGTACTTGGCGAGACCGTTGTCCGGGTGGGCCTTGGTGTAGTTCTCGACCAGGGTGAGCATGTCGTGGGTGCCGGAGCAGAAGCCGATGATGCCGGCCGTGTAGCCCTGGCCGTCGCCGATGTCCTCGATGTAGCCGTAGGCGCCGCGCCAGTTCAGGGTCGAGTTCTCGGCGCTGGCCACGATCTGCTGGGCCAGCTCCTTGGCGGCCGGCGCGGAGAGCCCCGGCGGCAGGCTCGCGATCAGCTTGTCGTCCTCGGCGCGCTCCTGCTCGGCCCGGCTCTTGGCGTCCTGGCGGGCCTGCTGTTCGGCGGAGACGGGTGGCTTCGCCGGGCTGTCGGCGGAGTCCGTGGGAGCGAGGAAGTAGGCCGCCGCCGTGATGACGACGGGGACGGCCGCGAAGAGCAGGATGCCGGTACGTCTACGTCTCACTGGCCCATCCCCGCGCCGGTCAGTTCCGAGACTTTGGCGAACGCGACCATCGCCAGCACCAGCAGCACGCCCACGCAGGCGGCCGCCTGGACCAGGGCCTGGCGCGGGCCGCGCGGGACGTATGCGTAGGCGAGCGTCACCGCGGCTCCCGTCAGCAGGCCGCCGAGGTGGCCCTGCCAGGACGTGAGGCCGGCGGAGAGCAACAGCCACAGAAGCAGGAACGCCATGAAGCGGTTGACGGAGCGCATGTCGGCGCCGACCCGGCGGGCCAGGACGTAGTAGGCGGCGCCGAGACCGAAGATCGCGCCCGACGCGCCGACCGTTTCCGTGTGCGGGTCGGTGAGCAGCAGTATGAGCACCGAGCCGCCCAGCATCGACAGCAGGTAGAGCGCGAGGTACCGGGCCCGGCCCAGCATGGGCTCCACGACCCGGCCGAGCTGCCACAGCGAGAGCATGTTCATCACGATGTGCAGCAGCCCGAACGTGCCCTCGGTCGGCGGCGAGTGGAGGAAGCCGCTGGTCAGCAGCCGGTCCCACTGCCCGGCGACGACGCCCTCGGCGTGGAAGTCCGACGGGTACCCCGCCGCGTAGACGTAGTAGGCGCCGTCCGGCCCGACCAGCCGGGCGCCCAGCATGGCGAACCGGTCCAGGATCTCCGGACGCACCACCTCGGCCACGTAGGCGAGGATGTTGAGCCCGATGAGCACGGAGGTCACGAGCGGCGTCGCCGAGATCCGGCCCCCGACGACCGTACGGGCCTGCCGCACCGACCGCGCGCCCTCCTTCACGCACTCCACGCACTGGTGGCCGACGGCCGCCTCCCGCATGCAGTCCGGGCAGATGTACCGGTCGCAGCGGGTGCAGCGGACGTGGGACTCCACCTTGGGATGGCGATAGCAGGTGGTGACGGTGGACTCGGTGGACTCGGGTTCCACGGCAGCCGGCTCCTCGAAGGGGACTGGACGGACGGTGAGCCGGTGGGGACGGCGGCGAACAAAATAGCGAACACGGGTGGACGGAGGGACAGGCGGGGCCAATGGTGCCGTAATCTCGGCGACCAGCAGAAGCACGAGGGGGACACCATATGGCCGCGATCAGTCTCAGCAAGGTCGAGGAGACCGCGCCCGCGCTGGTCAGCCTGTACAAGAGCGCCGGGGTCTCGCTTCACCGGCACGGGCTGGACGGGGTGCGGGCCGCGGTCTATCTGGTGGTCGACTACTCCGGTTCGATGAAGCCGTACTACAAGGACGGCAGCGTGCAGGCGCTCGCCGACCGGGTGCTCGGGCTGTCGGCGCACCTCGACGACGACGGCACCGTGCCGGTGGTGTTCTTCTCCACCGACGTCGACGCCGAGACCGAGATCGCGCTGGCGGACCACCAGGGGCGGATCGAGCGGATCGTGGCCGGACTCGGTCACATGGGCAAGACCAGCTACCACCTGGCGATGGACGCCGTCATCGACCACTACCTGGACAGCGGGTCGCGGGATCCCGCCCTGGTGGTCTTCCAGACCGACGGCGGGCCGATCAACAAGCTCGCCGCGGAACGATACCTGTGCAAGGCCGCACGGCTGCCGCTGTTCTGGCAGTTCATCGGGTTCGGGGATCCGACGAGCAGGCAGTTCGACTACCTGCGCAAGCTCGACGAGCTGTCCGTGCCGGACAAGCGGGTCGTCGACAACGCCGGGTTCTTCCACGCCGGTGCGGAGCCGCGGAAGGTGTCCGACGCCGAGTTGTACGACCGCCTGGTCGGCGAGTTCCCGAAGTGGCTGGTGGCGGCTCGGGCGCAGGGAATCGTGCGGGGTTAGCGGCTCAGCCACGCTCGCGGCAGTCGCTCACCCGGTCGCCCGCACCGTTGGCTCGGCCCGTACGGCCATGTCACCCTGTGGTTGATCCGACGGGGAGGCGACGACGTATGGACGGCGCACGATCGGGGAACGACGGGGCGGGAGCCGTGCGCAGCCAGGCTCCCGGCAAGGGCGAGAAGATCGCTGTCTGGGCCGACGGGCGGCTCGGGATCTTCGCGCTGGCCAAGGCCAACATGCGCAAGGT
Organism: Streptomyces sp. NPDC049627; assembly: GCF_044465645.1. NCBI lineage: Bacteria > Bacillati > Actinomycetota > Actinomycetes > Kitasatosporales > Streptomycetaceae > Streptomyces > Streptomyces sp. NPDC049627. The sequence goes on along the minus strand of NZ_JBITLW010000008.1, from coordinate 350,562 downwards.
CTTCCCGGACCACTGGTCCTTCATGCTGGGCGAGGTCTGCCTCTACAGCTTCCTCATCCTGATCCTGACCGGCGTCTACCTGACCCTGTTCTTCGACCCGAGCACCAACGAGGTCGTCTACCACGGGTCCTACGAGCCCCTCAACGGTGTCCTCATGACCAGGGCCTACGAGTCCACGCTCGACATCAGCTTCGAGGTGCGCGGCGGGCTGCTCATCCGGCAGATCCACCACTGGTCGGCGCTGGTCTTCGTCACCGGCATGCTCGTGCACATGATGCGGGTGTTCTTCACCGGCGCCTTCCGCAAGCCGCGCGAGCTCAACTGGGTGTTCGGCTGGACCCTGCTGATGCTCGGCATCATCACCGGCCTGACCGGCTACTCCCTCCCCGACGACCTGCTCTCCGGCACGGGCCTGCGCTTCGCTCACGGCGCGATCCTGTCCATCCCCGTCGTGGGGACGTATGTCGCCTTCTTCCTCTTCGGCGGGGAGTTCCCGGGGGAGGACTTCATCGCGCGGCTCTACCCGATCCACATCCTGCTGCTGCCCGGGATCATGCTCGGCCTGGTCGTCGCCCATCTGATCCTGGTCTTCTACCACAAGCACACGCAGTACCCGGGCCCCGGCCGCGACCAGAAGACGGTCGTCGGCATGCCCTTCCTGCCGGTGTACATGGCCAAGGCGGGCGGCTTCTTCTTCCTCGTCTTCGGTGTGCTGACGATCATGGGCGGCGTCGCCAGCATCAACCCCGTGTGGGCGTTCGGGCCCTACCGCCCCGACCTGGTGACCACGGGCGCCCAGCCCGACTGGTACCTGGGCTTCTCCGAGGGGCTGATCCGGGTGATGCCGGGATGGGAGATCAGCGCCTGGGGCCACACCCTGGTACCGGGCGTCTTCATCCCCTTCTCGCTCTTCCCGCTGATCCTGCTCGCGATCGGCCTGTATCCCTTCCTGGAGGCGTGGGTCACCGGCGACAGACGCGAGCACCACATCCTCGACCGGCCGCGCAACATGCCCGTGCGCACCGGACTGGGCGCGGCCTGGCTGAGCCTGTACGCGGTGCTGCTGATCGGCGGCGGCAACGACATCGTGGCCACGCATCTGCATCTGTCGATCAACGTGATCACCTGGTTCGTACGGATCGCGGTCTTCGTCGTGCCGGTCGTCACCTTCCTGGTGACCAAGCGCGTCTGTCTCGGGCTGCAGCGCAGGGACCGGAACAAGGTGCTGCACGGCCGGGAGACGGGCACCATCAAACGGCTCCCGCACGGCGAGTACACCGAGGTCCACGAACCCCTCTCGCAGGCGTCGCTGTTCACCCTCACCCAGCACGAGCAGCCTCCGCCCTACGAGGTCGGCCCGCGCGTCGACGCGAACGGTGTCCGGCGCCGCGTCGCCCCGGCGCAGCGGGTGCGGGCCAGGCTGGCGCAGGCCATGTTCGGGCCGCGGACGCGGATCGCCAAGCCGACGGTGGAGGAGTACCGCGAGCTCACCAGCGGCGATCACCACTGAGCACGTCGGCCCTGCAGACGTCCGGACCGCCCCAGGCGGTACGCAGGGCCCGCGCCTTGGTCAGCCACAGCGACAGGTCGTACTCCGCCGTGTAGCCGATCGCGCCGTGGAGCTGGAGCGCGGTGCGGGCGGTGGTGTACGCGGCCTCGCAGGCCGTGACCTTGGCGGCGGCGACATCGGCGGGGGCCATGGTGAGCGCGGCCCCGAAGATGAGCGGCCGGGCGAACTCCAGGGCCACCTTCGCGTCGGCCAGCCGGTGCTTGACCGCCTGGAACGAGCCTATGGGGGCGCCGAACTGGGTGCGTTGCTTGACGTAGGCCACCGTCCTGTCCAGGAGCGCGAGTCCGACACCGAGGGCCTGGGCGGCGGTGGCGAGACGGGCGAGCGCGAGGGCGCGGGCGGCGGGCGGGTCCGGGCTGAGCAGCTCGCCGCCTGGCGCGAGGGGGGTGAGGCGGCGGGCCGGGTCGAGAGAGGGGCGTACGGGGCCATGACCGGGGGAGAGGCGCAGGCCATGAGAGGAGAGAGCCAAGTGGTGGGTGGCAGCGTCGCCGTCCAGGGCGTACGGTGCGGCGTCCGGGGCGTACGGTGCCGTCCACGCCAGCGTCGTCATCGTCTCGCCCGCGGCCAGCGCCGGCAGGAGCCGCTTGGCCGGACCGGGGTCCGGTAGACCGGCGAGCAGCGCCGCCGCCGTGACCGCCTCCACCAAGGGGCCCGGTACCGCATGCCGCCCGAACTCCACGAAGGCGACGGCGAGTTCGACGGGCCGGGGACCCAGCCCCTCGTACGCCTCCGGAACCGCCAGCGCGAACACGCCCGCGTCGGCGATACGGGACCACAGCGCACGGCCCCTGGCATGCTCGCCCCGGCTCCAGTCCCGTACGGCCGCCGGTGTGTCCGCCGCCGTCAGCATCGCGTCCAGCGATCCGGCGAAGGCCCGCTGCTCGGCGTCGAGGAGGAACCTCATCAGCGTCGCCCCTTCGGCAGGCCGAGCAGGCGCTCGGCGATGATGTCGCGCTGGATCTCGTTGGTGCCGGCGTAGATGGGACCCGCCAGGGAGAAGACGTACCGCTCGGACCAGTCGGTGTCCGCCAACTCGCCTTCGCCGCCCAGGAGATCGAGTGCCGTCTCGTGCAGGGCGATGTCGTACTCCGACCAGAAGACCTTGTTCAGGCTGGACTCCGGGCCGATCGGCTCGCCGTCGAGGAAGCGGGAGGCGGCGGCGTAGGTGAAGAGCTGGTAGGCGCGGGCGCCGATCAGGGCGTCCGCCACGCGGTTCCTCGTGTCCTGCGGGCTGCCCCGGTCCTGCCAGAGGCCCAGCAGGCGCTCCGCGCTCGCGAGGAAACGGCCGGGGGAGCGCAGCATCAGCCCGCGTTCGTTGCCCGCCGTCGACATCGCGATCCGCCAGCCCTGGCCCGGTTCGCCGATCACGTCCGTGTCCGGCACGAACACCTCGTCCAGGAACAGCTCGGCGAAGGCGGGCTTGCCGTCGAGGCGGGCGACGGGGCGGACCGTGACGCCGGGGGCGCGCAGGTCGAACATCAGATAGGTCAGGCCCTGGTGGGCCTTCGGGGCGTCCGGGTCGCTGCGGAACAGGCCGAACGCACGGTCGGCGAAGGCGGCCCGGGACGACCAGGTCTTCTGGCCGCTCAGCAGCCAGCCGCCGTCCACGCGCACCGCCCTGGACCGCAGGGACGCCAGGTCCGAGCCCGCCTCCGGCTCCGACCAGGCCTGCGCCCAGATCACCTCGCCGGTGGCCATCGGCGGAAGCACGCGCGCGCGTTGCTCCTCCGTCCCGTGCTCGACGAGGGTGGGGGCGAGGAGGCTGATGCCGTTCTGGTTGACGCGTCCCGGCGCGCCGGCCGCGTAGTACTCCTCCTCGAACAGCAGCCACTGCACCGGCGTGGCGTCCCGGCCGCCGTACCGCGCCGGCCAGTTCACCACCGACCAGCGGTCCGCGGCCAGTTCGGCCTCCCAGGCCCGGTGCGCCGCGAAGCCTTCCTCGGTCTCCAGGGAAGGGAGCGGATCGGGCGGCACACGCGCGTGGAGCCAGGCGCGGGCCTCGGCGCGGAACGCCTCGTCGGCGGCGGAGTGGGTCAGATCCACGGTCGCCCTCCCTCCCTGACGGGTCCCTGAACTTCCTGAACTTCCCTGACGGGGCCCTGAACGGTCTTCCCTAACAAGTGTTTGGTAGGTTAGCGTGCTGCCATGACAAACGTCGAGGCGCCGACGTACGTTCCCGGTCACGGGCTGCTCGCCGGACGCACCGCCGTCATCACCGCGGCGGCCGGCGCGGGCATCGGCGGCGCGACCGCCCGCCGCCTGCTGGAGGAGGGCGCCCGCGTGCTGATCAGCGATGCGCACGCGCGGCGGCTGAAGGAGTACGAGGCGGAGCTGGCCCGGCAGTTCGGGGGCGCGGTGACGTCCGCGGTGTGCGATGTCACCGACGAGACGCAGGTACAGGCGCTGTTCGACACGGCCCGGCACGAGCACGGCCGGCTCGACGTGGTCGTCAACAACGCGGGCCTCGGCGGGACATCGCCGCTCGTCGACATGACCGACGAGCAGTGGTCGAAGGTCCTCGACGTGACCCTGAACGGCACCTTCCGGTGCACCCGCGCCGCCCTCCGCCGCATGCGGGACACCGGCGGCGTGATCGTCAACAACGCCTCCGTCGCCGGCTGGCGCGCCCAGGCCGGGCAGGCGCACTACGCGGCCGCGAAGGCGGGGGTGATGGCGCTGACCCGGTGCGCGGCGGTGGAGGCCGCCGAGTACGGGGTACGGGTGAACGCCGTGGCGCCGAGCCTGGCCATGCACCCCCACCTCGCCAAGGTGACGACCCCGGAACTGCTGGAGGAACTCACCGCCCGCGAGGCCTTCGGGCGGTACGCCGAGCCCTGGGAGGTGGCCAACGTGATCGTGTTCCTGGCGTCGGGCTACTCGTCGTACATGACCGGAGAGATCGTCTCCGTCAGCAGCAGGCACCCCTAGGACGACAATGGACCCGTGCCGACCAAGAAGAAGCCCCAGGTGACCGCCGCCGGAAAGCCCGCGACCGCCGCCGCTCAGGCCGCCAGGCGCCGCGAACTCCTCGACACCGCCGCCGAGGTCTTCGCCGAGCAGGGCTACAACGCCACGACCGTACGCAAGATCGCGGACCACGCGGGCATGCTCGCGGGCAGCCTCTACTACCACTTCGACTCCAAGGAGTCGATGCTGGAGGAGATCCTGCGGACCTTCCTCGACGAGCTCTGGGGCGGCTACGACGCCGTCCTGGGCGCCGAACTGGGACCCCGCGAGACCCTCGAAGCCCTGGTCACGGAGTCGTTCCGGGAGATCGACCGGCACCGCGCCGCCGTCGCGATCTACCAGAAGGAGAACAAACAGCTGGTGGCGCAGGAGCGGTTCTCGTTCCTCGCCGAGTCACAGCGCGGGTTCGAGAAGGCCTGGCTGTCCACGCTGGAGCGCGGAGTCGCGGCCGGGGTCTTCCGGTCCGACCTCGACGTCCGGCTCACCTACCGGTTCGTGCGGGACACGGTGTGGGTCGCCGCGTCCTGGTACCGGCCCGGCGGACAGCACAGCCCCGAGGAGATCGCCCGGCAGTACCTGTCGATGGTGCTGGACGGGATCGCCGTACGTGAATAGTCGTTGAGGTGCCCTTATCTGCGAGGGAGTTGCCATGGCCGAGGCCTACATCGTCGAAGCGGTCCGTACGCCCGTGGGTCGGCGCGGAGGAGGGCTCAGCCAGGCCCATCCGGCCGATCTGGGCGCACATGTGCTCAGGGAACTCGTCTCGCGCGCGGGCGTGGATCCGGCCGCCGTCGAGGACGTCGTCTTCGGCTGCCTGGACGCCGTGGGGCCGCAGGCCGGGGACATAGCGCGCACCTGCTGGCTGGCCGCCGGGCTGCCCGAGGAGGTGCCCGGCGTGACCGTCGACCGGCAGTGCGGGTCCTCGCAGCAGGCCGTGCACTTCGCGGCGCAGGGCGTGCTGTCCGGCACCCAGGACCTGGTGGTCGCGGGGGGCGTGCAGAACATGTCGATGATCCCCATCGCCTTCGCCACGCGGCAGGCCGCCGAGCCGCTCGGATTGACTGCGGGTCCCTTCGCGGGCAGCGAGGGCTGGCGGGCTCGGTACGGGGAGAAGCCGGTGAACCAGTTCGCCGGCGCCGAGATGATCGCCGCGAAGTGGGGGATCAGCCGGCAGGACCAGGAGGAGTTCGCGCTGCGCTCGCACCGGCGGGCGCTGCGGGCCATCGACGAGGGGCGCTTCGAGCGGGAACTCGTGCCGTACGGGCAGGTCGCCGTCGACGAGGGGCCGCGCCGGGACACCTCACTGGAGAAGATGGCCGGGCTGAAGCCGGTCATCGACGGCGGCACGATCACCGCCGCCTGTTCCTCGCAGGTCTCCGACGGCGCGGCGGCGATGCTGCTGGCCTCGGAGCGGGCCGTGCGCGAGCATGGGCTCACGCCCCGGGCCCGGGTGCACCACCTCTCGGTGCGCGGTGAGGATCCCATCCGCATGCTCACCGCCCCGATTCCCGCCACCGCCCACGCCCTGAAGAAGACCGGCCTGTCGATCGACGACATCGATCTCGTCGAGATCAACGAGGCCTTCGCGCCGGTGGTGCTGGCCTGGCTGAAGGAGACCGGTGCGGATCCGGAGAAGGTCAATGTCAACGGGGGTGCGATCGCTCTGGGGCATCCGCTGGGGGCCACGGGAGTGAAGCTCATGACGACCTTGCTGCACGAACTGGAGCGCACGGGTGGGCGGTTCGGGTTGCAGACGATGTGCGAGGGCGGGGGACAGGCCAACGTGACGATCATTGAGAGGCTGTGACGGGCGCTCCACTGGGAGGGCCGCGACTACGAAAGTGCCGCGATGTGTCGTTGGTCGTCTGCGGCGCCGTTGTGGCTGGTCGCGCAGTTCCCCGCGCCCCTTAGGGTGCTGTCCAGAGGCCAGTCAGTCGTTGCCGCGCCTCCTCGGCCTCCTTCATGATCCGCTCCACCAGCTCCGCGCACGACGGCAGGTCGTCGATCAGCCCGGCGACCTGCCCGGAGGCCATCACTCCGAGATCTGTACGGCCGTCCACCATCGCCGACTTGAGCAGCATCGGGGTGTTGGCCGCGAGCAGGAGCCGGCTCCAGGTCAGGTCCTTGCCGTGCCGCAGGGACAGGCCGTCTCGGACCAGTTGCGCCCAGGTCAGTCCGGACAGTCTGCGGAAGCCCGCCGCCCGCCGCAGGGCGTGGAACAGCGCGCTCACGCGGCCGGCGTTCTCCAGCTCGGCCACCAGCTCCGTACGCAGCATGCGGTGCGGCAGCCCGTCGACCGCCCGGGTGACCGTGACATCCCGTACGGTCGCCGCCAGATACCGCTCCTTCACCGCATCCGGCACCGTCGAGTCCGAGGTGAGCAGGAACCGCGTGCCCATGGCGACGCCCGCCGCCCCGTAGGCGAGCGCCGCGACCAGCCCCCGCCCGTCGAAGAAGCCGCCGGCCGCCACGACCGGTATCTCCACGGCGTCGACCACTTGCGGCAGCAGCACGGTCGTCGCCACCTCCCCGGTGTGGCCGCCGCCCTCCCCGCCCTGCACGATCACCGCGTCCGCGCCCCACGCCGCGACCTTCTCGGCATGCCGCCGGGCGCCGATCGAGGGGATGACGACCACACCCGCGTCCTTGAGCTCGGCGATCAGCTCCCGGGACGGCGCGAGGGCGAAGGAGGCGACGCGCACACCCTCCTCGATCATGACGCGGACCCGGTCGCCGGCGTCCGAGGCGTCCGCCCGCAGATTCACCCCGAACGGCGCGTCCGTACGGGACCTGACCTCGCGTATCGCCGCACGCAGCCGGTCGACCGTCATCGTCGCGGACGCCAGGATGCCCAGCGCGCCCGCGTTCGCCGTCGCCGAGACCAGCCGCGGTCCCGCCACCCAGCCCATCCCGGTCTGCACGATCGGATGGCGGACCCCGACCAGCCGGGTCAGTGCCGTCTCCATCACGCACCGACCTCTCGCGCGCGCGTGTTCCCCGGGTCGATCACCTCGCGGATGAGCCGCAGCTCCTCGGCGGTGGGTTCGCGGGTCTGCGGCACCTCGTCCGGGAGGGACAGCTCGAAGGCGGTCGCCTCCCGGACCTGCTCGGGCGTGACGCCCGGGTGGAGCGAGACCAGCCGCATCGAGTGGTCGGGCGTGGCGAAGTCGAAGACGCCGAGGTCGGAGACGACCCGGGGGATGCGATGGTAGCGGGCGTCGCCCGCGCGGTCGTAGCCGACACCGCAGACCATGTCGACCCGCTCGACGAACACCCGTCGGGAGTGCCTGGGGATCCAGTAACTGGTCGGATTGTTGAGCGTGTTGACCGGCGAGCCCCGCACCCCGAGCAGCTGCCGTGCCGGCCGCTCCCAGTCGCCGATGCAGGAGATGTTCTGGTTGCCGAACCGGTCGATCTGGCTCGCGCCCATCATGACGTGCCGTCGGCCGCCGGTGACCAGGGTGAGGTGTTGCCGGTACGGCAGCCAGCCCTCGGCCGTCCCGTCCGGGCGGACGAGCGTCGCCTCGCCGTCCGTCAGCAGCAGGTCCGGCGAGAAGGTACGGCGGGCGAGCCGCGCACCGATGGACGGTATGACACCCATGGGGCTGGCCAGCACCTCTCCGTTGCCCCGCCAGGCTTCCGCGCAGGCGATCACGCAGTACTCGGCGCGGGTGACGCCTTTCATGGCTGCTCCTTGTGCCAGGCCTGAACGGCCGACTGGTACGCCTGCTCGTCCCCGTCGAGGAACCGTGCCCTGAAGTCCTCCCAGGGCGTGGTCGCGTACTCCCGCTGGACGTGCTCGTCCCGGGCGTAGTCGGGCGCGCAGGAGGTGAAGTGCGCGCCCCCCGGGGCCTCGACCACACCGCTCACCGTGTGCCGTTTGATCAGCAGGGTCTGGGGCGCGGCCTCCTTCGTCAGCTCGGCCGTGTCGACGATCCGTTCGCACGAGACGTACGCCGTGTCCGCGGCCTCGCAGAAAAGGTCGTCGAAGTAGGGGTCGGGGCCCAGGTACTGACCGTTGCCCTGCCGGTCGGCGCGGTTGACGTGGACCAGGGCCGCGTCCAGTCGCAGGGCGGGCATGGCCACGAAGGTCTCGCCGTCGTCGTACGGCGACGTCACCGTCCGCAGGCCCGGGTTGACCCGCATGACGTCCGAACCGATCCCGGCCCGCACCGGCAGGAACGGCAGCCGGTTCGCCGCGGCGTGCAGGCCCCACATGAACATGGCCTCGTCGATCTCCATGAGGTCGAAGGCGCCGCGTTCGCGGGCCGCGCGGTAGTGCGGTTCCAACGGAATCGAGTCGAGGGTGACGAACGGGGTGACGAGTTTCCGGACACGTCCGGCGGCGGCGAGCATGCCGACGTCGGGGCCGCCGTAGGAAACGATCGTGAGGTCGGTGACGTCGGAGCGCAGCAGGGCGCGCACCAGGGCCATCGGCTTGCGGCGCGAGCCCCAGCCGCCGATGCCCAGGGTCATGCCGCTGCGCAGCCGGGACACGACCTGCTCCGCGGTCGTCGTCTTGTCGCTCACTCAGCCACCGTCCCTTCCGAACCTGCCACGGACCCGGTCGGCCACCCCGCTCAGGTCGGCCTCGAAGGTGAAGCCCTGCTCGAAGCGGTAGCTGCGGCGCACGTCGACCGGATCGATGCCGTTGATCGCGGCCTTGGCCAGCCGCAGCAGCTGCCCGTCCTTGGCGGCGATCTCGCGGGCCAACCCGAGCGCGGCGGCGGTCAGGCGCTCGCGCGGCACGACCCGCCACACCGAGCCGTGCGCGTGCAGCTCGGCCGCGGTCGCCGTGCGCGAGGTGTAGTACAGGGCGCGCATCAGATGGTGGGGGACGAGCCGGGACAGATGGGTGGCCGCGCCCAGCGCTCCGCGGTCCAGCTCGGGCAGCCCGAACGTGGCGTCGTCGCTCGCCACGATCGCGTCCGCGTTGCCCACCAGGCCGATACCGCCGCCCAGACAGTGGCCCTGCACGGCCGCGACGACGGGTACCGCGCAGTCGTACACCGCGGCGAAGGCCTCCGCGCAGGCGTGGTTGGCGCCGATCAGTGCGCTGGGCCCGTCCCGCTGTATCTCCTTGATGTCCACGCCCGCGTTGAACCCGCGCCCCTGGGCCGTCAGGACGACACACCGGATCTCCGGGTCACGGCCCGCCGCGCGCACGGCGTCGGCCAGGGCGAACCAGCCCTTCACCGGAAGGGCGTTCACGGGCGGGAAGTCGACCGTGATGACGGCGATTCCGTCTGTTCCGGGCCCCTTTTCCGGGGACGAGGTGGAGACACCCATGGCCGCATCAGCTACCTTTCCACCAAACGTTTGTTAGGTGAAGGGTAGCCGTGCATGGGGCTGGACGGGAAGGTCGTGGTCGTCACAGGGGGCACGCGGGGTGTCGGTGCCGGGATAGCGCGGGCCTTCGCCGAGGCCGGCGCACATGTGGTGGTCTGCGCCCGCAGACCGCCCGAAGTCCCGGTCGCCCGGACCGAGTTCAGGGCACTGGATCTGCGCGACCCGGAAGCCGTACGGTCCTTCTTCGCGGCCCTGCCCCGCCTCGACGTGCTCGTCAACAACGCGGGTGGCACACCGTACCGGCGGTTGACGGACACGGGTGCCGAGCGGCACGCGCGCGTGATCGAGCTGAACCTCGTCGCGCCGATGACGGCGTCCCTGGCCGCGTACGAACACCTGAAGCGTGCGCGGGGCTCGGTCGTGATGATCGGCAGCGTCAGCGGCGGCCGCCCCTCGCCCGGGTCGGCGGCGTACGGGGCCGCGAAGGCCGGGCTGGAGAGCCTGGCCCGCTCGATGGCGGTGGAGTGGGCCCCGGAGGTCCGCGTCAACACACTGATCGTCGGCATGGTCCGCACGGAGCAGTCGTCTCTCCACTACGGAGGTGACGACGGCATCGCGGCCGTCTCCCGCACCGTCCCGCTCGGCCGCCTCGCCGACCCCGCCGACGTCGGCGGGGCCGCCGTCTTCCTCGCCTCCGACGCCGCCGCCTACATCAGCGGGGCGAGCCTGCTCGTGCACGGCGGGGGCGAGCGGCCCGCGTTCCTGGACGCCGCCACGGTCAACAAGGAGTCATGAAAGGAGGCATGACATGAGCCGGATCTGTGAGGGACGGGTCGTCGTCGTCACCGGCGGGGGCCGGGGGCTCGGACGCGCGCATGCGCTCGCGTTCGCGGCGGAGGGGGCGAAGGTCGTGGTGAACGACCTCGGCGTCGGGCTCGACGGCACGTCGGGGGAGGAGGCCTCGGTACGGCGGGTGGATGCCGACGGCCCGGGGCGGAGGGCGGCCGACGACCGCCTGGCCGGGGAGGCGGCCGGTGTGGGTGAGGGCGGGCCGGTGGGTGGTGTCCGTGAGGTTGGGCAGGTGGGCGAGGGCGGCCGCGCTCGGCCGGGGGCCGGGGACAGCCTGACCCGGGAAGGGGGTGCCGAACGTCAGGCCGGGCGGGGGGCCGTCGGGAACCCCGCCCACCAAGTGGTCGACGAGATCCGTGCGGCGGGCGGTGAGGCCGTCGCGCACGGGGGCGACATCGCGACCAGTGCCGGGGCGGCGTCCCTGATTGCGACCGCGCTCGAGGCGTACGGTCGGCTCGACACCCTCGTCAACAACGCCGGCTTCCTGCGTGACCGGATGCTGGTCAACCTCGACGAGGACGACTGGGACGCCGTCGTACGCGTCCATCTCAAGGGGCACTTCCTCCCTCTCAAGCATGCGGCCGCGCACTGGCGAGCGGAGGCGAAGGCGGGGCGTACGCCGAGCGCCCGGATCGTCAACACGAGCAGCGGGGCAGGGCTGTTGGGCTCGCTCGGGCAGGGCAACTACAGCGCCGCGAAGGCGGGCGTCGTCGGCCTGACCCTGGTGGCGGCGGCCGAGCTGGCCCGCTATGGCGTGCAGGTCAACGCGATCGCCCCTGCGGCCCGTACCCGCATGACGGAACGCACCTTCGCGGAGTCGATGGCGGTCCCCGAAGCCGGCTTCGACGCCATGGCGCCGGAGAACGTCTCCCCGCTGGTCGTGTGGCTGGGTTCGGCGGCGAGTGCGGGGGTGACGGGCAGGGTCTTCGAGGCGGAGGGCGGGCGGATCACGGTCATGGAGGGGTGGCGTGCGGGGCCGAGTGCGGACAAGGGGGCGCGGTGGACGCCGGAGGAGGCGGGGGAGACGGTGCTGAAGCTGTTGGGGGAGGCGGAGGTGCCGGGGGCGGTGTACGGGGCGTGAGCGTTTTTCGCCCCCGCCGCCCCCGGACCCCCGCTTCGGCCCTGAAGGGGCCTCGTCCTCAAACGCCGGACGGGCTGGTAAGTCAGCCCCTCCGGCGTTTGAGGAGCGGGGGTCCAGGGGGCGGAGCCCCCTGGCGGGGTCGAAGGGGCGGAGCCCCTGGGGGATGGGAATGGGTAGGGGCGGCGGGGGCGAGGAACCCCTACGTGTCGCACTCCAGCACCGTCCGGCACAACCCGCACCGCGCCCGCACCCTCCCCCGCACCGGCACCCGAATCCGCTGCTGACACGTAGGGCACGGAAACGACACCCGCAACGGCCCCCGCCCGTCCGGCGTGAACGCATACGGCACCCCCGGCCGGGCCCCGGCCCCGGCATCGCCCCCGTGATGCTCCTGCGCATGCCGCCGATCCCGGGCATACCGCCGCCGCCCCGCCCACCCCGCCGCCGTCAACGGAGGCTGCTGCTCATCGCGACGAGCCTCGGCAAGGCCCTTCTCATAGGCCGTGTAGGCCTGAGGGCTGGTGAACCACACCGACGGATCCTCGGCGAACACCAGCGCCCGCTTGGCGAGGACGTACCCGAACTCCTCCGGCGTCAGATACCCCAGCTTCTGCGAGGACGCCGCGTCCTCCCGGTACGCGTCGAGCAGCAGCCAGCCAGCCCCCAGATACGTCGTCGCCGTGTCCGTGAGGATCTCGTTGTCCCGCGTGCCGGGAAAGGACAGCCCCAGGCGGTGCAGATACACGTGCATCACCTCGTGGGCGAGCGCCGCCCCGATGTCCTGGCGATGGGTGCGGAATCGGTCGTTCAGTTCGACGAAGTACTCGGGCCCGGCGGCGAGTTCGACGTTCGCCGCGTGCGTCATCTCCCGAAAGCTGACGATCAGGCGGGCGTCCGGGAGGTGGTAGTGCCGGACCAGTTCGCGGGCCACCCGCTGCGCGCCCAGATACAGATCATCCGTGTCGCAGAACGCCACATCGACCGGTGCCACGCTGGTCGCGAACGTCTGGACGGTGTCGTACGACAGCCGCCTGTAGAGCGCGGTGATGGAGGCCCGCACCGTCTCCAGGTGTGGGAAGCCGTGCTGGACCGGTCCGCCGTTCGCCACGGCCGTACCCCCAAGACGCCTTGAACCCGATTCCACTCTACGGGGATGTGAGGGGATTTTCCCCGGGGAGGTTCCACGCCGGGGACGTGAGATCCGTCCTTGTCAAGCATGCCACCCGATCTTCATACTGCGGGCCGCTCAACACGCCATGAAAGGACGTATGTTGACCCCCAGCTCGCCGAAGAGAAGCGGCATGACCCTGGCCAAGAGAGGCGCGGCTGTCGGTGCCGTCGCGCTCGCGGTCGCCTCCCTCCAGCCCCTCAGCGCGAACGCCGCGTCCCACAGTGCCGACGGCGCGTCCGCCCGTCCGGGCGGCGCGTCCACCCGCGTCGTCGGTGGAACGCCCGCCGCGCAGGCGGAGTTCCCGTTCATGGTCCATCTCTCCATGGGCTGCGGCGGGGCGCTCTACAAGAAGGACGTCGTCCTGACCGCGGCCCACTGCATGGACGGCTCCGGCAACAACACCAGCATCACCGTCACCGCTGGTGTCAACGACCTCGACTCCTCCGCCGCGATCAAGGTCAAGTCGACCAAGGTCAAGGTGGCCCCGGGTTACGACGGCAGCGGCAAGGACTGGGCGCTGATCAAGCTCGCCCGGCCCATCGACAAGCCGACGCTGAAGATCGCCACCACGGACCGCTACAACCGCGGCATGTTCACGATCGCCGGGTGGGGCGACACCCAGGAGGGAGCCGGCACGGGCACGACCAAGCTCCGTAAGGCCACCGTTCCCTTCGTCGCCGACCGCACCTGCAAGCGCCACTACGGAGACCGGCTGGTGTCGAAGGAGGAACTGTGCGCCGGCTGGCAACGCGGCGGCATCGACACCTGCCAGGGCGACTCCGGCGGCCCCATGTTCCGCAAGGACGACGCGAACAAGTGGATCCAGGTCGGCATAGTCAGCTGGGGCGACGGCTGCGCCCGCACCGGTGTGCCCGGCGTCTACACGGAGGTCAGCACCTTCGCGAAGGACATAGCCCGCGCGGCGAACGCCCTGTAGGCAGCCGCCGCAGCAAGGGGGCGTCAGGGGTGCATCGACGGTGAAGCACTGGTGCGTCAGTGGTGCGTCCATGGTCTGCGGTGTGCATTGATGCGTCAGTGGTGAGTTGGTGCCGTGTCAGACGGCCCGGAGCACCGGGGCACCCGCCTCGCCGGACCCCGCCCGGGCCGTCTCCGCCGGCTCCAGCACGCACACCTCCTCCGGCCCCGCCCACCATCGGCTCCGGCCTGCCCCGCGACGCCATGCACGCTCGCCCACTGCCTTGAGGGCGTGGGAGGTGCCCCACTCGCCGCACCGGGCGCGGGCTCACGTACAACCAGTACGAGGGCCGCGCCCGGCACGCCGAGAGCACGCACCTGACGCCGCAGGGCCCGCCCCCCGGGCGGACGACGGGAATGCGACGGCAGGGCCCCGCCCCGACGGCGACCAGGCCCTCAAGGCACTGGCACGCGACGCGTGCCCGCCGCTCACGGTCGCCGACCATGCAGCCCGGCACGGCATGCCCCTCGCGGACTGCGCACCGCCGCGCGGCGCGGCGCCGGCTGCAGCCCCAAGGGCTATCTGCTCGGCATCCGCCTGGGCCGCGCCAAGGAGCGTCTCCCGCCTGTTCACCCGCCGCGTCGGCAGGGCCCCCGTCCGCCTCCGCGCCCAGCAGGGCCGTACCGTCCCGCGCGGCTGGAGCAACCAGGTCCCCGACCCCGGCGACCCACCCGTGATCGAACGAACGACCACCTGACGGGGCCCCGTAGGCTGGGCCCTCATGACCACCAGCAACCCGTCCCCCGGCGACGTCGACCCCGCCGTCCGCGCGGAGCTCGCCCGGCTGCGCGACAGCATCGACAACATCGACGCGGCCGTCGTCCACATGCTCGCCGAGCGCTTCAAGTGCACCCAGCAGGTCGGCCACCTCAAGGCCAAGCACCAGCTCCCGCCCGCCGACCCGGCCCGCGAGGCCCGGCAGATCGCCCGCCTGCGCACCCTCGCCGAGAACGCCAAGCTCGACCCGGCATTTGCTGAAAAATTCCTCAATTTCATCATCGCCGAAGTGATCAGGCACCACGAGAGCATCGCCGAGGACACCATCAACGGCGTTGCGCCCACGGCGAACTGACGCGGACCTGCCGCCGATCGCGCCTGGCCGGGCGGGCGGACGACGCGAATGCGACGACAGCACCCCGACAAGCCCTCCCGGGGGAGTGACACGGCGGCCCGCGCCGGGCATGCTGCGCTGTGCACTCCAAGTCAGCTGACACGCACTCCCCGTCAGCGCCCCCGGACATACCCTGGATGTCCACGCGGGAGGGACGTCGGGCCATGCCGTCGGATGCCAAGATCCTCATCGTCGACGACCACGAGGACACGCTGTACGCGCTGGAGAGCGCCCTGGCCCCGCTGGGCTACCGGCTCGCCCGTGCCACCAGCGGAGACGAAGCGCTCAAGCAGGTGCTCCGCGGCCAGGTCGGCCTGCTGCTCCTGGACGTCCGGATGCCCGGCGTCAGCGGCCTGGAGGTGGTGCGCTACATGCGGCGGGTGGAACAGACCCAGCACATACCGGTCGTCCTGCTCACCGGCTTCGGCGCGGACCAGGAGCTGATGTCCACCGCCTTCGGACTCGGCGTCGCCGACCTGGTCCTGAAACCCATCGACCCCTGGTCGCTGCGCACCAAGGTCCGCTACCTGTACGACTCCTACCGTCGCCACCGCGCACTGGAGCACGAGATCCGCGAGTTACGCGCCCTCATCAAGGAGGACCCCGGCGTCGAGGACCCCGGACCGCGCCCCGCCACCCTGCCCCGTCCCGACGCCCGCGTCCCGCCGCAGCGCGACAGCCCGGCGGAGACGCCGACGACGGACCGGACATGAGGCGACGCACGGACCGGACATGAGGCCACCTGCGGACCGGACATAACGCACGTACCGATCCGCCCCTGTGCCTTGTCAGCGGCATCAGGCAGCATGTCCTGCATGTCCGTACTCACGCGCGACGAAGCGCAGATCCGTGCCCAGCTCCTCGACGTCCATCGCTACACGATCGAACTCGACCTGACCACGGGGGACGAGACCTTCGACTCCCGCACCGTCATCCGGTTCACCACGCGCGCGGACCACGCGGACACGGACACGTTCGTCGAGATCAAGCCGGCCGAGCTGCGCTCCGTCACGCTGGACGGACAGCCCCTCGACCCGGAGACCCTGGACGAGAACCGGCTGCCGCTGAAGAACCTCACCGCGGGCGAGCACGAACTGCGCGTCGAGGCGGCCATGCGCTACTCCCGCACCGGCGAGGGCATGCACCGCTTCACCGACCCCACCGACGGCGAGACCTACGTCTACACCCAGCTGTTCATGGAGGACGTCCAGCGCGTCTTCGCCGCCTTCGACCAGCCGGACCTCAAGGCCGTCTTCGAGCTGTCCGTCACGGCTCCCGAGGGCTGGTCCGTCCTCGCCAACGGCATCACCGAACACCTCGGCGAGGGCCGCTGGCAGGCCGCGCCCACCCCGCTGATCTCCACCTACCTCGTCGCCGTCGCCGCCGGCCCCTGGCACTCCGTGCGCACCGAACACCGCGGCCTGCCCTTCGGACTGCACTGCCGCCGCTCGCTCGCCCCCTACCTCGACACGGACGCCGACGAACTCCTCGACGTCACGCGCGCGTGCTTCGACCGCTACCACGAGAAGTTCGACGAGCCCTACCCCTTCGACTCCTACGACCAGGCGTTCGTCCCCGAGTTCAACGCCGGCGCCATGGAGAACCCCGGACTGGTCACCTTCCGCGACGAGTTCGTCTACCGCTCAGCCGTCACCGACACCGAGCGCCAGACCCGCGCCATGGTCATCGCCCACGAGATGGCCCACATGTGGTTCGGCGACCTCGTCACCCTGCGCTGGTGGGACGACATCTGGCTGAACGAGTCCTTCGCCGAGTACATGGGCTACCAGACCTGCGCCGAGGCCACCCGCTTCAGCGACACCTGGACCGACTTCGGCGTCGCCCGCAAGGCCTGGGGCTACGACGCCGACCAGCGCCCCTCCACCCACCCGGTCGCCCCCGAAGCGGTCCACGACACCGCCGCGGCCCTGCTCAACTTCGACGGCATCTCCTACGCCAAGGGCGCCTCCGCGCTGCGCCAGCTGGTGGCCTGGCTCGGCGAGAAGGACTTCCTCGCCGGCATCAACACCCACTTCGCCCGCCACAAGTTCGGCAACGCCACCCTCGCCGACTTCATCGACTCCCTCGCCTCCGCCACCGAACGCGACGTCCACGCCTGGGCCGACACCTGGCTGCGCACCACGGGAGTCGACACCCTCACCCCGGCCGTCACCCCCGGCGAGAACGGCACGTACAGCCTCACCGTCGACCGCGCCGGCAGCCGCCCGCACCGCGTCGCCGTCGGCCTGTACGACCTGGACCTCGGCGACAACGACGGCCACCTCGTCCTGCGCGACCGCCTCGCGCTCGACGTCCCGCACCCGGCCCCGCTCCCCATCGGCAAGCGCCCGGCGCTGCTGCTGCTCAACGACGGCGACCTGACCTACGCCAAGGTCCGCTTCGACCCCGAGTCCTTCGAGACCGTCCGCAAGAACCTCGCCGGACTGCCCGAGCCGCTCACCCGCGCGGTCGTCTGGAACGCCCTGCGCGACGCCGTCCGCGACGGCGAACTGGCCTCCACCGCCTACCTGGAGACGGCCCGCACCCACCTGCCCCACGAGACCGACCTCGCCATCGTCCAGGGCGTCCTCGCCTTCGCCACCACCCAGGTCGCCGACCGCTACCTCACCCCGGAGCAGCGCCCCGCCGCCCTGGCCACCCTCTCCTCCCTCTGCCGCGACCTCATCCGCCGCACCGAGGACGGCGACCACCCCGACCTGCGCCTCATCGCCGTACGGCACTTCATCGACGTCGCCGCCCACCCCGACACCATCGCCGCCTGGCTCGCCGACGGCACCGTGCCCGGCGGACCCGAACTCGACCCCGAGCTGCGCTGGCGCGTCCTCGGCCGCCTCGCCGTCCTGGGCGCCGTCGACGAGGCCGCCATCGCCGCCGAGCTGGACCGCGACCCGAGCGCCACCGGCCAGGAGGGCGCCGCCCGCTGCCGGGCCGCCCTGCCCGACGAGGAGGCCAAGGCGAAGGCCTGGGCCGCCATGTTCGCCACCGACGACGGCACCGACCTGTCCAACTACCTCTTCACCGCCACCGCCCAGGGCTTCTGGCAGCCCGAACAGGCCGACCTCGTACGGCCGTACGTGTCCCGCTACTACCCGGACGCGGTCGCCGTCGCCGCCCGCCGGGGCCCCGCCATCGCCGACGCCGCCGGCCGCTACGCCTTCCCGGCCCACGCCGTCGACGCCGAGACCCTGCGGCTGGGCGAGGAGTGCCTGCGCGACGGCGAGCCGATCCCGGCGCTGCGGCGCAAGCTGGTCGATCAACTCGACGACCTGGCACGCGCGTTGCGGGTGCGGGAGGGCTAGCGCCCTGGTCGCACTGAAGTAGGGGCCGCTGCTTCGTCCGTCGGATGCGGTGGTCCCTACCTCGCCATCCTCCGCACGCCGCACCCGACACGCTTTCCCCGCACGCAAGTACCCCCTTTCGGGTTCCGATCGTTGGGCTTTTCGGGCGTCATCACGCATCCGGGTACAAGCTGGGAGTCCCTCTTGCCCCAGCGCCCGGGAGGACACGATGAGCACGCCGTCGTCGCTCGCTTCAGGCCCCGAAGGACCCCACGCCCTACGGCCGTTGCTCGACACCGTGCTCGACGCGCTGAGCGAGGGCACCAGGGCCCGCGGAGGACCACTGCCCTCGGGTGGCCCGGACGCGGTGGCCGCGCGCCTACGGGACGCGATCGGCGACGTACTCCCGGGCCAGGGCGACCCAGATGCCCTCCGCACGGTCGTCCGGGCCCTCACCGAGACCACCGCAGACCCTGCGGACCCCCTGTGCACGGCCCACCTCCACTGCCCACCCCTGGCCGTGGCCACCGCGGCCGACCTCGCGGCCTCCGCCCTCAACCCCTCGCTGGACTCCTGGGACCAGGCGCCGGGCGCCTCGGAGCTGGAGGCGTTGGTGACGGCGGCGCTCGCGCGGGAGGTTTTTCCAGCCCGTCCGGCGTTTGAGGACGAGGCCCCTTCGGGGCCGACGGGGGTCCAGGGGGCGGAGCCCCCTGGCGGGGTCGAAGGGGCGGCGCCCCTTCAGGATGGGACGGGTAGGGGCGGCGGGGGCGAGAACGCCACCGCACACCCCGACGCCCTCGTCACCACCGGCGGCACCGAATCCAACCTCGCCGCCCTCCTCCTCGCCCGAGAAGCCCACGGCACCGGCGTCCGGCTCGTGCACGGCGCGAACGCCCATCACTCGCTGCCCCGCGCCGCATGGCTGCTCGGCCTCCCGGAGCCCGTGGTCGTCCCCGCCCCGGCCGGCACCCTCGACCCCGCCGCCCTCGACGACGCCCTCACCGCCCTGCCCGGCCCGCGCGGCTCCCTCGTGGTCGCCGCCACCGCGGGCACCACCGACGCCGGGCTCATCGACCCCCTCCCGGAGATCGCCGCCCTGTGCGCCACCCACGGCGCACGGCTCCACATCGACGCCGCCTACGGCGGGGCCCTCCTGTTCAGCGACCGCTACCGCAACCTGCTGACCGGCCTCGACGCCGCCGACACCGTCACTCTGGACCTGCACAAACTCGGCTGGCAGCCGGTCGCCGCAGGGCTCCTCGCGGTCCGCGACCCGGGCGACCTCGCCGTGCTCCACCACCGCGCCGACTACCTCAACGCCGACGACGACACCGAGGCGGGCCTGCCCGACCTGCTCGGCCGCTCCCTGCGCACCAGCCGCAGGCCCGACGCCCTGAAGATCGCCGTCACCCTCAGGACCCTCGGCCGCACCGGCCTCGGCCGGCTGGTCGAGCAGGTCTGCGACAACGCCCACGAGTTCGCCGCCCTCGTCGACGACCACCCCGGCTTCGAGCTCTACGACCGGCCCACCCTCAGCACGGTCCTGTTCCGGCCCGCACACGCAGGCGACGACACCGTCGCCGCCGTACGCCGCAGGCTCCTCACCGACGGCCGCGCCGTCCTCGGCCGGGCCCGCATAGACGGCCGCCTGTGGTTGAAGGCGACCCTCCTCAACCCCCGCACGCGCCCGGACGACCTGGCCGCCCTCCTGAAACTGGTGGAAGGAAACACTCCCGGATGAGTCCGCAGTCGAACCCCCCAGCCGATACGCACCCCAACCCGTCGGCCGAGGTGCACCCCACGCCCCCGCACCGCGACCCCGACACCCCCCGCGACCTGGTCGGCATCGGCATCGGCCCCTTCAACCTCTCCCTCGCCGCCCTCGCCCACCCCCTCGCCGGCCTCGACGCCGTCTTCTACGAGCGGCGCCCGGCCTTCTCCTGGCACCCCGGCCTGCTCATCGACGGCTCCCGCATCCAGGTCCCCTTCCTCGCCGACCTGGTGACGCTCGCCGACCCCGCCAGCCCCTGGTCCTTCCTGAACTACCTCAAGGCCCGCGACCGGCTCTTCCCCTTCTACTTCGCCGAGCGCTTCCACATCCAGCGCGCCGAGTACGACGCCTACTGCCGCTGGGTCTGCGAGAACCTCCCCGCACTGCACTTCGGCCACCAGGTCGACGCCGTCCGTTTCAACCCCGAACGCGACGTCTTCGAGGTCGACTTCACCCAGCTCGGCCCGGACGGCGAGGGCGAGGCGCTCGGCCGTACGTACACCCGGAACGTCGTCCTGGGCATCGGCACCGAGCCGTACGTCCCCGACCCGCTCAGACCCCTCGTCGACGCACCCGCCGTCCCCGTCATCCACGCCGCCGACTACCTCGACCACCGCGAGCGGCTGCTCGCCGCCGAGCACATCACCGTCATCGGGTCGGGACAGTCCGGCGCCGAGGTCTTCCTGGACCTGCTCCGGCGCCGCCCCACCGGGCGCGAGCGGCTCCACTGGCTCGGCCGGACCGAGGCGTTCGCGCCCATGGAGTACTCCAAGCTCGGCCTGGAGCACTTCACCCCCGACTACACCCGCTACTTCCACGCCCTCACCGAACCGGTCCGCGACCGGCTCGTCGCATCGCAGTGGCAGCTCCACAAGGGCATCGACGCCGACACCCTCGCCGCGATCCACGACGAGCTCTACCGCCGCACCCTGCACGGCGGCTGGCCCGACACCGTCATCACCCCCGGCGTCCTGGTCCGCACCGCCGGCCGCATCGCCACCACCAAGGTCGAGCTCCACCTGGAGCACCTCCAGCAGAACACCCGCTCACGCCTGACCACGGACGCGGTCGTCCTGGCCACCGGCTACCGCGAACGGTCCCTCGACTGCCTGCTCGCCGGCCTCGACCCCTACCTGCGCCGGGACAACCAGGAACGCCCCCGCGTCGACGACCAGTACCGCCTGGTCATGGACCCCTCCGTCACCGGCTCCGGCTGCCACGTCTACGTCCAGAACGCCGAACGCCACACCCACGGCATCGGCACCCCCGACCTCGGCCTCGCCGCCTGGCGCAGCGCGGGCATCCTCAACTCCCTCACGGGCGAACAGGCCTACCGGCTGCCCACCCGCACGGCGTTCACCACCTTCGGCCTGCAACAGCAGGAGCCCCGGATCCCGTCCGCGCGCCGGCCGAAGGTGCTGACACCGCTCATGGACGCCTAGAACACCGGCGTACCGTTCCGCGTGAGCTTCCAGTCCACCGACGCGAACTCCTTGGGGTCCAGCACACCCTTCGCGGTCACCCACTCCGCGATCCGGGTGCGGATCTCCGTCGACTCCGACCACAGCTCCTGCGCCGACGCCACATGCGGGAACGCGCCGCCGCCGTTGGCCCGGTAGTTGTTCACCGCGAACACGAACTTCTGCGCATCGTCCAGCGCGGCACCGTTGTAGGTCACGTTCTTGATCCGCGACCCCGCCGCCTGGGCGATGTCGATCTCGTACGACAGCCCCGACACGTAGTCGTAGTTGTAGTCCGGGCGGTTGTTCGCGTTCGTCAGCTTCTCGACGTCGACCGCCGCGTCCGGCGCCGTCTGCACGAAGTACTCCGCCGAGTACTCCAGGTACGCCTTGAGCTGGGCGCCCGTCATCAGCTTCGCGACCAGCGTGTTGTCGTACACGTACAGGCTCGACAGATCCCGGATCGTCACCTCGCCGGCCGGGATCTCCGAAGTACGGGAGAAGGGAGAGGCCTGCGCGATGACGGGCAGCGAGGCGTACTGGGTGCTCGCCAGCGCCGCCTTGACCACGTCCTCCTGGACCTTGGTGATCAGGTCGATGATCGGGGCGTCCTTGTAGCGCGCCTCGACCGTCGTCAGCGTCTCGGTCGCCGTGCCGACGACCTGGTTGACGTACTTGACGACCTTCTCGTGCTCGTCCGTCAGCAGCTTGGTGATCTTCGGGTCGTCGGCGACCGAGTTCGAGTTGAGCACCTTGGACGAGACGGACTCGACACTCCAGCGGCCCTTGGCGAAGACCAGCTGGATGTCGAACAGCGACAGCCGCTCCGCGTACGCCAGCGGCTCCGACAGGACGACCGTCTTCCCCGTCTTGGCGTTGGTGACCTTCAGCTCCGGGATCTCCACGTGCGCGTGGCCGACCAGGATCGCGTCGATGTCCGGCACCTGCTGCGCCACCAGCGCCGCCGAGTTCTCGATGTACGGCAGCTGGTCACCGTACGACGACGTCCCCGAGGAGCCGGAGTGCGCCGAGACGATCACCACGTCGGCGCCCATCGCCTTCAGCTTCGGCACCCACTTCGCCGCCTGCTCCTCCAGGCCCGGGAACGTCAGCTTGCCCTGCACATAGGCCTTGTCCCAGATCGCGATGCCCGGGTTGGTGAGGCCGAGGACGGCGACCTTCACCGCCGGGGCGCCCGGCACGCGGAACTTCTTCATGAAGTACGGCGGGAAGGCGGGCTTCTGCGTCTTCGCGTCCAGCGCGTTCGCGCCCAGCAGCGGGAAGTCGCACTGCTCCTCGAACTTGCGCAGCGTCTCGATGCCGTAGTTGAACTCGTGGTTGCCGAGCGCCACCGCGTCGAAGCCGATGGCGTTCATCGCCTGCGCCATCGGGTGCACCGGGCCGCCCTCGGCGGTGATCGGGTCGACCTTGGCGTAGTAGTACGTCAGCGGGGTGCCCTGGATCGTGTCGCCCGCGTCGATCAGCAGGGTGTTGCAGCGGCCCTTTTCCTCACGGACCTGGTTCACCAGCGTCGAGATCCGCGCGAGGCCCTGGGCGTTGCCGGCCTTGTCCGTGTACTCGGCGTCCTTGAAGTAGTCCCAGTTGAAGATGTGACCGTGCAGATCGGTCGTGCCGAGCACCGTCAGCGCGTACCGCTTGGCGCACTTCTTCGCCGCCGTGGCCTCCGTGGCCTCCGTGGCCTCCGCGGCCTGCGCCGCCGGAGCCACCGCGCCGGCCAGCGCCACCCCCGCCCCGGTCACGGCGGACTTCTTCAGGAACTTCCGGCGGTTCAACGGCATGGTGCTTCTCCTGGGGGAATGGTCAACAACGCGCGTAGATACGAGGACACTGACGCGCGTAGATTCTGACCTGCCCATGCCGATCGGCGACAGACTCCGCAGGTTTCGATCTGATGACCTACGGGGGCCGTAACCCAGCAAGCGATGACAGAGTGGGACGTATGACCGACCCCTCAGAGGAACTTCAGCCCGCCGTGCCCTACGGCACCCCCACCGCTCCGCGCATCGCCGTCCGCGGCGAGGCCCGCCTGGAGGTCGACCCCGAGATCGCCCGCATCGGCGTCGCCGTCGCCGCCCGCGGCAAGGACCGCCGCGCCGCCCTCGACGACCTCACGCGCCGCAACACCACCGTCCTGGACCTCATCAAGACGTACGGCGACGCGGTGGAGCGCCTGGAGACCGGCTCCTTCTCCATCACCCCGGAACTGAAGGAGAAAGGCCGCGGCGAGCGGATCCACGCCTACCACGGCCGCGTCCACATCACCGCCGAGCTCACCGACTTCACCGCTCTCGGTGAACTCACCACGCGGCTCGCCGACTTGGACCTCACCCGGGTGGACGGCCCCTGGTGGGCCCTGCGTCCCGACTCGCCGGCCCACCGGGAGGCCCGGCAGCAGGCGGTGCGGGAAGCGGTCCAGCGGGCACGGGAGTACGCGGAGGCGCTGGGCGCCTCACTCGCCGCCCTGGTCGAACTCGCCGACATCGGGGCGGAGAACCCCCAGCCCGTGGCGCCCGCCCCCGCGGGGCGGATGCGTTCCATGGCGTACGGCGCCACCGAGGACGCCGCGGCCGCCCCCCTCGACCTCGAACCCCAGCGGCAGCGGGTCTACGCCCAGGTGAACGCGCGATTCACCATGACGCCGCCGCAGCTGTGAACCGACCCCGCGGAGTGCTTCGGGGGATGCTTCGAACGCTCATCGGAGCATCCCGCCGCACAATTCAACACTTGTCAATAACCCTTCATGTAAAGGTTGTTGGGTGGTCACGCCCGACCAATTCTCTACCCGCCGGTAAGTCATAGAGTCGAAACATGCGCCGAGCGAAAATCGTCTGCACCCTGGGTCCCGCCACCGACTCGTACGACCAGATAAAGGCACTGGTCGACGCCGGAATGGACGTCGCCCGATTCAACCTCAGTCACGGCAGCTACGCCGACCACGAGGAGCGCTACCAGCACGTGCGGAAGGCCTCCGACGAGACCGGCCGCAGCGTCGGCATCCTCGCCGACCTTCAGGGCCCGAAGATCCGCCTCGGCCGTTTCACCGAAGGACCCGTACTCCTTGAACGCGGTGACACCTTCACCATCAGCGTTGAAGAGGGAGTCCAGGGCGACCGGGAGACCTGCGGAACCACGTACTCCGGCCTCGCCGGCGACGTCACCCCCGGCGAGCGCATCCTCGTCGACGACGGCAAGGTCTGCCTGGAGGTCACGTCGGTCGACGGCCCGCGCGTGCACACCACCGTGGTCGAGGGCGGCATGGTCTCCGACAACAAGGGCCTGAACCTGCCCGGCGTCGCCGTCTCCGTCCCCGCCCTCTCCGAGAAGGACGAGGCGGACCTCCGCTGGGCCCTGCGCACCGGCTTCGACGTCATCGCGCTGTCCTTCGTCCGCTCCGGCCGCGACATCGAGGACGTCCACCGCATCATGGACGAGGAGGGCCGCCGCCTCCCCGTCATCGCCAAGGTGGAGAAGCCGCAGGCCGTCGAGGCGATCGACGACATCGTGGCCGCCTTCGACGGCATCATGGTGGCGCGCGGGGACCTCGGCGTCGAAATGCCCCTGGAACAGGTCCCGATCGTCCAGAAGCGCGCCATCAAGCTGGCCAAGCGCAACGCCAAGCCGGTCATCGTGGCGACGCAGATGCTCGACTCGATGATCGACAACTCCCGCCCGACCCGCGCGGAGGCCTCGGACGTGGCCAACGCCGTCATCGACGGCACGGACGCGGTGATGCTGTCCGGCGAGACGAGCGTCGGCAAGTACCCGATCGAGACGGTCCGGACGATGGCGAAGATCGTCGAGGCCGCGGAGGAGGACCTCCTGGCGAAGGGCCTCCCGCCGCTGACGGAACGGAACAAGCCTCGGACGCAGGGCGGCGCGGTGGCCCGCGCGGCGGCCGAGATCGGCGACTTCCTCGGCGCCAGGTTCCTCGTCGCCTTCACCCAGTCCGGCGACACCGCCCGCCGCCTCTCCCGCTACCGCTCGCCGATCCCGCTGCTGGCCTTCACCCCGGAACCGGCCACGCGCTCGCAGCTGAATCTGACCTGGGGCGTGGAGACGTTCCTGGGCCCGCACGTGGAATCGACGGACGCGATGGTCGACCAGGTGGATGAGCTGTTGCTGAAGTACGGCCGCTGCAAGAAGGGCGACACGGTGGTCATTACGGCCGGTTCGCCTCCTGGGGTGTCGGGCTCGACGAACATGGTGCGGGTGCATCACATCGGGGAGGACGACAGTCCCAAATAGAAAAGCAACAGAAAAATGCGAAGGCCCCTCCATCGGAGGGGCCCGTATTGCGACCTTGAAATCGAAGGAAAAGTGCCCCGGGTCGGACTCGAACCGACACTGTACGGGTTTTGAATCCGTTGCCTGCTGCCAATTGGGCTACCGGGGCTCGAAGAATCCAAGGTTTCCCCTGACCCTCCGCGCGTCCACCATACCGTAGCTAGGTAGGCTCTTGGGAGCAGCACCCCTGCCCTGAACGAGGAGCCCCCGTGACCGCCCCCGAGTCGCCCCAGCCCGTAGACGCGCCCGACGACGACAAGTCGCACGTGCCTCCGCTGACGACCCGTGTCGTCATCGCCGAGGACGAGGCGCTGATCCGGCTCGATCTCAAAGAGATGCTCGAAGAAGAGGGGTACACCGTCGTCGGCGAGGCCGGTGACGGTGAGCAAGCCGTCGAGCTGGCCCGTGAGCACCGGCCCGACCTCGTCATCCTCGATGTGAAGATGCCGAAGCTGGACGGTATTTCGGCGGCCGAGAAGATCGCCGAGGAGAGCATCGCCCCGGTGCTGATGCTGACGGCGTTCTCCCAGCGCGACCTGGTCGAGCGGGCTCGTGACGCCGGTGCCATGGCGTACCTGGTCAAGCCGTTCAGCAAGAGCGACGTCGTGCCGGCGATCGAGATGGCCGTATCGCGGTTCACGGAGCTGAAGGAGCTGGAGAAGGAGGTCGCCGACCTCACCCAGCGCCTGGAGACGCGCAAGCTGGTGGACCGGGCGAAGTCCGTCCTCCAGACCGAGTACGGACTGACCGAGCCCGCCGCGTTCCGGTGGATCCAGAAGACCTCCATGGACCGCCGGATGTCGATGCAGCAGGTCGCCGAGGCCGTCATTCAGGACGCCGAGGAGAAGAAGGCGGCCAAGGGCTGACGCCGAGCCGCGTATGAGTGAGGCCCGCGCCCCGGAAGGGACGCGGGCCTCACCCGTGTGTGCGCGGGATCAGTCCTCGCCGAGGTACGCCTTGCGCACCGACTCGTCGTGCAGCAGGTCCTGCCCGCTGCCGGAGAGGACGATCTTGCCGACCTCCATGACATGGCCGTGGTCGGCCAGGGAGAGCGCGGCCTGGGCGTTCTGCTCGATGAGCAGGATGGTGGTGCCCTGGGACTTGAGCTCCTGGATGGTCGACATGATCTTCTGCATCATGATCGGGGAGAGGCCCATGGAGGGCTCGTCGAGCATGAGCAGCTTCGGCCGGGACATCAGCGCCCGTCCCATGGCGAGCATCTGCTGCTCACCGCCGGAGAGGGTGCCCGCGGCCTGCTTGCGGCGCTCTCCGAGGATGGGGAACAGCTCGTAGGCGCGCTGGATGTCCTTCTCGATGCCCTCCTTGTCGTTGCGCAGGAAGGCGCCGAGGCGGAGGTTGTCCTCGATCGTCATGCGGGGGAAGATGTGCCGCCCCTCGGGGGAGTGGGCGAGCCCCAGCGAGACGACCTTGTGGGCGGGGATCTTCTTCAGCGACTTGCCGTCGAACTTGATCTCGCCGGACAGCGGCTGGAGGAGGCCCGACAGGGTCCGCAGGGTCGTGGTCTTGCCGGCGCCGTTGGTGCCGATGAGGGTGACGACCTCGCCCGCGTTCACCTTGAACGAGATGCCCTTGACGGCCTCGATCTTGCCGTAAGCGACCCTGAGGTCCTCGACCTCGAGCAGTGCGGTCACTTGTCGTCCCCTTCCGTGGTGCTCTGCGCGTCGGCCTCCGCAGCCTCGACCTCGGCGGCTTCCGCGGTGCCGGGCTCGCCCTCGAAGGGCGTGCCCAGGTAGGCGGCGATGACGCGCTCGTCGGCCTGGACGACCTCGGCGGGGCCCTCGACGATCTTCTCGCCCTGGACCAGCACGGCGACCCGGTCGCAGAGGTTCATGATGAACCGGATGTCGTGCTCGATGACGAGGACGGCGATGCCCTTGTCCCGGATGGCGAAGATGAGCTCCTCGGCCGCCCGGGTCTCCTGCGGGTTCATACCGGCGGTCGGCTCGTCGAGGAGGAGCAGACCGGGCTCGCTCGCCAGCGCCCGGGCGATCTCCAGCTTGCGCTGCTCGCCGTAGGGCAGGTTGCGGGCGAGGTGGTCGGCCTTGGCCGCGAGACCGGTGAACTCCAGGAGCTCCATGGCCCGGGCGCGGGACTCCTCCTCGGCCTTCTTGAAGCCGGGCAGGCGCAGGAGGGCCGACCAGAGGCCTTCCTTGGTGCGGGTGTGCCGTCCGACCAGCACGTTCTCCAGAACGGTCATGTTGGCGAAGAGCCGGATGTTCTGGAACGTACGGGCGATGCCGGCCTGGGTGACCAGGTGCGGCTTGGGCGGCAGGACGGTGCCCTTGTAGGCGACCTTGCCCTCGGTCGGCACGTACAGGCCGGTGAGGCAGTTGAAGAAGGTCGTCTTGCCGGCGCCGTTGGGGCCGATGAGGCCGACGATCTCGCCGGTGTTCACGGTGAGGTCCACGTCGCGTACGGCGGTCAGACCGCCGAAGCGCATCGTGACACCGCTGGCGTCGAGCACCGTCGTGGTGGTGGGAGCGGTCGTGGTGGTGGTCATGGCGGTCACGCCCCTGCCTTCGCGACGCCGGTCGCGCCTTCGGGCAATGGCTTGTCCTCCGGTACGTCGAGCTGTCCGGTCTCGTGGAATTCGAGCTGCTTCCTGCGGTCGGCGACCAGGCCCTCGGGGCGGAAGCGCATCAGGAACATCAGCGCGATGCCGAAGAGGAGCAGCTGGTACTCCGCCATGAACTGGAGCTTGGCCGGGATCAGGTAGAGCAGCGCGGCGCCGATCAGCGGGCCGCTGATGGTGCCCATGCCGCCGAGGATGACGGCGGCGAGCAGGAAGGCCGAGTTCGGCGGCACGGAGCCGGCGAACTGGTACTGCTCGGGGGTGACGCTGTACGACACGTGCGCCTGGACGGTGCCCGCGAGGCCGGCGAGGGAGGCGCCGAGCGCGAAGGCGAGGAGCTTCAGGCGGAAGCCGTTGATGCCCATCGCGGTGGCGGCGGTCTCGTCCTCGCGGATGGCGACCCAGGCGCGGCCGATGCGGGACTCCGCCGAGCGGCGGAAGACCATGACGACGATCGCCGTGAACAGCAGCATCAGCAGGTAGTAGTTGCCGGAGCGGGTGAGCTCGTGGCCGAGGACGTCGTGCGGCAGGCCCAGGTTGAACCCGAGGATCTCCAGGTCGGGGATGTTCGGGATGCCGTTGGAGCCGTTGGTGACGTCCGGTCCGCTGTTGCCGTTGAGGTTGTTCATGGTGATGCGGAAGATCTCACCGAAGCCGAGCGTCACGATGGCGAGGTAGTCGCCGCGCAGCCGCAGGGTCGGGGCACCGATCACCACGCCGAAGATCAGCGAGGCGGCGGCACCGGTGAGGACCGCTGCCCAGAACGGGAAGTGGACGCCGATCGTCGACTGCGGGGAGCCGGAGACCAGGGCGGCGGCGTAGGCGCCGACGCCGAGGAAGGCGACGTAACCGAGGTCGAGGAGGCCGGCGAGGCCGACGACCACGTTGAGGCCCAGGGCGACCGTGGCGAAGATCAGGATGTTCGCGCCGATGAGGGCGAACTGGTCGTTGGTCTGGGTGAAGGGGAAGCAGATCGCCGCGACGAACGCCGCCGCCATGGTGACGTTGCGGTGCTTGGCGGTCAGCGACGAGAGCCGCTTGAGCAGGCCCGCGCGGGTGACGGCGGTGAAGCCGAACGCCGCGATGATCAGGAAGCCGATGAACAGCTCGGAGTACTCGGTGCCGATGCCGTACGCGAAGACGTACAGGCCGACGCCGAAGCCCGCGGCGATGATCAGGATCTCCGCCCAGGAGGGCAGGTCCTTGGCACGGCCGGGCTCGGGGGCCGTGAGCGAGTGGCGGATCCGGCCCCAGAGGTTCGGGGTCGGGTCGCCCGCGCCGTAGGGCTGGTCGACCGGGAGGCCGAGGGCGCCGATCACGGCGACGAGCGCGCCGATGCCGGAGACCCAGGCGCCGGGCTCCAGGTTGACCAGGCCGCCGAGCTCCTGGCTGATCGCGCCCATGGCGTAGCCCGTGGTGCCGAACACGCCGAGGGCGGCGAGCAGGACGGGGCTGTTCTTGCCGCCGGGGGTGAGCCAGCCCAGGCCGCGGATGCCGTAGCCGGACAGGGCGAACAGCAGCGTC
Source organism: Streptomyces sp. NPDC049627 (assembly GCF_044465645.1). Classification (NCBI taxonomy): domain Bacteria; kingdom Bacillati; phylum Actinomycetota; class Actinomycetes; order Kitasatosporales; family Streptomycetaceae; genus Streptomyces; species Streptomyces sp. NPDC049627. Next base: position 320,596 of record NZ_JBITLW010000008.1, on the reverse strand, counting down.
AGCAGGGCTCCCACGAGCGTGAGCACCTGAAGGCCGCCGGGGTAGCCGGTGACGGTGAGGTTGCCCGGGAACTCCTCGGTCCAGGTCCAGGCGAGGAAGGTGCCTATGAGGGCGAGGGCGGAGCCGGCGACGGTCAGCGCGCGTGCCGCGGCGTGCGGCAGCGGGACGATCGGAGTGGCCGGCACGGTGGACACCTTGGTGGTGTCGGTGGTCTTGTCCATGGGGGTCTCGGTGGTCATGGGTATCACGCCCGATCCGCGACGCGTTCGCCGAGCAGGCCCTGTGGCCTGAACAGGAGGACGAGGATGAGAAGGGCGAACGCCCATACGTCCTTCCAGGCGCCGCCGCCGAAGAGGTCCATGCCCGGGATGTCACCGATGTAGCCGGTGGCGAGGGACTCGGCGACGCCGAGCACGATGCCGCCGAGCATGGCGCCGTAGATGTTGCCGATGCCGCCGAGCACGGCGGCGGTGAAGGCCTTGAGGCCCATCAGGAAGCCCATGCGGAAGCCGACCTGACCGTTCTTCAGGCCGTAGGCGACCGCGGCGATGGCGGCGAACGCGGCACCGATGGCGAAGGCCATGACGATGATGCGGTCGGTGTTGATGCCCATCAGCTTGGCCGTGTCGGGGTCCTGGGCGGTGGCCTGCATACCGCGGCCGGAGCGCGTCTTGGTGACGAACAGGCCGAGGGCGAGCATGCACAGCGGGGCGGCGACCAGCACGAAGAGGTCTCCGCGCTGGACATTGGCGCCCAGGATGTCGACGGGGCCGCCTTCGAACTGCGGGAAGGGCTGGTCCTTCTTCGCGTCCGGGTACCACATCCATACGGCCTGCTGCAGGACGATGGACAGGCCGATGGCGGTGATGAGGGGCGCCAGCCGTGGCGCGGTGCGCAGCGGCCGGTAGGCGAAGCGTTCCGCCGCGGTGGCGACGGCGACCGAGACGATGACGCCGGCGAGGATCATGAGGGGGATCGCGGCGCCGAGGGCGAAGCCTTCGGGGAGTACCAACCAGACGGTGAGGGCCCCGAAGCCCCCGACCATGAATATCTCGCCGTGGGCGAAGTTGATGAGCTGGACGATGCCGTAGACCATCGTGTAGCCGATCGCGATGAGTCCGTACATCGCGCCGAGGATGAGTCCATTGGCCAGCTGTTGCGGCAGTTCGTTCACCGCAGGGCCTCCGTGGAGTGGTTCGGATATGGCGCCGCGCGGGGAGCGCTGGTGGGCGCTTCCCGCGCGGCCTGGATCAATGTGTGAGGTGGGGAGTTGTTCTCTACTCGTCCTCGTCAGCCGAGCTTGGGCTCGCCGCTGAACTCCGGGGCCCACGCGTTGTTCTTGACCTTGTACGCGGTCATCGTGTGGTTCGTGGTGTCACCGAACTCGTCGAAGGAGATGCTGCCGGTGACGCCGTCGAACTTGACCTTCGCCATGGCGTCCAGGACCGCCTTGCGGCCGTCGGACGGGACCTTGCCGTCGTTGCCCTCGACCGCCAGCTTCACGGCCTCGATGATGGCCCAGGTGGCGTCGTAGGTGAGGCCGCCGTAGGCCTCGTAGGCGTCCTCGTAGCCCGCCGCCTCGTAGTCCTTGATGAACGTCTTGGCGGAGTCGAGCTGCTCGACCGGCTTGCCCACGGAGGTGGCGAGGTCGCCCTCGGCCTTCTTGTTCAGCTTCGGGAACTCACCCGAGTAGATGCCGTCGCCGCCCATGAGCGGGATCTTCTGGCCGCTGTCCTTGAGCTGCTGGCTCAGCGGGGCGGCCGCCGGGTACTCGCCGCCGTAGTAGAGGGCCTGGGCACCGGTCTTCTTGATCTTGGCGACCACGGCGTTGAAGTCACGGTCGTCGGGGTTGATGTGGTCGCTGCCCACGATCTGGCCGCCGAACTTGGTGAAGTTCGCCTTGAAGGAGGCGGCGAGGCCGGCGCCGTAGGTCTTCTGGTCGTCGATCAGGTAGACCTTCTTGAGCTTCGCCTGGTTGTACAGGTAGTCGGCCGCGAAGGCACCCTGGATCTCGTCCGTGGTGGCCGTACGGAAGAAGGTCTTGAACTGGCGGACCGACTTGCCGGTCTTCCAGCCGTCGCCCTGGGTCAGCTCCGTACCGGTGTTGGCCGGGGAGACCTGGGTCAGGCCGGCGTCGTTGAACGGCTTCTGCATCTGCTGCGAGACGCTGGAGTTCAGCGGGCCGACGACGCCGAGGACGTCCTTGTTGCTGATGAACTTCTGGGCGTTCTGCTGGCCGACGGACGGCTGGGCCTGGTCGTCGAGAGCCTCGATCTTGAACTCGACGCCCTTGACGTACTCCTTCTTGTTGGCCGTCTTGGCGGCCAGGTCGGCGGAGTTCTTGATGCCGAGGCCGAGCGCCGACAGGTCGCCGGTCAGCGGGGCGTCGACACCGATCACGACAGTGGTCTTGTCGCCGTTGCTGCTGCCGCCGTCGTCGTCACGCGACCCACAAGCCGTGAGTGTCAGCGATCCCGCCGCGAGCGCGGCGGTTATGGCGATGATCGAACGTTGACGCACGAATCAGGTCCTTTCCCTGGCACGGCGGCTCCCCGTGGAACTCGCCGAGTCGAGCGCTGGGCCGAAGTGACTTCGAATCCGATGGCGCGGTGACTGGCCGTGACTCTAAGCGCGGGTGGGGAACATGGAGGAGGCTCTGACCAAGGCTGTGACGCTCTTGTTATGACACGGGGTAACACAGAGCGGTACTCCGTGGGGGGAAGAGCGGATTTCCAGCCGATTCGCCCTGTCCACATAGTGAGAATCCGCAGCGTTCGCGCGTAGCTCCTTCACGAGTGTTCGCGCGTTTTGGTGATTACCAGGGTCGTTGCTGAAGGCTACCTGGGGGCTTCCGCGGACTTGCGGGGAGGGTGCCCCTCTCGGGAGAACCGGGGGCCTGTATTGCAGCCGTATTACGCAGAGTTACAGTCGCGAAAGGTGTTCGGCGTTCCCCGATCCTTTTCGTGTATGGGGCACGAATATGGGGCGCGAAAGCGGAATTGGACATTGCCTCACCCGGCGCCCCATGGGCCTCCGGTCGGCTCGCCGTTTCGGTACCGCTCCTCGCACAACTCGCGTGCCCGGCGGTCGATCAGGCGGTCGGCCGCCTGTGCGTCCGCGCGCCCGCGTTCCGCCCGGGCGGCGTCCACGACCTTGCGGAGGATCTCGTACTGGCCGTCGGACAGGCCCATCGACTGGTAGTCGCCGTAGGTGTCGCCGGTCAGCGCCCGGCGCGACCAGTAGCCGATGATCCGCGTGCACAGCTGTGCGGGCGGAGTCGCCGACGGGGAGGGCGAGTCGGCGCTCGCCCGGGCATGGCTCGCGCCGTCCCGGGCGCCCGATGGGGCGCAGCCGGCCGCCAACCCGGCCACCAGCAGCGCCAGTCCGAGCACCGCCCCCTTCCGGCGCACTGCTCCCGTCGTCATGCCTCGACGGTATGCCGCCGGGGGCTCGGGTTCAACGTCGGGGAAGCGTGCGGGCGTTGGCCGGGACGGCAACGTGAGAGGGCGACCGGGACGGCGACGTAAGGGTGTGGCCGGGACGGCGGCGTAAGGATGCCGGGACGTCGACGTAGGGATGTGGCCGGAACGCCTCCGGCCGGGTGTGTCGCGTCGTGTCAGTTCGCCGCGCGGAGGCGCTCCTCGTCGCTGCGGTTCACGTCGCGCAGCATGCAGGTCAGCCGCGCGCTGCACACGCGGCGCCCCTGCTCGTCGCTGATCACGATTTCGTACGTCGCCGTGGAGCGCCCCCGGTGCAGGGGCGTGGCCACGCCGGTCACGAGGCCGGAGCGGACGCCGCGGTGGTGGGTGCAGTTGAGGTCGACGCCGACCGCGATCTTGGAGCTGCCGGCGTGCAGCATCGACCCGACCGACCCGAGCGTCTCGGCGAGCACCGCGGAGGCGCCGCCGTGCAGCAGCCCGTACGGCTGGGTGTTCCCCTCCACCGGCATGGTCCCGACGACCCGCTCGGCGGAGGCTTCCACGATCTGGACACCCATGCGGGTCCCCAGGTGCCCGGCGGAGAACAGGGCCGGCAGGTCGACGCCGAGCGCGGCGTACTCGTCGATGACCTCTTGCGGGAACTTCACGTGCTGCTGCTCGCCCATGGGCCGGCTCCGTTCGTCGTGCTCCGTCGGTACGGGTCGACTGAGCAAACGCTCAGTCGGTGGCCGATTGTTCCAGACGGACGATGACGGACTTGCTGGCCGGGGTGTTGCTGGTGTCCGCGGTGGCGTCCAGGGGGACCAGGACGTTGGTCTCCGGGTAGTACGCGGCGGCGCAGCCGCGGGCCGTCGGGTAGTGCACGACACGGAAGCCGGGCGCCCGCCGCTCGATCCCGTCCTTCCACTCGCTCACCAGGTCGACGTAGGAGCCGTCGGCGATGTTCAGCCGCTCGGCGTCCTCGGGGTTGACCATGACGACCCGGCGGCCGTTCCTGATGCCCCGGTAGCGGTCGTCGAGTCCGTAGATCGTGGTGTTGTACTGGTCGTGCGACCGCAGGGTCTGCAGCAGCAGCCGTCCCTCGGGCACCTTCGGGTACTCGATCGCGGCCGCGGTGAAGTTGGCCTTGCCCGTCGCCGTCGGGAAGCGGCGCTCGTCGCGCGGGGCGTGCGGGAGCGTGAAGCCGCCCGGGCGGGCCACGCGCGCGTTGAAGTCCTCGAAGCCGGGGATCACCCGCGCGATACGGTCCCGGATCGTCGCGTAGTCCTTCTCGAACTCCTCCCAGGGCGTGCTGCTGCTCTCGCCCAGCACGCGGCGTGCCAGGCGGCAGACGATGGCCGGCTCCGACAGCAGGTGCGCGCTCGCGGGCTCCAGGCGGCCCCGGGAGGCGTGCACCATGCCCATGGAGTCCTCGACCGTCACGAACTGCGCTGTGCTTTTCCCGTTCGGGCCGACCTGGAGGTCCCGCTCGGTGCGGCCGAGGGTGGGCAGGATCAGCGCGCGCGCACCGGTGACCACATGGCTCCGGTTGAGCTTCGTCGACACGTGCACGGTGAGCCGCGCACGCCGCATGGCCGCCTCGGTGACGTCGGTGTCCGGCGTCGCGGAGACGAAGTTGCCGCCCATCGCGAAGAAGACCTTCGCCTCGCCGTCGCGCAGGGCGCGGATGGCCCGTACGACGTCGAAGCCGTGCTCGCGCGGCGGCGCGAACCCGAACTCCTTCTCCAAGGCGTCCAGGAAGGCCGGGGCGGGCCGCTCGAAGATGCCCATGGTGCGGTCGCCCTGCACGTTCGAGTGGCCGCGGACCGGGCACACGCCCGCGCCCGGGCGGCCGATGTCGCCGCGCAGCAGAAGGAAGTTGACGACCTCACGGATGGTCGGCACGGAGTGCTTGTGCTGGGTGAGACCCATGGCCCAGCAGACGATGGTGCGCTGCGAGGCCAGGATCATCGCCATGGCCTTGTCGATGTCCGCGCGCGTGAGGCCGGTCGCGGTCAGCGTCTCGTCCCAGTCGGCGGCACGGGCGGCCGCGGCGAACTCCTCGTAGCCGTGGGTGTGCTCGCGGACGAACTCCTCGTCGACGGCGCCGTCCGTCTCCAGGATCAGCTTGTTGAGGAGGCGGAAGAGGGCCTGGTCGCCGCCGATGCGGATCTGCAGGAAGAGGTCGGTGAGGGAGGCGCCCTTGAGCATGCCCTGCGGGGTCTGCGGGTTCTTGAAGCGCTCCAGGCCGGCCTCGGGCAACGGGTTGACGCTGATGATCTTCGCGCCGCCCGCCTTGGCCTTCTCCAGGGCGGAGAGCATGCGCGGGTGGTTCGTGCCGGGGTTCTGCCCGGCGACGATGATCAGGTCGGCCTTGTAGAGATCCTCCAGCAGGACGCTGCCCTTGCCGATGCCGATGGTCTCGGAGAGGGCCGACCCGGACGACTCGTGGCACATGTTCGAGCAGTCCGGCAGGTTGTTGGTGCCCAGCTCGCGCGCGAAGAGCTGGTAGAGGAACGCGGCCTCGTTGCTGGTGCGCCCCGAGGTGTAGAAGACGGCCTCGTCGGGGGAGCCCAGGGCGGTGATCTCGTCGGCGACGATGTCGAAGGCGCGCTCCCAGGTGACCGGCTCGTAGTGCGTGCCCCCTTCGGGGAGGTACATGGGGTGGGTGAGCCGCCCCTGCTGCCCCAGCCAGTAACCGCTCCTGGTCGCGAGGTCCGCGACGGAGTGCGCGGCGAAGAACTCCGGGGTGACCCGGCGCAGGGTCGCCTCCTCGGCCACCGCCTTCGCGCCGTTCTCACAGAACTCCGCCTTGTGCCGGTGGTCCGGCTCCGGCCAGGCGCACCCCGGGCAGTCGAAGCCGTCCTTCTGGTTGACGCTGAGCAGCGTCAGCATGGTCCGCTTCACGCCCATCTGCTGCTGGGCGATGCGCAAGGTGTGCCCGATCGCCGGCAGCCCCGCAGCCGCGTGCTTCGGCTCGGCGACCTGCGGCGCGTCCTGAACCGGATCACCCTTGGGCGGCTTGGTGGCCATCGCGCACTCCTCTTTGTGTACACGTGTGAGGTACATCTCCGATCCTCGCACGGGGGACGGACAGTGAGGGGGGTGGGCCTGGGAGGGCGGACGGATGGGGCCGGGGGTTGTGGGGAGGGGGTGGGGGAGTGGGGAGTAGGGCGCGGGGAGCGGGGGGCGGTGATGGTGAGCGGGCGTCCTGGATCGGCCGTCAGCGGGGGCGGGCGTGTGGAAGGTGACGGATGCCTGGACGCCGCAGCCGACGGAGGAGAGGCGGCCGACGTGCCGGGGATCCTGCTGCCGACCGGTCCGCCGCCGCTGGTGGTGCCCGCCCGGCCTCGCCTGCTCCCTGGCGGTGCTGCCGCGTCTGTCCTGGCCTGCGCTGGTGCCTGGCCTGTGCTGCCGCGCCCGCCCCGTTCTGCGCTGCTCCGTCGCTCTCCTTTTTCTTCCTCCTTTGTCTTCCGCCGCATCGCCGATCGACCTCACGGCGGAGCCCGACGGAGTCCAGCGCCGCCCGACCGGAGGGAACCCCGGTGGGGACCGACTGTCAGTGGGGCGTGGCAGGATCGGGGGCGTGGCAGAGACAGCATCGAAGCAGACCGACAACCACCCCGGCGGCAGCCGGCCCCGCCTGATGCTCATGGACGGGCACTCGCTGGCGTACCGCGCCTTCTTCGCGCTGCCCGCGGAGAACTTCACGACGGCGACGGGCCAGCCGACGAACGCGATCTACGGCTTCGCGTCGATGCTGGCCAACACGCTGCGTGACGAGGCGCCCACCCACTTCGCCGTGGCCTTCGACGTGTCCCGCAAGACCTGGCGGTCCGCGGAGTTCACGGAGTACAAGGCGAACCGCTCGAAGACCCCGGACGAGTTCAAGGGCCAGGTCGAGCTGATCGGCGAGCTGCTCGACGCGATGCACGTCTCGCGGTTCGCGATCGACGGCTTCGAGGCCGACGACGTGATCGCCACGCTCGCCACCCGGGCCGAGGCCGACGGCTTCGAGGTGCTGATCGTCACCGGCGACCGGGACTCCTTCCAGCTGGTCAGCGAGCACACCACGGTGCTGTACCCGACGAAGGGCGTCTCCGAGCTGACCCGGTTCACCCCGGAGAAGGTCTTCGAGAAGTACGGATTGACGCCCGCCCAGTACCCCGACTTCGCGGCGTTGCGCGGCGACCCGTCCGACAACCTGCCGGGCATCCCGGGCGTCGGCGAGAAGACGGCCGCGAAGTGGATCAACCAGTTCGGTTCGTTCGCGCAGCTGGTCGAGCGGGTCGACGAGGTCAAGGGCAAGGCCGGCCAGAACCTCCGCGACCACCTGGAGGCAGTCAAGCTGAACCGGCGGCTGACCGAGCTGGAGCGCAATGTCGAGCTGCCCAAGACCGTCGCCGACGTCGCGCGCGTGCCGTACGACCGCAAGGCCGTCGCGATGATCCTGGACACCCTGGAGATCCGTAACCCCTCCCTGCGCGAGCGGCTCTTCGGCGTCGACCCCGGGGCCGAGGAGGCGGAGGCCACCCCGATCTCGACCGACGGTGTGGAACTGGACGGCTCGGTGCTCGGCACCGGCGAGCTGGCCCCCTGGCTGGCGGAGCACGGCGGCGAGCTCCTCGGCGTCGCCACCGTGGACGCCTGGGCGCTGGGCACCGGCTCGGTCGCCGAGGTCGCGCTCGCCGCGGCCGGGGGAGCGGCGGCCTGGTTCGACCCGTCACAGCTGGACGAGGCCGACGAGAAGGCGTTCGCGGCCTGGCTGTCCGACGCCGGCAAGCCGAAGGTCTTCCACAACGCCAAGGGCGCGATGCGGGTCTTCGCCGAGCACGGCTGGAGCATCGAGGGCGTGCGCATGGACACCGCGCTCGCCGCCTACCTGGTCAAGCCGGGCCGCCGCTCCTTCGACCTGGACGCGCTGTCCCTGGAGTACCTCCACCGCGAGCTGGCCCCGGCCGCCGCGGCCGACGGCCAGCTGGCCTTCGGCACGGACGACGGCGCCGAGGCCGAGGCGCTGATGATCCAGGCCCGCGCGGTCCTCGACCTGGGCGAGGCCTTCGAGGCCCGCCTTGCGGAGGTCGGCGCCGCGGACCTGCTCCGGGACATGGAACTGCCGACGTCCGCCCTGCTGGCCCGGATGGAGCGGCACGGCATCGCGGCCGACCGGGCCCACCTGGAGGCCATGGAGCAGATGTTCGCGGGCGCCGTGCAGCAGGCCGTGAAGGAGGCGCACGCGGCGGCCGGGCACGAGTTCAACCTGGGCTCGCCCAAGCAGCTCCAGGAGGTCCTCTTCGGCGAACTCGCCCTGCCCAAGACGAAGAAGACGAAGACGGGCTACACGACGGACGCCGACGCCCTGGCCTGGCTCGCCACCCAGACCGACAACGAACTGCCGGTCATCATGCTCCGCCACCGCGAGCAGGCGAAGCTGCGCGTCACCGTCGAGGGCCTGATCAAGACCATCGCGACGGACGGCCGCATCCACACGACCTTCAACCAGACGGTCGCGGCGACCGGCCGCCTGTCCTCCACGGACCCGAACCTGCAGAACATCCCGGTCCGCACGGACGAGGGCCGGGCGATCCGCCGGGGCTTCGTGGTCGGCGAGGGCTTCGAGTCCCTGATGACCGCGGACTACAGCCAGATCGAACTGCGCGTGATGGCCCATCTGTCCGAGGACGCGGGCCTGATCGAGGCGTTCACCTCGGGCGAGGACCTGCACACGACGGCCGCCTCACAGGTGTTCGCCGTGGAACCGGCCGCGGTGGACGCCGAGATGCGCCGCAAGATCAAGGCGATGTCCTACGGCCTCGCCTACGGCCTGTCCGCCTTCGGCCTCTCGCAGCAGCTGAACATCGACGCGGGGGAGGCCCGCGCCCTGATGGACGCCTACTTCGAGCGCTTCGGCGGCGTACGGGACTACCTGCGCCGCGCCGTCGACGAGGCACGGGCGACGGGCTACACGGCGACCCTCTTCGGCCGTCGCCGCTACCTCCCCGACCTCAACAGCGACAACCGCCAGCGCCGCGAGGCGGCCGAGCGCATGGCCCTCAACGCCCCCATCCAGGGCACGGCGGCGGACATCGTCAAGATCGCCATGCTCAAGGTCGACCAGGCCCTGCGCGAGGCGAACCTCACCTCCCGCATGCTCCTCCAGGTCCACGACGAAATCGTCCTGGAAATCGCCCCCGGCGAACGCGAGGCCGCCGAGGACCTGGTCCGCCGGGAGATGTCCAACGCCGTCCACCTCAGCGTCCCCCTGGGCGTCTCGGTGGGCGTGGGCCCGGACTGGGAGTCGGCAGCGCACTAGCCTCCGGCGAAGGACCACGTCTCGACGCCGGGCCGGTTCCCCAACCGGCCCGGCAGCCTGCTCGGGCTTTGAGCGGCCGGGACTGCAACGTCCTAAAGGGGCGCGGGGAACTGCGCGACCAGCCACAGACCACAGTCAGCCCCAAAACCACAGCAACCCGGCAGACACTCAGGGATCCGGCTGCGCCCCCGGAGGGAACGTCACTCGCGTGGCCCCCGCAAAAGCGCCCCCGACGCCCGATGCCCGTAAGGATGGCGGGCATGGGTATACGCACGCTCCACCCCGGGACGGCCCCGGCACAGGCGAACGTGAGCACCGAAGCCGCCCTCTCCACAGCGCCGCCCTCGGTCCCGCCCTTCGCCGAAGGCGCCGGCACCGCCCGCATCCCCGCCGACCTGATGCGCACCCTGCGGCACACGGCGACCACCCTCCACCGCCGCCTCGCCCGCCGGCCACAAGGCTGGGCCGAGCTCACCCGCAGCTATCTGGCGCTCGCTCGCACCCTGCTCCCGCGGTCCCGCCCCGTCCGCACCGTCACGGTGTTCGTCGCGACCGCCGGCCCCCTTACCGAGCCGCAGGACGGCTCGGCTCCCGGGCGGCCCCGTCCCCGCCCGCATCCACATCCGCGCCCGGGACCGGACGCCACACCCTGACCCCCACGGCGTACAGCAACAGCCCCAGCACGAGCCCCGCGCCCGCCCCGAAGCACAGCGTCGGAATGAGCTCCCAGTACTTGGCGGTCGACCCCCAGTACGCCCACCACCGCGAGGCCCGCTGCACCGCGGCCACCCCGGCGCTCCCGCCGATCACCGCGAAAGCCCACCACCGGTCCCGTACCGAAAGCACCGGAACCCCGACGGGCGCGGACGCGGGGGCCCGTCGTAGGGCCACCACCACGAACGCGGCGATGACGACCGCCGCCACCGCCGAACCGCCGTACTGCAGATACCAGTACAGCGGCGACCCGGCGATCTCCTCGCCCAGCACGGGAAACACCCGCATCCCCCAGCGGTCGAGATGCGTGAACGCGTCCCACACGACATGTGTCAGCGCGCCGAGCGCGGCCGAGACGTACCACCGCAGCGCGAGCGACGGCCGTACACGCGCGCGTGGGGCGCCGCAGCGCACCAGTGAGGCCACCCGCGCCCGGCGCCGCAGCGGCATGAGCGCCACCAGGGGTTCACGCAGCAGCAGCCACAGGCCCACCAGTGCCCAGGCGACCACCACGTCGATGGTGAACACGCCCGCGAACGAGTGCGTGACGTCGCCGAACTCCATCGCTCCGGGCAGGACACTCGCCGCGTAATAGGTCATGTCGGGAGAGAAGGAACCCGCCACCAGGACGGCCGGTACCAGAGCGCCTCGGCCGGTTCCGTCGGTGCGTACGGCGGGCAGTACGGCCGCGGCATGGCTCAGCGTGAACGGCAACGGGGCTCCTTGCGCGAGGTGTTGACGGACCGGTGGTCCCGGCCGCCGACCAGGATCGCATACGGTCAACTGGTAAAAATCGGGCACCAACGGGTGCCGGTGCAAAGGAAGTTGTCGTAGGGTCGCCTGGGTCGCCGCGCCGCGGCGCGCGGTCGAGCAGGCGAACAGCGCATGAAAATGCGCCGCGGGGGCAACTGTCGCGGCGAGTCGATCGTCACAACAGGGGCGGGCTCATCATGCCGGGCCCGGCAGACAGAGACGGGCGCTCGGGCGTCCACGGGAGGGGTTCGCTCTATGGCGGCGCAATTCGGCAGGCTGCGCAAAGGGGCGGTGAACACCACGGTGGCCGCGGTCGTGGTCGCGGCACTGGCCGCGTCCCAGGCTCCGGGAGTGACGACCGACGACGCCGGCAGAAGAGTCACCACCGGAACGCAGCCCTCACCGGACACGACCGCCGAAGACAGCGCCACCGGCAACTCGCCGTACTACACGGACCTGCCACCGCTCAACAGCCCCAACCCCTCGCCCACGGCCGGCACCCCCGTCAACCCGGGCGAGGGCGAGGCGGGCATCCCCGCGACCGTGCTCGACGCCTACAAGAAGGCCGAGGCCGCGCTGCGGGAGGCCAAGCCCGGCTGCAACCTGCCCTGGCAGCTCCTCGCCGCCATCGGCAAGGTCGAGTCCGGCCAGGCCCGCGGGGGCCGCGTCGACGCGAACGGCAACACCCTCTCCCCGATCCTCGGCCCGCAGCTCAACGGCAACGGCTTCGCGAGCATCAGCGACACCGACGGCGGCGCCTACGACGGGGACAGCTCGTACGACCGTGCCGTCGGCCCCATGCAGTTCATCCCGTCCACCTGGGCGTGGGCCGGCCGCGACGGCAACGGCGACGGCGAGAAGAACCCCAACAACGTCTACGACGCCGCGCTCGCCGCCGCCCACTACCTGTGCCGCTACGGCTGGGACCTGTCCACCCAGGGCGACCTCGACCGCGCGATCCTCAGCTACAACAACTCCCAGGACTACCTCAACCTCGTCCTGTCGTGGCTGGAGTACTACCGCAAGGGCACCCACGAGATCCCCGACGGCACCGGCAGCCTCCCGTCCGGCCGCAGCGACGACAACGCCGGGGCCAGTCCCACGCCGTCGCCCACGCCGCCCAGGACGCCGGCGACGCCCAGCACCCCCGCCAAGCCCGGCGGCAACGGCGGCGGTTCCGCGAGCCCCAAGCCGACACCGCCGGCCACGACCCCGCCGAGCACCACGCCTCCCACCCCCACCGACACGGTGCACCACCTGGAGGACGCGGGCACGGCGAAGCTCACCGCGATGGCGGGCGACACCTTCACCGAGAAGATCAGTGCCCGCGCCGAGACCAAGGCCGGCAAGGGCGTCGCCAAGGTCCGCATCCGCTTCACGATCATCGGCGCCACCGACGCCGTTTTCAGCACCGGCGAGAAGTACGCCACCGCCCTGACCGACAACGCCGGCGAGGCAGTGGCGCCCGCGCTCAAGGCGGGCGAGAACACGGGCGAGTTCGTCGTCCGCGCCACCGTCGTCGGCCGTACGGTCACCGGTCTCGACTACACGGCCACGGTCACCGAGCGCGCCGCCGACACCCTGACCCGCACCAGTGACACCCCGCTGACCTGCACCCCGGGCGGCGAGTTCGCCGACCAGGTCGAGGTCAAGGCGACCTACAAGGGCGCCGTCGCGGACAAGGTCGCGGCCACCGCCACCCTCATCAAGTCGGCGGACGACCCGGCCGAGAACGACAAGGGCCCCTACTTCAAGGACGCCGACGGCAAGGCCGTACGTACCCTGACCGGCCTGACGACGGACGCCGACGGCCTGCTCAAGCTGCCGAAGCTGTACGCCGACGACACCACCGGCACGTTCCTGCTCCGCATCAACACCGCGGGCGGCGCGACGCTGACCGTGGAGCTGAAGGTGGCGGCGGTCGAGACGTCACCCAGCCCGACCCCCTCGGAGTCGACGTCCGGGTCGGCATCACCGAGCCCGACCCCGTAGGCACCGCACGACCCCACGCAGGGCGCCCTTCCGCCACGGCGGACAGGGCGCCCTGCGTCTGTTGTCCGTGCAACGTGTTCTCATCTCGCCTTCCCGTTGCTACCGTGCCGGACCTGACGATGTATCAGCTCCGGGGTTCCGGGAGGACCGTATGCGCGCCCTCATCGCCGCCGCGACCGGTCTCGCCGTCGCGCTCGCCCTGGTGTTCACCCTCACCGCACTCGGCAGCCCGGCGGGCGAGACGTCCCCCAAGCCGCTGCTGACGACGGTGCCCGCACACCCGTGACCGCGTCCGCCCGTCCGGGAGGGAGGCCGAGATGCGCCGCAAGGCCAGTCTGATCCTGCTCGCCCTCGCCGTGTTCTTCGCGGCCCTGTCCCCGCTGCTGCGCTGGTACGCCTTCCCGCGCCTGGCCAAGATCCCGGCGAACCAGTACCAGGACATGGTCCTGGAGGCCAAGGACGCGACTCTTCTCGACTACGGCACGATGAAGGCCCGCAAGGTCCCCAAGGTGACCATCGTGCAGACACTGAAGGGCAACGTCGAAGCCTCGGAGAAGATCGAGAAGACGGCGGGCAAGGACGTGGTGGTCTGGGACGGCCTGTCGTACGTCGTCGGCCCCGACGGCAAGATGGTCTCCAGGATCCCCGAGCGCTACATCTTCGACGCCCACAGCCAGGAACCCGTCCACGCCACCGGCGAGACGGTCGACGGCGACCCGGTGAAGCGGGAGGGCATCGAGTTCAAGTGGCCGTTCCTCACCGAGAAACGGGACTACGAGTACTTCGACGCCCAGACCCGCACCAGCGCGCCGATCCACTACAAGGGCACCCAGGACTTCCGAGGCGTCGAGGTCTACTACTTCGAGCAGACCATCCCCTGGACCAAGGTGCAGTTCCCCAGGACGATGCCGGTCAAGGGCATCACCCCGGAGTCGGTGGCCAGGACGGGCACCACCCGCTGGTACACGACCGTCCGCAAGTTCTGGGTCGAACCCCTCACCGGCGCACCCGTCTACGGCGAGGAGATCCACAAGGAGGAACTGCGCGGCGGCACCCTCCTCGGCGACCGCGACAGGGTGACGGCTTTCGCCGGCCACGTGAAGATGCGCGAGGACTACATCGACTACACCGTCGACCTGGTCAAGTCCAACCGCACCCTGGTCCTGCTGATGACGTCGTATCTGCCGTGGGGCTTCCTGGCGCTGGGGCTGCTGCTCCTGTCGCTGTCCCTCTACCTGGAGGCACGCGGCCGCCGCCCCGGAGACCCGAGCCCCGCCCAGGACACCGAACCGGAACCGGTCACCGCCTGAGCCGGGCGTTGGTGTGCCGGGTCGGTTCGGCGGTGGCGGGGTCCTCGGGCCACGGATGCCTGGGATAACGGCCGCGCAACTCCGCCCGTACGCCCTTGTAGCCGTCCTTCCAGAAGGAGGCGAGGTCGGCGGTGACGGCGGCGGGGCGCCCGGCCGGGGAGAGCAGATGGACGAGGAGCGGCACCCCCGCGACCGACGGCGACGCGTGCAGCCCGAACATCTCCTGCAACTTCACGGCGAGGACCGGCTGTTCGGGGTTGCCGTAGTCGATCCGGATCCTGGACCCGCTCGGTACGGCGATCCGCTCCGGGGCGAGCTCGTCCAGCCGCCCGGCCTCTCCCGAGGCCCATGGGAGCAGCCGGGCGAGCGCCTCCCCGGCATCGATCCGCGCGAGGTCCGCCCGCCGCCGGGCCCGGCTCAGTTCGGGCTCCAGCCACTCGTCCACGCGCGCGTGGAGCGCTTCGTCGGAGACGTCGGGCCAGGGCTCGCCGAGATGGAGGCGCAGGAAGGCGAGCCGCTGCCGCAGGACGGCGGCGTCGGGGGACCAGCGCAACAGGCCGAGCCCTTCCTGCCGCAGGCCTTCGAGGAGGGCGTCGCGTACGAGAAGGGGGTCGGCGTCCGTCAGGGGCCGCGCCGCCAGCTCGATCGCCCCGAGCCGCTCGACCCGCCGGGCGACGACGTCCCCTTCGGCCCAGTGCACCTCCTGGCTCTCGGAGTACAGCGAGGCCGCCGCCGACCGCGCCATGTCCTCGTCCACCACGGCGGCGAGCTGCACGCGCGCGTGCCCCTTGCCGACGGGCCGGTCCGCGACGGCAACGGCGATCCACGGGGCACCTCGCAAGGGACTGCCGTCACGGAGTTCGGCGCGGGTGCCGGAGGCCATCAGGTAGGAACCGCCGTCGGCCCTGGCGACGCGCTCGGGGAAGGCGAGGGCGGCGACGAGGCCCGCCGTGCGGTCGTCCACGGCGTGCGGTGTGCTCTCGCCCACCGCACGCAACCGACGCACCTCCGCACGCCATCGCCCCGCGTAGGCGTCGCCGCCCCGCCGGGCCGCCCGCAGAGCTCCGGCCAGGTCGTCCCCGTACTCCCGGGGGGCCTCCTCGCTCAGCAGCGCGACCACCTCGCCGCCCTCACCCGAGGTGTCCAGCAGCGCCCGCCCCAACCGGGGATGCAACCCCAGCCGGGCCAGCGCGGTGCCCCGCCCCGTGGCCCGCCCGTCGGAGTCCACCGCCCCGATGGCCGACAGCACGCTCCTCGCCGCCGCCATCGCCCCGCCCGGCGGCGGGTCCAGCAACGCGAGCCCGGCGGCCTCCGGATCGCCCCAGCAGGCCACCTGCAACGCGAACGCCGTCAGATCGGCCACCTTGATCTCCGGCGCCGGGAAGCGTGGCAGCCGCACGTCCTCGGCCTCCGCCCAGCACCGGTACACCGCACCCGGCGCCTCCCGCCCGGCCCGCCCCGCCCGCTGCCGCCCCGCCGCCTGCGAGGCCCGCACGGTCGTCAGGGCGCTCAGCCCGCGCGCGTGGTCCACGCGAGGCTCCCGCGCCAGCCCCGAGTCGACGACGACCCGCACGCCGGGAACGGTCAGCGACGACTCGGCGACGGCCGTCGCGAGCACCACCCGACGCCGCTCACCACCGGCCAGCACCGCGTCCTGCACGGCGGCCGGCGCCCGCCCGTGCACCTGGAGCACCTCGACCTCACCGAAGCCCGCCAGACCCCCCAGCTGCCCGGCCACCCGCGCGATCTCCCCCACGCCGGGCAGGAAACACAGCACGTCCCCCGCCCGCTCTGTCAGCGCCCGCCGCACCACCGACGCCACGTGCGTCAGCAGCGCCGGATCGACCCGCATGCCGTGCGGCGGCCGTACAGGTCGCGTCGGCGGTGCCCACACGACCTCCACGGGGTGCGACACGCCCGCCGCCTCGACCACCGGCGCATCGCCCAGCAGCCGGGCCCAGCCCTCGGCATCGGTCGTCGCGGACGCGGCCACCAACCGCAGCTCCGGCCGCAGCGTCTGACGTACGTCCCACAGGAACGCGGCCACCGTGTCCGCGTCCAGATGCCGCTCGTGGCACTCGTCGAGCACCACCACGTCGACGCCCGCCAGCTCCTGGTCGCGCTGCAACCGCTGCAGCAGCACACCGGTCGTGACGACCTCCACGCGCGCGCGGCGCCCGACGACCCGCTCTCCGCGCACGGTGTAGCCGACGCTCTCGCCGGCCTGCTCGCCCAGCAGCCACGCCATCCGCCGCGCGGCGGCGCGGGCGGCAATACGGCGCGGCTCGGCGACGACCACCCGACGCGCGGGCCCGTTCCCGAGCAGCCCGGCCAGCTCCAGCGGCACCAGCGTCGTCTTGCCGGTGCCAGGTGGCGCGACGAGGACGGCGGTGCCGTGGCCGTCCAGGGCGTCGTTCAAGCCGGGCAGGGCACCGCGTACGGGCAGCGCGTCCAGGGCGTCGTAACGGATCACGCTCTCAGTCTCGTACGCACACGAAGATCGCCGTCCCCGGGATCAGGTTCCCGCGCAGCGGCGACCAGCCACCCCACTCGGAGGTGTTCCAGGCAGGCCACTCCGGTTCGACCAGGTCCACCAGCCGGAGTCCCGCCGCCACGACGTCGCGCACCCGGTCGCCGATGGTCCTGTGGTGCTCCACGTAGACCGCGCGGCCCTCGTCGTCCTGCTCGACGTACGGCGTGCGGTCGAAGTACGAGGCGGAGACGCTCAGCCCCTCCGGGCCAGGCTCGTCCGGGAACGCCCAGCGGATCGGATGGGTCACCGAGAAGACGAACCGCCCGCCCGGCCGCAGCACCCGCCGCACCTCCCGCAGCACCAGTACCGGGTCGGCGACGAACGGCAGCGCCCCGTACGCCGAGCAGGCCAGGTCGAAGGAGGCGTCGGCGAAGGGGAGGGCGCCGGCGTCCGCGCAGACCAGAGGGAACGATCCGCCGATGCGCAGGGCGTGCTGGAGCTGGCGGTGCGAGATGTCCAGGGCGACCGGGTGGGCACCCTGGTCGGCCAGCCAGCGCGAGCACTGGGCGGCGCCGGCGCCGATCTCCAGCACGTGTCTGCCCTTGAGGTCCTCCGGCGGGCCGAGCAGCTCGGCCTCCACCTCGTCCAGGCCCTCGGGACCCCACACGAAGCGGTCGTCGCCCAGGAACGTGCCGTGCTCGACCTGGTACTCGTCCGCGTTGCGGTCCCACCAGCCCCGGTTGGCCCGGGAACTCTCCACGACACCGGCGTCACGTCGGGTGGCTTCGGGTTCGAACGCTTCGGGCTCTTGGATGATCGGCTCCCTCGTCGTACTCTTCCGTCCAGCTCTTCCCGGTGGTGCCACGAAGGGGACGTCATGGCGTCTGCGTGGCCTCGGAAGACAGGACTTGTGCCGGGTATGTGGCGATCCGCCCCGCGTGGGCGGCTTCGCGCATTGACCATGTCCGGCTGCCCCCGTATGCTACAAGTTGCGCTGCGGGCCTGCGCACCTCAGACGTAGCAGGCTGCGCTCGCATCTGTTGTATGTCCCCTCGGTTGTCGAGGCGCCACCAGGATTTTCATGGGGCGCTTCCTTGGCTGTCCGGCTTCTGCAGAGCGAAACGGGCTCCCGGCGTAAGCAGTGCCTACGACTTCAATGTCCGTACCGGAGCCCTTTCCCACATGACGAGCAGCACCGAGACCACCGCCACCACCCCGCAGGTAGCGGTCAACGACATCGGTAACGAGGAAGCCTTCCTCGCCGCGATCGACGAGACGATCAAGTACTTC
Source organism: Streptomyces sp. NPDC049627 (assembly GCF_044465645.1). Classification (NCBI taxonomy): domain Bacteria; kingdom Bacillati; phylum Actinomycetota; class Actinomycetes; order Kitasatosporales; family Streptomycetaceae; genus Streptomyces; species Streptomyces sp. NPDC049627. Next base: position 302,332 of record NZ_JBITLW010000008.1, on the reverse strand, counting down.
AACGACGGCGACATCGTCGACGGCGTCATCGTGAAGGTCGACCGGGACGAGGTCCTGCTCGACATCGGTTACAAGACCGAAGGCGTTATCCCGAGCCGTGAGCTCTCGATCAAGCACGACGTCGACCCCAACGAGGTCGTCGCCGTCGGTGACGAGATCGAAGCCCTTGTTCTCCAGAAGGAGGACAAGGAAGGCCGCCTGATCCTCTCGAAGAAGCGCGCCCAGTACGAGCGTGCCTGGGGCACCATCGAGAAGATCAAGGAAGAGGACGGGATCGTCACCGGTACCGTCATCGAGGTCGTCAAGGGTGGTCTCATCCTCGACATCGGCCTCCGTGGCTTCCTCCCGGCCTCCCTGGTCGAGATGCGCCGCGTCCGCGACCTCCAGCCCTACGTGGGCAAGGAGCTCGAGGCCAAGATCATCGAGCTGGACAAGAACCGCAACAACGTGGTCCTGTCCCGCCGCGCCTGGCTGGAGCAGACCCAGTCCGAGGTCCGCCAGACGTTCCTCACGACCCTGCAGAAGGGTCAGGTCCGCTCCGGTGTGGTCTCCTCGATCGTCAACTTCGGTGCCTTCGTGGACCTGGGTGGCGTCGACGGTCTGGTCCACGTCTCCGAGCTGTCCTGGAAGCACATCGACCACCCCTCCGAGGTCGTCGAGGTCGGCCAGGAGGTCACGGTCGAGGTCCTCGACGTCGACATGGACCGCGAGCGCGTCTCCCTGTCGCTGAAGGCGACCCAGGAAGACCCGTGGCAGCAGTTCGCCCGCACCCACCAGATCGGCCAGGTCGTGCCCGGCAAGGTCACGAAGCTGGTTCCGTTCGGTGCGTTCGTCCGCGTGGACGAGGGCATCGAGGGTCTGGTGCACATCTCCGAGCTGGCCGAGCGCCACGTGGAGATCCCGGAGCAGGTCGTCCAGGTCAACGACGAGATCTTCGTCAAGGTCATCGACATCGACCTCGAGCGTCGTCGCATCAGCCTCTCGCTGAAGCAGGCCAACGAGTCCTTCGGTGCCGACCCGGCCTCGGTCGAGTTCGACCCGACCCTGTACGGCATGGCCGCGTCCTACGACGACCAGGGCAACTACATCTACCCCGAGGGCTTCGACCCGGAGACCAACGACTGGCTGCCGGGCTACGAGAAGCAGCGCGAGGAGTGGGAGCGCCAGTACGCCGAGGCGCAGGCCCGCTTCGAGCAGCACCAGCAGCAGGTCATCAAGAGCCGCGAGGCCGACGCTGCCGCTGCCGCCGAGGGCGGCGACGCCGCGGGTGCGGCTCCGGCCGCGGGTGGCGGTTCGTACTCCTCCGAGGGTGCGGACACCTCCGGTGCGCTGGCGTCGGACGAGGCGCTTGCCGCGCTTCGCGAGAAGCTGGCCGGGGGCCAGAGCTGAACGCTGGCCGCTGAGGCATAGCCGGTAACTGAGGGGCCGTACCTTTCGAGGTGCGGCCCCTCAGTGTTGCCCGGGGAAGCAGGTCGTACGTCGGCTGCGGGCCCGTGGGGGCTTGTCGCGCAGTTCCCCGCGCCCCTTAGGGGGTTGTCCGTCCCGGCAAGATCAATGAGCCCCTCTCTTCGGGAATGCCCACGCCCGTAAGGGCGTTGTCACTTACGGACACAAGGAGGGGCGGTCACAGTGCTTGATCCGCAGGGTTTGTACGCATGGGAGCCGAAGGGGCTGGCTGTCGTCGACATGGCGCTCGCCCAGGAGTCGGCCGGTCTTGTCATGCTCTACCACTTCGACGGATACATCGACGCGGGTGAGACCGGCGACCAGATCGTCGACGGGATCCTCGACTCGCTGCCCCACCAGGTCGTCGCCCGCTTCGACCACGACCGGCTGGTGGACTACCGGGCCCGACGCCCGCTGCTGACGTTCAAGCGCGACCGGTGGGCCGGTTACGAGGATCCCGCCATCGAGGTGCGGCTCGTGCAGGACGCCACCGGGGCGCCCTTCCTGCTGCTGTCCGGGCCCGAGCCGGACGTGGAGTGGGAGCGTTTCGCCGCCGCCGTGAAGGAGATCGTCGAGCGGCTCGGCGTACGGCTGTCGGTGAACTTCCACGGCATCCCCATGGGCGTCCCGCACACCCGTCCGGTCGGTCTCACGCCGCACGGCAACCGCACCGAACTCGTCCCGGGCCACCGCAGCCCCTTCGAAGAGGCACAGGTGCCCGGCAGCGCCGAGGCCCTCATCGAGTACCGGCTGATGGAGGCCGGGCACGACGTCCTGGGCGTCGCCGCGCACGTGCCGCACTACATCGCCCGCTCCGCATACCCCGACGCGGCCCTGACCGTCCTGGAGGCCGTCACGGCGGCGACCGGGCTGGTCCTGCCCGGCGTCGCGCACTCCCTGCGTACCGAGGCCCACCGCACGCAGAACGAGATCGATCGCCAGATCCGTGAGGGCGACGAGGAGCTCACCAACCTCGTCGAGGGCCTGGAGCACCAGTACGACGCCGTCGCCGGCGCCGAGACCCGGGGCAACATGCTGGCCGAGCCGGTGGACATCCCGTCGGCGGACGAGATCGGGCGCGAGTTCGAGCGGTTCCTCGCGGAGCGCGAAGGCGACAACTGAGGGCCGACCAGGCCTGCCGGGTGGTGATGTCAGCGGCAGGCCCTAAGCTTCCCGTCATGTTGAAGGTGGGGTTGACCGGCGGCATCGGTGCCGGCAAGAGCGAGGTGTCACGGCTGCTGGTGGAGCACGGGGCCGTACTGATCGACGCGGACCGGATCGCGCGGGAGGTCGTCGCGCCCGGTACGCCCGGTCTCGCCGCCGTCGTCGAGGCGTTCGGGGAGGACGTGCTCGCCGAGGACGGCAGCCTGGACCGGCCCAAGCTGGGCTCGATCGTCTTCGCCGACCCCGAGCGGCTCGCCGTACTGAACTCGATCGTGCACCCCCTCGTCGGCGCCCGCTCCCGGGAGCTCGAAGAGGCCGCCGCCGAGGACGCGGTCGTCGTCCACGACGTCCCGCTCCTCACGGAGAACGGCCTGGCGCCGCTGTACGACGTCGTGGTCGTGGTCGATGCCGGTGCCGAGACCCAGCTCGACCGGCTCGTCCGGCTGCGCGGCATGACCGAGGAGGACGCACGCGCCCGGATGGCCGCGCAGGCGACGCGGGACGAGCGCCGGGAGATCGCGGACATCGTCATCGACAACGACGTACCGCTGGAGGCGCTTCAGCGGCGCGTGAAGGACGTGTGGGAGGAGCTCGTGCGCCGGGCCCACGGGGCGCAGGGGAGCCCTCAGCCCCCGTCGCCCCAGGAATAGCGGCACGTCGTACGTGCGTTGAACCGCTGCAGCGAGGGAAGGACTGTGCCGTGCCCGAGACCAGCGGTTCGACCGGACGTACTCCGGAGACGCATGTCATCGACTTCCGCGCCGCCGAGCAGCTGCTCGCCGCGCGGGACCCGCGGGGTGCGGTGAAGCTGCTCGACGGGGTCATCGCCGCGCACCCCGAGAACACCGCGGCCCGGCTGCTGCGCGCGCGTGCCTTCTTCGCCGCCGCCCAACTGCGGCCAGCCGAGCTGGAGTTCACGATCGTCCTGGAGCGCGAGCCGGACAACGCCTTCGTGCACTTCGCGCTCGCCCGGACCTATCAGCGTCAGGGGCGGCACGACCAGGCCAAGCGCCACTTCAGGCTGGCGGCCGCACTCGACCCGAACCCGGAGTACCTCAAGGCGGCACGGTTCGACGCGTGAGCGGCACGGCCTGCGGGGACCGGCCGGGCACCCCCTAGGGGCGGCGGTTCGGCGGTGGTGGCCGGTACGGGCGGTTCTCGGGCGGGCGGTAGGGCGGTATGTCGCGGCCCGGCTGGTAGTGCGGGCCCTGGCGGATGTGCCTGAGGACCATGGCCATGTCGACGGTGATCACCAGCCACAACACCCCGCAGGCCACCGCCCAGCCGGGGCGGCCCGCGAGCGTGAACGCGACGGTGCCGAAGATCGCCCAGGCCACGCCCCACACGCACAGCCAGAAACGGGCACGCAGCGCACTGCGCGCTGTCATAGGCTCACTGCCCGTACGCATCGGAATCACCACTCTCCTTTGAAACGTACTCCTCGCAGGGGGCTCCGTGCTGCCGGACACCGATGACCTGGCCGAAGTGCTGCTCGACCTCGGAGTACCCCACGAGGACATCAACGACCTCGTCCGGATGGGCCGACGGGTGACGGACGACCCGGAGCTGCGGCAGTTCCTGGAGCGGTCCGTGGACGAGCTCGTCCTGGGGATGGGACAGGTCGGCGGTCCCGTCGACCTGCCCGACCTCGACTGGGCCTCGGGTGCCCTGCAGCGCTGCTTCCCCGTCTACGTGTTCGTCGCGGCGCTGCCCGTCACGCGCGCGTACCACCGCGAGCGCGGCATCCCGGCCGACGTCACCCGGCGCACCCTCGCCGACCTCGGGCGGAACATGGCCGTGTACCGCAGGCGGTACGGCCGGGCGGGCGTGCAGGCCCCCTGGTGGCTGATCCATCATTTCCGCGGCGAGCTGTACCAGCTGGGGCGGCTGCAGTTCGAGCGGGTGCGGCTCGGGCAGCGGACGGGAGCGGCGCTCAGGGCGGCCGGGTGCGACGCGGGTCCGGGCTCGCCCTGTCTGAACCTGCACATACCCGACTTCCACGGGCCGCTCTCCCCGGCCGCCGTCGACCGGGGCCTGGCGCTGGCGCGGGAGTTCTTCCCGCTGCACTTTCCCGAGGAGCGGTACCAGGCCGTGACCTGTCACTCCTGGCTGCTGGACCCCCAGCTCAGGAAGTACCTGCCCGGGGACGCCAACATCGTCCGGTTCCAGGAGCGTTTCCGCGTCGCCCGCGCGGAGGCGGAGCCGGCCGACAGCGAGCCGGTCCAATTCGTCTTCGGCGACCCGGAGTTGCCCGTCGAGAGCCTGCCGCGCCGCACGGCCGTGGAGCGGGCCGTCGGGGACCACTTGCGGGCCGGCGGCCACTGGTACATCGGGCACGGGTGGCTGCCGTTCGAGCGGAGAGGATGAAAAACCGTCGTACGGCGATGAGTTCCGGGGCGGGCCCCGGTCTACCTCTGTGACAGCAGCACGGACCGCTTCACACAGGAGACCCCCATGTCCGAGACCACCGCTCCCGTCCCTTCCGGCACCGTCATCGCCGAGTCCGCGACTCCGCGCGGCCGCCGGGCCCGCATCGCCCTGCGCGGCCTGCAGATTCTGCTCGCTCTCTTCTACGCGATCGCGAGCGCGCTGCCCAAGCTGATCGCGCACCCGACGGCTGCCGAGGGCTTCGACGAGCTCGGCTGGGGAAGCGTGGGCATGTACACCATCGGCGCCCTCGAACTGGCCGGCGCCATCGCGCTGTTGATCCCGGTGCTTCAGTCGGTGGCGGCCATGGCGCTGAGTGCGCTGATGGTGGGCGCGTTCGTGGTCACGATCACCGCCTTCGACGGCGAGAACGCGGCGACGCCGCTCATCCTGATCGTGCCGCTCGCCCTGATCGCATGGGCGCGGCGGAGTTCCAATGCGGATCTCCTGCGGCTGGTGCGTCGGCGGGCATGACCCGACGGTGGCGGTGGCGTCCGGCCCGGGCCTGTTCGGCCTGCCGGACGCCACCGTCGTACGTCACTGTCCGGGTGGCCGTCCTCCGCCGCCGCCCATGAGTCCGCGCAGCCGTTCCATCTCGCGGCGGTCCCGCTTGGTCGGCCGGCCCGCGCCGCGGTCGCGGATGCCGGCCGGGGCGACGGCCTCGCGCGGCGGGGGAGGGGGAGAGTTGTCGACGTAGCACTGGGCGGCCACCGGTGCGCCCACCCGCTTGCGGATGAGCCGCTTGACGATGACGATCCGCTCCCGGTTCTCCTGCCGCAGCCGCACCTCGTCACCGATGCGCACGGTGTGAGAGGGCTTCACGTTCTGGCCGTTCACGCGCACGTGCCCGCCCTTGCAGGCGGTGGCGCCCATGGAGCGGGTCTTGACCAGGCGTACGGCCCAGATCCAGCTGTCGATCCGCACGGGCTCGCCGTGCTGCGGACCGGCGGCCTCGGCGGCGGCGATCTTCGGGTCGACGGCCTGGTCGGCCTTCCCCGCGTCCGGCGATCCGGCCGTGCTGCCGGTCTTCTCCTCGTCCTCGGAAGCCATGCCTCGACCTTAGTCCCCGACCTCGGTCCCCGTGGCCGTCGAACCGGGCGCCGGGACGGCTTTACGGTGGAGCTGTGGACGCCCTCGTTGATCTCGACCGTCGGATCGCGGGCTGCCGGGCCTGCCCGCGGCTGGTCGCCTGGCGCGAGGAGGTGGCCCGTACCCGGCGGGCCGCCTTCGCCGACCAGACGTACTGGGGCCGGCCGGTCCCGGGCTTCGGCCCGCCGGACGCCCGGCTGCTGATCGTCGGGCTCGCTCCGGCCGCGCACGGGGGCAACCGCACCGGCCGGATGTTCACCGGTGACCGTTCCGGCGACGTGCTGTACCAGGCGCTGTACGACGTGGGGCTCGCCTCGCAGCCCACGTCGGTCGCCGCGGACGACGGCCTGGAGCTGTACGGGGTCCGCGTCACGGCCCCCGTGCACTGCGCCCCGCCCGCCAACAAGCCCACCCCGGGGGAACGGGAGACCTGCCGGCCCTGGCTCGTGCAGGAGCTGAGGCTGCTGCGGCCGACGCTGCGGGCGGTCGTCGTCCTGGGCGCCTTCGGCTGGCAGGCGGCCCTGCCCGCGCTGGCGGAGGCGGGGTGGCGGGTGCCCCGGCCGCGGCCCGCGTTCGCGCACGGGGCGCGGGTCACGCTCGACGGCCTTGAAGGCCACGACGGCCTCGCGCTCTTCGGATGCTTCCACGTCAGCCAGCGCAACACCTTCACCGGCAGGCTCACGCCCGCGATGCTGCGGGAGGTGCTGGGTGCGGCGGCGGAGGCGGCCGGGCTGAAATGAGGGGACGGGGCGGTCGTACGGACGTTACGGTGCGCGGATGGCTGTCATTCACCACACCACGCTCAAGCCGACCAAGCTGGAACTGCTCACGTCCTGGCTGCCCACCCGCCCCTGGTACCAGTCAGGCGGGGTCGAACCCGAGTTGGTCAAGGCAGGCGGCTTCCGGCTGGACGACCCGGAGGGCGAGGTGGGGATCGAGTTCATGGTGGTCACCGATGCCACCGATGCCACCGGCGCCACTCCCGCCGCCTACCTGGTGCCCCTCACCTATCGCGGCGCACCGCTCGACGCCGCGGAGGACGCCCTGGTCGGCACCATGGAGCACGGCGTACTGGGACAGCGCTGGGTCTACGACGGGTGCCACGACCCGGTGCTGGTCGCCCAGTTGCTCGCACTGATCGAGGGGCGGGCCCAGGCTCAGGCCCAGAGCCTCAGCGACACACCCGACCGTGAGGTCGGCCGCTTGTACACCGGCGACGGCGCCGTCCCCTCGGACTTCACCGGGGGAGTGGTCACCGACGACCAGGAGGGCACCGAACTGCGGGCACCGGACGGCGCGACCCTCCGCCTGCACCGCGTCCTGCGGCCCGCCCCCGACGGCTCGCCCGTCCCGCCGCCGGGAGCGAAGGGTCACGTCACGGGCGCGTGGGACAGCGCGGACGGTACCCGCGCCCGGGCCCTGTTCGCCGCGCTGCACACCGCCCCCGGCTCCTGACGGCCGTCCCCTCGCCCGCCACCCCCCGCATGGCCTCGTCGGCAGTAACCCCGGGAGGTCCCGGAGAGTTGTCGGCAGCGTGCCCCAGCCCAATGACCACGTTCGTCCGATGTCCGACGCCGCCGCGGACAGCTCCCTGCCCCTCGCCCCTCCCGCCCCGCCCGGGCAGGAGGGGCACGGCTCCGGAGCCGTCGCGGTGGTGGGCGTGGGGCTCCGGCTGCCCGGCGGGATCCGGTCCCTCGACGGGCTGTGGGCGGCGTTGGCGGAGGGCCGGGACCTGGTCGGGGAGGTGCCGGGCGACCGGTTCGACGTGACGCGGTTCGTGTCGGCCGACGGACGACCGCGCCCCGGCCGCATGTACACGGCCGCCGGCGGCTTCCTGGACGACGTGGCCTCCTTCGACGCGGAGTTCTTCGGCATCTCCCCGAAGGAGGCCTCCCGGCTGGACCCGCAGCAGCGGCTGCTCCTGGAGTGCGCGGTCGAGGCGTTCGGCGACGCGGGCATCGACCCGGCGACGCTGGCCGGCGGCGACACGGCGGTGATCGTGGGCGTGTCCTCGCACGGATACGGCGATCTGCAGCAGCGGCGGCCGCGCACGACGAACGCCTATTCCATGAGCGGAACGGCGGCCTGCAACACCGCGAACCGGGTGTCGTACGTCTTCGATCTGCGCGGGGCGTCGTTCGCCGTCGACACGGCGTGCTCGTCGACGCTCACCGCAGTGCACCAGGCGTGCCAGGAGCTGCGGTCGGGGCGCAGCGCGCTCGCGCTCACGGGCGGGGTGAACGTGCTGCTCAACCCGTGGGAGAGCGTCGGGTTCGCGCAGGCGTCGATGCTGTCGCCGAGCGGGCGCTGCCATCCGTTCTCCGCGCACGCGGACGGCTATGTGCGCTCCGAGGGCGCCGGCGTGTTCGTACTCAAGCCGCTCACTGCGGCGCTGGCGGACGGTGACCGGATCCACGGGGTGATCCTCGGCAGCGGTGTCAACGCGGACGGCCGTACGGCCGGGCTGGCGCTGCCGAGCGCGCGCAGCCAGGCCGCGCTGCTGGAGCGGGTGTACGCCGAGACGGGCGTCGGCGCGGACGAGGTGGCGTACGTCGAGGCACACGGCACCGGCACACAGGCCGGGGATCCCGTCGAGTGCGCGGCCTTGGGGGAGGTGCTCGGACGGCGGCGTACGCCGGGTGTGCCGCTGCCGATCGGGTCGGTGAAGTCGAACCTGGGGCACCTGGAGGCGGCGGCCGGAGTGCCGGGACTGCTCAAGGCGCTGCTGGTGCTGCGGGAGCGGCGGATTCCCGCGACCCTGCGTACGGCTCCGCCGAGTACGCGGATCGACTTCGCCGGGCTGGGCCTGGAACCGGTGGCCGAGGTGCGTGGCCTGCCGGGTGCGCGGCTGGTGGCGGGGGTGAACTCCTTCGGGTTCGGCGGGGCCAACGCCCATGTGGTGCTGGGCGCGGCTCCGGACGTATGCGGCCGATCCGGCGCGGAGGGCGCGGACCGCCTTCCGGACGACCGGACGCGTCCCGGCTGCGACGGCCCGCTCCCGCTCGTCGTGTCCGCCCGCACGCCGCAGGCGCTGGAGGCCGCGGCCGTCCGGTGGGCCGGGCACCTGGAAGGCCTGGCCCCGGGCGCCTTCTACGACACGGCCTACACGGCGTGCCGTCGCCAGGCCCGGTACGAGCATCGGGTCGCGTTGCTCGCCGGGGACCCGGCGTCGGCGGCGCGCGCGTTGCGGAGCGTGGCGCAGGGCGACCCGGCGCCGGGCGCGGCCCGTGCGGTCGGTGTGGAGCGGGGTCGTATCGCACTCGTCTTCAGCGGCAACGGGTCGCAGTGGGCCGGGATGGGCGCGGAACTCCTCGGCGCCGACGGGCACTTCACGGCCGAGGTCGACGCGCTCGACGCGGTGTTGCGCCCGCTGCTCGGCTGGTCGGTCCGCGAGGAGATGGCCGCACCGCGAGGGGCGGAGGTCTGGCGGCGCACCGAGATCGCCCAGCCGATGCTGTTCGCCCTGCAGGCCGGGCTGGTGGCGGCCCTCGCGGCACGGGGGTTCGCTGCCGCCGCGGTCTGCGGGCACAGCGTGGGCGAGGTCGCGGCCGCCTACTGCGCGGGGGCCCTGGACCGCGCGGCCGCCTGCCGGGTGATCGCCGCGCGCAGCCGGGCCCAGGGCACGACCGCCGGGTGCGGGAGGATGGCGGCCGTCGGGCTCGGCGCCTCGGACGCCGAGAAGCTGATCGCCGGGACCGGGCAGGAGGAGCGGCTGGTCGTCGCCGGGATCAACAGCGCCCGGGACGTGACCGTCGCGGGGGACGCCGCGGCGCTCGCCGCGCTCGGTGAAGTGCTGGGCGAAGGGGGCGTGTTCTTCCGCGACCTCGGGCTGGACCACGCCTTCCACAGCCCCGCCATGGACGCCTTGTGCGGGCCGCTCGCCGCCGCGCTGTCCGGGCTGGCGGCACGGCCCGCGCGCATCCCCCTGGCCTCCACGGTCACCGGGCGGCTGAGCGGTGGCGCGGCCCTCGACGCCGACTACTGGTGGCGCAATGTGCGTGCGCCCGTCCGGTTCGCCGATGCGGTGGACGTCCTCGTCGGCGAGGCCGGCTGCGACGTCCTGGTGGAGATCGGCCCCCACCCCGCACTCGGCGCCTACCTGCGGCGCGCGACGGCGGACACCGGGCGGCCCGTCGCGGTGATCCCCACACTCACCCGCACCGCCTCCGGCCCCGGCGCGCTCGACGGCACCGTGGCCCAGCTGCTGGCGTGCGGAGCCGACGCGGACTGGAGTGTCCCCTTCCCGTATCCGGGCCGGGTGGCCGACGTGCCCGCCTACCCTTGGCAGCGCGAACGCCACTGGAACGGCGGTCCCGGCTGGTGGCCGGAGACCCCGGCCGAGGAGGACGGCGACCCGGGGCAGCCGCCCCACGCCCTGCTCGGCGTACGGCTGCCGGGGGCGCGGCCCGCCTGGCAGCAGGAGCTCTCCTGTGGTGTGCCGGGGTGGCTGGCCGACCACCTCGTCGGCGAGACGGTGGTCGTGCCGGCGGCCGGGTACGCGGACCTGGCCCTGACCCTCGGACAGGCCGTGCACGCCGCGCCCGTCGAGGTGCTCGGTCTGTCGATCGGCCGTGCGCTGAGCCTGCCGGGCGAGGACGAGGACCGCACGGTGTCCGTCCATACGGCACTGGAACGCGACGGCGCCTTCACCGTCTCCAGCCGTGACGGTGGGGGTGGTCGTGACGGTGGTGACGGTGGTGGTGGCGGTGCGTGGACCGAGCACGCCCGCGGCAGAGTGCGCAGGCTGCTGCGCGCGGGCCCGCCCGGCGCCGACCCGCGCGCACTGCGCGCCCGGCTGCCCCGCGAGATGAGCGCGGCCGGCCACTACACCCTCTGCGCCCGCGCCGGACTGCCTTACGGCCCCGCCTTCCGCACCCTGACCGGCCTGCGCACCGACGCCGCCGACGGCCGTGAGGTGCTCGCCTCCTACGCCGCCACCGTCGACCTCACCGACGCCCCCCTCGCCCACCCCACGCTTCTCGACGGCGCCCTGCAGGCGGGCCTTCCGCTGCTCGCGGCGGCGACGGACCTGGAGGCGGCCAACCCCGACGGCACGCCGGCCGGCACCGAACGCGCCCCGGCCGCCTTCCTCCCCGTCGGCATCGACACCGTGCGCTGCTGGCAGCCGCTGCCCCGCACCGGCCTGATCCACGTGCGCCTGCGCGGCCGTACCCCACGCGAGGCCGTCTGGGACCTGACCGTCATGGCCGACGACGGCACCGTGGCCCTGGAAGCGCTCGGCTGCCGACTGCGCCGCTTCGACGCGACGCGCACCACCGCACCCCAGCAGCTGGCCGAGGTCCTGCGCGCCGCCCCGCTGCCCACGAGCCCCGCCACGCCCTCGCCCTGGTCGGCACCCGCGGTCACCCTCGCCGCCTGCGCGGACGGACTGTCCCGGGCCGAGCGGAGCTGGCGGACCCACCCGTACGACCGCGCCCGCGCCCAGGCTCTGCGCCTGAACGCGCACCTGACCGCGGCCGCCGTACGCGAACTCCTGTCAGGAGCAGGGGAGTTCACGCTGGACGACCTGATCGCGGCCGGAGTGCGGTCCCGGCATCGCAGGCTGCTCACCGCCCTGTTCGAGTACGCCGTACAGCAGGGCGTCCTGGCCGCGGGCGGGGACGGCCGGTGGCGGGTGGCCGAGGAGCCGCAGCCGCACCGGCTGTTCCGGGAAGGGCTCCTGGCCTTCCCGGCCGAGATCACCGCCGCGCAGACCTACGCCGTCTGCGGGCGGCATCTCGCGGACGTGCTGCGCGGCCGCACCGACCCGCTCGCGCTGCTGCTCGCCGAGCCCGACGCCCTCGCCGCGCGCTTCTACGACAGCACACCCGTCATGCGGCACCACTACCGCGTCGCCCGGCTCCTGCTGGACGCCGCCGTGGCGGAGTGGCCCGAGGGACGGCCGCTGCGGGTGCTGGAGGTCGGCGCGGGGACCGGCGGGTTGACGGCCGCGCTGCTGCCGCTGCTGCCGCCCGACCGTACGCACTACACCTACACCGACGTGTCCTCCGCCTTCTTCCCGGCGGCCCAGGACCGCTTCGCCGACCACGACTTCGTCCACTACCGCTGCCTCGATCTCGACGCCGACCCCGTCGCCCAGGGCTTCGCGCCCGCCTCGTACGACCTCGTCATCGCCGCGAACGTGCTGCACGCCACGCGGAATCTGCGGCGTGCCCTGCACCGCGTCGGCGACCTGCTGGCCGACGGCGGACAGCTGCTCGCGGTGGAGAGCCACGACCCGGCCGGGCTCACTCCGGTGTTCGGGCTGCTGGACTCCTACTGGGGTGCCGAGGACACGGATCTGCGGCCGAACGGGCCGCTGGTGGCACGTGACCGGTGGCCCGGGCTGCTGGAGGAGTGCGGATACACCGGCACCGTGCAGCCGGGCGACGCCGCGCAGCCCGCGTACGACGACTACTCCGTCATCCTCACCGCCCGGGTTCCCCGCGCCACAGCCGCAGCCGTATCGGCAGCCGCAGCCGTATCCGCATCCGCGTCGCCCGGGCCGTGTCCCGTGCGTCCGCCCGCGGTGGCCGCCGTGACCGGCGGGCCGCTCGCCACCGCGGCCGCGACGGCGCTGGGCACCGATGCCCGGCCCGCGAGCGAGCGCCCGCAGTGGTGGTCCGAACTCCTCGCGGACACGGACGACTTGGTGCTGCTGGCTGAGGGGGGCGGCCTCGGAGGCGCCGCCGCTGCCGTGACGGAGACCGCCGTACGGCACTGTGCCGTGCTTCGCGCGCTCGCGACCGCCACCCGGCAGTTGCCCGAGGACCGCGAGGTCACCGTCTGGGTCGTCGCGTGCGGCGCCCACGACATCCCGCCGGCCGCCGTCGCGGCCTTGTGGGGAGCGGCCCGGAGTCTGGCCAACGAGCAGCCGAGGCTGGCCGTCCGGCGCATCGCCCTCGCGCCCGGGGCCGAGGACGGACTGGCCGAGGAGCTGACGGCCCGCCCGGCCGACGACGAGGTGCTGCTGACCCGGGAGGGGCGCTTCGTGACGAGGCTGCGTCCCTACGTGCCGGGTCCCGTGGCGCCTTCGAGGGCAGGGACGTCCACCGCGTACACCCTGACCGTGGACGAGCCCGGTCTGCGGTACCGGCTCGGCTGGCGTCCGGCGCGGGTGCCGCGGCCGGGAGCCGACGAGATCGTCGTCGAGGTCGCGGCCGCCGGGCTCAACTACCGCGACGTCATGGCCGTCACGGGACTGGTGCCGCCGCCTCGGGCGCCGCGCGGGCTCGACGCGGAGCCGATCGGACTGGAGTGCGCCGGCACGGTCGTCGCCGTGGGTGCGGGTGTCGAGCACATCGGTGCCGGCGACCGGGTGGCCTGCCTGACCCTCGGCTGCTACGGCTCGCACGCGCGGGCCCGCGCCGACCGGGTGGTGCCGGTGCCGGCCGGCATGGACTTCACCGAGGCCGCCACGCTGCCGACCGTCTTCTTGACCGTCCGGCACGCGCTGGGCCATCTGGCCCGTCTGCGGCCCGGCGAGACGGTGCTCGTGCACGGCGCGGCCGGGGGCGTGGGCCTCGCCGCCCTGCAGTACGCCCGGCACATCGGCGCCCACGTCATCGCCACCGCCGGTACCCCCGCCAAGCGTGACCTGCTGCGGCTGTTCGGCGTCGAGCACGTCCTCGACTCGCGCACCCTGCGCTTCGCCGACGAGATCGACACGCTCACCGAGGGCCGCGGCGTGGACGTCGTGCTCAACTCCCTGGCCGGCGAGGCCATGGACCGCAGCCTGCGGGTCCTGGCGCCGCACGGCCGGTTCGTGGAACTCGGCAAGCGCGACTTCCTCGCCGACAACTCCCTCGCCCTGGCACCGTTCCGCGCCAACCTCTCCTTCCACGGCGTGGACGTGGCCGCGCTGCTCACCGAGGCGTCCCCGGTGGCCGACGCCCATCTGACGGAGATCACCCGGGGCGTCCACGCGGGCCACTACCGCCCCCTGCCCCATCGCGTCCACCCCGCCACGAAGATCCGGGAGGCGTTCGCCGCCCTGCAGCACTCCCGGCACATCGGCAAGGTCGTCGTCACCTTCGACGCCGCCGAACCCGTGCCGGTCCGCCCCGCGACCACCGCCCCCGCGCTGGATCCGGAGGCGAGTTACCTGGTCACCGGCGGGCTGGGGGGCTTCGGCGCCGCCACCGCCCGCCACCTGGCCGCCCGCGGGGCCCGCCATCTGACGCTGGTCGGCCGGCGCGGCGCGGACACGCCCGGCGCAGCTGAGCTGACCGCCGACCTCGCCTCGCTCGGGGTGCGCGTGAACGCGTACGCCGCCGACGCGGCCGACCGGGACGCCGTGCGCCGCATCCTCGACGACCTCGACGCCGAGGGACGCCGCCTCGCCGGGGTGGTCCACGCCGCGATGGTGCTCGACGACGCTCCGCTGCACGAACTGGACGACGCACGGGTACGGGCCGTCCTCACCCCCAAGCTGACGGCCGGTCACGTGCTGGACGAGCTGACGCGCGACCGCCCGCTCGACTTCTTCGTCGTCTACAGCTCCGTCGCCGCCGTCGCCGGCAACCTCGCGCAGTCGTCGTACGCGGCCGCCAACCTCGCCCTGGAAGCCCTCGTACGCGACCGGCGCCGGGCCGGACTGCCCGGCCTCGCGGTGCAGTGGGGTGCGATCGCCGGAGCCGGTTTCGTGCATCGCACCGAGCGCGGCGCCGAGATGACGGCGCTGGGCCTCGGCGGACTCGCCACCGCCGACGCGTTCGCCGCCCTCGACCGGCTCCTCGCCGACCCCGACGCCACGGTGGTCGCCGTGGGCCACGTCGACTGGGGACGACTGCACCGCTTCCTGCACACCCTCACCGCGCCGCGTACGGCCGCGCTGCTGCCCCCGGCCGAGCACACCGACGGCGCGGAGCGGCTGCGGCAGGCGCTGGAGCGGGCCACGCCCGACGCCGCCGCCGTCCTCGTCGAGGACGTCCTGGCCGAGCTGCTCGCGCACGTCCTGCAGACCACGCCCGACCGCGTCGACCGGACCCGGCGCCTGGACCAACTGGGCGTGGACTCCCTGCTGGCCGCCGAACTCGCCACCCTGCTCCAGCAGCGGCTCGGCTGCGAACTGCCCACCGTGGAACTCGCCGGCACGCCGAACGTCGCCGCCCTCGCGCGCCGGGTACTCGGCCGCCTCGACGCCACTCGGCGACCTGTCCGATGAGTACGGCTCAGCTGGTGACGCCTGCGGTGGAGCCGGTGCGTCCGCTGATGAGGCCGGTGAGGACGGTTGGCCCGCTGACCATTGCGGTGGTTGCGGTTCGTCCGCCGATCAGCCCGGTGCGGGCGGTTGGTCTGCTGGCCATTGAGGTGACGACGGTTCGTCCGCCGATCAGCCCGGTGAGGTTCGTTCGCCCGCTCATGACTCCGGTGAGGACCGCTGGTCCGCCGATCAGCACGGTTGGCTCCGCTCATGGCCCGATCAGCCTGGTGCGGGCGGTTGGTCTGCTGGCCATTGCGGTGGTTGCGGTGCGTCCGCCGATCAGCCCGGTGAAGTTCGTTCGCTTGCTCACCACTCCGGTGACGACCGGTCCTCCGCCCATCAGCCCGATCAGCTCCGCTCGCCCCTCACCCCCTCCCCACGACCCCGATGAGGACCGCCCCCGTGCCCGCACTCGTCTCCCTCGCCCGTCGTCCCGAGGCCGCCGTGCGCCTGTACTGCCTGCCGCCCGGCGGTTCCGGGCCGGAGTTCTACCAGGCCTGGGCCGCGCTGCTGCCGGATGCCGTGGAGCTGTACACCGTCGCGCTGCCCGGTCGCGGCAGTCGCCGTGACGAACCGTCGTCGACCGACCCGCGAGCACTCGTCGCCGCGCTCGCCTCCCTCGTCGACGACGCCGCCGACCCGCGGCCCTTCGCCCTGTTCGGCCACAGCCTCGGCGCCTTGCTCGCCCACGAGACCGCGCGCCGCCTGCGCCGCACCGGACGGCGCGAGCCCGTACTCGTCGCGCTCTCCGCCCTGCCCGCACCCCACCGGGGCGACCTCGGCCGGCTCCTGGCCACCCTGCTGACCTCGGGTCTCGACGCGTTCACCGACATGGTGGGTCCCGTGCCCGCCGAACTCCTCGAAGATCCGGTGACCGTGACGCGTCTGTGCACACCGTTCCTCGCCGACCTGGTCCTCGCCCTGCACCACCGCCACCACGACGAGCCGCCCCTGGAGGTGTCCCTGGCCCTCTACGGCGGCACCGCGGACCCCCTCGTTCCGCCGGACTGCCTGGAACGCTGGAACGACCTTTTCACCACGCCCGCGACTCCCTGCCTCTTCCCCGGCCGCCACACCTACCCGCAGGACCCGGACCAGGCGCCGGCCCTGGTGCGGCAACTCGCCAAGGACCTGCAGACCGCGGCCCGATGACCCGCGACCGTGCGCGCTGGGCGGCCGCCGCGGTGGTCTGCCTCGGGGTGTTCCTGCTCGGCATGGACCTGACCGTCCTCAACGTCGCCGTGCCCGACCTGCAGCGCGACCTCGACCCCTCCATGGCCCAGGTCCAGTGGATCGTCGACGCCTACGCGCTGGTCCTCGCCGGCCTCGTGCTGACCGCGGGCGCCCTCACCGACCGGATCGGCCGGCGCCGGGCCTTCACGATCGGTCTGGCGGTGTGCGCAGCCGCCTCCGCGCTCGGCGCGCTCGCCGAGGAGCCGGGCCCGGTCATCGCCGCGCGCTGCGGCATGGGCGCCGGCGCGGCCCTGCTCATGCCCGCCACCCTGTCGATCATCGGCAACCTCTTCACCGAACCCGCGGCGCGGCGCCGGGCGATCGCCCTGTGGGCCGCCGTCCTGGGGCTGGGCGGCATGACGGGGCCCGTGCTCGGCGGGGCGCTCGTCGAGGGCTTCTCCTGGCGCGCCGGGTTCTGGGTGAACGTCCCGTTCGTCGCCGTGACGCTGGTCCTCACCGCGCTCGTCGTACCGGAGACCGGACCCGGCCGTACAGGGATTCATGGCGGCGGGCGCGCCGAGGGCCGCTGCGAGCAGCGGGTCGACCTGCCCGGCGCGCTGCTGTCGGCGTGCGGACTGCTCACGCTCGTCTGGGCGGTGATCGAGAGCCCGGTGAAGGGGTGGACGAGCACACCGGTGCTCACCGGGTTCGCCCTGGCCGCCGCCCTCATGGCCGCGTTCGCCGCCCATGAGAAGCGCCGCGCCGGGCATGCGATGCTGCCGTTGCCCCTGCTGCGCCGACCCGGCGTGCTGCGCGGCGCCGTGTCCCTGGCGCTGCTGTCCTTCGCGCTGTACGGGGCGCTGTTCGTCATCACCCTCTATCTGCAAGGCGTCCTGGGGTACACCCCCTGGCAGGCCGGTGTCCGCACGCTGCCCCTGGCCGCGGCCCTCGCCGTGGGCTCACTGGCGGCGCCGCGGATGCTCGCCCGCCATGACGGACGGACCCCGATCGCGGCCGGACTCGCCCTGGTCACCGGCGCGTTCGCGGTCCTGGCCCACACCCGGGCGACCTCCGGCTACGGACACCTGATGTTCTTCCAGGTCATCGCCGGGCTGGGTGCCGGAATCGCCGCGGTCGCCGGCACGGAGTCCGTCATGGGCGCGGTTCCGCTGTCCCGGGCCGCACTGGGGTCCGCGGTGAACGACGCCACCCGCCAGGTCGGAGCCGCTCTCGGCGTCGCCGTGCAGGGTTCCGTCCTCAGTACGGTCGTCACCGACCGTCTCGGCGCCGCGGCCCCGGTGGCCGGCCCGACCGCCGTACTGCCGCCGACGCCGGTTGCCCGGCAGGCCTTCGTCGACGGCCTCACGGCGACCGCGCTGACCGCCGGGGCGGTCACGCTGGCGGCCGCCCTCGCGCTCATCCCCTGGCGCAGTGCGATGCCCCAGGGCACGACGTCCCGTGAGGGGCTTTGAGCGAGCCGAGTCCTTCGCTGCCTGTCACGGCAGCTCCTCGGCCGCGGCCTCCCCGAACAACTGCCGCACCGTCGACCGGTGGTTGGTCCGCACGTGCGCGAGGGCGTGCGCGCGGGCCCGGGCCGGGTCGCCGGACGCGATCGCCTCGTACAACTCCCGGTGCTCGACGAGGAGTTGGGGCCACTCCTCATTGCGCCGGGTCATCCAGCGCAGGCGGCCCGCGACCGGTTCCAGGGCCTCGATCAGCAGGCTGTTGCCGGCCATCGCCACGATGCGGTCGTGCAGCCGGCTGTTGACGTCCGTGATCGCTTCCGCGTCCCCCGCCTCGGTGGCGGTGGCCGCCTGGTCGAGGAGCTGCTCGACCTCGGCCAGGTCCTCCGGCGTCGCACGGGACGCGGCGAGCCCCGCCGCGTACACCTCCAACGCCTCGCGCAGTTCGAAGAGCTCCTTGACGTCGGTCGGGGTGAGCCGCCGTACGACCGTACGGCGGGGCGTCTCGAAGAGGACGAACCCCTCGGCGACCAGGGCGCGGATCGCCTCGCGGACCGGCACGCGGGAGACGCCGAAGCGGTCGGCCAGCTCGCGCTCGACGAGCCGGTCGCCGGGGCGCAGGCGGCCCGCGATGATCTCCTGCCGGAGGGTGGCCAGGACGCGCTCGCGGATCGCGCCCAGGGGTTCGATCTTCGTCGTGGAGCTCATGAGGTCATCTTCGCCGACCCCGGGTGTGTTTTACGAAGCGTTAACAAGAGCGACATCGGTCAGAACTGTTGACGGCGGGACTATGTCCGCTGTTTGGTATACCAAACGGCTCTGCCAAACGCCCTCCACAAGTAGTCTCCCGTCCCCCGGCTCCTGGAGGCCCCGTGTCCCTCGCCGACCGTGCCGAAGCCACCGGCACACCAGCGTTCGTCCCCGATCCACGGCTCACCAACGAAGACCTCGCGCCCGCGGGCAAGCGCAACTGGAAGGTCTTCGATCTCTTCGCCATGTGGATGTCCGACGTCCACAACCTCGGCAACTACACCTTCGCCGCCGGTCTGCTGGTCCTCGGCATGAACGTGTGGCAGGTCTTCACCTCCCTGCTCGTCGGCTTCGTGCTGATCTACATCGGCATGAACTGGATGGGGAGGATCGGCCAGCGCCACGGCGTCCCGTTCCCGGTCGTCAGCCGCATCAGCTTCGGCGTCTGGGGCGCCAACATCCCGGCGCTGATCAGGGCCGTGATCGCCATCATGTGGTACGGCATCCAGACGTATCTGGCCTCGGTCGCCGTGAACGTGATGCTGCTGGCCGCCTGGCCCGGCCTGGAGTCCTGGACGCACAGCTCCTTCCTGGGCCTGCACGCCCTCGGCTGGGTCTCCTTCCTTTCCCTCTGGCTCATCCAGGCGCTGATCATCAGCCAGGGCATGGAGTCGGTGCGGAAGTTCCAGGACTTCTGCGGTCCGGCGATCTGGGTGGTGATGATCGCGCTGGCGGTCTGGATCCTCGCCAAGGCCGGCTGGACGATCTCCCTCACCACCACCCCGCACCCGGTGTCCGTCGGCGAGCAGTGGCGTCAGTGGTTCGGCGCGATCGGCCTGATCCTCGCCACGTACGGGACGCTGATGCTCAACTTCTGCGACTTCTCGCGCTTCGCGCCCGACTACCCGACCGTGCGGCGGGGCAACTTCTGGGGCCTGCCCATCAACTCGACGGCGTTCGTGGTCGTCTCGGTGATCGTCACGGCCGGTTCGCTGGAGGTGTTCGGCGAGGCCATCACGGACCCGGCGGAGCTGGTCGCCAAGGTCGGCAACACCTGGGTCCTGGTCGTGGCGGCCCTCACCTTCGCCATCGCCACCATGGGCGTCAACATCGTCGCCAACTTCGTCTCACCGGCGTACGACCTGGCCAACGTCTGGCCGCAGAAGATCACCTTCAAGGTCGGCGGCATGATCAGCACGGTGGCGGCGCTGGTGGTGACCCCCTGGAACCTCTTCTCCAACCCGACCGTCGTGAACTACTTCCTGGGCGGCCTCGGCGCCTTCCTCGGCCCGCTGTTCGGCGTGATCATGGTCGACTACTACCTGGTCAAGCGCGGCCGCGTGGACGTGGACGAGCTGTTCTCCGCCGAGCCCGGCTCCCGCTACTACTACCGCAAGGGCGTCAACCCCAAGGCGCTGTGGGCGTTCCTGCCCGCGGCCGGGGTGGCGGCGGTCCTGGCGCTGGTGAAGACGTTCAGCGATGTGGCGCCGTACTCGTGGTTCATCGGGACGGCGATGGCGGCCGGGCTGTATCTGGTGCTGTGCCGCGGTGAGCGCGCCGAGTCCGCCGCCGGGTCCCTCACCGGGTCCGCAGGGTCCGTGGCGCGGGAGGTCTGAAGGACGTGCGGATCGTCGTCACCAACTGCAATACCACGCAGGAGATGACCGAGGAGATCGTACGAGGTGCCCGGGCCGCGGCAGGCCCGGGCACCACCGTGCTCGGGCTGACGCCGCGGTGGGGGCCGGAGTCGGCGGAGGGCTGGCTGGACAGCTATCTGTCGGCGGCGGCCGTGATGGACGCGCTGCGGACGTACGAGGGCCCCGAGTACGACGCGGTCGTCATGGCCGGCTTCGGGGAGCACGGGCGCGAGGGCGTCCGGGAGCTGGTGGACGTACCGGTCGTCGACATCACGGAGGCGGCGGCGCACCTGGCCTGTCTGCTGGGGCGGCGGTACGGGGTCGTGACCACGCTGGAGCGGTCGTGCGGGCAGATCGAGGACAGCCTGGAGACGGCCGGCGTGGGCCGCAACTGCGTCGCCGTGATCGGTACGGGGCTCGGAGTGCTGGAGCTGGAGGACGGCGAGCGCACGGAGTCCGCGTTCCTGGCTGCCGCCGAACGGGCGCGGGACGCCGGTGCCGAGGTCCTGGTGCTGGGGTGCGCCGGGATGACCGGGCTGCAGCGGGCGGTGGGGGAGAAGCTGGGGGTTCCGGTGGTCGACGGGGTGGGAGCGGCGGTGAAGCTGGCCGAGTCGCTGGTGGGGCTGGGGCTGACGACGAGCCGGGCCGGGAGCTACGCGAGTCCGTTGCCCAAACGGCGGGCCTGGGGTCGGCCGCCTCAAGGCTGAACGGGAGCCTTGCCGCCACCGCGAACGACGGCGTCACCGCGAACGACGGCGTCACCGCGAACGACGGCGGCACCGCCGCCACCCGGACGCCAGACGTACCGCACGTCGGGCTCGCGCTCCTCGTTCCCGCTGCCGTCCGTGTACTCGACGGCGACGAAGCCGTGCCGCTCGTAGAAACGGTGGGCGGGCTTGTTGACCTGGAAGGTCCACAGGCTCAGACCGTCCGGGCGGCGCCGCTTCGCGAGGCCGACGAACCGGTCACCGATGCCGCGCCCGCGCCAGTCCGGGTCGAGGTAGAGCTGGGAGAGCTGGTCGTCGTCGAGCACCAGGAGGCCGACGATGCGCTCGGCGGCCTCGGCCACCCACGTCTCCTGCCGTGGCACCACCACCTCCCGGAAGTACGCCCACACCTCGTCGTCGGAGTGCGCCCGGACGACCGTCGGCAGCGCGGAGGCGAACGACCGCAGCCAGACGTCGGCGGCGGGTCCGGCGTCGGTGGGGGTGGCGCGGCGGAGCGCGACGGACGTCATGGCTGCGCCCCTTCCTCGGGTACGTGCGCCCCTGCCTCGGGTACGACGGCCGTGGCCGTGATCTCCACCAGCTGCCCCGTGTACCCGAGGCACGCCACACCGATCAGCGTCGACGAATGCGGCCCGACACTGAGCCCGGAGGCCTCGACGACCTCCCACACGGCCGACAGCACCGCGGTGTCACCGCTCACGACGTACACATCGGTCGACAGCACATGCGCCAAGTCACTGCCGACGCAGCGCAGTTGCTCCTCAAGGTTGGCCACCACCTGCTTCGCCTGCCGTACGGGGTCTCCCTCACCGACGAGGTTCCCGTCGGCGTCGAGCGGCACGGAACCGGCCAGGAAGGCGAGCTTGGTGCCGGCCTCGACGACGGAGGCGTGGGAGTAGGTGGGGGGTGGGAAGAGGGCGGGGGAGGTGACACGACGGATCATGGAGACTCCTGTGTTCTTGAGTGGTGCGGCGGATTCATTGAGTCGTACGGCGAACAACCCGCCGATCATCCGAGCCCTGGCCCACGCCCGCATCCCAATTTCCTTCTCCCCGAGGCGAGTGTGGCGAGCAGCCGACGTTGGCACTCCTGTGCTAGGTCCGGGTACGCCTCGGAGATGGCCGCGTAGACACGGCGCCAGAGCAGTTCCTCGGCTGCGGCACGCCCGGTACTGCCGTACAACTCACCGAGGACCTGGTGGTGCCGGGTCAGCCGATGGCGCAGGTAGTCGACCTTCCAGCGGTTGAGCGCGGCGGGCTCGGCACCCTCGACGGTGGCCGGTTCTGCCGCGTGCCCCCGCCCCCGCCGCCACCGGCCGAGCGTCCGCTTCTCCTCCTCCCGGCGGTTCCGGTGCTCGACCGCCAGCGCCGCCAGCCTGTCCGGAGCCAGCCGCGGCACGTCCATCGGCTCCGCCGCGATCCGCGCGAGCACCTCCCGCCGCCTGCGCGCAGCGGCAGCCCGCGCCGCACCCGACCGCCGGGCCGCGGCGGCCGCAATGGCCCTGAACTCCTCACTCCGCTCAGCGGCCTCGATCCGCTCCATCAGGTACAGCCGGGTCCGCGGGGCGGACTGGAAGATCGGATGGCCCACCAGCATGTCGGGCTCACCGAGCAGTTGCCGCACCATGCCCGGAGTCCAGCCCCGGGCCCGCAGCCCCGCTGCGGAGAGGTGGGTGTGCCGAGGCTGCGGCTCCCGACCGCCATGGCCCTCGTGATCCCGCTCGTGCGTCGTCATCACTGCTTCCCCCGTCGCCGTTACGCTGAGTGACGACTTCATTGATAACGCACGGCACTGACAACGGCCCCGATCCGCCCTGGGCCCCGGTGCAAAGTGGCGGGCTCGGGCGGCATTTCCAGCGCGGTTCTTCGGGGCGGCGGCAACGGGATGAGGTGCCGGAGTCTCAGGGGCGTAATCGCGTAGAGGCATGCCCCCCGGCTCCGTACGCTGCCCACATGCCCACCCCTGACGACACCGCCTTCCTCGACACCACCGCCGACCGCCTCGCCGCCCTCCCCGCCGTCCAGGCCGTCGCCCTCGGCGGCTCCCGGGCGCAGGGCACCGAACGCCCGGACAGCGACTGGGACCTGGCGATCTACTACCGAGGTGCCTTCGATCCCGCGGACCTGCGCGCCATCGGCTGGGAGGGCGAGGTCTCCGAGATCGGCGGCTGGGGTGGCGGCGTCTTCAACGGGGGCGCCTGGCTGACGATCGAGGGCCGACGTGTCGACGTCCACTACCGCGACCTCGACGTCGTCGAGCGGGAGCTGGCAGAGGCGGAGGAAGGGCGGTTCCGGGTGGAGCCGTTGCTGTTCCATCTCGCCGGAATTCCCAGCTACTTGGTGGTGGCGGAGCTGGCCGTCAACCGGGTGCTGCGAGGTGAGCTGCCGCGGCCGGCGGGCTATCCGGAGAAGCTGCGCGGCGCGGCGGGCGAGCGCTGGTACGGCACCGCCCGAGCCACCCTCGCGTACGCGAAGGCCAACCACGCCCCAGCGGGCCGTCTCACCGAACTCGCCGGCGCCATCGCCACTGCCGCCATGCAGACCGGGCATGCGGTGCTGGCGGCGCGGGGGGAGTGGGTGACGAATGAGAAGCGGTTGCTGGAGCGGGCGGGGCTGCGGAGTACCGACGGGCTCATCGGGACGCTGGGGACCCGTCGAGAGGGGCTGAACCAGGTCGTGGCCGAAGCGGAGGAGCTGTTCGCGCGGGCGATGGAGAGGACGGAGTCAAGGCGCGCCTGACGTCGCGGCATCAACGCACGAGCGTGCGCGACCGACGGGGGATTTGCGCCGGCCTCGCGGCCGAGCACGTCGCTGAGCAATTGCGTTCATAAAGAACGTGGCCTTTCCACCCATCGTCACATCCCCGAAACGTCACCGTCCCATCACCCCCAAGAATCCGCCCTACCGTGGACATCACGGGCCCACCCGATACGGCCCACCGCGCCCGGCCACCGTCGCCCGATGGCACACCCTCGCCCTCGCCCCGACAGGAGCCCCGTGTCCCGCCCCGCCCGCACAGCCGTTCCCCGACTGCATCTCCCGCCCTGGCTCGCCCACGCCCTCCGCACCCAGCGCGGCCCTGTCCCCTGGAGTGCGGTCGCGCGGGGGGCGTTGGCCGCCGGCCCCCTCCTCCTCGCCGCCGTCCTCGCCGGCCGCACCTCCCTCGGCGTCGTGGCCGCCATCGCCGCCATGCTCGCCGGTATCAACGACCGCCCCGGCAGCCGCCGTGCCTCGGTCAAGCGGCTCGGCGTGCCCGCGCTGGCAGGGGCCGCCGGGCTGTTCGTCGGGACGTACGCCGGGGAGCACATCGGGGCCGTTGCGCTCACCCTTCTCCTCACCGGTCTCGGGCTCCTCGCCGGCGGCATCAGTGCCGTCGGGACGGTCGCCTCCGGGGCCGGTACGCAGCTGCTCGTCGCCGCGGCCGTCGGGGCCGGGATGCCGCTGCCCGAGAGCGGGTGGCAGCGGGCGCTCGCCTATCTGGCGGGGGCGGCGTGGCTGCTCGCGTTGCGGCTCGCGCTGCCCACGCCCGGTTCCCTCGCCGGGGACTTCCGGTTCGACGGGGAGCGGGAGGCCGTGGCCGACGTGTACGACGCCGTCGCCGAGCTTCTCGATGCCGTGGGCACCGACCGTGCCACCGCCCGCCGCGCCGCCCTCACCGCCGCTCTCGATCACGCGCAGGACGCCCTCACCGGGCCCCGGCTGCGGCGGTACGCCTCCTCGTCCGCCGAGCGGAGGCTGCACGCGCAGTACGCCGCCGCCCTGCCCCTCGCCGAGGCCGCCACCGCGCTCGCCTGGGCCGGGGAACCCGTGCCCACCCGGGGCTCCGAAGGCCCCCGGCGCCTCGCCGCCGCCGTACGCGGCAACACGCACACCGGCCCGCTCCCCGCGCCCTCCCGTTCCGCGCCCGCCCTGCGCGCCCTCGACGACGCCCTGCTGCACGCCGCCGAAGCCTTCGACCGGGGCCGGGACGACACCGACGACCTGCACACCCGGCGTCGTACGGCCAAGGATCTCGTCCGATCCGTGTTCGGGGTCGGCGGGCGGGAGTACGGGCTCCGGGTCGCCCTCTGCTTCGGAGTCAGCGCCGCCATCGCGCAGGCCCTGCACCACGCCCGGTGGTACGGGCAGCACGAGCACTGGTACTGGCTTCCGGCCACCGCCGTCTTCCTCGTCAAGCCCGACCTCGGGCCACTTGCCTCCCGGGTGCTGTGCCGGGCCGCCGGGACCGTGCTGGGAGCGCTGCTCTTCGCCGGGTTCGCTGCCGTTCTGCCCCGGCCCGAAGGGCTCATCGCCCTCGTGGCGCTGAGCGGCGCGCTCATACCCGTGTCGACGCGGCACTTCGCCGCCCAGACCGCCGTGGTGACGGTGCTCGTGCTGGCCCTGGTCATGGTGGGCGGCGAGCCGCAGGCCTCCGTCAGCCGGATCGGGGAGACCCTGCTGGCCTGCGCGATCGTGCTCGTCGTGGGGCATCTGCCGATGCCGGGGCAGCGGGGCGGGGGCGTGCGGTCCCGGCTCACCGCGGCCGGCCGGGCCGCGCAGGCCTACCTCGCCCATGTGCTCAGCGAGTCCGACGACCGCTCCGCCCGCTGGACCCTGCGCCGCGAGGCCTACCGGGCACTCGCCGAGGCCCGGACCGCCATCGCCGTCGCCTCCGCCGAACTGCCCGCGCTCGCCCGGCACACGGAGGGCGCCGACGAGGTGGCCGCCCTGCTCGAACGGCTCGTCGACACCACCACCGCGTGCGCCGTGCACCTCGACGACACCGGGCGGCTCACACCCCGTCACACCGAGCGGCTGGCCGAACTGCTGGACGAGCTCACCGCGCGTGGGGAGCGGGCCGGGGTACGGGTTCCCGACGTCTCTCGGGCGCGCCTCGCCGGCTGACGCCGCCCGCCTCGTCGCCCTCGTCCCTGTCCGCCCCGGTCAGTCGATCCGTATCCACACCGGCGCATGGTCCGAGCCCGGCGTTCCGACCCGGTCCGTCGGGTCCTCGCCGACGGACGGCAGTTCCAGGGGCTCCTCGTGCAGGGCGGGCAGGCCCGTGCCGGCCCCCGACTCGGGGAGGCGACGGGCGATCCTATGACTCACCAGGACGTGGTCGATCAGCTCGGGGCGCCCGACATTGACGCGCGAGAAACGCCGTTTCGCGGGGATGCGCGGGGCCACGTTCCACAGCCGGAACGGATCACCCAGGTCGGGGTCGCCGAAGGCGCCCGGCCGGTCGAGCTCGGAGCCGGGAGGGCCGAGCAGGATCTGGGTGGTCGCCGCGTTCACGACGTCGTTCATGTCGCCGAGGACGGCCACGTCCCGGTCGCGCCCCTCGCCTTCGAGCAGGGAGTCCGCGAGTGCGCGCAGGGTCGTCGCCTCGGCGGCCCGCCGGTAGAGGGCGTAGGCGGCGAAACGGGCCCGTTCGGCCTCGTCGTGCGGATGGAAGCGGGACTTCCCGCCGTTGCCCGGGTAGGTCAGCAGCTTCGACTTGAGGTGGGCGACGGCCGCCCGGAGGGGACCGTTCCCGGTGTCCACCTCCACCGCCAGGAAACCGCGACTGGTCTCACGGTCGTGCTCGCCGGGTTGCACGCCGTCGTCGCTCTGCACCGGGCGCAGCTTGTCCGCGAAGACGCGCGTGTCCCGCAGCACGCGCATCGGCGCACGGCTGATGAAGCCGACGCGGATGCCCCGGCGGTCCCGGTGCCGGGACAGCGCGGTGTGCCACTCCCCGCCCACGGCCGCGACCAGGTCGTCGAGCGCTTCCTGCTGCTGGACCTCCTGGACGCCCAGCAGCAGCGGGTCGAGCGCGGTGATGACGGAGGCGAGGGCCGTCACCTTCGCCTCGTACTCGGCCTGGGACTTGGGGGCGCCCTGCTCGTCGCCCGGCAGCATCAGATTCTCGAGATTCCACGTACCGAGGAGCATGTCGGGCCCCTTCCAGAAGCCGTACGACGGGCTGCGGTGAGGCCAGCGTGCACGTGCCGGCGTCGCCGGGACAGAGCGGCGACCGGATGCACGGTTCACCCCCTGCGAGGGCATGACCGCGCCGTACGGTGCGTGTATGACGCCTTCTCCCGCCGGTCTCATCATCACTCGATGCACGGTTCTCACGCACGACGATCATGAGGGGATCGGGTTCGCCGAGGACGCGGCGATCGTCGTGCGGGGCGGGGTCGTCGAGGCGGTGGTCAGCAGCGCGGAGGCCGAGGGCCTGTCCGCGGCCGAGCGCATCGACGCGCGCGGCCAGGTCGCCCTTCCCGGCCTGATCAACTGCCATACGCACGCCCCGATGGTCGCCCTGCGCGGAGTCGCCGAGGACCTGCCCACCGAGGAGTGGTTCAACGACGTCGTCTGGCCGGTCGAGTCCAACCTCACCGTGAAGGACGTCGAGTCGGGGGCCCGGCTCGCCTGCGCCGAGATGATCCGTGGCGGGGTCACCTGCTTCGCCGACCACTACTTCTCCATGGACGCCGTCGCCGCCGTCGTGGAGGAGTGCGGGATGCGGGCACATCTGGGGGAGGCCTACTTCTCCTCCCAGGGCCCGCAAGGGCGGGAGCGTTCCCTGGAGTTCGCGCTACGGCATCGCGGCGGCGCCGGCGGCCGTATCACCACCGCCCTCGCCCCGCACGCCCCCTATACCGTGGACGACGCCGACCTGGCCGCCACCGCCGAACTCGCCCGCGAGCACGGCCTCCCCGTCCACCTCCACGCCGCCGAGAACCGGGATCAGGCCGACACCGGCCTCGCCCGCCACGGTGTCACCCCCATCGAGGTCCTGCGGCGCACCGGAATCCTCGACACGGACGTCCTCATCGCCCATGGCACCGGCATCCTCGACCGCGACCTGCCTGTCCTCGCCGGTGCCTCCGGCCGCATCGCCGTCGCCACCGCACCCCGCGGCTACCTCAAGTTCGCCTGGCCCACCACCACACCCGTACGCGCCCTGCACGACATCGGCGTCCCGGTCGGCCTCGCCACGGACGGCGCCGCCTCCAACAACTCCCTCGACGTGTGGGAGTCGATGGCCCTCACCGCGCTCGTCCAGAAGTCCACCACCGGCGACCCACGCTGGCTGACGTCCCGTCAAGCCCTGCACCACGCCACCCTGCAGAGCGCCCGCGCTGTCGGCCTGGGCGACGCGATCGGCAGCATCGCACCCGGCCGCCGCGCCGACATCATCCTGGTCGATCTCACCGGCCCGCACACCCAGCCCGTCCACGACCTCGCCGCCACCCTCGTCCACAGCGCCCGCTCCTCCGACGTCCGCACGACGATCGTCGACGGGCGGGTGCTGATGCGCGACAGGGAACTGCTGACGATCGACGTGCCGGCCGTCGTACGGGAGTTGGAAGAGCGGATGCCCGCGTTGCTGGACCGGAGTCACGGCAAGCGGATCCAGGATTACAAGACCTGAGAACCGGCTTCGGACAAGCCTGGAATTCTCCTCGCCCGGCGATGCGTTCCGCCCCTCCCACCGGTCACCACCCGGATCGGACCGTCGCACAGGAGGGGCCCGTGTCGCCTCCGGAGATCGTCTCGCGTGAGCCGGTGGCGCGCGGCACGCGAGGAACTGCTCGTCAAGGAGAAGGCGGCCACACGCGCGCGTGACGCCCTCAACGCCGAGCGGCGCAGACTGCCCATGGCCGAGGTCGAGGAGGACTCCATCTTCCAGGGGCGCCACCGGCTGGTCGTGTACGACTTCATGTTCGCGAGCTGCGGCCTCGACTGGCTGGCCTCGACCGCCGGCTTCCGGGACTTCACGGCGCTGGGCCGGCAGGAGGCGTGGGAGGTGCCCGAGGGGCGCGCATCGGCTCTTGGGGCGCCTGCGGGCAGTGAGCGGTTCCGCTGTCACGATGAGTACGAGGATTGACGCGTTCGGTAGCGATTGATCATCGAGTGTGAGCAGACGCTCACACATCGCGGTGAACGAGTGTCAACTACGTCTCAGTCCCGTCACCGGGCGAGGCGTTTCACCCCCGGCAGGCGTTAACTCCTACAAGTACAACGCTTACTGGAGGTGCGAGATGGTGAACGGGCGAACAGTGCTCGAACGCTTTCCCGCGGGCGGGCCGCGAGGATCGTGGCCGGCGGAGGAGTTCGCGCACGCGCGGCGGATGGAAGGTCTGCCCGCGGAGGTCGTCATGGACCTCGCGACGGACGCGTTCCTGGTGATCGTCCGCGGTGAGGCCACGGCCGACGCCGCCGCGTGAGACGAGAGCGGCCCGCCGCCCGGCCGGGCCCTCGTGCGGGCCGGCCCGCATCAAGGCGGGCCCCTCGCTGATCAGCCGGCTTTCGGTGCGGGCACCCGTGCCGTGAACTGCTCGGCCTGGAGCGAGTACAGCTCCGCGTAGACCCCGCCGGTGGCCAGCAACTCGTCCGGTGTCCCGGACTCCACGAGCCTGCCCTGGTCGAGGACGTGCACCAGATCGGCATGGCGTACGGACGCCAGCCGGTGGGTGATGAGGACGACCGTCTGACCGGCGGAGGCCAGGGCGCGGATCTTCTCGAAGACCTCCAGCTCGGCCCGCGCGTCCAGGGCCGCCGTAGGCTCGTCCACGATCAGGATGCGGCCGCGCCGGTAGGCGGCCCGGGCGATCCCGAGGCGCTGCCACTGCCCGCCGGACAGCTCGTGCCCGCCGCTGAACTGCCGGGCCAGCAGGGTGTCCAGGCCGCGCGGCAGATCGGCCACCACCTCCTCGGCCCCGGCCTCGGCGAGCGAGGCGGCCAGGCGTTCCTCGGTGAGGGGCGCGGACGAACGCCCGACGGCCACATTGACCCTGGCGGTGAACGGCCAGCGCTTGAAGTCCTGGGCCACCATCGCGATGCGCTCGGCGAGCTGGTGCCGGTCGGCGGTGGCCGCGTCGACGCCGTCCCAGAGGATGCGGCCGCGGTCGGGTGTGTACAGGCCCGCCAGCAGCTTCACCAGGGTCGTCTTCCCGGAGCCGTTCTCGCCGACCAGGGCGATGATCCGGCCGAGCGGGAGGGTGAGCGTGACGTCGTCGAGGGCGGGGCGGGAGGATTCGCCGGGGTAGGAGAAGCTGACGTGCTCGAAGCGGATCTCCTCGGGGTCCTCGGGCAACGGTGCTCCGCCGACCGGAATCGCCCGCTCGGCCGCCTCGGCGTACAGCCGCTGCAGGTCGCCCACGAAGAGGGCCTCCTCGTGCAGGGCGTTGACCTCCAGGACCAGACTGTCGAGGCTCGACGAGCCGGTGCGGATGGCGATCACGGCCGTACCCGCCACGGAGAGCGCCATGGCGCCGGCGAGCAGCAGCCCGCCCAGCGTGGCGTACGTCGCGACCGTCGCGAGCCCTGTCCACACCGCCGCGATCAGCCCCGTTCGCGCCGCGAGCCGGGCCAGCCGGGCCTGCTCCGCCTCCGCCGTCTCCGACACGGCCCGGTAGTGACGCAGAAGGAAGGGCCCCACGCCATGGACGCGGATCTCGGGCGCGGCGGCCGGCTCGGTCAGCAGCCCGCTGATCAGATGGCCCGCGCGGGAATGCTGCACCCAGGTGTGGAACGACTCGTAGCGGCGGCGCGCGTTGGTCAGGGCGCTCCAGGCGCTGGGCAGGGTCATGGTGGCGAGGAGCGGGAGCAGGGCGGGGTGCAGCACGGTCAGCACGCCCGCCGCCGCGATCAGCGAGATGGCCGCGTTCACGACACGGGTACTGTACGAGATCATGCGGCGGGCGGAGGAGGCCCCGTACTGCGCGGTGTCCAGCAGTTTGTGGAAGGCGTGGTCCTCGATCGCGGCGAGTTCCACGGCCGCCGCCCGCTCCAGGTACAGCTCGGTCGCCACCCGCTCCACCTTGGGCTCCAGGCGCCCGGTGGCATACGTCGACGCGGCCCGCAGCAGCGTCGAGACCACCATCACGGCGGCCATGGCGACGAGCGCGGGAACCGCGCCGCGTAACCGCTCCTCCAGCGGCCCGCCTCCCATGATCCGCCCCAGCACGCTGTTGACGGCGAGCAGCCCGACCGCCTGCGCCAGTCCTCGGACCACCTCGGCGCCCAGCACCGTCCGCGCGGCCCGCCGATCGGCCTGCCAGGCGAGGCGGAAGCTGGACCCCAACAGCGACGGCAACCGCGTCACCATGGCCCGGAAGTTCAACTCCAGAAAGGCGTCCCGGTGCTGATTCCACCCCATGTCGTACCGCAGGGCACCCCCGAACAACAGCCGCTCCGACTCGGACACCTCGGCCGCGACCTCACCGGAACGACGCTTCTTCCCCACCACGCAGCCTCCCCCGACCGTCCCTCGTGACGGAGGGCCACTATGGCGGGGTGGGCGGGTTCGGGGGAGGGCGCAAGTGGGAGGCGGGGGTGCGCGCGGGCGTGCGCCGCACTTCGGATGACGCGGGAGGGGCAGCGCCGTTGCCCGCGCTCTTCGACGCCGGTCAGCTGCATTCAGCCCGTCCGGCGTTTGAGGACGAGGCCCTTTAGGGGCCGAAGCGGGGGTCCAGGGGGCGGCAGCCCCCTGGCGGGGTGGAGGGGGCGGAGCCCCTTCAGGATGGGACGGGTAGGGGCGGCGGGGGCGAAAAACAAGACGGCCCCCGGCGGAGCCTCACGCGCTGAGCTGCCGCGACCACGCCGGCGTAGTCCCCATGACCCGGCACAGCGCCAGATACAGCGGAATCGGCGGCGTGTACGGCACCGTCCCGTCCGGTCGATGGATCAGCCGAGGAACGTCCAGAACCACGGCCCCCGTCGCATACCGCACTGACGCCGGCCACTCCAGCGCATAGTCGGAGTCCGACGGCACGATCCACCACCAGTGCGCCTCGTCGGCGTAGACACACCCCACCCGAGGCAACCGGGGCAGAACGAGAGGCCCGAAGCGGGCGGGAACCGCGACCGCGTCGCAGCCCAGGGGCGCCGTCATCCCCTCGGGAACGGGCAGCCGCCGAGGGCCGTCACCGGTCCGCAGGCCACGACGGAGCCGTACCAGCGTGTCCAGGCTCAGCACCTGACCCCCGCCGGACGCCCCGCTCACAGCCATCCGGCCCCCGTCTCCCTGCCGTGCCGCCCCTGCGCCTCGTCCTCGTCACCGGAGCCCCCGGACGATCCCTGCTTGGGCCGGGACCCCCATCCGAGGTCGTTGCACGGCCCGGCGTCCCGGTGAGCGCCGCCGCGGGAGGCCGCCCGGAACGCGGCCCCGCGCGGCAGGTCCACCCAGACCACCAGTCCGGTCCCCTGCTCCTGTGCCCCCCACGCATGGCAGAGGGCGTCGACGATGAGCAGTCCCCTCCCGTGCTCCTCCTCGGGCCGCGTCGCCAACGGGTGGGGCTCACCCGGCGCGCAACCCTCGTCACGCACGGCTATCCGCACCAGCTCGGCGCCGTCGTGCACCTCGCAGACGATGTGCTCGCTGGCGGTGTGCACGATCGCGTTGGTGACCAGCTCGGACACGACGAGAGCCGCCGTGTCGCAGGTGTCCTCGCACACCGACCAGCCGCTCAGCCGAGCTCTGGTCAGGCGTCTGGCCTGCGCGGGAGAACCCGGATGCGCGGCCAGCTCGAAGCGGAACCGGCGCTCGGCGGCGGTTCCCCGCTGGGGTCCCACTACCGGGGCGGCACCGAGGTCGTGGGGGACCGCGGCGGCGTCTGTTCCTAAGGGCGGGGACGGAATCACGCTTGCCACTATCGCCCCGTCGTGAACACTTGGCAAGCGTCACTCTGAAAATTGCAGAGTGCCGTGTGACTCTCTGGAAGGCCGTGGCACACTGCTCGCAACAGCATGTCGAACGGCGCCAGTTGGGATCACCGAAGATCCACCGCGATCTTCGAATAGGTCTTCGAATGGCGCCGTCGGCCTGTCAGGATTCAGTCGGCCCGTCAGGAGGGGGAAGTCTGTCGGGACCGCACAACCTGTCAGGGCCCGGTCGGCCTGCCGGATTCAGTCGTCTGTCGGGATTC
This sequence comes from Streptomyces sp. NPDC049627, assembly GCF_044465645.1. Lineage (NCBI taxonomy): Bacteria > Bacillati > Actinomycetota > Actinomycetes > Kitasatosporales > Streptomycetaceae > Streptomyces > Streptomyces sp. NPDC049627. Next base: position 269,351 of record NZ_JBITLW010000008.1, on the reverse strand, counting down.
ATCGTGGAGGTGGGGCGTGAGCGAGCCGCGGTCCGCGCCGACGGTCGGTCAGGTGGTTCTCGGTCGGCGCCTGCTGGACCTGCGGGAACGCGCCGGACTCAAACGCGAGGAGGCGGCCCGCATCCTCCGCGTCGCTCCCGCCACGGTCCGCCGTATGGAGACGGCCGAGGTCGCGCTCAAGATCCCGTACCTCCAACTGCTCCTGAAGGCCTACGGCATCGCGGACGACGAGGCCGACGCCTTCGTGCAGCTGGCCGAAGAGGCCAACAAGCCCGGCTGGTGGCAGCGGTTCCACGACATCCTGCCCGGCTGGTTCTCGATGTACGTCAGCCTGGAGGGCGCGGCCTCGCTCATCCGGTCGTACGAACCGCACTTCGTGCCCGGTCTGTTGCAGACCGAGGACTACGCGCGCGCGGTGCTGCGGTCGGGCGCCATCGGCCAGACCAGCCCGGACGACATCGAGGGACATGTCGCCCTGCGCATGCAACGCCAGCAACTGCTCACCCGTGACGACGCACCCCGGCTGTGGGTGGTGATGGACGAGACCGCGCTGCGCCGCCGGGTCGGCGGCCCGGAGGTGATGCGTGCCCAGATCGACAGGCTGCTCGAAGCGACGAAGCTGTCCAACGTGACGCTGCAGGTGGCCCCGTTCGCGAACGGGCCGCACCCCGGCACGTACGGGCCCTTCGCGCTGTTCCGATTCGCCGTGCCGGAACTCCCGGACATGGTCTACATCGAGTACCTGACCGGCGCCGTCTACCTCGACGCGCGCGTCGAGGTGGCGACCCATCTCGAGGTCATGGACCGCATGGCGGCGCAGGCCGCCACGGCACATCGCACGAAGGAGATCCTCCGGGGTCTCCGCAAGGAGCTGTGAATGGATCGCATCAAGCCGCGCATACGCGTCTACAACGGCATGCCCGCGCGGGACCTGGGCAGCGAAGGCTGGCACAAGCCGTGGAGCGGCGGCAACGGCGGCAGCTGCCTGGAGGCGATGAAGCTCGCCGACGGCCGGATCGCCGTCCGTCAGTCGACCGACCCGGACGGGCCGGCGCTGATCTACACCCCGGCCGAGATGACGGCGTTCATCGAGGGTGCCAAGGCGGGGGAGGCGGACTTCCTGCTGTCGTGACCTTGTTGCTGAGTCGATTCCCTTATTTTGATGCCGAGTTGAACATTTACTGCTGCAGACCCTCATGGAGTTCGTCATGACCGGGCGGAACCGTTTCGTCGAGATCGACACCAGCAAGCCGCATCCCGCACGCATGTACGACTGGTATCTCGGGGGCAAGGACAACTACCCGGTCGACGAGGCCATGGGGCAGCAGATGCTCACCCTCGACCCGCGCGTCCCCGTGATGGCGCGGGTCAACCGCGCGTTCATGCATCGCGCCACCCGCTGGCTCGCCCGGCAGGGCGTCCGCCAGTTCCTCGACGTCGGCACCGGCATCCCGACCGAGCCGAACCTCCACCAGGTGGCCCAGGAGATCGCGCCGGACGCGCGTGTCGTCTACTGCGACAACGACCCCATCGTGCTCGCGCACGCGGCGGCCCTGCTGCGCGGCACCGAGGAGGGGGCGACGGAGTACCTGCAGGCCGACGTCCGCGACCCGGACGCCATCCTCGAAGGCGCCAAGCGCGTCCTGGACTTCCGCGAGCCGGTGGCCCTGTCCCTCGTCGCACTGCTGCACTTCGTCTCCGACGAGGACGGCGCGCACGAGCTGGTCGGCCGGCTGCTGTCCGAACTCCCCTCCGGCAGCTACCTGGTCGTCTCCCACGCCACCGCCGACTTCACCCCCGAGGAGTCCAGGGCGGCGACCGAGAAGCTCAAGGCGGCCGGCGTCACGCTGGCCCTGCGCTCCCGCGAGGAGTTCATCCGCTTCTTCACCGGCCTCGAACTCGTCGAGCCGGGCGTGGAAGTGCCCCACCACTGGCACCCCGAGCTGGGCGAGCCGGTGCCCGGGCAGGACGACGGGGTCATTCCCGGGTACGGGGCGGTGGGGCGCAAGCCGTAGCAGGCGTGGTCCTACGGTCCCCTTGCGTGCTTACAGGTACGACATGAGGCGCCGCGGAGCGTCCACCAGGCGGCTCACCACCACGACCGGCAGCGGCGGCTGCTCGGCCTTGGCGGGGCTGAGGTTGAGCCCGTAGTAGATCTGCTCCAGCGACGGCGGTCCGACCGCGAGGTTGCGCCGGACCGCCTGCGACGGCGACTCCTCGCCGGTCTTCACGAGGTACGCGGCGACCATCGCGCCCGTACGGCCGACACCCGCGCCGCAGTGCACGAAGACCGGGCCGGACGCCGATGAGACGACGCCGAGGAAGCGCTGCACCTGCTGCGGCGACGGCGTCTGTCCGTCACGGATCGGCAGGCGTACGACCTTCAGCCCGACCTTGCCCGGTTCGGCCAGCTGGGCCGCGCTCATGTGCTCGGCGCGCAGGTCGACGACGGTGGTGATCCCCATGCCCGCCAGTGCGCGGTAGCCCGCGGGGGAGGGGGCGGAGCCGCGCCACAGCCGGCCTGCGGGATCCACGGGCTGGAAGTGGTTCACGCCCTGGACGGAGCGGGTTCCGGCAGGCGCCGGAGTCTCCTCGCGGGCCCAGTACGAGGCCCCCAGGATGCTGCCTGCGCCGACTGCCCAGAGAACGAGGTAACCGATCACGATGCCGAGGAGGATCCGCAGTGCACGCCGGGAGAGCGGGCGCTTGCGGAGGGCAGGACGGGGCAGCGTTGCGGTGAGAACAGCCATGGGCGACCTGGGGGACTAGGGGACGAGGACGCCTTGGAAGGGTACCCCCGGGTCTGTGATCAATAGGGCGCTACGTCCGATTCTGTGCACTATGTCTCATTTGCCGGACCGGTCACTCGATTCCGTGGTCACCGGGAGTCGCCGCCCGATTCCACGTCGGAGACGCCGACCACGGTGAGATGGGCGCGCTCCAGCGTCGCGTCCTCCAGACAGCCGCGCAGCCGCAACAGGTCGTGATCGGTGAGCGCGGGCCGCACGACCCCGGCGAACATGCCGTTCCCGAGGTCGCCGAGGGGGGCGTGCCGCAGCGGTGCGGCCGTGGAGTGCCGGCAGCTCTCCCAGATCTGGTGTGCGGCCAGTGCCTTGCCTTCGGACGACATGCCCGGCCCCCGCAGGTCGATCCGGACGAGCACCGAGGTCGCCTGGTGCTCGTTGGCCTCCTCCGCCCTGGTCTGGGTGAGATCGGCGAGCCCCACGACCAGCGCGGCGAGCAGGGCGACACCGAAGACCGCGACGCCGGTCACGCGCGCGGTGTGCCCCCTGGAGGCCCCGGCGCCGAGCTTCGGCAGATCGTCGAGGTCGTCCAGGTCGCCGGGTGCCGCCGGATCGGGTGCGGCGAGGACGGCCAGCCGCCCGGCCAGACGGCGCTCGGCGGGTCTGGCCGTGGCCGACGCGACCCTCTGCACCACCCAGGCGAGCCCGGACAGCACCACTCCGGCGACCATGAGGACCGGGACGAAGACGTACGCCCGGTCCGCCGGGTCCTCCAGCCAGCGGAACCGTGTCTCCTCGCGCGCCACGGCCGGCTCCCGCAGCCGCGTCAGCACGTCCTCCTGGCGGGCGTCCAGCTCCCGCTGCCGCCGGTCGGTGTCCCGCAGCCGCTCCTCGATCCGGCTCAGCCGCCCCAGCGTCACCAGCGCGAACAGCATCACCTCCACCACCAGCAGCAACACCCCGCAGATCATCGCCCGCTGCCACTGCCAGCGGTACAGATAGACGATGAGGTAGGTGCCCGCGCCGGTGGCGGCCAGCGCTCCCAGGACGTACGCGATCTTCCTCATGACACGTCCCCCAGTCGTACGTCACCGGCGGTCCCGTCGACGGAGAGCCGGGAGCCGGGCGGGAAACGGCGCACGGCGTCGGTCGCGCCGACCACCGCGGGGAGTCCGAACTCTCTCGCCAGTACGGCCAGATGGGACAGCGGGCTGCCGGTCTGGGCGACCAGGCCGGTCAGCCCGGGCAGCAGCGGGGCGAGCGCGGGGTCCAGGGTGCGGACGACCAGCACGGCGTCCACCGGCCGGGGACCCGCCCCGTCCCATACGGTCCCGACGACGCGCCCCGCGGACACACCCCGCACTCCGTCGCCCCGGCCCGCCGCGCGCTCGGTGACGACGACCTGACCGTCGGCCAGCCGGAAGGCGTCGGGCAGCGGTGGCGACGCGGCCTGCGGCACGCGCGCGTGGAGGTCACCGGGCAGCGCCGCGCCGCCCAGCACGGCGGCCAGCTCCGCCCACCGCAACAGCCCGACGCGCTCCACGTCGATCCCCAGCCGCCGCGCAACCTCCCGCACGAGCCGCACCTGCAGCTCCTGCACCCAGCGGATACGGAGGCGGAGGGCTTCGCGGGGTGGGAGGGGGGTGAGGTGGGGGGACGGAGTGGCCGGTGTGGTGAAGGGGTGCGTGCCGGCCGGTTCAGGGAGGGCGGGGGCGAGGGCTTCTGGGTGGGGAGTGGCAGTGGCCTGAGGGGCCGCTTCTGGGTGGGGAGTGGCCTGAGGGGCCATGGTGGACGGCGCACGGCGGCCCGCGGGCGCCGTGACATGAGCGGGCGCCGTGACATGAGTGGCGAGGGGCGGCTCGGCAGGGGTGGCTCGCCGAGCCGGTTCGAGGGCCGGCGGGCGCGGGGAGGGCGGGTGGCTGCGGTGGCCGTTGCCCGCGGATCCCGCTTGTGCGGTGCGGGTCGGTGGTGCATGGGGGCGGGGGGTGCCGGTGGTCGGCAGGCGGGTCGTCGGCCGACCGGGTTCGGCGTTGTGCCGGTCGGGTGTGCTCGTGTGCTGTGGCTGGCCGTTCTGCTCTGCCGTCGGGGCCTGGGCGGGGTCGGTCGCGGTCGTCGGCGGGGCGGTTGCCGGGGCGCTCGGCAGTCGCCCGCGGCCGCGCAGGGTCGGGGAGGTGAGGGCCAGGATCACGGGGTCGGCGGCGACGATCCGGTCGTCCGGCACGCCCCGCGCGCGGGCCTCGGCCAGGGCGGCCAGGGCCGTTCCGGCCGCGGTGCGGCTCTTGGGTGGTTCGCCGAGGAGGGCTCCGGCGAGTGCCTCCTGGGCGTGCAGGGAGACCAGGACCCGCCGGGTCCAGCGGAGCTCCGCGGCCAGAGCGGATCCCGAGAGCGACCCGGGTGACGGGATCTCGGCCAGACGGCGGTCCACGTCGGCGACGAGATCGGCCGCCAGCCCGGGCAGGGAGGACGCGAGGCGGCCCACCCGCCAGGCGGCGGCGAGCCGGCGCGCGCCGGGCGCCGGGTTCAGCCACGCGAGCCACCGGTGCCGCGGCGGAACCGCGCCGAGGAGGCGCAGGTCGGCGGCGGCGCGTCCGGCGACCGTCGTGACCACGGGCACCGACTTGAGCAGCCGGCGCGGGGCCGTGCCCCCGATGTCGAGCGCGGCGGCGAGCCCCCGGTCCATCGGCGCCACCCACAGGTCCTCCTCCAGGGGTGCCAACTGCTCCGGCAGCGTCTCCGCCACCGGACCGGGCCCGAGCAGCCGCGCCCCGCGGGCCGGCCGCGCCGCCATCGCCGTGATCGGCCGGCTCTGGAACAGCCACAGCCGCCCGTCCGCGTCGAACCCGAACTCCACGTCCTGCGGCCCGCCGAAGACCCGCCGGACCTGCCGCGCGAGCCGCGCCAGCCGGAACAACTCGGCCCGCGTGAGCAGCGAGCCGCCCTCCGCGGACGCGGCGTGCGGGTTCAAGGAGGGCAGGGCCGGCGGATCCGTAGGGGACCTCCTCCGCGAGTCCCCTGAGTCCTCCGCCGACGCCGCCTCTTGCGAACTCTCCGTCCGCAGCAGCCGTCCGTGCCCGCTCAGCCAGTAGTCGGTGCCGGCCTGCGCACCGCCGACCAGGCTGTCCGGACCGCCGCGCACCGCGCTGACCAGCAGCCGGTCGGCCCGCCCCGCGACCGGGTCGGCGCCGAACATCACCCCGCCGACCCGTGCCGTGAGCATGGGCTGCACCAGCACCGCCATCGGCGCCGTGGACCCGTCGGGACGGCGCGCCGAGTCGAGCACGGTCTGTACGGCCGTACGAAAGCCCCGCCAGTCGCGTACGTCGAGCACCGAGGCGAACTGGCCCGCCAGCGAGGATTCCTCGGTGTCCTCCTGCGGCGAGGAGGACCGTACGACCAGGGGGAGGGCGCCGTCGCCCGAGAGCTCGTCCCAGGCGCGGCGCAAGGCCACCGTGTCGCCGCGCGCCCGGTGCGGGATCACGAACCCGGGCAGGACGGGCAGTCCCGCGCGGGCCGCGCGGGCGAGGTTCGCGGCCTTGGACCCTATGAGCTGGGGGAGTACGGCGCCGGGCTGGTCGAGCGGGACGACGGCCGGGCCGTACGCCTCGGCCGGTCCGGGGGCGGCGTCGCCCCGGTGCTGTTCCCCGTCGCGGGCAGCTTCTCCATGACGTTCATCGAGCGTCGTCATCGAACACCCTCCAGGACCGACCGCCAACAGGGGGGACGCGCGGGGGTGGCCCTGCGCCTGACGACGGAACGAAGGATGGGGGCGAGCCGCTACCGACCCGGTCCCGGGTGCGACGACAGCACGCCTCCTGCTCCGATGATCCCACTCCTGTTCGGATACATGTAGCCCAGAAGTCACTTTTCGGACACATGGGAGAACAAATCGGAAGGCGGCGGTATGCCGGGACGGGACGAATCGTCCAGCGGCAGCGGTCCCCGGCTCCTCCCCGGGCAGGAGGCGCTACGGGCGGGCTCCTTCGCGGGCAGGAGTGCGGTGCCGTGGGGCCGGGCGAGGCGTGTGCTCGGTGCGGCGCCCCGGGCAAGGCCGGCTCGCGGTGCCGGGCGCCTCAGTCGCCGTCCGGTCTCCGTCGCCGTTCCCGACCCGGCTCCTCGACCGGCGGCAGCACCCCGCACAGTGCCTCCAGGGCCGCCCCGTACGCATGCTCCGAGGGGGTCGCGAAGCCGACGACGAGGCCGTCACGCACCGGCGTGTCCGTCTCCGGGGCCTCCGGGTGCCGGAACTCGGCGAGGCCGTCCAGGGCGATGCCCTGCCAGGTGGCTGCCTTGACCGTGGAGCGCTCGGTGCCGGGCGGCAGCCGCAGCACGGCGTGCAGCCCGGCGGCGACACCGGTGACCCCGATGTGCGGCGCGTGCTCGGCGAGCGCCGCTACGAGGCGGTCGCGACGGCTCCGGTACCGCTGCCGCATACGCCGTACATGACGGTCGTACGCCCCGGAGGCGATGAGGTCGGCCAGGCTCAGCTGATCGAGGACGCTCGCCCACGCCTCGCGCTCCCCCTTGGCCGCGAGCACGTCGTCGACGTACCGCTCCGGCAGCACCATCCACCCCAGCCGCACTGCCGGCGACAGGCTCTTGCTGACCGAGCCGATGAAGATCACCCGATCCGGGTCGAGGCCCTGGACGGCGCCCACGGGCTTGCGGTCGTAGCGGAACTCGCCGTCGTAGTCGTCCTCCAGCACCACGCCCCCACGCGCGCGTGCCCAGTCGATCAGCGCGGCGCGGCGCTCGGGGTGCAGCGGGCCGCCGGTCGGGAACTGGTGCGCGGGCGTCAGCAGCACGGCCCGCTCGCGCCCCAGCCGGTCGACGCGGGCACCGTCCCCGTCGAGGGGGAGCGGTGCGGTCCGTACGCCTCCGGCGGCGAGGAGTTCCCGGTGGAAGCCGAGCCCGTACGCCTCCACGGCCAGCGGCCCGCGCAGCACGCCGCGCCCGCCGCCCCTGTCCTGGCCGAAGAGCAGCCGCAGAGCGTGCGCGAAGCCCGAGCAGATCACGATCCGGCCCGGCTCGGTGCGCACGCCACGCGCGCGTGCCAGGTATTCGGTGAGGGCCTCCCGCAGTTCGACGCGTCCGGCGGGGTCACCGGGCCCGAAGACCTCGTTCGGCGCCTGCTGGAGAGCCCGCCGGTAGGAGGCCAGCCAGGCCGCGCGCGGGAACGCCGACGCGTCCGGGGTGCCCTGCCGCAGGTCGTGCCGAGGTCCACGCGCGCGTGGCGGTGCCTTACGGGGCACTCGCTCGGCACGCCGCAAGGGCTGGACGCGCTCGGCCACCCTCGTCCCCGAGCCCTGTCGTGCGGTGAGCCAGCCCTCGGCGACCAGCTCCGCGTAGGCGTCGGCCACCGTGTTGCGGGCGACCCCGAGGTCGGCGGCGAGCGAGCGGTATGGCGGCAGCCGGGTGCCGGGCGCGAGCCGGCCACTGCGCACGGTCTCCCGCAGCGCACGGGTCAACGCGGCCCGCCGGCCCCCCGGGCCGGACAGCTCCAGGTGCAGGTCGGTGCCGATGCGCTCGGCGTAATTGACCCATGAATCCGTCATGGAAATGCACCCTACGGCCGGTCTTTCCATTCCGTAGGTTGATCTGCATGACGACGAACACGACCGCACCCGAGAGCACCCGGCTGAACTTCGCCCGATCCGCCACGAAGGCCTTCCGCGCCCTCGTCGGCTTCGACGCCGCCGCCCGCGAGGGCCTGGACCCGGCGCTCGTCGAGCTGATCCAGATCCGTGCCTCGCACCTCAACCACTGCGCCTACTGCCTCCACATGCACACCAACGACGCCCGCAAGGCCGGTGAGAGCGAGGACCGGCTGCACATGGTCGCGGTCTGGCGCGAGGCCCGCCACTTCTTCACCGAGAAGGAACAGGCGGCCCTGGCCCTGACGGAGGCGGTGACCCTGGTGGCCGACGGCGGCGTCCCCGACGAGGTCTACGCCCGCGCCGCGGCCCACTTCGACGAGCAGGAACTGGCCCACGTCCTGGCCCTGATCCTCACGATCAACACATGGAACAGGGTGGCGCTGGCGACGGGGAAGGTGGCCGGGACGGACGAGCGGCGCTGAATCGCCGGCCTGCGCCTTACACCGTCATCGGGCGGTCGTACGGCGATATGGGCGCCGGCAGCCTCGAACTCCCCGTCAGACAACGGTCGACGGCCGCCGCCACCGCCCGTCCCTCCGCGATCGCCCACACGATGAGCGACTGCCCCCGGGCGGCATCCCCCGCGGCGAACACACCGGGGACGTTCGTGGCGAACCCGGCGTCCCGCGCGATCGTGCCGCGAGGCTGCAGCTCCAGCCCCAGCTGGTCGATCAGCCCGTCCTCCCGGTCGGGCCCGGAGAAGCCGAGGGCGAGCAGGACGAGGTCGGCCGGCAGCGATCGCCCGGTGTCCGGCAGCGGGCGGCGCTGTGCGTCCACCTCCACCAGGTGCAGCGACCGCACGTGCCCGTCGGCGTCACCCGTGAAGCGGAGCGTGGACGCCGCGAACAGCCGGGCGTCCGCGTCCGCCGCGGGCGCCGTCTGAAGATCGCGCGCCTCCTCGTGCGCGGCCGACAGACGGTAGATCTTCGGGTACGTCGGCCAGGGCTCGGTGTCCTCGTCGCGCTCGGCGCCCGGCTGGGCGTAGATGTCCAGCTGGGTCACGGACGCGGCACCCTCCCGTACGGCGGTGCCCAGACAGTCGGCCCCCGTGTCCCCGCCGCCGACGATGACGACGTGCTTCCCGGCGGCGGACAGGGGGGACGTCTCCAGGTCCCCCTCACACACCCGGTTGGCCAGCGGCAGATACTCCATCGCCTGATAGATGCCGTCCAACTCCCGCCCGGGAACCTGCAGTTCGCGCCACGCCGTGGCTCCTGTGGCGATCACCACGGCGTCGTAGCGCGACCGCAGCTCGGCGGCCCCGATGTCCCGCCCGACCGCCGTCGACGTACGGAACTTGGTCCCCTCCGCCTGCATCTGCTCGATCCGCCGCTCCAGATGGTGCTTCTCCATCTTGAACTCGGGGATCCCGTACCGCATCAGCCCGCCGATCCGGTCGTCCTTCTCGTACACGGCGACCGTGTGCCCCGCCCGGGTCAGCTGCTGTGCCGCCGCGAGTCCGGTCGGTCCCGAGCCGATCACCGCCACCGTCTTCCCCGACAGCCGCTCCGGCGGACGAGGCGGCGCGAAGCCCTCCTCCCAGGCCCGGTCGGCGATGGCGCACTCGACGTTCTTGATGGTGACGGCCGGCTGGTTGATCGCCAGCACGCACCCCGACTCGCAGGGTGCCGGGCACAACCGCCCCGTGAACTCGGGGAAGTTGTTCGTCGCGTGCAGCCGGTCGGCGGCAGCCCGCCAGTCCTCCCGTGACACCAGGTCGTTCCACTCGGGGATCAGATTGCCGAGCGGACAGGCGTCGTGGCAGAAGGGAATGCCGCAGTCCATACAGCGGTCGGCCTGCTTGCTGATGATCGGCAGCAGCGCCCCGGGGACGTACACCTCGTCCCAGTCCTTGACCCGCTCCTCGACGGGCCGACGCGGCCAGTCCTGGCGGGGGGTGGTCATGAAACCCTTGGGATCGGCCATGGCCGTCTTCCTAGCGTGTGCGCGGTTGTGACGTGTGGGAGCCGTGCGTCATCGGGCGGCACTCTTCCGGCCACGATACGTCCCGTCGGCGGCGTGCGCAGAGGGGAGGGACAGCGCTTTCTCCGCGGTTTTTCCGTGGACTGTTCCCGGGCTCGCTCCGTGGACTATTCCCAGGCTCGCTTTATGGGGGTGGGTGGGGCGGGCGTGGGTGGGGCTTGGGGTAGGGCGGGGCGTGGCACATGCGGGCCGGTCGGGGCGATGTGCATGCGGACGGGGGCGGTGCGGGGCCCGTGGAGTGGAGCGGAGGGCGGAGCCCGTGCGGTGTGAGTCGGGTGGGGTCGATGCGGAGTGGTCGGTCCGGGGCCATGTGGAGTGGTCGGGCGATCCATGCGCAGTGGGTCGGATGGGGGCCATGCGGAGTGGGCCGGGTGGGCGCGGGGCGGGGCAGGGGCGGGTCAGCTGAGGGCGAGGACGTACGACACCGTCGCGGCGGCCGAGGCGGCCATGCGCACGTGGTTCCACGTCGTCCACTCACGCACGTACGTCGGCCAGTAGGCGGCCGCCTCAGGGGTGCCCGCGTCGAGCTTGAGCAACGCTTCGTTGCGGGGCACGTTCGCCACCATGGTCACCCCGAAGGAGCCGAACAGATACAGCCCGCTGCCCAGCAGCAGCTCCACGGTCCCCTCGTCCGGCCAGAGCACGAACGTCACCACGGCGATCACCGCGCACAGCACCGCCGACCCGATGAACACCAGCATGAACGCCGGCGTCAACGCCGTCACATTGATCGCCTTCATCGCGGCGACGCCCTGCGCCGGCGGCAGCGCGGCGAGCCCGCGCATCACGAAGGTCGAGAAGGCGCAGAAGACCCCGGCCACGAGACCGGTTCCGACCACGCCGATCACGACCAGGACGAAGTACGGCCCGTCAATCATCAACGTCAACTCCTGTGTCCGGCCGGGATCCTTCCCAGCCCAGTCCCATTCGTCACCTCAAGTGAAGTCCTGCCCGGGAACGCTCACCATGGCTGAACGACGCGCAGCCATACGCGAGCGTCCAGCGGGGCGAAGGACGGGCGCCGAGCCTTGAAGGACGGCACCGTCGGGTGGCCAGTTCGCGTCCCGGTCTCCATGTGCCCGTGCCCGTGCTCCTGCCCGTGACCGTGCCGGTTCCGGTTCCTGTTCCCGTACTCGTCCCCGATGGCCGTCCCCCGCGCCACCGTCAGCCCACCCCCGACACCTCCGCCCGCCACGCCCGCAACGTCGTTTCCACCACCGCCGCGATCCGGCGCCGAGCCTCGTGCCGCGGTACCCCGCTCATCAGGAACTGGTCGTACGGGGTGTCCAGATGCCGAACGGACGCCACGACCGCCGACGTCACCGCCCCCTCGGACAACGCCCGCCCCGCCGCACTCCGCCCCACCCGACCACTGCCCCGCACCGACGCATGCGCGGCGATGTCCCGCGCCCGGTCCGCAGGACATCCCGGGAACAGCCGCCGTATCTCAGCCGCGAACGCCTCCGCGAACCGCACGTCCTCCCGCGCCCGCCGCCGGGCGTCCCGCACCCGGCGCCGCCGCCGAGCCTCCGCGTCCGCCAGGCACCGCTGCTCGGCCCGGGCGAGCCCCGCTTCCTCGACGAGGACGCCCTGCCGCTCATAACGGCTCTTGCGCCGGTTGAACCGTACGACCACCGCCGACAGCGCACTCTCCTCCCGTGACCGACGCGTCAACGCCGTGTCGCCGCGCGGCAGGAACACCAGATGCCCGAGGTCGGCACAGTCGAGACACCGCGGCGCCCCGTCCTCCAGCACGAGCATCGGCAACGGCCCCCCATGACACTCCGCACAGTGCCGCCGCTTGAGAGGCTGGATCACCAGAAGGCCGGTGCGGTGCGGGGGAGTTGCGAGGGGCGCCATACCCGGTTCATTCCCCGTGGGGCGGCTCTGGGGAACTATCCGACTGGGGCAGCGGGCTGCGCGATCGGAACAGCCGTCTGCCTGATCGGCACGGGAAACTGCCTGGTTGGGGGACGGGAAGCTGCCTGATCGGGTGGGGCCGGCGGCCTGATCGGTCCGCTGGGCGGTGCGAGCAGGGCGTCGATGCGATCCGGCGGAGCCGCCCCGCTCGCCCCGCCCGCCCGGCCCTCGCGATCGGGCCGAAACCTCCCGACCCGCGGGCGCCCGCGCATCCCGACCGCAGAGCAGTCGCGCCTCCCGACTGCGGAGCGCCCCCTCGTCGCACCCGTTCTCTGTCGCATCATGGGCCCTGTGCGACTTGAAGCGATCACCTGGGACCGGCTCGGCGACCTGCTGGCCGAGCGGCTGCTCGACCTGAAGCCGGCCGACGGCAGCCCCTGGCCGCGCATCGCCTTCGACGGTGCCCCGGCGGCCCGCCCGGGAGACCTCGCCGAGCGGGTCGGTGAGGCGTTGCGTATACGCGGCCGTCCCTCGCTCGCCGTCGGCGCGGAGGGCTTCCTGCGCCCCGCCTCGGTCCGGCTGCAGCACGGCCACCGGGACGTGGATGCCTATTACGACGGCTGGTTCGACACCGGCGCCCTGTGGCGCGAGGTCTTCGGCCCCCTCGAACCCGGTGGCGACGGCCGTGTCCTGCCTGATCTGTGGGACCCGGTCGCCGACCGAGCCACCCGCAGTCCCTACGTCCAACTTCCGCCCGGCGGCTTCCTGTTGCTGCACGGTCCCCTCCTGCTTCGTCACTGGTTCCCCTTCGATCTGACCGTCCACGTCCTGCTCTCACCCGGTGCTCTGCGCCGACGGAGCCCCGAGGCCGAGCACTGGACGATCCCCGCCTTCGAGCGCTACGAGCAGGAGACCGATCCGGTCGGTACGGCCGATGTCCTGGTGCGCGCCGACGACCCGCGGCACCCGGCGTGGAGAGGGTGATCCAAAAAACCGCTTCTCTATGCACGTGCATTTAATTACTCTGGTCCCATGACGACCTCCACGAGTGATCCGATCTCCTTCGACGACTCCGTCCGCACCCTGCTGGACGGCAAGAACTTCGCCAGCGTGGCCACGCTCGGCCCCGACGGCGCCCCGCAGAACTCGGTGGTCTGGATCAAGCGCGAGGGCGACACCGTGCTCTTCTCCTCCGTCGACGCCCGCCAGAAGGTGCGTAACCTCCGCCGCGACCCCCGCATCAGCGTCTCGGTCTACGACCTCGCCCACCCCTACAGCTCGGTCGAGATCCGCGGCACCGCGGAGATACTCCCGGACGAGGCCAAGCGGCTCCCGTTCGAGCTCTCGCACAAGTACCTCGGCATCGACCCGCCCGCCGAGAAGGACGACGAGACCCGCGTGATCATCCGTGTCGTCCCGCGGAAGATCGTGCGCTTCTCGGCCTGAGCGCCTCCCGCTGCCGGTGGCCGTCGCCCGTCGGTTCCGGGTGCATGTGCCGGGCGGCGCGGCGAGAATGAAGGGCGCCGGGACTAGCGGTGCGTCCCGCGCCGCGCCGGCCGTCCGGCATCGGGAGGTACTTCATGACCACTGCCGGAGACATCATGCACCGTGGTGCCCAGTGGATCCCGGCCCACGAGACCCTCGACCGCGCCGCCCAGCTGATGCGCGAGCTGGGCGTCGGAGCCCTGCCCATCAGCGACCAGAACGAACGGCTCTGCGGCATCCTCACCGACCGCGACATCGTCATCGGCTGCGTGGCCATGGGCCGTGACCCCAGCAAGGTCACCGCCGGCGAGATGGCTCAGGGCACCCCGCGCTGGATCGACGCGAGCGCCGACATCAGGGAAGTGCTCCGGGAGATGAAGGAGCACCAGATCCGTCGGCTCCCCGTCATCGACAACAAGCGCCTGGTCGGCATGATCAGCGAGGCCGATCTGGCCCAGCACCTGTCGGAGCGCGAGATCGGTCAGTGGGCCGAGAGCGTCTACGCCAGGACCGGGGCGCCGACGACGCACTGACCCGGCGAACGCCTCACCCTCGCCCGTTGTGACGTCCTCGTCCGGCTGGCCGGACGGCCGTGCGGGGCGGGGACGCACCCGATCCTGCCGATGCAACCGCGCGATCCTGCCGATGCAACCGCCCGATCCTGCCGAAGCAACCGTCGATCCTGCCGAAGCAACCGTCAGAGCCACCCGTTCCGCCGGAAGCCGCGGTACAGCACCAGGCACGCGACGGATATCACGGCTATGACCAGCGGATAGCCGAACGTCCAGCGCAACTCCGGCATGTAGTCGAAGTTCATCCCGTACACCCCGCACACCATCGTCGGCACGGCGACGATCGCGGCCCAGGCCGTGATCTTCCGCATGTCCTCGTTCTGTGCGACGGTGACCTGTGCCAGGTGCGCCTGCAGGATCGAGTTCAGCAGTTCGTCGAAGGCGAAGATCTGTTCCTTGGCGCGCAGCAGATGGTCGGACACGTCGCGGAAGTAGGCCTGTATCTCCGGCTCCACCACTCGGATGGGCAGCGTGGCCAGGTCCTCCAGCGGCCGGCTGAGCGGAACCACGGCCCGCTTCAGCTCCAGGAGTTCCCGCTTCAGCTGATAGATCCGCCCCGGGTCGACCCGCGCGCCGTTCTCCGCGAACACGTCCGTCTCGACCTCGTCGATGTCCTCCTGCACCGAGTCCGTGACGTTCAGATAGTCGTCGACCACATGGTCCGCGATCGCGTGGAGCACCGCCGCCGGCCCCTTCGCGAGCTGCTCGGGGTCCGACTCCAGCTCCTCGCGCAACGGGCCCAGTGAGCCGTGCCGTCCGTGTCGCACGGTGATCACGAAGTCCCGGCCGACGAACACCATGATCTCGCCGGTGTTCACGACCTCGCTCGTCGCCGTGAGCTGCTCGTGCTCGACGTAGCAGACTGTCTTGAACACCGCGAACAGCGTCTCGTCGTACCGCTCCAGCTTCGGCCGCTGATGCGCCTCGACCGCGTCCTCCACCGCCAGCGGATGGAGGTCGAACAACTCGGCGATACCCGCGAACTCCTGGTCCGTCGGCTCATGGAGGCCGAGCCAGACGAAGCCCGCTCCGCGCTTGCGCACCCGCTGCACGACGTCGACCAGATCACCGTTCTCCGGGACCCGTATCCCGTCCCGGTACGTCACGCAGTTCACCACCGAAGAGCCCAGCGGGGACCGGGCGGGATGGCTGAGGTCGACGCGGGGGCGCCGTCGAGCCAGCCCTGCCACCTTGCGGAGGCCGCCGACCTTGCCGAGGCCCGTGACCTTCCGCAGATTCCCTGCCATGGACATCTGGATCTCCTTGCGTGGATCCTCGCGCCGCATCTCTGCGCCCTGGCACGCCAGTTTGCCAGCTGGGCGTGAGCGGCGGGTAAGCCTGTGGGAACAGTAGATTCCGCTTTGTTCCCGCCTGTGGATGAAGGGAGTTTGCCCACGTCGCCTCGTGGCATGGGTGTGAATCCGGAGGAAGGAAAGGGGGTGGTGAGGAATTCACGACCGTCCCGCCGAGCGTCGACCGCTGTCGGCAAAGCGGGTAAATGGGATGATCCAGACATGATGCAAACCGACGGACATCTCCTCGACAACCGGCCGGCCGAGGCGGGTGGGCACCGCGACGCCCTGGGACCTCTCTTCGACCCCGCGACGTTCCGGCATCTCGAAGGGTTCGGCATCGGACCCGGCTGGCGCTGCTGGGAGGTGGGCGCCGGCGGCACCTCGGTGGTCTCCTGGCTGGCCAAGAAGGTCGGCCCGACCGGCAAGGTGGTCGCTACCGACCTCGACACTTCACGGCTCGACCCGGCCGCCCGCCCGCCGGTCGAGGTTCGCGTCCACGACGTGGGCGCGGAGGAGCCGCCGGGGGACGAGTTCGATGTGGTGCACGCCCGGATGGTCCTCTCTCATGTACCGGACCGTGAGCGGGCGTTGCGGTCGATGATCAAGGCCCTCCGTCCCGGTGGCAGACTCCTGGTGGAGGACGCCGACCCCGCCCTGCAGCCCCTGCTCTGCCCCGACGAGCACGGCCCCGGCCGGCAACTGGCGAATCGCCTGCGCGACGCCGTCCGCACTCTCCTCGCCGACCACGGCGCCGATCTCTCCTTCGGCCGCAGACTCCCGCGCCTGCTCCGGGAGGCCGGACTGTGCCGGGTGGCTGCCGACGCGTACTTTCCGTTCGCCTCGCCCGCCTGTGCCGACCTGGAGTCCGCCACCATCCGTGAACTCCGCGACCAGCTGGTCACCGCCGGCCTCGCCACCGACCAGGGCATCGACCGCCACCTCGCCAACGTCACCGCCGGCGGCATGGATCTGGCCGCGACCCCGATGATCTCGGCGTGGGGGCGCAAGGCATAGGTGGGGACGCAGGGGATCAGTAGGGACACAGGGTATGGGTGAGGAAGTAAGACATAGGTAGGGACACAGGGCATGGGTGAGGAAACGAGACGTAGGTAGGGATGCAGGGCATAGGCGAGATAGCAAGACGCAGGTGAGAGGTCACACCGGCCGGTGCGGTCTCCCACCCACCTGCTCCACCGCCAGCGCACCTGCCCGGCACCCCTCCCGCGCCGCGTCTTCCGGTCCGGCACCCTTGAGCAGGGCCGCGAGGAAAGCTCCGGTGAAGGCGTCGCCCGCACCCGTCGTATCCCTCGGGGTGGCCGGCACGGCGGGGACGCGGGCGCTCACGGTGCCCGACAGGGCGACCAGGGCGCCGTCCGCGCCCTGCTTGGCGACCACCAGCGGGACATGCATGCTCAGCTTGGCCGCCGCGTCCTCCGCATCGGGCAGCCCCGTGAGCAGGCACGCCTCGTCACGGCTCGGCAGCAGGACGTCCACGCCCCGCACCAACCCCAGGAAACGGTCGACGCCCAGCTCGGTCAGGAACCCCGCCGACGCCGGATCCAGACTCACCGGCACTCCCCGCGCGCGTGCCGACCCCACAGCCTCTGCCACGAGCGCCCGGCTCGGCTCGGAGAACAGCAGGTAGCCGGAGAGATGCAGCCGGGCGACCCCGTCGAGCAGCGCGTCCGACCAGTCGTCGGGACCGAGCCGCAGGGACGCGCCGCTGTCGGTGAGGAACGTCCGCTCGGCGGCGGCGCCCTTGTCGACCAGGCAGATCACCGTCCCGGTCGGGGCCTGCGAATCCACGACGAGAAGCGGCCGCACTCCGCTCGCGGTCAGCTCCTGCTCGTGCCACGCGGCCGTGTCCGCCCCGACCCTCCCCAGAAGCCGCACGTCCGCGGCTCCCCAACGCGCGGCCCAGCAGGCCACGTTGGCGCCCGCGCCGCCCGGCACCGTCCGGATGGCCGCGGCCGTGTCCGTGCCCGAGGCGAGCGGCCCCCGGTGCCGTGCGATGACATCCGTCACCACGTCCCCGACGACGAGCAGCGCACCGTCATGGGCGCCGCGGACGGCCGGTTCGCTCCTCGATTCGCCAGGCGCTGTCCTGCCGCTGCCGGGTTCCCGCGCCGCCGCCTCGATCCCCGGCCCTCGGCCCGCCGCTTCGATCCCCGATCCGCGGCCCGCCGCTTCGATCCCCGGTCCGCGGCCCGCCGCCTCGCTTCCGGTGCCGCGTGCCCCCGACCCGGTCATGTGCCGATCACGCCCCGGCCCACGCTGCCGCGATCCGCCCGGCCAGCCGTACGTTGCCGCGCACCGCCGCAAGGTTGGCGCTCAACGAGGCACCATCGGTGTGCCGCACCAGGTAGTCCAGCAGGAACGGCGTGACCGCCTGACCGGTGATGCCCCGCTCCTCGCACGCGTGCAGCGCGTCGGAGAGCACGCGCGCGTGCAACTGCGGATCCAGCTGCTCCTCCTCCGGAACCGGGTTGGCGACGATCAGAGCCGACTCGGGCCCGTCGAGCCCGTCCTGAGCGCGCATCACTTCGGCCACTTCCTGCGGCGACTGAAGCGTCCAGTCCACCGGATGCCCCGAATCGGACAGATAGAAGCCGGGGAAGTGCTCCGTGCGGTAGCCGGCCACCGCGACGCCCAGTGTCTCCAGCCGCTGCAGGGTCGCCGGGACATCCAGGATCGACTTCACGCCGGCACACACCACGGTGATCCGCGTACGGGCCAGCAGCCCCAGGTCGGCCGACTCGTCCTGTGTCACCGTCCACTGCCGGTGCACGCCGCCGAGCCCACCCGTCGCGAACACCCGTACGCCCGCGAGGGCCGCCAGCAGAGCGGTGGCCGACACGGTGGTCGCCCCGCTCGCCCCCGAGGCCACCGCGAGCGGCAGATCACGGTGCCCCAGTTTGCGGATCCCGTCCTCGTTCGCGACCCGCTCCAGCTGCTCCTTGTCCAGGCCGACATGGGGCCGCCCGTCCAGCACGGCGATCGTCGCGGGAACGGCGCCCTCCTGCCGTACGACGTCCTCCAGCTCCAGCGCCACCTGCAGATTGCGCGGGCGCGGCAGCCCGTGCGCAATGATCGTGGACTCCAGAGCCACCACGGGGCGACGCGCGTCGATCGCCTCTCGCACCTCTTCGGACACCACCAGCACCACGCGCCTGCCTCCTGTCTGTCGGTCTTCCCTCATCTCTGGCGGGCGGCGCACCGAGTCAAACCCTTGCGGCCTGTGGGAGACGACACCAGCCTGGTGTGCATGACGGACAACACCGCACGTCTCGACCATGTCGTCCTCTGGGTGCGTGACCCGGTGGCGTCGGCCGACTTCTACGAGAAGGCGGTCGGCATGGAGCCGGTCAGGCTCTCCGAATTCTCCGCGGGGGCTGCTCCCTTCCCCTCCGTGCGCCTCAACGAGGAGACGATCCTCGATCTCATGCCGCTCACCATGGCGGAGCGCATGCACATGCTGCCCGGCGCCGCCGACAGCTCCGGCCACCCCGTCAACCACGTCTGCCTCGCCCTGCCCAGCGACGACTTCGACGCCCTGCGGGCCCGCCTGGAGGAGCGCGGCGCGCCCGTGTCGGACATCTCCCGCGACTCCTTCGGCGCCCGCGGCAAGGCCAAGCGCAGCTTCTACTTCCGCGACCCCGACGGCAACGTCTTCGAGGCCCGGCACTACGACTAGTCTGCCCACCCCAGCTGATCCGCCGTGGCCTCAGCTGTCCGCCGAGACGTCCCGCGCCCGGCGTCTGCCCCGCGTGACCAGTGCCAGCGCCGCCAAGGGGACGAGCAGACACGCGGCGGTGAAGTTCAGCCAGGCGTAGCTCGCCTGCGCGACCACGAGCCCCGCGGCCGCTCCGCCGATGCCCGCGGAAGCGTTCATGACCAGATCCGACAGCCCCTGAGCCGCAGCCCGCGCGGGCTGCGGCACGGAATCCGTGAGCAGCGCGGAACCGGAGACGAGCCCGGCCGACCAGCCGAGCCCGAGTACGAAGAGCCCGACGGCCGTCTGCCCGTGACTGCCGCCCGCCGTCCCGGCGAGAAACACCGCGCATGCCAGCAGTCCCACGGCAAGCCCGATCCCGGACAGTCGCCCCAGCCGGTCCGACAGCCGCCCCATGAGCGGCGCGAACGCGTACATGCCCGCGATGTGCCCGCTGATGACCAGCCCGATCAGATCGATGCCCGCCCCGTGGTGTGAGAGGTCGACCGGGGTCATCGACATCACCGAGACCATCGCGGTGTGCGCCACGGCAACCGTCACCACCGCGAGCCGGGCCCGCGGCGAGGCGGTCACGGCGGCCAGTCCGGCGCGCAGCGAACGGGCCGCGGACGACTGTTCCTCGGCCGGTGCGAGCGCACGCGCCGTCAGCAGCGGATCCGGCCGCAGCAGTACGGCCACCACTGCGGCGGATATCAGGAAGATCCCGGCCGCCCACAGGAACGGACCGGCCGCTGCGGGTATCCCGAGGCCCGTGACGCTGCGACCGGCCGGCGAGGCGATGTTGGGGCCGAGGACCGCACCGATGGTCGTCGCCCATACGACCAGGGAGATGGCCCGGGCCCGCCGCTCCGGCTCGGCCAGATCGGCGGCCGCGAAACGCGCCTGCAGATTCGCCGACGAGGCCGCGCCGAACGCGGCCATCCCGCACAGCAACAGCGGGAAGCTCCCGACGTCGGCCGCGATCACTGTGATACCGGCGCCCACCGCTCCGATCAGATAGGCCAGCACGAGCCCGGGGCGGCGCCCGCGCGCGGTCATCAGCGCGGCCAAAGGTATCGACAGCACGGCCGTACCGGCGACTGTCGCGGTGGGCGCGAGCCCGGACAGCGACTCGGTGCCGCTGACCTCCGTGGCCAGCACGGCCGCGAGTGCGATGCCGGTGGCGACACCCAGCCCGCCCAGAATCTGCGTCACGATCAGCACAGCTGTCGTACGGCGTCGCAGGGCCGGCAACCGGTCGGGCGTGACGGGCGCGACGACCGGTCGCTCGACGGCGGTCACGACGCACACCCGGCGGTGTGGCGCGCCGGACCGATCGGCAGCGGCACGCACACCGGACCGGCCGACCGGAGGCAACGCACCGGACCGGACGCGTACGGGTGGGTGAAAAGTGTCGTCACAGGCGCAGTCTCCCCCCTCTTCACTCGCCTGCCCAACCGGTGAAGCACCGGGCCCGCCCTCGTGAAGGAACCGGGCCGACCGGGTGAACGCCCGGGAAGCCCTCAGAACAGCGGCTCGGGCAGTACTCCCTCCAATGCGAGCAGCTTCCGCTTGGTCTCCAGGCCGCCCCCGAACCCACCGATGCCGCCGTCGCTCTCCACGACCCGATGACAGGGCACTACGACGGGCAGCGGATTGGCGCCCATCGCCATACCCACCGCCTGGGCGGCGCCCGGCTGGCCGACCCGCCCGGCCAGATCGCCGTATCCGACGACCGTGCCGTACGGGACACCGGCGGCCAGCTCGCGCAGCACCTGCCGGTTGAAGCCTGAAATGAGGGACCAGTCCAGCGGCAGCTCGAAGTCGCGCCGCGTACCCGCGAAATACTCCTCCACCTGACGTATCGCCTCGGTCAGCAGCGCAGAGCCGGGCGCCTCGACCGGCTCGGTGCCCAGCCGGGACGCCAGGTGCTCGAGCGCCTTGTCGCGCACCTTCTCCGTGGCGTGGAACACGACACTGACCAGGCCGTCGCGGGTCGCGGCCAGCATCAGTGGACCGATGTCGGTACCGACGACGGCCCACACGACCTGCTGCTCGTACTGCCCATGGCTGTCCATGCGCCAACCGTACGACCCACCACTGACAACGCCCCGGCAGCGGGCCTCGGCCCACGCGCGGACCTCGGGCCATCGGACAGGGCGTCCCGCACCACGTCGGGATGGTTGGTGATGATGCCGTCGACGCCGTACCCGGCGACCAGCCGGGCGGTGTCCGCGTCGTTCACGGTCCAGGTGGAGAGCTCCAGCGGCCGGCCGTGCGGTCCCGTGAAGGCGTGCACGGAAGCGACGTAGCCCCTGGAGATGGAGCCGTACGAGGGGTTGATCTGGTCGGCGAAGGTCGCGTACCCGGCGAGGTCCGCCTCGGACGGCGTCCCCAGGAAGCCGGTCCTGACAGCGGGCTTCAGCCTGTGGACGGTCCGGATGCTGTCGGCGCTGAAGCTCTGCACGATCAGCCGGGCGGCCAGATGCGGCGTATCGAGCCAGCCCCCATCGCTGAGCACTTCGAGGGTCTCCTGTTCGATGCCCGGGTACAGCTCGGGATTCTTGATCTCCAGGAGCAAGTTCTGCTGGTGCAGCTCCACGCGGTCCATGAACTGATCCAGCGTCGGCACGCGCGCGCCCGCGTACGCGGGGCCGAACCAGCTGCCGGCGTCCAAGCGGGCGATCTCGGCGGCCGTGAAGTCCTTCACCTTCCAGGGCGCCCGGTCGGGGAAGACCTGCTCCACGTCGGTCGTGCGTTTGAGGTTGTCGTCGTGGAGGACGACCAGCTCGCCGTCCCTGGTGCGCTGTACGTCGTTCTCCACCCAGTCGATGCCCAGTTCGGCGGCCTTGTCGACGGCGTCGAGCGTGTTCTCGGGGGCGTAGGCGGAGGCCCCCCGGTGAGCGATGACCGTGGGCCGCTCGGCGCCGGCCCGGGCGTCGGAGGCGGGAAGCAGCAGAGCGGCGGTTCCCAGGAGCGCGGTCGTCATGGCGGCTACAGCACGCGCGTGCATGCGTACTCCTCGCATCGAACGATCACGGACAGCACCACTGTGACAGCAGAGGGTCAACGATGAAGGAGTACAGAATGGCCACAGAATGAATGGAGTTGCCCAGGCCCGCTCACTCGTGCCCCACAACTGGGGCAAGGCCGTGTTTCTTTGCCGGAAAATCGTTCGACCATTGCGGTGGGAGTTACCCTCTGCCTCAACCCTGACCGCTCGGGCGGTGCTGGGAAGGGGCGCATTCCACGGGGTTCCGGGACGTAAGAGGGCGGGAAGGGCAGCTGCGTATGCAGGGCACGATCGACGGTTTCAGCTACGGACTCGTCACACCGCTGGTGGCCTACCTCATGGCCTGCCTCGGCGGTGCCCTGGGCCTGCGCTGCACCACCAGATCGATGCTCGTCTCACAGTCCTGGCGCCAGGGCTGGCTCGCTCTGGGAGCGGCGGCCATCGGCTCCGGAATATGGACCATGCACTTCGTCGCGATGATGGGGTTCACGGTCAAGGAGACGCCGATCCACTACGACAAACCGATGACGTTCGCGAGCCTGGCCGTCGCCATCGTCATGGTGGGTATCGGGATCTTCATCGTCGGCTACAAGGGCGCCAGCGGAACGGCCCTGTTCACCGGCGGCACCATCACCGGCCTGGGCATAGCCTCGATGCACTACCTGGGCATGGCCGGCATGCGGCTCGACGGCAAGCTGGAGTACAACACGATCACCGTGGGCGTCTCCGTCGTGATAGCCATGGTGGCGGCCACCGCCGCGCTGTGGGCCGCCGGACAGGTCAGAGGGTTCCTGTGGAGCGTGGGCGCGAGCCTCGTCATGGGTCTCGCCGTCAGCGGCATGCACTACACCGGTATGGCCGCCCTCAGTGTCCATCTCCACGGCACGGGCTCCCCCTCCACGGGCGACTCGCCCGCCGCCCTGCTCGCGCCGATGCTGGTCGGCCCGCTCGCCTTCCTTCTCCTCGCGGGCGTCGTCGTGCTCTTCGACCCGAAGATGGTCATGGGCAGGCCCACGGTGGCCCCCGTCGAGCACAAGCCGGGTGTCCCGGCCCACGCCACCGTCCCGCACCCGACCCGCCGGCCGCCGCTGCGACCGCGCCGCGCGCCGGAGCACCGAGGCTCCCGGACCCCGCAAAACCACTGATCGGGCCGCGTTGTCAGTGGCGGGTCGTACGGTGGATTCCATGCGGCCCGTTTCCAGCATCGAACGCACGGTGGCGCCCTTCGAGGTCGTCAGCCCCTACCAGCCCAGCGGCGACCAGCCGCAGGCCATCGCCGAACTCGCCCGGCGCATCCAAGCCGGCGAGAAGGACGTCGTCCTGCTCGGCGCGACCGGCACCGGCAAGTCCGCCACCACCGCGTGGATGATCGAGCAGCTCCAGCGCCCCACCCTGGTGATGGCGCCGAACAAGACGCTGGCCGCCCAGCTGGCGAACGAGTTCCGCGAGCTCCTGCCGAACAACGCCGTCGAGTACTTCGTCTCGTACTACGACTACTACCAGCCCGAGGCCTACGTCCCGCAGTCGGACACCTACATCGAGAAGGACTCCTCGATCAACGAGGAGGTCGAGCGCCTGCGCCACTCCGCGACCAACTCGCTGCTCACCCGCCGTGACGTCGTCGTGGTCGCCTCGGTCTCCTGCATCTACGGCCTCGGTACTCCACAGGAGTACGTGGACCGCATGGTCCCCCTCAAGGTCGGCGAGGAGATCGACCGGGACGAGCTGCTGCGCCGCTTCGTGGACATCCAGTACACGCGCAACGACCTGGCCTTCACCCGCGGCACCTTCCGGGTGCGCGGCGACACCATCGAGATCTTCCCGGTCTACGAGGAGCTCGCCGTCCGCATCGAGATGTTCGGCGACGAGATCGAGGCCCTGTCCACCCTGCACCCGCTCACCGGCGAGATCATCAGCGACGACCAGCAGCTGTATGTCTTCCCGGCCTCCCACTACGTCGCGGGCCCCGAGCGCATGGAGCGGGCCGTCAACGACATCGAGAAGGAGCTGGGCGAGCGCCTCGCCGAGCTGGAGAAGCAGGGCAAGCTCCTGGAGGCCCAGCGCCTGCGGATGCGCACGACGTACGACCTCGAGATGCTCCGTCAGATCGGCAGCTGCTCGGGTGTCGAGAACTACTCGATGCACTTCGACGGCCGCGAGCCCGGCTCCCCGCCGAACACCCTGCTGGACTACTTCCCGGACGACTTCCTGCTCGTCATCGACGAGTCACACGTCACGGTGCCGCAGATCGGGGCCATGTACGAGGGCGACGCATCCCGCAAGCGCACCCTCGTCGACCACGGCTTCCGCCTGCCCTCCGCACTCGACAACCGCCCCCTGAAGTGGGAGGAGTTCCAGGAGCGCATCGGGCAGACCGTCTATCTGTCGGCGACCCCGGGCACCTACGAGCTCTCCCGCTCGGACGGCCAGGTCGAGCAGATCATCCGCCCCACGGGCCTCGTCGACCCGGAAGTCGTCGTCAAGCCCACCGAGGGCCAGATCGACGACCTCGTGCACGAGATCCGGGCGCGCGTCGAGAAGGACGAGCGCGTCCTGGTCACCACCCTCACCAAGAAGATGGCCGAGGACCTCACGGACTACTTCCTGGAACTCGGCATCCAGGTCCGCTATCTGCACAGCGACGTCGACACGCTGCGCCGCGTCGAGCTGCTGCGCGAGCTGCGCGCGGGCGAGTTCGACGTCCTCGTCGGCATCAACCTCCTCCGTGAGGGCCTCGACCTTCCCGAGGTGTCCCTGGTGGCGATCCTCGACGCCGACAAGGAAGGCTTCCTGCGCTCCGGCACCTCCCTCATCCAGACCATCGGCCGCGCGGCGCGCAATGTCTCAGGCCAGGTCCACATGTACGCGGACAAGATCACCCCGGCGATGGCGAAGGCCATCGACGAGACCAACCGCCGCCGGGAGAAGCAGGTCGCGTACAACAAGGCGAACGGGATCGACCCCCAGCCGCTGCGCAAGAAGATCAACGACATCGTCGCTCAGATCGCCCGCGAGGACGTCGACACCGAGCAGTTGCTCGGTACGGGCTACCGCGCGAAGAAGGACGGCCGCGGCACCAAGGCCCCCGTGCCCTCCCTCGGCGACAAGGCGGCCAAGGGCGCGAAGGCAGGCAAGTCCGCCAAGGGCAAGGCCAGGGAGACGGTGCCGACCGACCGGCCGGCGGCCGAGCTCGCCGAGCAGATCGAGGAGTTGACGGCGCGTATGCGCGCCGCCGCCGCGGATCTGCAGTTCGAGATCGCGGCCCGGCTGCGCGACGAGGTGTCCGAGATGAAGAAGGAACTGCGCCAGATGAAGGAGGCGGGCCTGGCCTGACCGGCCATGGGCGCCGGTCCACGCCCCGGTACCGGCGCCCCGAAACGCCTCGAAGGGCCTGCCGAGCACGCCCTGTGTTGCAAGACCGACACAAAGTGCGGACCGGGGTACGGCACTGTCAGTACCCCTGCGTAGGGTTCTGGTCATCCGCGGAGTCCGCGGTCAACAGGGGACAGTTCGAGAGGGGAATCAGCACGTGACCGTCAACATGACCAAGGGTCAGGCCATCAGTCTGCAGAAGAACGACGGCGGCAGCCTGACCGCGGTGCGCATGGGTCTCGGCTGGCAGGCGGCTCCCCGGCGCGGCCTGTTCGGCTCGCGGACGCGGGAGGTCGACCTGGACGCCTCCGCCGTCCTGTTCGCGGACAAGCAGCCGGTCGACGTCGTCTTCTTCCGCCACCTGGTGAGCGACGACGGCTCGGTGCGCCACACCGGTGACAACCTCGTCGGCGGTGTCGGCCAGGGTGGTGACGACGAGGCGATCCTCGTCGACCTGGCGCGTGTCCCCGTCCACATCGACCAGATCGTGTTCACCGTGAACTCCTTCACGGGCCAGACCTTCCAAGAGGTGCAGAACGCGTTCTGCCGCCTGGTCGACGAGACCAACGGCCAGGAGCTCGCCCGCTACACCCTCGCCGGCGGTGGCGCCTACACGGCCCAGATCATGGCGAAGGTGCACCGCAACGGCCCGGGCTGGACGATGACGGCCCTCGGCACCCCGGCCAACGGCCGTACCTTCCAGGACCTGATGCCGGCGATCCTGCCGCACCTGTAGGACCAACAACGAGGCCGGCGGGCGGCACACACGACACGACAAGCGACACAGGGGGACGAAGGCATGACGGCCGAGCTGGTGCGGGGGCAGAACCACCCGCTCTCCCAGGCCCGTCTGGAGATCCGGGTCTCGGCCGGCACGCCGATCGTGGCCGGAGCCACGCTCGGCGACGAGCAGGGCAGGATCCACGGCGTCGAATGGGTGGCCCACCCCGGCGCCCCGACTCTGCCCGGCCTCGAGGTCTCCCGGCAGGCGGCCGCGGACCATCGCCTCGCGGTGGACCTGGACGCCATGCCGGAGGCCGTGCATCGCATCAGCGTGCTGCTCGCCCTGCCGACCGGGGGTGGAGGAGGCCCGACCCGGTTCGGCGCCGTGCCCACCCCGTTCGTCGCGGTCACCGGCCTCGACGGCACAGAGGTCGTCAGCTACACCATCACCGGCCTCGAGGCCGAGTCCGCCGTCGTCGCCCTTGAGCTCTACCGCCGCCAGGGCGCCTGGAAGGTGCGCGCGATCGGTCAGGGCTACGCCGGTGGCCTCGCCGACCTCTTCACCGACCAGGGCCTGCCCCAGGCCCACCAACTCGCCGGCGTCATCAATGAAGCGGTGGCCCAGGGCATGGCCCGCTCCGTACCGGCACCCCCGCCACGGACAGACGGTGACCGCTCCCGGCAGGCGGCCGCACCGGCGCTCGGCCCGGACCAGGGCGGCCCCTCACCGCAGGGCGCCTCCGGTCCCGTCCCACCCCAGCCGACGTCGCCCTACGGCACCCAGGAACCGGTCATGCCCGGCCAGCCGACACCGCCGTCGACCTCCCCTTACGGCACCCAGACGCCAGGTGTACCGGGCCAGCCCACGCCGCAGCCGTCGTATCCGGGCGCAACCGGCGCCACCGACCCCACCCAGCCGTCCGCACCGACGTCCGGCGGCCCGATCGACTACAGCCACCCGCGCCGCCAGAACGCGGCTCCGCCGCCGCCCCCGCCGACCGCGCCCCCCGCCCAGCCGGGGCAGCCGGCTCAACCCGTCGCGGGCGACGCCACCGGCTGGTCCATGGACGAACGGCTCTACAACCAGGTGTGGGGCATGTTCGAGGACCTGGCCCGTACGACTGCCGCCTACCGCAGTGCGGTCGACTTCGCCGAGTCCCGCATGGAGAAGGAGCTCGACCAGGTCCTGTCGGACCCGCGCAGCAGGATCGGCGGTCAGGGCGACGCCGCACGCGAGGCGGCCCAGGCCAAGCACGCCCAGCTCGTCAACCAGGCCAGGGCCACGCTCGACCGGGACATCGCCCAGCTCACCGCGGAGTCCGAGGTCGTCGAGCCCGCACTGCCGCCCGCGTACGCGCGCTGGGACAACCCCGTCTGGCACGGTTACCGCGTACCGATGGAGATACCCATGGCCCTGCGCCTGGGGGACCTCCACCTGCCCGAGAGCGACCGGTTGCGCATCCCCATGCTGGTCAGGCTGCCGCTGGAGCGCGGCCTGTGGATCGACAGCGGCCCCGGCGGGTCGCTCGACGGCTCGTTCACGGACTCCCATGACCTGCGGCGTCTCGCGATGGAGGCGGCGGTGGCCCATGCGGCACGGCTGCTCGCCGTCTATCCGGCGGGCGAGTTCACCGTGCACGTCATCGATCCGGCGGGTTCGGGCGCACAGGCCCTGGCACCCCTGGTGCAGACCGGTGTGCTCGCCGCCCCGCCCGCCCTGGGCGCGGCGGGAGTCGCGGAGGTCCTGGCGCGGCTCACTCAGCGCGTCGACCTGGTGCAGATGGCTCTGCGCGGTGGTGCCCCCGACTCACTGCCGCCCGGTTTCGACACCTCGCAGCAGCTGCTGATCGTCAACGACTTCCCGCACGGCTTCGACGACCGGGCCGTGAACCAGCTGCGCTACCTGGCGGACGAGGGCCCGGCTGTCGGCGTCCACCTGATGATGGTCGCGGACCGCGAGGAGGCCTCCGGCTACGGCCCGTTGCTCGACCCGCTGTGGCGTTCGCTGTTGCGACTGACCCCGGTGCCGGACGACCACCTTGCCGACCCGTGGGTCGGGCACGCCTGGACCTACGAGCCCTCCCTCGTGCCGCCCAACAGCCAGGTGCTCCAGCAGGTGCTCACGCAGGTCGCCGCAGCCCGGGCCAAGCACTGGTAAAGCGCCTCTGACCAGCATACTTGGCATTTCTTTTGCCAAGCACTTTACCTTCCCTTGGTGATTGGGGTACTGTTCATCCCACGGAGGGGAGTACTCCCTGTCTGCTGCGACGTACCCGTCAATACGGATCCGGCCAGATCCCGGGGCGTCGGCCCATCGTGGGTGGAAGAGACCTCCGGCGCGCGACGACGCTGACATTTGCCGTTACGACTGCCGGAGGCGCAGTGGAAGTTTCCACGACCCTGTGGGTCCTGACCATCGTGGGCCTTGCCGCCCTGATCGCGGTCGATTTCTTCATCGGCCGCAAGCCGCATGACGTGTCGATCAAGGAAGCCGGAATCTGGACGGTCGTCTGGATCGCCCTGGCCGGCCTCTTCGGGCTCGGTCTGCTGATGTTCGGCGGCGGACAGCCCGCCGGCGAGTTCTTCGCGGGCTTCATCACCGAGAAGTCGCTGAGCGTCGACAACCTCTTCGTCTTCGTCCTGATCATGGCGAAGTTCGCCGTGCCGTCTCAGTACCAGCAGCGAGTGCTGCTCGTCGGTGTCCTCATAGCCCTGGTGCTGCGGGCCGTCTTCATCGCCGCGGGCGCCGCCATCATCGCCAGCTTCTCGTGGGTGTTCTACCTCTTCGGCGCCTTCCTGATCTGGACCGCCTGGAAGCTCATCCAGGAGGCCCGGGCCGACGAGGAGGACGAGGAGTACGAGGAGAACAAGCTGCTCAGGGCCGCCGAGCGCAAGTTCGGTGTCGCCGACCGCTACCACGGCACCAAGCTGTGGATCCAGCAGAACGGCAAGCGGGTCATGACCCCGATGCTGGTGGTGATGCTGGCGATCGGCACCACCGACGTGCTGTTCGCCCTCGACTCCATCCCGGCGATCTTCGGGCTGACCCAGGACCCGTACATCGTGTTCACGGCCAACGCCTTCGCGCTGATGGGTCTGAGGCAGCTGTACTTCCTCATCGGTGGCCTGCTGAAGAAGCTGGTCCACCTCAGCTACGGCCTGTCGATCATCCTGGGCTTCATCGGCGTGAAGCTCGTGCTGCACGCGCTGCACGAGTCCGGCGTCCATGTCCCGGAGATCAGCATCCCGGTCTCGCTCGGCGTGATCTGCTCGGTCCTGATCGTCACCACGATCACCAGCCTGAGGGCGTCGAGGAAGCAGGCGGCGGCCGAGGCGGCGCAGGACCGGAGCGAAGGCGCTCCGAAGGACAGCATCGACGTCTGACCACGTCGGGCGTAGGAAGAACCAACACCGGGAGTGGTGCCCAGCGAATTGCCGAGCGCCGCTCCCGGTGCTTCGTTGGGTGCTGGGTGTCCCCGGCCGGGGACACAACAGCCGGGGGTGGAGGCACCTGTGGACGCACCCATGAAGTTCGTGCAGATCATCGACTTCGAGACCGAGCGCATCGACGAGATGCGGGAGCTGGCCCATGAGACGCAGCAGCGCTTCGAGGGCCGCAGCGGCGGCCCCACGCGCCGTCTCGTCCTCAAGGACCGGAGCCAGGCCAACCGCTACCTCGTAGTGATCGAGTTCGACTCCTACGAGGACGCCATGCGCAACAGCGAGGACCCCGAGACGACCAAGTTCGCGGAGCAGATGGCCGCGCTGTGCAGCACGCCGCCGTCCTTCACGGACTGCGACGTACAGGAGATGACCGATTTCGCGTAGCGACATACGACGCACAGGGGCCCCGCACCCCGAGGGCGCGGGGCCGCCTGACAGCCACAAGGACCGGAATGCGAACCCCGAGGGCCTCTGCGACGATCGCTCCATGATCGCTCGGCTCAGGCCGCTCACGACCGGGTGGACGTCCATCGTGCCGGTGCTCGCGGTCGTCCTGCTGGCCTTCACCTGGGGACGGGACCTGCCCGGCGCGGTCGTCGCGCTGGTGACGCTGGTCCTCGCGGGGGCCGTCCTGGCCGCCGTTCACCATGCCGAAGTGGTCGCCCACCGGGTCGGCGAACCTTTCGGCTCCCTCGTCCTCGCCGTCGCTGTCACGATCATCGAAGTCGCGCTGATCGTGACCCTGATGGCCGACGGCGGAGACAAGAGTTCCACCCTGGCCCGGGACACGGTCTTCGCCGCCGTGATGATCACATGCAACGGCATCGTGGGACTGTGTCTGCTGGTCGCCTCGCTGCGGCACCGTACGGCCGTCTTCAACGCCGAGGGCACCGGAGCCGCGCTCGCGACCGTCGCCACCCTGGCCACGCTGAGCCTGGTGCTGCCGACGTTCACCACGAGCAAGCCGGGCCCGGAGTTCTCCAGTGTGCAACTGACGTTCGCCGCGCTCTCCTCGCTGATCCTGTACGGCCTGTTCGTGACGACCCAGACCGTGCGGCACCGCGACTACTTCCTGCCCATCACCCGGCAGGGCGAGGTGATCGCAGCGGACGATCACGCCGACGCGCCCTCCGCCCGTGGTGCCTTGATCAGCCTGGGGCTGCTGGGCCTGGCGCTGATCGGCGTGGTCGGCCTGGCGAAGGGGGTATCGCCCACCATCGAGTCCGGAGTGGCGGCCGCCGACCTCCCCCATGCCGTCGTCGGCGTCATCATCGCCCTGCTGGTGCTGCTCCCCGAGACGATCGCCGCCCTGCGCTCCGCCCGCCGGGACCGCGTCCAGACCAGCCTGAACCTCGCGCTGGGCTCGGCCATGGCCAGCATCGGCCTGACCATCCCCGCGGTCGCGCTGGCCTCCGTCTGGCTCTCGGGTCCGCTCGTCCTCGGCCTCGGCCCCACCCACATGGTGCTGCTTGCCCTGACGGTGGTGGTGAGTTCGCTGACGGTGGTGCCGGGGCGGGCGACGCCGTTGCAAGGGGGCGTGCATCTGGTGCTGTTCGCGGCGTATCTGGAGCTGGCGATCAATCCGTAACTGCCGCGTTCCGTAGCTGCTGTGCTGCGTGCTCGATCGTCCTTCCTGGCTGCCGAGTTCCGGGGCCCGTCACCCGGTGGCGGGCTCCGCCGCCGCAGCGGCCACCGGACGCGTCTCGGGCAGCAGCGCGAAGCAGCCCAGGCTGAGCAGCGCGATGCCCGTCAGATACGCCCCCACGCCCCAGGGCACCCGACCGCCCTGCTCGGCCAGCGCCGTCGCCGCGATCGGCGTGAGCGCGCCCCCGAGGACGCCGCCCAGGTTGTAGCCCACCGCGGCACCCGTGCAGCGCACCCGGGGCTCGTACAGCTCCGGCAGGTACGCGGCGATGACGGCGAACATCGTGATGAACGCGATCATCGCCCCGAGGAATCCCAGGAACATCGGCAGCGGCGCGCCCGTTGCGAGGAGCGCGACCATCGGGAACATCCACAGGGCGGACGCAGCGCACCCGATCAGGGCCAGGGGCCGTCGCCCGTACCGGTCGCCCAGCAGTGCCGCCACCGGAGTGAGCGAGACCTTGACCACCACGGCGCCCATGATGCAGGTCAGCATGACGCTGCGGCTCACACCGAGCCGGTCCGTGCCGTACGCGAGGGACCAGGTCGTCACGGCGTAGAAGATCGCGTATCCGACGGACAGCGCCCCGGCCGTCAGCAGCACGAGCCGCCAGTGGTCCCGTACCACCTCGGCGAGCGGCACGCGCGCGGGGTCGTCGATATCGAGGAACCGGGGGCTCTCGGCGAGCGACGACCGCAGCCACAGCCCCACCAGCGCGAGCACACCTGCCGCCCAGAACGGCACGCGCCACCCCCACGCGGCGAACTGCGCCTCGGACAGCGTCGCCGACAGCCCCAGCACCACACCGTTGGCGAGCAGAAAGCCGAGCGCGGGCCCGACCTGCGGGAAGCTCGACCACAGACCGCGGCGCTCGGCGGGCGCGTGCTCCACGGTCAGCAGGACGGCCCCGCCCCACTCGCCGCCGATGCCGAGCCCCTGCAGGAAACGCAGCACGAGCAGCAGCAGGGGAGCGGTGACACCGATCGTGTCGTACGTCGGTACGCAGCCGACCGCGACCGTGGAGGCACCGGTCAGCAGCAGCGAGGCGACGAGCACCGGCCGACGTCCGTGCCGGTCCCCGATGTGCCCGAACAGCACCGACCCCAGAGGCCGCGCCACAAAACCCACGCCGAACGTCGCGAAGGCGGCCAGGGTCCCCGCCACCGGCGAGAACGTAGGGAAGAACAGCGGGCCCAGGACCAGCGCCGCAGCGGTCCCGTAGACGAAGAAGTCATAGAAC
This sequence comes from Streptomyces sp. NPDC049627, assembly GCF_044465645.1. Lineage (NCBI taxonomy): Bacteria > Bacillati > Actinomycetota > Actinomycetes > Kitasatosporales > Streptomycetaceae > Streptomyces > Streptomyces sp. NPDC049627. The sequence continues at coordinate 236,609 of NZ_JBITLW010000008.1, read as the reverse complement.
TCGATGGCCGTCCCGGCGAGCGAGGCCGCCGCGAGCCGCAGCATGGAGGGTGCCCTTACGGTGCGTACGTCGTGCATGCTGCGTCAACTACCCACAGTGACCGCTGGTTACGGGGGCGTACGGGCGCGCCGGGCCCTGGTCAATACGTGACGGTGATGCGCCGGGCCGGGCCGTCGACGCGGACGATGCCGCCGTAAGGGATGACGAGTTGCGGGTCGGTGTGACCGAAGTCCACGTCGAAGACGATCGGAGTGGTGGGGGCATACATGCCCATGGCGCGCAGCACTGCCTCACGCTGCTCGGCGGCGTAACGCGCCCCCTGTTCGGGGCTGTTCGGGCGCTCGAAGGACCAGGTCCTCGCCCGGCCCATGAGCAGCGCCGCGAAGCGCTGCACAAGCCCGCGCTCGCCCATGTTCCGCAGGGTCCGGAAGACCTCGTCGGCGCTCGGCATGTCCTCCGACGTCTCCAGGAGCAGCACTCCGCCGTCGTGTGCCGACAGGTCGCGCGAGATCTCCCGGTCGGCCATCAGCAGTCGGTCGACGATCTCCAGACACCCGCCCCAAGTGCGGCCCTCCACCACCCGGTCGGCATTGACCCAGGTCCATCCGCCGGCGGGGCGCATCTCCGGCTCCGCGTCGAAGGTCGCCGGCTTGGCCCAGTCGCCGTTGACGTCGTTCCAGTGCTCGGCCGGCCTGAGTTCGTACTCGCCCGAGGTGAACAGCGCGGCCCGCAGCGAGTCGGCGGTCTGCGGGTGCATGACACCGGGACGGCCCAGCTCGCACATCACGCTCGCGCCGTGAAAGCCGACGATTCCGGTGTTGCGCAGAAACATGAGCAGGTTCGTGTTGTCGCTCATCCCGAAGAACGGCTTCGGGTTGGCCCGGATCAACTCCCGGTCCAGCAGCGGCAACACGGTGATCTGGTCGTCGCCGCCGATGGACGCGACGACCGCCTTGATGCCGGGGTCGGCGAACGCGGCGTGGATGTCCTCGGCCCGCTCCTGAGGCGTCGAGCCGAGCTTGCGGGTCGCCGGGTACTCGACCGGTTCGAGCTCGTAGTCCTTGCGCAGCCGCTCCAGGCCCAGCTCGTAGGGGCGCGGGAAGAGCCCGGGCAGACCTGCGGAGGGAGAGATGACGGCGACGCGATCGCCGGGTAAGGGCTTCGGAGGGTACGAGATCATGGCCATGAGACCGGAGGGTAGGACTCATGGCGTGCTCCCTGCACCGTGATAAACCGGGGTCTGAGCAGCGGTCCTCGACGGGCCGCCCGACCCCGAACGGACCGGAGGAACCGTGCCCCGCACCCTGGCCCACGCCCCGATCATGATCCTCAACGGCCCCAACCTGAACCTGCTGGGCCAGCGCCAGCCGGAGATCTACGGCTCCGAGACCCTGGCCGACGTCGAGGCCCTGTGCGCCAAGGCGGCGGCCGCGCACGGCGGGACGATCGACTTCCGGCAGTCCAACCACGAGGGTGAGCTGGTCGACTGGATCCACGAGGCACGGCTGAACCACTGCGGGATCGTGATCAACCCCGGCGCCTACTCCCACACTTCGGTCGCGATCCTGGATGCGCTCAACACCTGTGACGGGCTTCCGGTGCTGGAGGTCCACATCTCCAACATCCACAAGCGCGAGTCGTTCCGGCACCACTCGTACGTCTCCCTGCGCGCTGACGGGGTCATCGCGGGGTGCGGTGTGCAGGGGTACGTGTTCGGCGTGGAGCGGGTCGCGGCGCTGGCGGGGACGGGACAGGCGGACACCTGAACTCGACAGGCAGGTGCGGACACCTGAACTCGACAGGCAGGTAAGGACCGCCCTCCTGGCCGGGCGGTCCTTACAGCCGCCCCGCCTCCACGATCCGCCGCAGGAAGCGCTGCGTGCGCTCCTGCTGCGGATCGCCGAAGATCTGCTCGGCCGTACCGCGCTCCAGCACTACACCTCCGTCCAGAAAACAAACCTGGTCGGCGACCTCGCGGGCGAACCCCATCTCGTGGGTGGCCAGCACCATCGTCATCCCGTCCTCCTTCAAGTCCCGGACGACGGCGAGAACCTCGCCCACGAGCTCCGGGTCGAGGGCGGCGGTGATCTCGTCGAGCAACAGCAGCCGCGGACGTACCGCCAGGGCGCGGACGATAGCGGCCCGCTGCTGCTGACCGCCGCTCAGCCGGTCCGGGTACTCGCCCGCCTTGCCGGCCAGCCCGAGCCGCTCCAGCAGCTCACGCGCGCGTGCTTCGGCCTCCCTCCGGGGCACACCGTGCACCCGGCGCGGGGCGAGGGTGATGTTCTCCAGGACCGTCATGTGCGGGAAGAGGTTGTACGCCTGGAACACCACGCCGATACGGCGCCGTACGGCGTCCTGGTCGACGCGCGGATCGGTGATCTCCTCGCCGTCCAGCCAGATCGCGCCGTCGTCGATGTCCTCCAGAAGGTTCGCGCACCGCAGCAGGGTGGACTTGCCGGAACCGGAGGCACCGATCAGCGCGGTCACCGTGTGCGGGGCGACCTCCAGGTCGACGTCCCGCAGCACGACCGAGCTCCCGAAGGTCTTGCGGACGGACTCCATGCGCAGCACAGGTGCGTCGCTCTCGGATCTTGCGTCGCTCACAGGGCTCCTCCTTGGGCGCGCCTACGGTCCATCCGGGCCGTCACCCAGTCCGTGAAGCGGGTCATCGGGATGGTCAGCGCGACGAACACCAGGCCCGCGACGATGTACGGCGTGTAGTTGAGGCTGCGGCCCACGATGATGTCCGCGGCCCGTACGGCGTCCACCGCACCGCCGATCGACACCAGACCGGTGTCCTTCTGCAGCGACACCAGGTCGTTCAGCAGGGGCGGCACCTGACGGCGTACGGCCTGGGGCAGGACCACATGCCGCAGCGCCTGCCGGTTGGTGAGGCCGAGCGAACGCGCCGCCGCGCGCTGTGAGGGGTGAACGGACTCGATGCCGGCGCGGAACACCTCGGCGACGTAAGCCGAATACGTCAGCGTCAGCGCCGTACCGCCCAGCAGCACCGGATCGACCGTCACGCCCTGCAGCCGAAGAGCGGGGACGCCCAGGACGACGATCATGAGGTTAATGATGAGCGGAAGGCCCCGGAAGAAGTCCGTGTACGCGGCCGCCAGCACCCGCAGCGGGAAGAACACCGGGCCACGCAGAGTGCGGGCGACGGCGATGAGCATGCCGAGGACCAGCACGGCCGCACCGCAGATCAGCAGCAGCCGGACGTTGAGCCACAGCCCTTCCAGGACCTTGGGGAACGCCTCGCGCGCGTACCCCCAGTCGAAGAACGTCTCCTTGGTACGCGGCCAGCCCGGCGCGTTGACCACGACCAGGTACAGCACGACGCCGGTGACCAAGGTGGAGAGAGCGGCGATCGCCGTGGCGCGGCGGGCGCGAGCCCGCTTGTAGCGCTCGCGTTCGAGGCGCCGCTGCGACGGGACGTAACCGTCACCGCCCGTGCCGGGCATGCCACCGTTGTCGTCCGCGCCCTCCTGGCCGGACTCTTCCTTCGTGACCGTCACTTGAGCACCGGAGCGTCGACGGCGTCCGACAGCCACTGCTGTTCGAGCTTGGAGAGTGTGCCGTCCTTGCGCAGGGCGTCCACGGCGTCCGTCACGCACGCGGTGAGCGCGCTTCCCTTGTCGAGCACGAGCCCGAACTGCTCCGGCTTGCCACCCTGGTTCTCGAACTGCCCGACGATCGTCGCGTCCGTCACCTCGGCAGCGGTGATGTAGAACGCGGTCGGCAGGTCGACGACGACGGCGTCGACCTGACCGTTCTTCAGCGCGGACTTGGCCTGGTCGTTCTTGGCGAACGCGGCGGCCTGCTGGGTCGGCTTCACCACGTCGTCGATGTAGTCGAGGCTGGTGGTGCCCACCTGGGCGCCCAGCTTGAGGCCCTTGAGCTCCGCGACGCTCTTCGCCCTCGCGGCCTTGGTGCCCTTCAGCGCGATGACGGCCTGGCGGACGTCGTAGTAGCCGGAGGAGAAGTCCACGGCCTTCTTGCGCTCGTCGCTGATCGACACCTGGTTGATGTCGAAGTCGAAGGTCTTCTCGCCTGGTGCGAAAGCCTTGTTGAACGGCACGCTCTGCCAGACAACGGCGCTCTTGTCGTAGCCGAGCTGCTTGGCCACGGCATAGGCGACCGCCGACTCGAAGCCCTCACCGCCCGCGGGCTTGTCGTCCTTGAACCAGGGCTCGTACGCCGGCTCGTCCGTGGCGATGGTCAGCTTCCCGGACGTCTTGGTGGCCAACTTGCCCTTGGCGCAGGTGTTCCCGGCCGACCCGGACGGAGTGCCGGCGGCCTTGTCCTCGGGCTGCGGAGCACAGCCGAGGGCGGTGGCGAGGAGGGCTGTCGTTGCGACGGCGACGGCGCGACGCAGCGCGCGAGGGGCGAGATGCATGGCGGGAGATTGACAGTACACCGTCGTGTTTGTCGAGGTCGCGACGGTAATCGTCCGCATAGTGGGAAGGGGTGTTGCGTTTTTGTGAACGTCCCGCGGCTGTCGCCGGGGCCGCCGGTCGAGGGCGGGGATTGAGGGACCGGCGGCCCGTACCGCTCAGGAGCCGTCATCCTGTGCGGGGCTGCTTCCAGTTGACTGCGCAACAACGTCCGCCGGGAGCGCGCGTATGGCACCGGCGCGTGTGAACCATTCACACGGGGCGCGTGCGCGGGGAGTGCGCGGCGCGCATGCTCGACGGTTGGGCGTTCACCGGCCCGGCGGTCACCAGCCCCGCGCGTGCCACTCCGGCAGATGCGGCCGTTCCGCGCCCAGCGTCGTGTCGTTGCCGTGCCCCGGGTAGACCCACGTCTCGTCCGGCAGCACGTCGAAGATCTTCGTCTCGACGTCGTGGATCAGGCTGGCGAACGCCTTCGGATCCTTACGGGTATTGCCCACGCCGCCCGGGAACAGGCAGTCCCCGGTGAACACATGGGGATGCCCGTGCGGGTCGTCGTAGACGAGCGCGATCGAGCCCGGCGTGTGCCCGACGAGGTGGCGCGCGACGAGCTCCACCCGCCCCACGCGGATGGTGTCACCGTCGTCGACCAGGACGTCGGTCGGCACCGGGATCCCCTCGGCGTCGTCGCGTCCGGCATACGTGCGCGCGCCGGTGGCCTCGACGACCGCGGCGAGCGCCTGCCAGTGATCGCCGTGCTGGTGTGTGGTGACGACGGACGCGATGCCGTCGCCACCGATCATGCCGAGCAGCGCGTCCGCGTCGTTGGCGGCGTCGATCAGCAGCTGCTCGTCCGTGGCCCGGCAGCGCAGCAGATAGGCGTTGTTGTCCATCGGGCCGACCGCGATCTTGGTGATCATCAGGTCCTTGAGTTCGTGCACGTCGGCGGGGCCACCGACGGTCACCTGTCCGCTGTACGTCATGTCGGCAGCCTATAGCGGCAGAGCGGTCCCTGGGCTGTCCAGGAGGGGCCCGGGGACCGTCCGCGTACTACCGGCGAGGCGGTCCGGCGGGACCGCCCAGGTGCTGCAGCGGCGAGGCGCCCCAGGGGCCGCTGTGCTACAGCGGAGGAAGTGCCGGCAGTGGGCCGCCCTCCACGCTCAGGCCGGATCCGTCGCGGCGCCCGGCGAGCCAGCCGAGCAGGTCGGGTGCGGGACCTCGGACGGTGACCTCGGCAGCGTCCTCCTCCCGGCCCGTGCTCCACGCGCGCGTGCCGTCGGTGAGCCGGGTCGGCGGGACATCGGGGTGCCCGGTGAACCGCTCCGCGAGGAAGTCGGTCTCGCGCTCGACGAACTCCGCAGGCAGGTCCTCCAGCTCGTACCCGATCCCGAGATCCACGTGGTGCAGCTCCACCTCGACCCACCGCCGGAACGGCACCCGGGCCGCCGCGTCGGTGACCCCGTTGCGCAGCTCAACCGTGCGCGACCAGTCCGCGGGCGCCGCTCCCGTCTCCTGGAAGCGGGCCGCGCTCTCGCGCACGTCGGCGAGCTGGACGTCGAGAGGGCGTGGGGCATCCCGTTCGATGTCGGCGTCCCGCGCGGTGCCGGAGACGTACATGGGACGCCCTTCGAGGACGTTCACTAGGGCGTCCGCATTGCGGGCGAGGTGCGCGAGGACGTGGCCACGGGTCCAGCCGGGGAGCCGTGACGGCTCGGCCACCGACGCGTTGTCCAGTTTGGCGGCTGCGGTGAGCAGCCGGTCGGTCGCTTCACGTACAGACACCAGGTCACGAGCGTGATCAATCATGGTGCTGACACTAGCCCTGCCACACCTTTGGGTGAAGGTGGTGAACGGGTGCCGTAAATCGAATGCGCGTGCTATAGGGTCGGTCGTGACGTCGGGCATGCTGGATGGCCCGGGATTGTTGTCGCATCCGGGAATCCGACCGGCGTTGTCAGTGGCTCCCCCTAGTCTGAGAAAACACGGGGGCCTCGAATCCGGGAAAGCACGGGGGCCTCGCCCCCCTGTCACTTCTCTCAAGAAAGGTGCGGACCGGCGTGGCCGACCGTCTCATCGTCCGTGGAGCGCGCGAGCACAACCTCAGGAATGTCTCGCTCGACCTCCCGCGCGACTCGCTCATCGTCTTCACGGGCCTGTCGGGGTCGGGCAAGTCCTCGCTGGCCTTCGACACCATCTTCGCCGAGGGGCAGCGACGCTACGTCGAGTCGCTGTCGTCGTACGCCCGGCAGTTCCTCGGCCAGATGGACAAGCCGGACGTCGACTTCATCGAGGGCCTGTCCCCGGCGGTCTCCATCGACCAGAAGTCGACCTCGCGCAACCCGCGCTCGACGGTCGGCACCATCACCGAGGTCTACGACTATCTGCGTCTGCTCTTCGCGCGCATCGGCAAGCCGCACTGCCCCCAGTGCGGCCGCCCGATCTCGCGCCAGTCGCCGCAGGCCATCGTCGACAAGGTCCTGGAGCTGCCGGAGGGGAGCCGCTTCCAGGTGCTGTCGCCGCTGGTGCGCGAGCGCAAGGGAGAGTTCGTCGACCTCTTCGCCGACCTCCAGACCAAGGGCTACTCCCGCGCGCGTGTGGACGGCGAGACGATCCAGCTGTCCAACCCGCCCACGCTGAAGAAGCAGGAGAAGCACACCATCGAGGTGGTCGTCGACCGCCTCACGGTGAAGGACTCCGCCAAGCGCCGCCTCACCGACTCCGTGGAGACGGCCCTCGGCCTGTCCGGTGGCATGGTCGTCCTGGACTTCGTCGACCTCCCCGAGGACGACCCCGAGCGCGAGCGCATGTACTCGGAGCACCTGTACTGCCCGTACGACGACCTCTCCTTCGAGGAACTGGAGCCGCGCTCCTTCTCCTTCAACTCGCCCTTCGGCGCCTGCCCCGAGTGCACCGGTATCGGTACGCGCATGGAGGTCGACCCCGAGCTGATCGTCCCGGACGAGGAGAAGTCACTCGACGAGGGCGCCATCCACCCCTGGTCGCACGGCCACACCAAGGACTACTTCGGCCGCCTGATCGGAGCTCTCGCGGACGCGCTGGGCTTCCGCACGGACATCCCCTTCGCGGGCCTGCCGCAGCGCGCGAAGAAGGCCCTCCTCTACGGCCACAAGACGCAGATCGAGGTCCGCTACCGCAACCGGTACGGCCGCGAGCGCGTGTACACGACTCCCTTCGAGGGCGCCGTCCCCTTCGTCAAGCGCCGGCACAGCGAGGCCGAGAGCGACGCCAGCCGGGAGCGCTTCGAGGGCTACATGCGCGAGGTGCCCTGCCCCACCTGTGAGGGCACCCGCCTGAAGCCGATCGTGCTCGCGGTCACGATCATGGAGAAGTCGATCGCCGAGGTCTCCGCGATGTCCATCAGCGACTGCGCGGACTTCCTGGGCGAGCTGAAGCTCAACGCCCGCGACAAGAAGATCGCCGAGCGTGTGCTGAAGGAGGTCAACGAGCGGCTGCGGTTCCTGGTCGACGTCGGCCTGGACTACCTCTCGCTCAACCGTGCGGCGGGCACCCTCTCCGGCGGCGAGGCCCAGCGCATCCGCCTGGCCACCCAGATCGGCTCCGGCCTCGTCGGCGTCCTGTACGTCCTCGACGAGCCGTCCATCGGCCTGCACCAGCGCGACAACCACCGGCTCATCGAGACCCTCGTCCGGCTGCGCGACATGGGCAACACCCTCATCGTCGTCGAGCACGACGAGGACACCATCAAGACCGCCGACTGGGTCGTCGACATCGGCCCCGGCGCCGGCGAGCACGGCGGCAAGGTCGTGCACAGCGGCTCCCTGAAGGAACTGCTCGTCAACGCCGAGTCGCAGACCGGCCAGTACCTGTCCGGCAAGAAGTCCATCCCGCTGCCCGACATCCGCCGCCCGCACGACCCGTCCCGGCTGCTCACGGTGCACGGCGCCCGGGAGAACAACCTCCAGGACATCGACGTCTCGTTCCCGCTGGGCGTGTTCACCGCGGTCACCGGCGTGTCCGGCTCGGGCAAGTCGACGCTGGTCAACGACATCCTGTACACGCACCTGGCCCGCGAACTCAACGGCGCGCGCAACGTCCCCGGGCGGCACACGCGCGTGGACGGCGACGACCTCGTCGACAAGGTCGTGCACGTCGACCAGTCGCCCATCGGCCGCACCCCGCGGTCGAACCCGGCGACGTACACCGGCGTCTTCGACCACATCCGCAAGCTGTTCGCCGAGACGACCGAGGCGAAGGTCCGCGGCTACATGCCCGGCCGTTTCTCCTTCAACGTCAAGGGTGGCCGCTGCGAGAACTGCGCGGGCGACGGCACCATCAAGATCGAGATGAACTTCCTCCCGGACGTGTACGTCCCGTGCGAGGTCTGCCACGGCGCCCGGTACAACCGGGAGACCCTGGAGGTCCACTACAAGGGCAAGTCCATCTCCGAGGTCCTGAACATGCCCATCGAAGAGGCCATGACCTTCTTCGAGGCCGTCCCGGCGATCAACCGCCACCTCAAGACGCTGAACGACGTCGGTCTCGGCTATGTCCGCCTCGGCCAGTCCGCGACCACCCTGTCCGGCGGTGAGGCTCAGCGCGTCAAGCTCGCCAGCGAGCTCCAGAAGCGCTCCACCGGCCGCACGGTCTACGTCCTGGACGAGCCGACCACCGGTCTGCACTTCGAGGACATCAGCAAGCTGCTGAAGGTCCTCTCCGGCCTGGTCGACAAGGGCAACACGGTCATCGTCATCGAGCACAACCTCGACGTGATCAAGACCGCCGACTGGATCGTGGACATGGGCCCCGAGGGCGGCGCCGGAGGCGGCCTCGTCGTCGCCGAGGGCACACCTGAGCAGGTCGCGGCGGTGCCCGCCAGCCACACCGGCAAGTTCCTGCGCGAGATCCTCGACGCCGACCGGATCAGCGACGCGGCCTCGGTGAAGGCCCCGCGCAGGACGGCGGCCCGGAAGACGGTCGCGGCGGCAACGACGGCGAAGAAGACGGCGACCGCCAGGACCGCGAAGACGGTCAACAACAAGGCCACCGACAAGGCGACCGGCAAGGCCACCGGGACCACGAAGAAAGCGGCGACCGCGAAGAAGACGACGCGGGCCCGCAAGGCCTGAGGCTCCCGAGCAACGAGCCCGACCAGAAACCGAAAAGTGCGGCGCCCCGCGGGAACTCCCCGCGGGGCGCCGCACGTTCCCTCATCAGCCGCCCGATCCCTGCGGCTGCGACGAACCTTGACTCCTCAACAGCGGAATGGAACGGAACACAACGCCTCCTAGAAGTCCCCGAGTTCGGAGGCGTACGGCGGCTCAGCCCCCGCCCGGGAGCAGGTGATCGCGGCAGCCCGCGCCGCGAACCGCAGCAGCCGTGTCCAGCCGTCGGCGCCGAGTCCCACGAGCGCCTCGGCGGACAGGGCGTCCTGGGCGGCAAGGCCGTGCAACAGGGCCGCGTTCACGGTGTCGCCCGCACCGATCGTGTCCACGACGTCGACCTCCTCGCCCGGCACGACATGCACCGCGCCGTCCTGCGTGAAGGCCGTCAGCCCGTCACCGCCCTGAGTGATCACGACGGCCGCAGGTCCCGCGGCCAGCCACTCGCGCGGAGTGCCGCCCAGCCAGAGCGCGTCCTCCTCGGACAGCTTCAGCAGCGACACGGAGGGCAGCCAGCTCTTGAACCGCGCCCGGTAGCCGTCCGGGTCGGGGATCAGCCCGGCCCGGATGTTCGGGTCGAGCGCGGTGAAGACCCCTTGCCCGGCCGCGCTCCGCATCAGCTCCTCATAGGCGCTCGCCCCCGGTTCCAGGACGAGCGAGCAGGTACCGAAGGACACCGCGCGCGCCTGCGCGGGAAGCTCCTGGGGTGCCGTGAAGAGCCGGTCGGCGGTGTCCTCCACATAGAAGGAGTAGGCGGCCGACCCGTTCGCGTCGATGGTCGCGACCGCGAGGGTGGTCGGCTCCATGCCGCGCTGCACGGCCGACACGTCCACTCCGGCCTCCCGCAGCCCGTCGAGCAGGGCCTCACCGAAGGCGTCGTAGGACGTGCGGGAGCAGAAGGCGGTGGGTGAGCCGAGCCGGCCGAGGGCCACCGCGGTGTTGTACGGGCCGCCGCCGAGCGCCGGCTTCAGACCCGCAAGGGCGCCCGGGCCCTGCGGTACCAGGTCGATCAGGGCCTCACCGGCGACGACGATCACGAGACGGTTCCTTTCACGGACGACACGGGCTGTTCGGGACTGTCGGATGGCGGAGGCTTTGCGGCGCCCTCGGGCTTCTCCGACCCCGTGGGCATCTCCGGGCTCGGGGGTATCGCCGGCCGCGCGAGTGCCCCGAGTGTCTCGGCGTTCTCGGATCGCCCCGCTCGCTCGGGCCGCCGCGGCTGTTCGGCGCAACCGCAGGACGTGCGATGCACAAAGGCGCAGGGAAGACGCACGGTCCGGGCAGGCCGGTCCGGCGACGCGAGGCGGTCCAGCAGCACACGGACCGCCGCAGCACCGATGTCCCTGCTGGGCTGGGCTATGGCGGTGAGCCGGGGCGAGAACAGATCGGCCCAGGCGAAGTCGTCGAAGCAGCACAGTGCGATGTCGTCGGGCACGGACATGCCGCGGTCACGCAAGGCACGCAGGGCGCCGATCGTCATGGCGTTGTTGGCGGTGACGAGCGCGGTGGGCGGCGCGGCGAGGGTCAGCAGTGCGGCGGTGGCCTGCTCGGCGCCGGCCGACTCGGAGTTTCCGTGCACGACGAGGTGTTCGTCGTAGGGGAGCCCGGTGGCCGCCAGGCCGTCCCGATATCCGGTGAGCCGTTCGCGGGTCGTGCTCAGCCCGGGCAGGCCGGCGACCAGGGCGATCCGCCGGTGGCCGAGTCCGGCGAGGTGAGTGACCAACCGGGTCACGGGTTCGGCGCTGTCGGCGCAGACCTGGTCGAAGAGCGGTGAGCCGTCCGCCGAGGTGTCGACGACGCGGTCGAGGAGGACGGTCGGCACCTGGTGGCGCCCTAGGTAGGCGACGAGGTCCCGGGGCTCGGCGGAGGGGGCGACGATCATGCCGTCCACCCGGCGTTCGTGCAGCAGCTGGACGACCTTGCGTTCATGCACCGGATCGTCGTGCGGGTCGGCGATGAGCAGGCTGTAGCCGTGTTCGAGGGCCGCGGTCTCGACGCCCTGGAGTATCTCCGTGAAGTACGGATTACTGATCGCCGACACCGCGAGGCCTATGGACCGGGTTCGGGCGGTCACCAGGGAACGGGCGAGGGTGTTCGGTGTGTAGCCGAGCTCGTCCATGGCGTCGAGCACCGCCTGGCGGGTGTGGGGCAGCACCGGCCGGGTGCCGTTCAGCACATGGGAGACGGTGGCCACGGATACGCCGGCGCGCCGCGCGACGTCGGCCATGGTCGCCATCCGGATCCCCTCCCTGTTCCGCCGGTGCCGCGCCCCTCTCCGGGGCGCGGCGGTCTTCTGGCGGGGAAACGTATCCCATTCGGAGCCCGACGTAAACGCTTGCGCAATCGTTTACGTCCTTCCCGGCCTGCCCAGGGGAACGTCAAGCAGGGGTTGGGTCAGTAGCCGGCGGTCAGCAGGGCCGAGGCCGGCGGGGAGCGACGGCGCCTCAGTCCCACTCCCACCCGATGCCCACGATTCCTGTCCGCACCCGGGGCTCGACAAGGTGGACGGAATGATGCAGACCGCTGATGGCCAGCCCTTGGCGGCCGCTGCGGGGCGCTGCGGCCGAGTGCTGGGCGAAGCGGTGGCAGCGGACCGGGAGGACGTTCTCGGTGAACCGGACCTGGAGGGCGTACTGGCCGCCCGCGAGAGGAAAGCCACGGGCGTATTCGCGGGACACATCGGCCGTGCCGTCGTCGACGCCGTAACGGAAGAGGTAGGTGTCTCCGGCCCGCAAACGCCTGTCGAAGAGCATTTCGGCCACGAGGACCCCGGTGTCGTGGTGCCACCGGACCCGTCCCCTGCGGCAGTTCTCCAGGGCCCGCACCGTCATGTGCTCCGGCACGCACCCCGGGTCGCCGTGATGGACGGCGACGAAGCGGTCCACGCCGTCCTTGTGGGCGCGCACGATGTGATGCGACTCGCGCCCCGCCAGCTCGCGGCGCGCGCCGATCCGTACCCGCTCGTGGTGGGCGAGGGTGTGCACGCCGCCGTCGACCGACCAGTCCAGCTCGGCCAGCAACTGCTCCAGGACACCCGAGGCCTCCACCAGGGAGCGGTAGGAGCGGGCCGCGGGCCGCTGAAGGGCCGAGTGGTCGTCGGCCTCGGCGAGCAGCCGGATCAGGGACTCCTCCGGCAGCTGGAGTATCTCCTCAAGCGCCCGCACCGCACGCAGTGACTCGGGGCGCTGCGGCCGGCGCGCCCCCTGTTGCCAGTAGCTCAGGCTGGTGACGCCCACCTTCACGCCGCGACGCGACAGATGGTGCTGCACGCGCTGCAGCGGCAGTCCCCGGGCGGCTATCGCGGCGCGCAGGGCGACGTGGAAGGGGCCGCCTCGCAGGGCCGTGTCCAGTTCCGCGGTGGCGACGGCAGGGATGTCCGCGTGCTGTGTGGCGTGCGGCATGCAGGGGCCTTTCTGTGGTTGATCACAACGGCTGGTCGGACCGTTCGCACGACTCGTCGGGGCCACCCCGTCGGCAGGGCAGGGGTCTTCACATCCGTACGCCGTCGTTCACGGCCCCGAGTTCCCCCGCATTGAAGCGTGTTGACAAAGTCCCGACAACACCTGATGCCCAACCGTGGCACTGCCTGGCCGAGTCGCGATGCCGTCGACGGTGCAGCTGTCTCAAGGTGCCGTGGTCCGTCGCCGTCCGGCGGAGAGCACGAGGCTGCCAGGAACCGGGGGCCGTCATCCAAGAGACGACAGCCGCATGGACGTCCTGAAGCGTGCGGCGCCGACCCGCGCACGCGCGCCTCTCCGGCCGGCACGAGTGACCCGCGGGTGCCTCGCAGGGAGCGAGCTCGCTCCAGAGATCGCCGCGGCGGCCCCGGGCGTCAGTCCGCTCACCCTGACGGCGGACACCGGGTACACGACACCGGCGTTCTCATCGGCAACGGCGCCGGTGGGACGGACACGACCGTCGGTGATCCCCAAGCGCGGAACGTGGTTGTCCACAGCCTCGCCGGACTGTCACCCCTCGCCAGTAGGGTGTGAGACATGGCCGATCCCTCCAGCTACCGCCCCAAGCCGGGACAGATCCCGGACTCTCCCGGGGTGTACCGATTCCGCGACGAGCACCGCCGGGTGATCTACGTCGGAAAGGCGAAGAGCCTGCGCCAGCGCCTGGCGAACTACTTCCAGGACCTGGCGGGCCTCCACCCGCGCACCCGCACGATGGTCACGACGGCCGCGTCCGTGGAGTGGACCGTGGTGTCCACGGAGGTCGAGGCCCTGCAGCTGGAGTACTCCTGGATCAAGGAGTTCGACCCCCGGTTCAACGTCAAGTACCGCGACGACAAGAGCTACCCGTACCTCGCGGTGACGATGAACGAGGAGTACCCGCGCGTCCAGGTGATGCGCGGTCACAAGAAGAAGGGCGTCAGGTATTTCGGTCCGTACGCGCATGCGTGGGCCATCCGCGACACCGTCGACCTCCTCCTGCGCGTCTTCCCCGTGCGCACCTGCTCGGCCGGCGTGTTCAAGAACGCCAGCCGTACCGGCCGCCCCTGCCTGCTCGGCTACATCGGCAAGTGCTCCGCCCCCTGCGTGGACCGCGTCTCCGCCGAGGAGCACCGTGAACTGGCCGAGGAGTTCTGTGACTTCATGACCGGCCGCACGGGCACCTATCTGCGCCGTCTCGAGAAGCAGATGACGGACGCGGCCGAGGAGATGGAGTACGAGCGGGCCGCCCGCCTGCGCGACGACATCGAGGCCCTGAAGAAGGCCATGGAGAAGAACGCGGTCGTGCTCGCCGACGCGACCGACGCCGACCTCATCGCCGTCGCCGAGGACGAGCTGGAGGCGGCCGTGCAGATCTTCCACGTGCGCGGCGGCCGGGTACGCGGCCAGCGCGGCTGGGTCACCGACAAGGTCGAGGAGATCACCACCGGCGCCCTCGTGGAGCACGCCCTCCAGCAGCTCTACGGGGAGGAGATCGGGGACGCCGTGCCCAAGGAGGTCCTCGTCCCGGCCCTGCCCGAGCCGGTCGAGCCGGTGCAGGAGTGGCTCACCGGGCGACGCGGTTCGAACGTGTCGCTGCGCATCCCGCAGCGCGGTGACAAGCGCGCCCTCATGGAGACCGTCGAGCGCAACGCCAAGCAGGCTCTTGTCCTGCACAAGACAAAGCGGGCCTCCGACCTGACCACGCGCTCGCGCGCGCTGGAGGAGATCGCCGACGCCCTCGACCTGGACAGCGCACCCCTGCGGATCGAGTGCTACGACATCTCGCACCTCCAGGGCGACGACGTCGTGGCCTCCATGGTCGTCTTCGAGGACGGGCTGCAGCGCAAGAGCGAGTACCGCCGCTTCCAGATCAAGGGCTTCGAGGGGCAGGACGACGTCCGCTCCATGCACGAGGTCATCACCCGGCGCTTCAAGCGCTATCTCGCCGAGAAGGAGAGGACGGGGGAGTGGGCCGACGGTGAGAACGCCCTTGCGGCCTCCGACGCCGAGAGCGCCCTCCCCTCGTCCGACGCCCCCCTCACCAACGGCCTCAAGGACGACGACGGCCGTCCCAAGCGCTTCGCCTACCCGCCGCAGCTCGTCGTCGTCGACGGTGGGCAGCCCCAGGTCGCGGCCGCCAAGAGGGCCCTCGACGAGCTCGGGATCGACGACGTCGCCGTGTGCGGCCTCGCCAAGCGCCTGGAGGAGGTGTGGCTGCCGGACGATGACGACCCGGTGGTCCTGCCCCGCACCAGCGAGGGCCTCTATCTGCTGCAGCGCGTCCGCGACGAGGCCCACCGTTTTGCGATCACCTATCAGCGCACGAAGCGGGCCAAACGTTTCCGGGCGAGCCCGCTGGACGACGTGCCGGGGCTCGGAGATGCGCGCAAGCAGGCACTGCTGAAACATTTTGGTTCATTGAAGAAACTTCGATCCGCCACCATCGACCAGATCTGCGAGGTGCCCGGCATAGGCCGCAAGACGGCCGAGACGATCGCCGTGGCGCTGGCCCAGGCGGCACCGGCCGCACCCGCCGTGAACACGGCGACTGGAGAGATCATGGAAGAGGAACCCGCCACCACGGGTTCCAGCGGGGAGCCCGTGCGGACGGGCGCCCCGGACGAGCGACGGGGGCAGGAGACATGAATGTGAACAAGCACGACGGGCAACAAGGCCAAAACGGAGACGGAGCACAGGTGAGTACCGGCACGACCGGCGATACGGCCGGACTTCCCGAGGCGGCCATCCCGGAGCTGGTGATCATCTCCGGCATGTCCGGGGCGGGCCGCTCGACGGCCGCCAAGTGTCTGGAGGACCTCGGCTGGTTCGTCGTCGACAACCTTCCGCCCGCGCTGATCCCCACCATGGTGGAGCTCGGCGCCCGCTCCCAGGGCAATGTCGCCCGGATCGCGGTGGTCGTCGACGTCCGGGGCCGGCGCTTCTTCGACAATCTCCGCGAGTCCCTCTCCGACCTCGACACACGGGGCGTGACGCGCCGGATCGTCTTCCTGGAGTCCTCCGACGACGCCCTGGTGCGCCGCTTCGAGTCGGTGCGCCGGCCGCACCCCCTCCAGGGCGACGGCCGCATCGTCGACGGCATCGCCGCCGAGCGCGAGCTGCTGCGCGAGCTGCGCGGTGACGCCGATCTGGTGATCGACACCTCCAGCCTCAATGTGCACGAGCTGCGGGCCAAGATGGACGCCCAGTTCGCCGGCGAGGAGGAGCCCGAGCTGCGGGCCACCGTCATGTCCTTCGGCTTCAAGTACGGCCTCCCGGTCGACGCCGATCTGGTCGTGGACATGCGGTTCCTGCCCAACCCGCACTGGGTTCCGGAGCTGCGCCCCTACACCGGCCTGAACGAGGAGGTGGCGGCGTACGTCTTCAACCAGCCCGGTGCGAAGGAGTTCATCGACCGCTACTCCGAGCTGCTCCAGCTGATCGCGGCCGGATACCGCCGTGAGGGCAAGCGGTATGTGACGATCGCGGTCGGCTGCACCGGCGGCAAGCACCGCTCGGTCGCCACATCGGAGAAGCTCGCAGCGCGCCTTGCCTCCCAGGGCGTGGAGACGGTGGTCGTGCACCGGGACATGGGACGCGAATGACGGGACGTACTCCCCGGCTGAGCAGGCTGCGCCGCGCGGTGCCCGAGTCGCGTGCCGGCCGGCCCGCCGAGGCCCGCGGTGCCCGGCCGCGGCGCCGGGGCACCCAGCCCAAGGTCGTCGCCCTAGGCGGCGGCATGGGCCTGTCCGCCTCGCTCGCCGCGCTGCGCCGGATCACCGGCGACCTCACCGCCGTCGTCACTGTGGCCGACGACGGCGGCTCCAGCGGGCGCCTGCGCGACGAGCTGGGCGTGCTGCCGCCCGGTGACCTGCGCAAGGCGCTGGCCGCGCTGTGCGGGGACGACGACTGGGGCCAGACCTGGGCCCGCGTCATCCAGCACCGCTTCCACTCCAAGGGCGATCTGCACGACCACGCGGTCGGCAATCTGCTGATCGTCGCCCTGTGGGAGCAGCTGGGTGACCATGTGCAGGCCCTCGACCTGGTCGGACGGCTGCTCGGCGCGCAGGGGCGCGTGCTGCCCATGTCCGCCGTGCCGCTGGAGCTGCAGGCCCTGGTCAAGGGGCACGACCCGGACCGGCCCGAGGACGTCGACACCGTCCGTGGCCAGGCCACCGTCGCCCTCACCACCGGCGAGGTGCAGTCGGTGCACCTCGTCCCGCACGACCCGCCCGCCGTTCCCGAGGCCGTCGCCGCCGTCCGGGACGCGGACTGGGTGGTGCTCGGCCCGGGCTCGTGGTTCTCCTCGGTCATCCCGCACCTGCTGGTGCCGGAACTCCTGGACGCCCTGATCGAGACGAAGGCGCGCCGGGTACTCTCGCTGAACCTCGCCCCGCAGCCGGGAGAAACCGAAGGCTTCTCCCCGCAGCGTCATTTGGAGGTTTTGGGACGACACGCCCCTAAACTCGCCCTGGACGTGGTGCTGGCCGACGAGGCCGCCGTGCCGGACCGGGATGTGCTCACCGAGGCCGCCAAGCGGCTCGGTGCCGCGGTCGAGCTGGCCCCGGTGGCCCGGAGGGACGGGACGCCCCGGCACGACCCGGAGCTGCTGGCCGCCGCGTACGACCGTATTTTTCGGATGCATGGAAGGATCGGCCCATGGCGATGACGGCAGCGGTGAAGGATGAGATCTCCCGGCTCCCCGTCACCCGGACCTGCTGCAGGAAGGCGGAGGTCTCCGCCATCCTGCGGTTCGCCGGCGGCCTCCACCTGGTCAGCGGACGCATCGTGATCGAGGCGGAGCTGGACACCGCGATGGCGGCCCGCCGGCTCAAGCGGGACATCCTGGAGATCTTCGGCCACAGCTCCGAGCTGATCGTGATGGCTCCGGGCGGCCTGCGCCGCGGTTCGCGCTACGTCGTGCGCGTGGTCGCGGGCGGTGACCAGCTGGCCCGCCAGACCGGCCTGGTCGACGGGCGGGGCCGCCCGATCCGCGGCCTGCCCCCGCAGGTGGTCTCCGGGGCCACCTGTGACGCCGAGGCCGCCTGGCGCGGCGCCTTCCTCGCACACGGCTCGCTCACCGAGCCCGGCCGCTCGTCCTCCTTGGAGGTGACCTGCCCCGGCCCCGAGGCAGCGCTCGCCCTGGTCGGCGCCGCCCGCCGGCTGTCGATCGCCGCCAAGGCCCGCGAGGTGCGCGGTGTGGACCGTGTGGTCGTCCGGGACGGCGACGCGATCGGCGCCCTGCTGACCCGGCTCGGCGCGCACGAGTCGGTGCTGGCCTGGGAGGAGCGCCGGATGCGCCGCGAGGTGCGCGCCACGGCGAACCGTCTCGCCAACTTCGACGACGCCAACCTCCGCCGCTCGGCCCGCGCGGCCGTCGCCGCCGGCGCACGGGTGCAGCGTGCGCTGGAGATCCTCGGTGAGGAGGTACCCGAGCACCTCGCCGCAGCCGGACGCCTGCGCATGGAGCACAAGCAGGCCTCCCTCGAAGAGCTGGGTGCCCTCGCCGACCCGCCGCTGACCAAGGACGCCGTCGCCGGCCGTATCCGCCGACTGCTGGCCATGGCCGACAAGCGGGCCCAGGATCTCGGCATCCCGGGCACGGAGGCCAACCTCAGCGAGGAACTGGCGGACAACCTCGCGGGCTGACGGGCCGTACGGCACGGTCGTACCGCGAGACCACACGGTCGTAGCGCAAGACGACACGGTCGTACAGCAAGCCCCAAAACGCCGGTGCCGAGGCCCACTTGGGCCGTCGGCACCGGCGTTTTCACGTCCATGACGCACCCTTGACTGGATCATGAACTGTCATGAGCCTGGCATGTGTTCGCTGCTGTGGCGGACCACTGCTAGGGGGGTTCATGAGACATAGAGCGAGATCGATCCTCGCTGTCGGCGCGCTCCTGATAGGCGGAGCGAGCATCGCACCCATCGCCCAGGCGCAGCAAGGAAGTTCACAGGACACCGACCCGAACGAGGTCAAGGTGTTCCGCGCCGAGGTCACCAAGAAGCAGATACCCCTGCTGCTGGCGGCCGGCCAGGACGGCCACGAACTCAGTGAGCAGGCGCCCGAGAAGGGCACGGCCACCGTCGAGGTCTACCTCACCGACGACCAGGCCCAGAAACTCGAGAAGCAGGGCGTCGAGCTCACCGAGCACAGCCTCTCCGCCAGGGCCGAGGCGCGTACCGAGAAGGCCGCGGAGGGCGTGTACCGCCCGTACAGCGGCAGCGGTGGGCTCAAGGAGGAGATCGTCCGGACCGGACAGGAGAACCCCGGCCTCACCAAGGTCGTCTCCATCGGCAAGACGGTGGGCGGCCAGGACATCCTGGCGCTCAAGCTCACCAAGAACGCCAAGAAGACGAAGGACGGCTCCAAGCCCTCCGTTCTCTATCTCTCCAACCAGCACGCGCGCGAGTGGATCACGCCGGAGATGACCCGGCGTCTGATGCACTACTACCTGGACAACTACAAGACGGACAAGCGGGTCAAGAAGATCGTCGACTCGACCGAGCTGTGGTTCGTCCTGTCGGCCAACCCCGACGGTTACGACTACACCTTCCGGGACTCCACCACCCGCCTGTGGCGCAAGAACCTGCGGGACGTCAACGGCGACGGTGCCATCAGCACCGGCGACGGCGTCGACCTCAACCGCAACTTCCCCTACAAGTGGGGCTACGACGACGAGGGTTCGTCCCCCAACCCCACCAGCGAGACCTACCGCGGCGCGTCCCCGGCCTCCGAGCCCGAGACCAAGGCGCTGGACGCCTTCGAACGCCGTATCGGCTTCGACTACGGCATCAACTACCACTCCGCGGCCGAACTCATCCTCTACGGCGTCGGCTGGCAGGTCGCCACCGACACCCCGGACGACGTCCTCTACAAGGCGCTCGCCGGCACGCCGGACAACCCCGCGGTCCCCGGCTACCACCCGCAGGTCTCCTCGGAGCTGTACACGACCAACGGCGAGGCCGACGGACACGCCGGCAACGTCAACGGCATCGCGATGTTCACGCCCGAGATGTCGACCTGCCAGACCGCGTCGAACATCGACCCGAACGACCAGTGGAACGCGCGGGACTGCCAGTCGGTCTTCAACTTCCCGGACGACGAGAAGCTGATCCAGCAGGAGTTCGCCAAGAACATCCCGTTCGCGCTCTCCGTCGCCGAGACGGCGAGGCACCCCGACCAGCCGTCGTCCTCGGTGGGCCTCAAGGCCGCCGACTTCACCCCGGCGCCGTTCACCACGTCGTACTCCCGCGGCGCCGACCAGAAGGTCTCCGTCGTCGTACGCAAGTCCGTGCGCGACAAGGAGCTCAAGTACCGCGTCAACGGCGGCCGTACGCACGACCGGGCGCTGCGGCCCTGGAGGGGCGGCGAGACGTACGGCGGTGCGGACAACCTGTACTTCGACCAGTACCGGGCCAAGATCGCCGGGGCCGACCCGGGTGACAAGGTCGAGGTGTGGTTCACCGGCAGGACGAGGAGCGGAAAGCGCGTCTCCAGTGAGCACTTCACCTACACGGTGGCGCAGCGGCCGCGCGCGGACGTCCTCGTG
The DNA here is from genome assembly GCF_044465645.1 of Streptomyces sp. NPDC049627. Taxonomy (NCBI): domain Bacteria; kingdom Bacillati; phylum Actinomycetota; class Actinomycetes; order Kitasatosporales; family Streptomycetaceae; genus Streptomyces; species Streptomyces sp. NPDC049627. Next base: position 216,075 of record NZ_JBITLW010000008.1, on the reverse strand, counting down.
GTCGCCGAGGAAGGCGCCACCGCCACGCACGCGCAGAAGTACGTCGACGCGCTCAAGGCCGACGGCCGCAAGGCGGTCGTCTGGGACGTCGCCACACAGGGCGTGCCCGACGCACTCGGCGTGCTGAGCCACTTCGGTACCGTCGTCCACTACACCGGCGCGAACGTCCCCGGCAACGCCACCCAGCTGCAACTGCGCGCCTTCCTCAACGAGGGCGGCAAGCTGCTGGAAGCGGGCGAGCAGGCGGGCGGCGCCGTCGACCTCGGCGGCGGCACCCTGTCGAACGACTTCAGCCAGTACTACCTGGGCGCCTACTCCCGTACGTCGACTCCGGGGGCCACCGGCTTCACCGGCTCCGGCAAGCTCGGCGGCTTCACCGGAGCGCTCGGCGACGCCACCGGCAACCCGCTGGACAAGGCCGGCACCTACGGGGTCACCTCGGACGAGCTGCCCGCCGCCACGTACCCGCAGTTCGCCAGCGCGGGCGCGGGCCGGTTCGCCGGGACCGTCAACCCGTACGGGCCGTACGCGGGCTCCTCCATGGCGGCCGCCGTCCACACCGACGACGCCTACAAGCGGCTGACCAGGACCGTCGACCTCACCGGAGTGACCGCGGCGGACAAGCCGACCCTGCGCACCCAGCTGCTGTGGGACGTCGAGCCCGGCTACGACAACGTCCTGGTCGAGGCCCACACCACCGGGGCCGCGGACTGGACGACCCTCCCCGAGGCGGGCGGAGCCACCAGCACCACCGTGCCGGCCGACTGCGAGGCCGGGGTCTACGTGGCCGAGCACCCCTGGCTGGCCCACTACCTCGGCGTGGCCGCCGGCGGCTGCACCGCGACCGGCAGCAGCGGCTCGTGGAACGCCCTCACCGGTGCGTCCGAGGGCTGGAAGCAGCTCAACTTCGACCTGAGCGCGTACGCCGGCAAGTCGGTCGAGCTCTCGATCAGCTACGTCACCGACCCGTCCTCCGGCGGTCACGGCGTCCTCGCCGACGAGACCTCGCTCGTCGTCGGCGGTACGGCGACCGAGACCGAGGGCTTCGAGACGTCGCTCGGCGCCTGGAAGGTGACCGGACCGCCCGCGGGCAGCCCGGCCGCACTCAAGGACTGGGCGCGCACCGGAGCGCTGTTCCAGACGTACGGAGCGGTCACCACGGACGACACCGTGCTGCTGGGCTTCGGCCTGGAGCACGTCTCCGCGGCCGCCGACCGTGCGGCGCTCATCGGAAAGGCCCTCGACTCACTTGACGAGTGACACGCCGAGGTCAACTGTGCGCAACGCACAGTGACGAAATCGAGTGATCCGGGCTTCCGGGCGAGGCGGTCCGTACCCCTACTGACGGGTACGGACCGCCGTGCCGTGTATGAGGCATCTGAATGTCACCACGGCGGCCTCAGGGAGGTAGGGTCGTAGGCGGTCGGGGACATCCCAAACAGAGCTCGCCGGCACCGCATGGCCGGCGTACCAACGAGGAGATCGGTTCGTGACGATCCGCGTAGGCATCAACGGCTTCGGTCGTATCGGTCGCAACTACTTCCGCGCGCTGCTGGAGCAGGGTGCTGACATCGAGATCGTGGCTGTCAACGACCTGGGTGACACTGCGACCACCGCTCACCTGCTGAAGTACGACACGATTCTGGGCCGCCTCAAGCAGGAGGTCTCCCACACCGCCGACACCATCACGGTCGACGGCAAGACCATCAAGGTCCTGTCCGAGCGCAACCCCGCCGACATCCCGTGGGGCGAGCTGGGCGTCGACATCGTCATCGAGTCGACCGGCATCTTCACGAAGAAGGCCGACGCCGAGAAGCACATCGCCGGCGGCGCCAAGAAGGTCCTCATCTCGGCTCCGGCCTCCGGCGAGGACATCACCATCGTGATGGGCGTCAACAACGACAAGTACGACCCGGCGAACCACCACGTCATCTCCAACGCCTCCTGCACCACCAACTGTGTGGCGCCGATGGCCAAGGTCCTCGACGAGAACTTCGGCATCGTCAAGGGCCTGATGACGACGGTCCACGCGTACACCAACGACCAGCGCATCCTGGACTTCCCGCACAAGGACCTGCGCCGCGCCCGTGCCGCCGCCGAGAACATCATCCCGACCACCACGGGTGCCGCCAAGGCCACCGCGCTGGTCCTCCCGCAGCTCAAGGGCAAGCTGGACGGCATCGCGATGCGCGTCCCGGTCCCGACCGGCTCGGTCACCGACCTCGTCCTGGAGCTCGGCCGCGAGGTCACCAAGGAAGAGATCAACGCCGCCTTCCAGAAGGCAGCGGAGGGCGAGCTGAAGGGCATCCTCGAATACACCGAGGACCCGATCGTCTCCTCCGACATCGTCAACGCCCCGGCGTCCTGCACTTTCGACTCCTCCCTGACCATGGTCCAGGAGGGCAAGAACGTGAAGGTCATCGGCTGGTACGACAACGAGTGGGGCTACTCCAACCGCCTCGTCGACCTCACGGTCTTCGTCGGCAACCAGCTCTGATATCCAGAGCAGGCACCTTGATGTGAGTCAGGGCTCGGGCGGCGCAGGGACGCGTCGCCCGAGCCCTGACTCACGTGCAGATCCGACCTGTTGGATCACGAGCGTTTCCGAGCGATCACGAGCCTCCTCAGGAGTCCCCTTCATGAAGACGATCGACGAACTTCTCTCCGAAGGCGTCGCCGGCAAGCGGGTGTTCGTCCGCGCCGACCTGAACGTGCCGCTGGACGGCACCACGATCACCGACGACGGCCGTATCCGCGCCGTGCTGCCCACCGTCAAGGCACTGGCCGAGGCGGGCGCCCGGGTCGTCGTCGCCTCGCACCTGGGCCGCCCCAAGGGCGCTCCGGACCCGGCCTTCTCCCTCGCTCCCGCCGCCGCCCGCCTCGGTGAACTCCTCGTCGCCGACGTGGCGTTCGCGACCGACACGGTCGGCGACTCCGCCCGGGCCACGGTCGCCGGTCTCGCCGACGGCCGGGTCGCGGTCGTCGAGAACCTGCGCTTCAACGCCGGTGAGACGAGCAAGGACGACGCCGAGCGCGGCGCCTTCGCCGACCAGCTGGCCGCCCTCGCCGACGTGTACGTCGGTGACGGCTTCGGCGCGGTCCACCGCAAGCACGCGTCCGTGTACGACCTGCCGGCCAAGCTGCCGCACTACGCGGGCTACCTCATCGCGAACGAGGTCGCTGTCCTCAAGAAGCTCACCGAGGACGTCCAGCGGCCGTACGTCGTCGCGCTCGGCGGTGCCAAGGTCTCCGACAAGCTCGCCGTCATCGACCAGCTGCTCGGCAAGGCCGACCGCCTCCTCATCGGCGGCGGCATGGCCTACACCTTCCTCAAGGCCAAGGGCTACGAGGTCGGCATCTCCCTCCTCCAGGAGGACCAGGTCCCGGCCGTCACCGAGTACATGGAGCGCGCCGAGAAGAACGGCGTCGAGATCGTCCTGCCGGTCGACGTCCTCGTCTCCACCGAGTTCCCGGACCTGAAGACCAAGGCCCCGGCCAACCCCACGACCGTCGCCGCGGACGCCATCCCGGCCGACCAGGAGGGTCTGGACATCGGTCCTCAGACCCGCACGCTGTACGCCTCGAAGCTCGCCGACGCCGCCACCGTCTTCTGGAACGGCCCCATGGGCGTCTTCGAACACCCCGACTACGCCGAGGGCACCAAGGCGGTCGCCCAGGCGCTCGTCGACTCCAAGGGCTTCACCGTGGTCGGCGGCGGCGACTCCGCCGCGGCCGTACGCACCCTGGGCTTCGACGAGAACGCATTCGGCCACATCTCGACCGGCGGCGGCGCCTCCCTCGAATACCTCGAGGGCAAGACGCTCCCCGGCCTCGCCGCACTGGAGGACTGACCTCAATGAGCACGCGCACGCCGCTGATGGCGGGTAACTGGAAGATGAACCTCAACCACCTCGAGGCCATCGCCCACGTCCAGAAGCTCGCCTTCGCCCTCGCGGACAAGGACTACGAGGCCGTCGAGGTCGCCGTCCTGCCGCCCTTCACCGACCTGCGCTCCGTGCAGACCCTGGTCGACGGCGACAAGCTCCGGATCAAGTACGGCGCCCAGGACATCTCGGCGCACGACTCCGGCGCCTACACCGGCGAGATCTCCGGCCCGATGCTGGCCAAGCTGAAGTGCACGTACGTGGCGATCGGCCACTCCGAGCGCCGCCAGTACCACGCCGAGACGGACGAGATCGTCAACGCCAAGGTCAAGGCCGCCTACAAGCACGGCCTCACCCCGATCATGTGCGTCGGCGAGGAGCTGGAGGTCCGCGAGGCCGGCAACGCCGTCCCGCACACGCTCGCCCAGGTCGAGGGCGGTCTGAAGGACCTCCCGGCCGAGCAGGCCGAGTCCGTCGTGATCGCCTACGAGCCCGTCTGGGCCATCGGCACCGGCAAGGTCTGCGGCGCCGAGGACGCCCAGGAGGTCTGCGCCGCCATCCGCGGCAAGGTCGCCGAGCTGTACTCGCAGGAGCTGGCCGACAAGGTCCGCATCCAGTACGGCGGCTCCGTGAAGTCCGGCAACGTCGCCGAGATCATGGCGCAGGCCGACATCGACGGCGCCCTGGTCGGCGGCGCCTCGCTGGACGCCGACGAGTTCGTCAAGATCGTGCGGTTCCGCGACCAGTGAGTAGGCCGTAACGACGATTCGTCGTACCCTTGCGGGGCCGAAGCTGTTATTCGAAGCGTGAAGCTTCACAAAAAGGCTTCGGCCCCGTCGTTATCCGAATCCGAGGAAGTTGGTCCAGCCGTGGTTCTGGGGTTCTCCATCGCCCTGATCGTCTTCAGCCTGCTGATGATGCTGCTGGTGCTGATGCACAAGGGGAAGGGCGGCGGCCTCTCCGACATGTTCGGTGGCGGTATGCAGTCGTCCGTCGGCGGCTCTTCGGTCGCCGAGCGCAACCTCGACCGGATCACCATCGTGGTCGGTCTGCTGTGGTTCGCGTGCATTGTCGTGCTCGGCATCCTGGTGAAGGTGAACAACTGACCGGCACGCACATTCCGCACGTAAGGCCCCATGTTCGGTACGCGCAGCTGAGCGCGGCCTATCATGGGGCTTGCGTCTAGGTGTGGGGGGTCTGTAACTCCAATCACTGGACGCGCGTTGGGCCTTACGTAGACTGAGGCGCTCGCAGCGAAGCGAAACGCCGACTCGCTTCGCGGCACCATCACGCAGGGAGTTACGACCGTGGCAAGTGGCAACGCGATCCGAGGAAGCCGGGTCGGGGCGGGGCCGATGGGCGAGGCCGAGCGCGGCGAGTCCGCGCCGCGGCTGCGCATCTCCTTCTGGTGCTCCAACGGGCACGAGACGCAGCCGAGCTTCGCCAGCGACGCGCAGGTACCCGACACCTGGGACTGCCCGCGCTGCGGCTTTCCCGCCGGGCAGGACCGGGACAACCCGCCGGACCCGCCGCGCACCGAGCCCTACAAGACGCACCTGGCGTATGTACGGGAACGGCGCAGCGACGCCGACGGCGAGGCGATCCTCGCCGAGGCGCTCGCCAAACTGCGAGGCGAAATCTAGAAGTTGAGGACCGGCCGGGCATCCGAGGGTGCCGGGCCGGACCTGTTCGACGCACCGGCGCCTGAGCCGCTCGCGGACCGATTGTCAGTGGTGCCCTCTACGGTTTGTTCATCGATGGGTGTGCATCGACGGACCGTGAGGGGGATCGGTGGCGACGGCTGAAGCGGTGGGCGTGCGTGCGCCCGCGTGGCGTGGGGGGTTCGGACGGCTGTGGAGTGCCGCCGTGCTCTCCAGCTTCGGTGACTCCCTGCGTACGGCTGCCCTGCCGCTCCTCGCCGTGACGCTGACGGACCGGCCGCTGCTGATCGCCGCCGTCACCGCCTGCGGCTATCTGCCGTGGATCGTCTTCGGTCTGCTCGGCGGCGCGATCGCCGACCGGGTGGACCAGCGGCGCGCGATGTGGACGGTGGATGCCGTGCGAGGGTTGCTCGTCGCGGCTTTCGCGGCCGCTGTCGCACTCGGTCACGCCTCGATCGCCCTGCTGATCGCGCTGGCCGTCACGCTCACCACACTGCAGACACTCTTCGACAACGCATCCACGGCCCTGCTGCCCGCCCTGGTGGACCATGACGCGCTCGGCAGCGCGAACGCGCGCCTGATGACCGGCCAGCGCATCGCGGGCGGCCTGCTGGGTGCGCCCGCCGCGCCGCTGCTGCTGACCGCCGGGGCGGCCGTGCCCTTCGCGGCCGACGCGGCGACCTTCCTGGCCGCCGCCGCGCTGGTGGCATCGCTGCGGACCGCCTCGCCCGAGCGGAAGCCGAGACCGGCGGGCAGCACCCTGCGCCGGGAGATCGCGGACGGAATGCGCACCCTGTGGCGCGACGGAGCGCTGCGCGGCCTGTGCGCGGCCACGGCCCTGTGCAACATCGGCATGGGCGCCCTCATCGCCACCCTTGTGGTGCTCGTGACCGGCTGGCTGGACGCCGGCACCGCGGGATACGCGGCGGCGGCCACGGCGTACACCGTCGGCAACCTGGCCGGGGGAGCGGTCAACAGCCGGCTCGTCGCCCAAGTGGGACGCATGCGCGCGGTGCTGCTCGCCGGGACCGTGCAGATCGGCGCGCTCATCGTGATGGGCTCGGTGCGCAGTCTGGCCGCCCTTGTGGCCGCCATGGCCGTCTTCGGATTCATGGGCATGGTGTGGAACGTCAACACGACGACGCTGATGCAGCAGCGAAGCCCGGCCGAGATGCTCGGGCGGGTCAGCTCGGCCTTCCGTACGCTCGCGGTTGCCGGGGCACCCCTGGGGGCGCTGCTCGGCGGAGCCGTGGCCACCGTCTGGGGGCTCAACAGCCCCGCGCTGCTCGCCGCCGCCTTCTTCGTCCTGTCCGTCACCGCGTTGATACCGGCGCGCAAGCCGGACGTACCTGTTGTTGCGCCGGACGACGACGCCACGACGGCTCACGCGCCGCGCTGATCAATTAGGTTGGAACAGCTGGGACAGGCACGAAAGAAGGCTGAAGTCGGACATGAACGCAGACGGCCGTACCAGGCTGAACCGGACGCCCGAGTGGACCGCGCTGGCCAAGCACCGCGAGGAGCTGGGCGAGGTACAGCTGCGGGAGCTGTTCGCCGCCGACCCGGGGCGCGGTGCGGGGTACACGCTGCAGGTCGGCGACCTGCACATCGACTACTCCAAGCACCTCGTCACCGACGAGACGCTGCGGCTGCTGCGCGAGCTGGCCGCCGCCACGGACGTGTTCGGGTTGCGGGACGCCATGTTCCGCGGCGAGAAGATCAACACCACCGAGGACCGCGCCGTGCTGCACACCGCGCTGCGCGCGCCGCGCGACGCGGTGATCGAGGTCGACGGGGAGAACGTCGTCCCGGGTGTGCACGCCGTCCTCGACAAGATGGCCGACTTCGCCGAGCGGGTCCGGTCCGGCGCCTGGACCGGCCACACCGGCAAGCGCATCAGGAACGTCGTCAACATCGGTATCGGCGGCTCCGACCTCGGCCCGGCGATGGCGTACGAGGTGCTGCGCAGCTTCACCGACCGCGACCTCACCGTCCGTTTCGTGTCGAACGTCGACGGCGCCGACCTGCACGAGGCCACCCGGGACCTGGACGCGGCCGAGACGCTGTTCATCATCGCGTCCAAGACCTTCACGACGATCGAGACGATCACCAACGCCACCTCCGCGCGCAACTGGTTGCTGGGCGAGCTGAAGGCGGGTCAGGAGGCCGTCGCCAAGCACTTCGTCGCCCTGTCGACGAACGCCGAGAAGGTCGCCGACTTCGGTATCGACACGGCGAACATGTTCGAGTTCTGGGACTGGGTCGGCGGGCGGTACTCGTACGACTCGGCGATCGGCCTGTCGCTGATGATCGCCATCGGCCCGGAGCATTTCCGGGAGATGCTCGACGGCTTCCGGCTCGTCGACGAGCACTTCCGCACCGCGCCCGCCGAGGCCAACGTGCCGCTGCTCCTCGGCCTGTTGGGCATCTGGTACGGCAACTTCCACGACGCCCAGTCGCACGCCGTGCTGCCGTACAGCCACTACCTGTCGAAGTTCACGGCGTATCTGCAGCAGCTGGACATGGAGTCCAACGGCAAGTACGTCGGCCGGGACGGGCAGGAGGTCGACTGGCAGACCGGCCCGGTGGTGTGGGGCACGCCGGGCACCAACGGGCAGCACGCGTACTACCAGTTGATCCACCAGGGCACCAAGGTGATCCCGGCGGACTTCATCGGCTTCGCCGAGCCGGTCGCCGAGATGAGCGACGAACTCAAGGCACAGCACGACCTGTTGATGGCGAACTTCTTCGCCCAGACGCAGGCGCTGGCGTTCGGCAAGACGCCGGAGGAGGTGCGCGCGGAGGGGGTGCCGGAGGAGCTGGTGACCCACAAGACGTTCAAGGGCAACCACCCGACGACCACGATCCTCGCGCGCGAGCTGACCCCGTCGGTGCTCGGGCAGCTGATCGCGCTGTACGAGCACAAGGTGTTCGTCCAGGGCGCGGTGTGGAACATCGACTCCTTCGACCAGTGGGGCGTCGAGCTCGGCAAGGTCCTCGCCAAGCGCGTCGAGCCCGCGCTGACCGACGGCGCCGAGGTGCCGGGGCTGGACGCGTCGACGAAGGCGCTCGTCGCCAAGTACCGGGAGCTGCGCGGACGGCAGTGACGGGTCCCTCCGGGGGTTGGGCGGGGCGCCTATGAGCTCGGTGCCTTCCCTTTGATGGCGGCTGCGGGGTTGTGCGTGGTTGCTCGCGCCGTTCCCCGCGCCCCTTGGCTGCCGCGGCTGCGCCGCTGCAGCCACCCTCAGGCGACCGCGCTCAAGGTGTCCGCGAGGCGGCGGCGTGCCGCGCGGGAGGCGGGGACGGCGGCGAGGGCGGCCGCTCCCGTGACCGCCGCCGCGCCGAACAGGAGCAGGAGCGCGGCGGACGGGCCCTGGGCGATCCCGGCGCCGATGCCGCTCGACCGGCCCTGTGCGTCGATCAGCCAGTGCGCGAGGGGCGTGCCCAGGGCCGTGCCGATGACGACCGCGGCCAGGGCGGTGCAGGCGGTGGACGTGACGGTGATCGCGGTGATCTGCCGTGGGGACAGGCCGATGGCCTTGAGGGCCAGCAGGTCGCGTTCGCCCTCGCGGACCGTGCCGCCGATCGCGGTCAGCAGTTCGATCAGCCCGATGAGGGCCAGGACGGCGATCAGGCCCACGACCACGCCGCGCAGGGGTGAGAGCCCCTCGGCGGGGTTCGGTACGGCGTGGACGTCCAGGCGTCCGTGTCCGGCGTCGGCCAGGCGGTCGGCGACCGCGTTCGGGTCCGCGTCCGGACGGAGCCGCAGCTCGTAGAGGGTGGGGCCGAGGCCCGGGTCGTTCTCACGGAGGGTGTCGAGGGAGGTGGAGATGACCCGGCCGGCGTTCTGGGGTTCGATGCTGCGGCCCACGATGTGCAGGATCTGCGGCTGGTCGCCCACGGTCATCCGCACCCAGTCGCCGACCTTCACGTCCAGCAGATCGAGCAGTCCCTGGCCGGCCACCGCCTCGTCGCGGCCGCGAGCGGCACGGCCCTCGGCGAGGGCGTACGGGTAGGGCTCCGCGTGGGTGCCGAGGCCGCGCAGGGCGATCGTGGCCGTCTGGCCCGGGACCAGCGCGGCCACCTCGACGCCCGGGTAGGCGGCGGCGATCTGCGGATCGCGTTCCAGCAGGGCGCGGGCCTCCGGGTCGGCCAGGCCGGAGTCGGCGCGGGCGGTGAGGGCGGTCGGCAGGCCGATCCGGTCCGGCCTGCTGTCGAAGCGGTCGATGGTGGTCCATGCGCTCATCGCGACCACGATCAGCAGCAGCGGCAGCGCGAGCCGGGCGACCGTGGCCGGCGACCGCAGACGGCGCGTGAACGCCCGGTGCCAGCCCAGCACCAGAGCGGGCGGCAGCCCCAGCCCGAGGGCACGGCGGGACAGACCGGACAGCCGCCCGACCGAGGGGGCCGCCGGCCGCAGTCCCAGGACGCGCCGCGCCGCGCTCGCCAGACGTCCCCCCGGGGGAGCCGCCGTGGGCTGGGGTGCGGGACTTCGGCTGGTCACGCCGGACCGGCTCTTGCCCGGCGACACCGTCGCGGGCTGTGACCCGGGGGCCCGGCCTCTCACGCCGGGCAAGCCCTCGCCGCTCGGCGGTGCCGTCGTGGATCGTGCCGCGAGGGCACGGCTCGTCACAGCGGACAGGCCCCCGCCCATCGGCGTCGCGGGCCGCGACACCGGCACCGGAGGTACCCGCCCCGCCCGCCACGCCGCGAGCCCGGTGGTCGCGCCGATGAACAGCACCGCGCCCACCGGCACCGCGAACAGCGCCACGGTGTGCCCGGGCAGGCCCTGCCACACCCCGACCGCGTCCCCGAGCCGTCCGGGGATCCGGCTGCCCAGGCCCTGGATGAGGGAGGCGGCGGCCACGGCGCCCAGCAGCGCGTAGGCGAGGTGCTGGAGCAGGAAGACGCGCACCACCTGTCCCGGCGTGAAACCGATTGCCTTCAGCACGGAGATGTCCCGCAGATGGCCGCGGATACGGGTGCCGATCGCCCCGTGCACGGCAAGCCCGGCGGCGACCAGCGCGCCCAGCCCGAACAGCCCCAGCACCTGCCCGAGCAGCCGGTTGTCGCCCTGCGCCTCGGCACGCGCCTGCTTCCAGGTGGAGACCTCGTGGACCGCACCGGCGCCCAGCTCGGTGACGGCGCGCTGGACGGCGTAGTCGGTGTCGTCCGGCTCCGTCAGGCGCAGGCCGATCACCTGGCCGCCCGGGTTGCGTACGGCGGACGGCGGCGCCCAGACGAGCCCCGGCTGCTCGCCGGGCCGGTAGCGCGGCTCGGCGCTGTCGGCGATGCCGAGGACGGTCAGGGTCCGGCCGGTGCCGGGCAGGGTGAGGATGTCGCCGGGGGCGGCCAGGAGCGCGCGGGCCAGGCGGCTCTCCAGGACGACGCCGTCCGGTTTCGCGGGGTCCAGCCAGTGGCCGGAGGTGAGGAGCGGGCGGTCGACGGAGGGGCGCTCGGGCGTGCCGCGCAGTTCGACGGAGGCGCGGGTGCCGCGGGAGGCGAGGGTGGTCGTGGCGGTGGGGTAGGGGCCTGCGACGGACTCGACGGCGTTCAGCGAGGTCAGTTTGCCGGTGTCGGCCGAGTAGCTGGTGTGCAGCCACACGTGCGCGCCGTTGGCCTGGGTGAAGACGCGCTGCCAGGGGTTGGTGGCGTAGCCGAAGAGTGCCGTGGCCAGCAGCAGCGACACGACGATCCCGGCCGTGGCCAGCACGAGGAACAGCGCCTCGCCGCGGTGCGTGCGCAGATCGGAGTGCGCCCAGCGCAGGGTGGCTCGCACGGGCCTCAGCCCCTCGGCCCGTATGCCGGGCAGGGGGCGTACACGCGTACGTCCACCCGTATGTCCACCGGTACGTCCACCCGCATCTCAGTCCTTGAGCTCCAGCACACCGGATATCCCGGAGCGGCGCGGCGGCGTGCCGCCGTCGAGCTCCGCGTCGTCCGCGATCCGGCCGTCGAAGAAGCTGATCACCCGGTCCGCGGCGCTCGCCAGCCGGGCGTCATGGGTGACCAGCACGATCGTCTGGCCGCGCTGGTGGAAGCGGGACAGCAGCCGCATCACCTCACGGGTGCCCTTGCTGTCCAGGCTGCCCGCGGGCTCGTCGGCCAGCAGCAGCGGCGGACGGTTGACCAGGGCGCGGGCCAGCGCGACCCGCTGCTGCTCGCCGCCGGACAGCTCGCCCGGCATGCTCCGCTCCTTGCCCGCGAGGCCCAGCTCGCCGAGCAGCTCCGCCCGCTCGGCGCGGGCCCGCTTCGGCGCGACGCCGGCCAGCAGGGCGGGCAGCTCGACGTTGTCGGCGACGGACAGGTCGGAGACCAGGTTGAAGAACTGGAAGACGATGCCGATGCGCTTCCTGCGCTCCACCGCCCAGCGGGCCTCGCTCCACGCGTCCGCGCACTCGCCGTCCAGCCAGATGCCGCCGCCGTCGGGCCGCTGCAACCCGCCCAGCAGATGCAGCAAGGTCGACTTACCGGCCCCGGACGGACCGGTGATCGCCACGAACTCGCCCCGCCGCACGGACAGATCGACCCCGCGCACGGCATGTGCCGGAGCGCCCTCGCCGTAATGCGTCTTGACCAGGCCCTCGGCGCGCAGCACCGGGCTCTCGGCGCGCGACCCGGGACCTTCCTCGGGCACCACAGCACCGTCGGCGCCCGGCACAGGAGTGGAATCGTCGTTCACTCCAGCTCCTCCAGCTCTTCCTGGCACCGCTCCAACCAGTCGAGGTCGGCCTGCAGATGCAGCATCGCGCCCTCTATCAGCAGATGGGCGATGCGGTTGTCCCGGTCCTCGGCGGCGGCGAGCTTCGACAGTTGACGCATGGTGTTCAGGTACTGGCGCCGCTGTTTGTTGATGAGGGCGATCTGGTCGGCGAGACCGGTCTGCGGGGCGAGAGCCAGCTTCATGAAGAACTCGTCCCGTACCCGCGGCTCGTCCTCGGGCTCCTCGAACCAGGCGCGCAGCGCCTCACGCCCGGCATCGGTGAGGTGGTAGACCTTTTTGTTGGGCCGGCTGGACTGCTCGACGTCCTCGCCCTCGATCAGTCCCTGCTTCTCGAGGCGGCCGAGGGTCACATAAATCTGGCCGACGTTCGGCTGAGGGTACGCGGAGCCCAGCATCTGCTCAAGGTCCTGCTTGAGCTCGTACCCGTGGGCCGGTCCGCGCGCCAGCAGAGCCAGGAGGGGCAGCCGCACTCGTGCTCTCCTCCTCGCATCCTGGGTAATGTGCCGCGAGGCCTAGTATCGCGCATACCTAACAGGTATACATGGCCCCTGGACGGCGGGCGAAGGTGCCCGTGGCCGGTGTGCAAGGAGGAACCTATGCGGTGGATACACGCCGCCGGTAGGGGCCTTCTCGTCCTGGTCGTGGTCATGACCGGCTACGTCACCTCCGGCGCACGGGCCGACGAACCCGCGGCGAGTGGTCGCGGCCCCCTCACCCTCGCCACCGCCGGAGACCTCACCGGCTATCTCGGCTCCGTCCTGGACGGCTGGAACCGCACCCACCCCGGCGAGGAAGTCACCCTCGTCGAGCTGCCGGACTCCGCCGACGAGACCCGCGCGCAGATGATCACCGACCTGCGCGACGGCGACGGCGGCCGCTTCGACGTCCTCAACATCGACGTCAGCTGGACCTCGGAGTTCGCCGCGGCGGGATGGATCCGGCCGCTGCCCCGCGACCGCTTCCCCCTCGACAGCTTCCTGAAGCCGGTCGTCGACACGGCGACCTACGACGACCGGCTCTATGCCGTCCCGTACGTCACCAACGCCGGCCTGCTGCTGTACCGCAAGGACATCCTGGCCAAGGAGGGCGTCGACCCGCCGCGCACCTGGGCCGAACTGGAGCGGGACGCCAAGGCGATCGCCCCGAAGTACGGGCTGGACGGCTACGCCGGCCAGTTCCTGCCGTACGAAGGGCTCACCGTCAACGCCGCCGAAGCCGTCTACTCGGCGGGCGGCTCGATCCTCGGTGACGAGGGCGAGCGCGTCACCGTGAACTCGAAGGCGGCCCGCGAGGGCATCGGCTTCCTCGCGCGGGGCGTGCGGGAGGGCTGGATCCCGAGGCAGGCGCTGACGTACAAGGAGGAGGAGTCCAAGCAGGCCTTCCGGGACGGGCGCCTGCTGTTCCTGCGCAACTGGCCGTACGCCTACGCCCTCGCGTCGGCCAAGGACTCGCCGGTCGCCGGGAAGATCGGCGCCGTACCGCTGCCGGGTCCGCACGGGCCGGGCAAGAGTGTCCTCGGCGGCTCCAATCTGGCCGTCGGCGCCCACGCCCGGCACCCCGACTCGGCCGCCCGCCTGATCGCGTACCTGACCAGCGAGCGCGTCCAGCGCCAGGTTCTCACGCGCGGCGCACTGCCGCCCGTCCGGGCCGACCTGTACCGGGATCCGGAGCTGGTGCGGGCGTTCCCGTACCTGCCGACCCTGCGCGAGAGCGTACGCACGGCCCAGCCGCGCCCCAAGAGCCCGCGCTACGACCAGGTGAGTCTGGTGGTGCAGGCGATCGTGCACGACGCGCTGACCGGGCGGGACACGCCCGAGGCGGCGGTGCGACGGCTGGCGCGCGAGCTGGCACCCGTCTCCAGTCGCTAGTTACTTGTTAAGTAACGGCAGCGTCTCATCTAGCACCCTGATGCCCCGGTAAGTCCGTATTTGGCTCCCGAACTCGCCAGTATCCTTTGTTTCTTTCATTGACACCCCTGCGCTACGCCTACCTAACATGCATGCATGTTGAGTAAGTACCACTGGTGGCGCGACGCGGTGATCTACCAGGTGTATGTCCGCAGCTTTCTGGACAGCACCGGCGACGGCGTCGGTGACTTGGCCGGGGTCCGGGCCGGACTGCCGTATCTGAAGAAGCTCGGGGTCGACGGGATCTGGCTGAGCCCCTTCTATCCCTCGCCGCAGCACGACCACGGCTACGACGTGGCCGACTACTGCGGTGTCGACCCGCTCTTCGGCGACCTCGCCGAGTTCGATCTGCTGGTGGCGGCGGCCCGGCGGCTGGGCATCAAGGTGCTGCTGGACATCGTCCCGAACCACTGCTCCAGCGAGCACCCGTGGTTCGCGCAGGCGCTGGCCGCCGAGCCCGGCAGCGCGGCCCGTGCCCGCTTCCACTTCGCCGACGGCAGCGGCGCCGACGGGGCCGAGCCGCCCAACAACTGGCACTCCATGTTCGGCGGCCCGGCCTGGAGCCGGGTGACCGAGGCGGACGGGCGGCCCGGCCAGTGGTACCTGCACATGTTCGCGTCCGAGCAGCCCGACTGGAACTGGCGCAACCCCGAGATCGGCGCCGAGTTCGACCGCATCCTGCGCTTCTGGCTGGACCGCGGCATCGACGGCTTCCGCATCGACGTCGCCGCCGGACTGTTCAAGCACCCGGAGCTGCCCGACTCGAACGACCCCGAGGCCGACGCCCGCACCCGCGACTCGGTCAACCCGCTCGCCTGGAACCAGCCCGAGGTGCACGAGGTGTGGCGCCAGTGGCGTTCCATATGCGAGGAGTACACCGCCCGCGACGGCCGCGAGCGGCTCCTGGTCGGCGAGGTGTCCGTCCCGACCGCGCGCGAGCACGCCCTGTACGTCCGCTCCGACGAACTGCACCAGGCCTTCTTCTTCGACCTGCTCAGCGCCCCCTGGGAGGCCGACGCCTTCCGCAAGGTCATCTCCGAGGCGATGCAGGACATCGCCGGCACGGGCTCCACGGTCACCTGGGTCCTCAACAACCACGACCAGGTCCGCACCGTCACCCGCTACGGCGAACCCACCCCCGAGGGCAGCGGCCTCGGCCCCGCCCGCGCCCGCGCCGCCGCGCTGCTGATGCTGGCGCTGCCGGGAGCGGCGTACATCTACCAGGGCGAGGAGCTGGGCCTGCCCGAGGTCGTCGACCTGCCCGACGACGTGCTCACCGACCCGATCTTCCGCCGCACCGGCAGCCGCGCCCGCATCCGCGACGGCTGCCGGGTGCCGCTGCCCTGGTCGGGACAGGCGTCCCCGTTCGGCTTCACCTCCGGCGTGGAGAGCGCCAAGCCCTGGCTGCCGCAGCCGGACTACTTCGCCGAGTACGCCACCGACCGCGCCCTGGCCGACACCCGCTCCTTCTGGCACCTGTACCGAGACGGCCTCCAACTGCGCGCCCAGCTCCCCCAGTTGGGCGAGGGCACCCTGCGCTGGCTGGACAGCCCGCCCGGCGTCCTGGCCTTCGTCCGCGGCGACGGCCTCGTCTGCGCCGTCAACTTCGGTACGGCGCCCACGCCGGCGCCCGTCTCCGGTACCCCGCTGCTGTCGAGCGGCCCCTGCCCGGCCGGCGTCCTGCCCGGCTCCACGGCGGCCTGGTGGATGAGCGACGGGACCGAGTCCGCCACCGCCTGATGCCCGCCTGATTTCCCGTCAGTTTCCCCATCCCCGAAGGGACATCGATGATGATGCGACGACGTACCACCCTGCTCACCGGCTGCACCGCCCTCGTCCTGGCGCTCGGCGCGACCGCCTGCGGCGGCGGACCGGTCTCCGCGGGCGGCGGCGACAAGGCGCTCAGCGGCCAGACGATCACCGTGGCCGGTGTCTGGACCGGCACCGAGCAGAAGAACTTCCAGAAGGTGCTGGACGCGTTCACCGAGAAGACCGGCGCCAAAACCGAGTTCGTGTCCACGGGCGACAACGTCTCCACCGTCGTCGGCAGCAAGATCGAGGGCGGCAACGCCCCCGACGTGGTGATGGTCCCGCAGGTCGGCGTGCTCCAGCAGTTCGCGAAGAAGGGCTGGCTCAAGCCGCTGTCCGGTACGGCCCGGAAGTCCGTGGACACCAACTTCGCACCCGTATGGAAGAACTACGGCAGCGTCGACGGCACCCTCTACGGCCTCTACTTCAAGGCCGCCCACAAGTCGACCGTCTGGTACAGCCCCGACGCCCTCACGCAGGCGGGAGTCGAGGCCCCGAAGACGTACGACGAGATGCTCAAGGCCGGACAGACCGTCTCCGACTCGGGCCTCGCCGCCTTCTCGGTCGCCGGGCAGGACGGCTGGACGCTGACCGACTGGTTCGAGAACGTCTACCTCTCCCAGGCCGGACCCGAGAAGTACGACGCCCTCGCCGCGCACAAGCTGAAGTGGACCGACGCCTCCGTGGTCGAGGCGCTCACCACGCTCGGCAAGCTGTTCAAGGACAAGCAGCTGATCGCGGGTGGCCAGAAGGGGGCCCTCAACACCGACTTCCCGGGCTCGGTGGAGAAGGTGTTCGGGCCCAAGCCCGAGGCCGGCATGGTCTACGAGGGCGACTTCGTCGCGGGTGTCGCCAAGGACCAGTTCGGCAAGGCGATCGGCGAGGACGCGAACTTCTTCCCGTTCCCGGCGGTCGGCGGTGGCGAGGCGCCGGTGGTCAGCGGTGGTGACGCGGCCGTCGTCCTGAAGGACGGCAAGAACCAGAAGGCGGGCATGGCGCTCCTGGAGTACCTGGCGACGCCGGAGGCCGCGGCCGTATGGGCCGAGGCGGGCGGATTCCTGTCCCCGAACAAGAACGTCGACCTCGCCTCGTACGGCGACGACGTCACCCGTGCAACGGCCAAGTCCCTTGTGGCGGCCGGGGATTCGGATGCGGTCCGCTTCGACATGTCCGACCAGGCCCCGGCGGCGTTCGGCGGCACCAAGGGCGCGGGCGAGTGGAAGCTGCTGCAGGACTTCCTGCGCGACCCGTCGGACCCGAAGGGGACCGCGGCCGAACTGGAGGCCGCGGCGGCCAAGGCGTACCAGGGCCAGGGCTGACCGGTCATGACCGCAACCCTCGTGAAAGAGACGAGCCCGGCGCCCTCCGCGGGCGCCGGCAAGGCGCGGGGCCGGCGCACCCGGCGGCGCGGGCGGATCATCGCCCTGCTCTTCGTCTTCCCCGCGCTGCTCCTGCTGGGCGCCCTGGTCGTCTACCCCGTCCTCTTCTCCGTCGGGCGCAGCTTCTTCGACGCCTCCGGCACCCGTTTCGTGGGCGGCGAGAACTACGCCGAGATGTTCCGCGACCCGGCCACCCTCAAGGCCATCCGCAACACCACGATCTGGGTCGTCGTGGCCCCGGCCCTGCTCACCGGCCTCGGCCTGATCCTGGCCGTGCTGGTGGAGAAGGTCCGCTGGGCGACCGCCTTCAAGCTGCTGCTGTTCATGCCGATGGCGGTGTCCTTCCTCGCGGCCGGCATCATCTTCCGGCTCGCGTACGACGAGGACCCCGACAAGGGCGTCCTGAACGCCGCCGCGGTCTCCGTGCACGACGCCTTCCAGGGCACGTCGACGTATCCGACGGCCCGGGCACGCGACGGGCAGGGGATGACGAAGGGGGCGGACGGCTCGTACCGCACGAACGCGACCGCGTCTCCCGGCGAGGCCGTGACGCTGGGCCTGGTCGGGGTGCTGCCCGCCGACCTGCCCGGGGACGCTCGGCCGGCGTACGCGGCGGCGGAGCGCAAGGCGAGCCCCGGTGAGCTGCGCGGGGTCGTGTACCTCGACTTCACCCCCGGTGGGGGAGGGGAACAGGGCAGGGTCGACCGGCGGGAGAGCGGGCTGCCGGAGATGAAGGTCGAGGCGGTGCGGGCCGGGGAGACGGTCGCCTCGACGACCACCGCGGCCGACGGTTCCTTCCGCTTCGAAGGGCTGGACGACGGGTCGTACACGGTGAAGCTGCCGGCCTCCAACTTCGCCGCGCCCTACGAGGGCATCTCCTGGCTCGGACCCACGCTCGTCACGCCGGCGATCATCGGGGCGTACCTGTGGATCTGGACGGGCTTCGCCATGGTCCTGATCGGCGCGGGCCTTTCCACCCTTCCCCGGGACGCGCTGGAGGCGGCGCGGATGGACGGCGCGAACGAGTGGCAGATCTTCAGGCGGATCACGGTGCCGTTGCTGGCGCCCGTGCTCACGGTCGTGTTCGTCACCCTCGTCATCAACGTGATGAAGGTCTTCGACCTCGTCTACATCATCGCGCCCGGTCCGGTGCAGGAGGACGCGACCGTGCTCGCCACACAGATGTGGCTGGTGTCGTTCGGCGGCGGCAACAACCAGGGCCTGGGCAGCGCGCTCGGCGTACTGCTTCTGCTGCTGGTCATCCCCGCCATGGTCTTCAACGTCCGCCGTTTCCGAGGGAGTCAGCGATGAACGCGGCCATGAACACGGTCAGGCGCGGCCTGGGCAACGGGCTGGTGCAGGCCTTTCTCGTCGTGATCGGTCTGGTGTGGCTGACACCGCTGGCCGGGCTGTTCCTGTCGTCCCTGCGGTCCGCCGAGGACACGGCGAACGGCGGCTGGTGGACGGTGTTCGCCAGCCCCGGCCAGCTGTCCTTCGACAACTACTCGGCGCTGCTGGGAAACGCCGGGATCACCCAGGCCTTCTGGAACACCGTGCTGATCTCCGTGCCGGCGACCTTGCTCGTGGTGGTCATCGCGGCGCTCGCCGGGTACGCCTTCGCGTGGCTGGACTTCCCCGGGCGGGAGGCGATCTTCCTGGTCGTGGTGGCGCTGCTGGTGGTCCCCGTGCAGATCGGTCTTCTCCCGGTCGCCAAACTCTTCGGCCAGCTGGGGCTGTTCGGCACGATTCCCGGCGTCGTCCTCTTCCATGTGGCGTACGGGCTGCCGTTCGCCGTGTTCCTGCTGCGGAACTACTTCGCCGAGATGCCGAAGGAGATGCTGGAGGCGGCGCGGATGGACGGGGGCAGCGAGTGGCGGATCTTCACGCGGCTGGTGCTTCCGGTGGGGCGGCCCGCGATCGCCTCACTGGCCATCTTCCAGTTCCTGTGGGTGTGGAACGACATGCTGGTGGCGCTGCTCTTCGCCGACAGTGCCTCGCAGCCGCTGACCGTGGAACTCCAGTCGCAGATACGGCAGTTCGGCAGCAACATCGATGTGCTGGCGCCGGGGGCGTTCGTGTCGCTGGTGGTGCCGGTGGTCGTGTTCTTCGCGTTCCAGCGGCACTTCGTGCAGGGGGTGATGGCGGGCTCGGTGAAGTAGCGCCGGTAAGTGCCCCTACGTTTCGGGCCCTCGCTTCACTGAGAAGCGAGGGCCCGAAAGGCGTTCACGGAGACGCTGGTGGATACAGCGACCTCGGCAGCTGGGACGCCGCCGCCGAGTCCAGGAGCCACAGGGTCCGCGAACGGCCGTACGCTCCCGCCGCCGGCGCCTGGATCTCGCCCGCACCCGACAGGGCGATCGCCGCGGCCTGCGCCTTGTCCTCACCGGCCGCCAGGAGCCACACTTCACGCGCCGACCGGATGGCCGGCAGGGTGAGAGTGACACGGGTCGGCGGCGGCTTGGGGGCGCCGTGCACGCCGACGACCGTGCGTTCCGTCTCGTAGAGCGCCGGGTGCTCCGGGAACAGCGACGCCACGTGGGTGTCCGGTCCCACGCCCAGCATCAGGACGTCGAACGTCGGGACCGAGCCATGGTTCTCCGGACCCGCCGCCCTCGCCAGTTCCTCCGCGTACGCGGCCGCCGCCGCATCCGCGTCCGTGCCGAGGGGGCCGTCCGACGCCGGCATGGCGTGCACCCGCTTCGGGTCCAGCGGCACCGCGTCCAGCAGCGCCTCGCGCGCCTGCGTGACATTGCGCTCCGGGTCGCCCTCGGGCAGGAAGCGCTCGTCGCCCCACCAGAGGTCCAGCCGACCCCAGTCGATCGCGTCCCGGGCGGGAGCGGCCGCCAGCGCGGCCAGCAGGCCGTTGCCGTTGCGGCCGCCGGTGAGGACCACGGACGCCGAGCCCCGGGAGGCCTGCGCGTCCACGATCTTCGTGATCAGCCGGGCCGCCGCGGCCTGGGCCATCAGCTCCTTGTCGTGATGCACGACGAGCTGCGGTGCCGTACTCACTTCGCCGCCGCCTTCTTCACCGGTTCCGACGCCGCCGCTTCCTTCGCGGGTGCTTTCGCAGCGGCTTCGACGGGAGTCTCGACCGCTGCTCCTTTTGCCGGAGCCGCTCCTTTGGCCGCCGACTCCTCCGCAGCTGACGACTCCTCCGCGGCTGATGACTCCTCCGCGGCCGACGACTCCTCCGCGGCCGGCTTCTCCCCGGCCTTGGCCACGGCGGCCTCGGCCAGGGCCACGGCCTGCGCGGCCTTCGCCACGGCGGCCTCGGCACCCTGAACCGCAGGAACCGCCGGAACCGGCACGGAGCTCAGCCGCTCCACCCCGAACCGCAGCGCCGAGGCATACGTGTCGTCCGGGTCGAGCCGCCGCAGTTCCTCCGCGATCAGCTCGGCCGTCTCGCGCCGCTTCAGCGCCACCGCACGGTTCGGCTGGCCCTGGATCGAGAGGGTCGCCAGGGAGCCGTCCGCACGGTCGAGCACGATCGGCCCGCAGTCGGTGGCCATGCGGACCGCCGTCAGACCGGGGCCCGACGACAGCGACCGCTTCACGGGGACGTCCAGCCGGTCCGCGAGCCACATCGCCAGCAGCTCACAGCTCGGGTTGAACTCCTCGCCCTCCACCTCGACGGCCCGCACCTCGCAGACCACCTGGTCCAGAGCCGCCGCCAGCATCGACCGCCACGGCGTGATCCGGGTCCAGGACAGGTCGGTGTCGCCCGGCGTGTAGGCGTCGGCGCGGGCCGACAGCTCCCGCACCGGCTGCTCCGAGGCGTAGGTGTCCGTCACCCGGCGCTGGGCCAGCGCGCCCAGCGGGTCGCTCGCCGGGTCGAGCGGCGCGTTCACCGGCCACCAGACCACGACCGGGGCGTCCGGCAGCAGCAACGGAAGGACCACCGACTGCGCGTGCTCGGACACCTCGCCGTACAGGCGCAGGACCACCGTCTCGCCCGTGCCCGCGTCCGCGCCCACCCGCACCTCGGCGTCCAGCCGGGACTGCGTACGGTCGCGGGGCGAGCGCGAGACGCGCTTGATGACCACCAGCGTGCGCGAGGGGTGCTCGTGCGAGGCGTCGTTCGCGGCCTTCAGGGCGTCGTAGGCGTTCTCCTCGTCCGTCACGATGACCAGCGTGAGCACCATGCCGACGGCCGGCGTGCCGATGGCCCGGCGGCCCTGCACCAGCGCCTTGTTGATCTTGCTGGCGGTGGTGTCCGTGAGGTCTATCTTCATGGCCGGCGCCAGCTCCGTCCGTCTCGCTCGAGCATTTCGTCCGCCTCGACGGGGCCCCACGTACCGGCCGGGTACTGGGCCGGCCTGCCGTGCTTGTCCCAGTACTCCTCGATCGGGTCGAGGATCTTCCAGGACAGCTCGACCTCCTCGGTGCGCGGGAAGAGGTTGGCGTCGCCGAGCAGGACGTCCAGGATCAGACGCTCGTACGCCTCGGGGCTGGTCTCGGTGAAGGACTCGCCGTAGGCGAAGTCCATCGACACGTCCCGGATCTCCATCGACGTGCCGGGGACCTTCGAGCCGAAGCGGACCGTGACGCCCTCGTCGGGCTGGACGCGGATCACGATCGCGTTCTGGCCGAGTTCCTCGGTGGCCGTCGTGTCGAAGGGGGAGTGCGGCGCCCGCTGGAAGACGACCGCGATCTCGGTGACCCGGCGGCCGAGCCGCTTGCCGGTGCGCAGATAGAAGGGGACCCCCGCCCAGCGGCGGTTGTCGATCCCCAGCTTGATCGCGGCGTAGGTGTCGGTCTTCGACTTGGGGTCGATGCCCTCCTCCTGGAGGTACCCGACCGCCTTCTCGCCGCCCTGCCAGCCGGCCGCGTACTGCCCGAACACCGTGTCCCGCCCCAGGTCCTTCGGCAGTCGTACGGCACCGAGCACCTTGGTCTTCTCGGCGGCCAGCGCGTCCGCGTCGAAGGAGGCGGGCTCCTCCATGGCCGTCAGGGCCATCAGCTGGAGCAGGTGGTTCTGGATGACGTCACGGGCGGCGCCGATGCCGTCGTAGTAGCCGGCGCGGCCGCCGATGCCGATGTCCTCGGCCATGGTGATCTGCACATGGTCCACGAAGGACCGGTTCCAGATCGGCTCGAACATCGTGTTGGCGAAGCGCAGCGCCAGGATGTTCTGGACGGTCTCCTTGCCCAGGTAGTGGTCGATACGGAAGACCTGGTCCGGGGCGAAGACCTCGTGGACGACCTTGTTGAGCTCCTCGGCCGAGGCCAGGTCGTGACCGAACGGCTTCTCGATCACCGCGCGCCGCCAGGAGCCGCCCGTCTGGTCGGCCAGCCCGTGCTTCTTCAGCTGCTGGATGACCACCGGGAAGGAGCGCGGCGGCACGGACAGGTAGAAGGCGAAGTTGCCGCCCGTGCCCTGTGCCTTGTCCAGCTCCTCGATGGTGCCGCGCAGCCGCTCGAAGGCGTCGTCGTCGTCGAAGGTGCCCTGCACGAAGCGCATGCCCTGGATGAGCTGGTGCCAGACCTCCTCGCGGAACGGGGTGCGGGCGTGCTCCTTGACCGCGTCGTGCACCTCCTGCGCGAAGTCCTCGTTGGCCCACTCGCGGCGGGCGAAGCCGACCAGAGAGAAGCCCGGCGGCAACAGGCCCCGGTTGGCGAGGTCGTACACGGCGGGCATCAGCTTTTTACGTGACAAATCGCCCGTAACGCCGAAGATCACCAGGCCCGACGGCCCCGCGATACGCGGGAGCCGTCGGTCGGCGGCGTCACGAAGCGGGTTCGCTTCCGTGACGGTGAAGGGTGGCAAGGGATCAGCCCTCCGAGGGGGCGAGGCGCTCGAGTACCGCCTCGGTCGACTTCAGCAGGTCGTTCCAGGACGCCTCGAACTTCTCGACGCCCTCGTCCTCCAGCAGCTGGACCACGTCGTCGTAGGAGATGCCGAGCTTCTCGACGGCGTCCAGCTCGGCACGGGCCTGCTCGTAGGTGCCGGAGATCGTGTTGCCGGTGATCTCGCCCTTCTCCTCCGTGGCCTGGAGGGTGGCCTCGGGCATGGTGTTGACCGTGTTGGGCGCCACCAGCTCGTCGACGTACAGGGTCGGCTTGTACGCCGGGTCCTTCACGCCGGTCGAGGCCCACAGCGGACGCTGCTTGTTGGCGCCCGCGTTCTCCAGCTTCGACCAGCGGTCGGAGGAGAAGACCTCCTCGTACGCCTGGTAGGCGAGGCGCGCGTTGGCCACGCCCGCCTTGCCGCGCGCGGCCTTGGCCTCGTCGGTGCCCAGCGCGTCGATCCGCTTGTCGATCTCGGTGTCCACACGGGACACGAAGAAGGAGGCCACTGAGTGGATCTTGGACAGGTCCAGGCCCTTGGCCTTGGCCTTCTCCAGGCCGGCCAGGTAGGCGTCCATGACCTCGCGGTAGCGGTCCAGCGAGAAGATCAGCGTGACGTTGACGCTGATGCCGTTGCCGATCGTCTCGGTGATCGCCGGCAGGCCCGCCTTGGTCGCCGGGATCTTGATCAGCGTGTTCGGACGGTCGACCAGCCAGGCGAGCTGCTTGGCCTCGGCGACGGTCGCGCGGGTGTTGTGCGCGAGGCGCGGGTCGACCTCGATGGAGACCCGGCCGTCCTGGCCGCCGGTGGCGTCGAAGACCGGGCGCAGGATGTCGGCGGCGTCCCGGACGTCCGCCGTGGTGATCATGCGGATCGCCTCTTCGACCGTCACCTTGCGGGCGGCGAGGTCGGCGAGCTGCTGGTCGTAGCCGTCACCGCTGCTGATCGCCTTCTGGAAGATCGTCGGGTTGGTGGTGACACCGACGACATGCTGCTGGTCGATCAGCTCGGAGAGGTTGCCGGACGTGATGCGCTGGCGCGACAGGTCGTCCAGCCAGATCGCGACGCCTTCCTCGGAGAGGCGCTTCAGTGCGTCTGTCATGGAAAATCAAACTCCTACGTCTCGTATATGAGCGTCAGCGCTGGGCCGCGGCGAGGGATTCCCGCGCGACGGCAGCCACGTTCTCGGCAGTGAAGCCGTACTCCCGGAAAAGGACCTTGCCGTCGGCCGACGCACCGAAGTGCTCCAGGGAAACGATGCGACCCGCGTCCCCGACGTACTTGTGCCAGGTGAGACCCACTCCGGCCTCCACCGCGACACGGGCCTTGACGGACGGCGGCAGGACGCTGTCCCGGTACCCCTGGTCCTGCTCCTCGAACCACTCCACGGACGGCATCGACACGACCCGCGTCGGCACGCCGTCGGCCTGGAGCTGCTCGCGCGCCTCGACGGCGACGTGCACCTCGGAACCGGTCGCGATCAGGACGACCTGCGGCGCTGCGCTCTGTCCTTCGGACCCTTCGGCCTCGAACAGGACGTAACCGCCCTTCGCGGCGTCCTCGTTGGGCTCGTACGTCGGCACGCCCTGACGGGTCAGCGCCAGACCGTGCGGGGCGCCCTTGCCGAACTCCTTGGTGTAGCGCTTGAGGATCTCGCGCCAGGCGATCGCGGTCTCGTTGGCGTCGGCCGGGCGGACGATGTTCAGCCCGGGGATCGCGCGCAGCGAGGCCAGGTGTTCGATCGGCTGGTGCGTCGGGCCGTCCTCGCCGAGGCCGATGGAGTCGTGCGTCCACACGTACGTCACCGGCAGGTGCATCAGCGCCGACAGACGAACGGCGTTGCGCATGTAGTCGGAGAACACCAGGAAGGTGCCGCCGTAGATGCGGGTGTTGCCGTGCAGCGCGATGCCGTTCATCTCCGCGGCCATGGAGTGCTCGCGGATGCCGAAGTGGATCGTGCGGCCGTACGGCTGCGCCTCCGGGAGCGGGTTGTCCGCGGGGAGGAAGGAGCTGGTCTTGTCGATCGTCGTGTTGTTGGAGCCGGCCAGGTCGGCCGAGCCGCCCCACAGCTCCGGGACGACCGCGCCGAGCGCCTGCAGGACCTTGCCGGACGCGGCACGCGTCGCGACACCCTTGCCGGGCTCGAAGACCGGGACCTTCTCCTCCCAGCCGGTGGGCAGCTCGCCCTTGCTGATGCGGTCGAACTCGGCGGCGCGCTCCGGGTTACTGTTGCGCCACTCCTGAAGCTGCTTCTCCCACTCGGCCTTGGCCTGGCGGCCGCGCTCCAGCGCCTTGCGGGTGTGGCCGATGACCTCGTCGGAGACCTCGAAGGACTGCTCCGGGTCGAAGCCGAGGA
The DNA here is from genome assembly GCF_044465645.1 of Streptomyces sp. NPDC049627. Lineage (NCBI taxonomy): Bacteria > Bacillati > Actinomycetota > Actinomycetes > Kitasatosporales > Streptomycetaceae > Streptomyces > Streptomyces sp. NPDC049627. Next base: position 190,567 of record NZ_JBITLW010000008.1, on the reverse strand, counting down.
CGCGCTTGGTGGCCGCGACCTCCTCGTCGCCGAGCGCCGAGCCGTGGGCGGCCTCGGTGTTCTGCGCGTTCGGGGCGGGCCAGGCGATGATCGAGCGCATCGCGATGAAGGACGGCTTGTCCGTGACCGCCTTGGCCTTCTGGATCGCGTCGTAGATGGCGGCCGGGTCGAGGTCGCCGTTCTCCTGCGGCTCGACACGCTGCACATGCCAGCCGTACGCCTCGTAGCGCGCAGCAGTGTCCTCGGAGACGGCCGTCTCGGTGTCGCCCTCGATCGAGATGTGGTTGTCGTCCCACAGCAGGATCAGGTTGCCGAGCTTCTGGTGGCCGGCCAGCGAGGAGGCCTCGGCGGAGATGCCCTCCTGGAGGCAGCCGTCACCGGCGATGCAGTAGATGTAGTGGTCGAAGGGGGAGGTGCCCTCGGGGGCCTCCGGGTCGAACAGACCGCGCTCGAAGCGGGCGGCCATCGCCATGCCGACGGCGTTGGCGACACCCTGACCCAGCGGGCCGGTCGTCGTCTCGACGCCGACCGTGTGGCCGTACTCCGGGTGACCGGGGGTCTTCGAACCCCACGTCCGGAACGCCTTCAGGTCGTCCAGCTCCAGGCCGAAGCCGGCCAGGTACAGCTGGGTGTAGAGGGTCAGGGACGAATGGCCGGCGGACAGCACGAAGCGGTCGCGCCCGACCCAGTCGGCGTCCGCCGGGTCGTGCCGCATCACCTTCTGGAAGAGGGTGTACGCGGCAGGCGCCAGGCTCATCGCCGTACCCGGATGGCCGTTGCCGACCTTCTGTACGGCATCGGCGGCCAGGACGCGGGCGGTGTCGACGGCCCGCTGGTCCAACTCGGTCCACTCGAGGTCTGTGGTGGTCGGCTTGGTGCTCACCCTGGGTCAGGGCTCCTCTCCACATGTCACGCATGTCGAATGCCGGTGCACGGGGCGCCCCGGCCGTGGTCGAGCCTACCCCCGTAAGTACGTGCGTCTTTTCGAGTCATTCCAGACTGCCGGGACTCTCGGGGATCCGCCTCCCCACTGGGCTGGATCGCATTCGGCAACTGAATACGCAGGCGCTCGTCCGAGTGCTCAACAGAGTGCCGGTCGGCTCTTCCGACGGTGCCGTTCAACACGACCCGACCCCCGCGAATGTCCGGGTCTGGGCAACGTCTACAGTGGCGTGGTACGCGCGAGCCTTTACCGGGACTTCACACGGGGAGGCTTGCTGGGATGTCTCTGTCAGGGGTGTGCGTGACGGCCGTTGAATCCCGTCCAGCGGGGATTATCGGGACGAGCCAGAGCCCGAGCCGGCGGCCGATCGGGGCCCGGGTCAAGGCGTTCGTGGCGCTGACCAAGCCGCGGATCATCGAGCTGCTGCTCATCACCACCGTTCCGGTGATGTTCCTCGCCGAGCAGGGCGTGCCCGACCTCGGTCTGGTGCTCCTGACCTGCATCGGCGGCTACCTCTCGGCCGGCGGCGCCAACGCGCTGAACATGTACATCGACCGCGACATCGACGCGCTCATGGACCGCACCTCGCAGCGCCCGCTGGTCACCGGCATGGTCAGCCCGCGCGAGTGCCTGGCCTTCGGCATCACCCTGGCGGTCGTCTCGACCCTGCTCTTCGGCCTCACCGTCAACTGGCTGTCGGCCTGGCTGTCCCTCGGCGCGCTCCTCTTCTACGTCGTCGTCTACACGATGATCCTCAAGCGCCGTACGGCGCAGAACATCGTGTGGGGCGGCATCGCGGGCTGCATGCCGGTACTGATCGGCTGGACGGCCGTCACCGACTCCCTCACCTGGGCGCCGCTCATCCTCTTCCTGGTCATCTTCTTCTGGACGCCGCCGCACTACTGGCCGCTGTCCATGAAGGTGAAGGACGACTACGCGCGCGTGGGCGTGCCGATGCTCCCGGTGATCGCGTCCAACAAGGTCGTCGCCAAGCAGATCGTCATCTACAGCTGGGTGATGGTGGCGGTGTCGCTCCTGCTCACGCCGCTCGGCTACACGGGCTGGTTCTACACGGCGGTCGCGCTCGGCGCGGGCGGCTGGTGGCTGTGGGAGGCGCACGCGCTGCAGAACCGTGCGAAGGCGGAGGTGACGGGCGCGAAGCTGAAGGAGATGCGCCTGTTCCACTGGTCGATCACCTACGTGTCGCTGCTGTTCGTGGCGGTCGCGGTGGACCCGTTCCTGCGGTAGGGGCTCTGAGGCGCGGGTCACTCACCCCGCCCGTCGCCATTCGATCTACTCGTCGGTAGCATCCTGGTCATGGCAGACAAGGTGGCCAAGCTGGCCAAGCAGATCAACACCTTCGCGAAGTCCCACGGCGGCGCCGAGGCCCAGGTCGCCTACATCGGACAGCGCGGCGCCCGCATCGTGCTCGTGGGCGAGGACGGCGGCTGGGGAGACCTGGTGGCACCGTCGTACGAGATCGCCGAGAAGGCGGTGGAGAAGGCCGGCATCACCCGCCACGAGTCGTTCGACGGCGAGTTCGCGGCAAAGGTGACGACGGGCGAGTACGAGTGGAAGCGGATGGCGGGCATCCAAATCGGCGGTTGAGCAGCCGACCAAAGGGGCGCGGGGCTGTATCGATATGCGGCTCCGCCGCGCGGGCGCGACCAGCTCACGACCGCCCGCAGCCGCCGAACAACCTGAGCCACCCTCCCCCTTTCGCAACACCAACTCACCGGTTCACCCGTTAGGACCTGTAAGCAGAGTCCAGCCACGGGGAGAACCGGATGATCGACACGCCATCCCTCGTGGACCAGTACTGCCACGGCGTACTGCGCACGGAACTGGGCCTCGGCACCTTCGAGGCCCAGCTGGCCCGCACGGAGGGCCCACCCGCTCCGGGCACCACCCTCTTCGACACGCAGACGGGCTTCGCCGTACGGCGCTGGTGCCCCCCGTTGCTCGGCCTGGAACCGCACTGCGCGCCCGCCCGCTATCTCGCCCGCCGTCGTGAGCTGGGCGTCCTGGAAGCGGGCCGCAGGCTGCTGCGCGGCAGCGGCATCACGACGTATCTGATCGACACCGGCGTACCGGGCGACCTGACCAGCCCCTCCGAGATGGCCTCCACGGGCGAGGCCGACGCTCATGAGATCGTGCGGCTCGAACTGCTCGCCGAGCAGGTCGCCGACACCTCCGGCACCGTCGAGTCCTTCCTCGCCAACCTCGCCGAGTCGGTGCACGGCGCCGCGGCGAACGCGGTGGCCTTCACCTCGGTCGCAGGCGTACGGCACGGACTCGCGCTCGCCCCCGAGCCGCCAGGGCCGGGAGAGGTACGGGGCGCGGCGGGCCGCTGGCTGGCGGGGCGCAGGGTCGGAGGGGAACTGACCGACCCGGTGCTGCTGCGGCACCTGCTGTGGATCGCCGTGGCGTCGGGGCGGCCGCTGCAGCTGCACGCGGGGCTGGGGGAGCCGGGTGTGCGCATCGACCGTACGGACCCGGTGCTGCTCACGGACTTCGTCCGCGCCACGGCCGGCCTCGGCACCGACCTGATCCTGCTGCACGGCTACCCGTACCACCGCCACGCCGCCCACCTGGCGGGCGTCTTCCCGCACGTCTACGCCGACTCGGGCGCCGCACTCATCCGCACGGGTGCCCGCGCCGCCACCATCCTCGCCGAGATCCTGGAACTGGCCCCCTTCGGCAAGATCCTCTTCTCCAGCGGGGCCCAGGGCCTGCCCGAACTGCACGTGGTGGGCGCGGGGCTCTTCCGCGAGGCCCTCGCCAGGGTGCTCGGCGGCTGGGTGGCCGAGGGGGCGTGGTCGCCGGCGGATGCGCAGCGGGTGGCGGGGATGGTGGCGGCGGGCAATGCCCGGCGGGTGTACGGGCTGGAGTGACTACGCGCGCGTGCTCGCGAAAACGCCTAAGCGCGCGTGCCGACCGTCGCCTCTGCCGCCGGACCCGGGATCCCGACCTCGTCGTACGGCCGTTCCCGCAGCGCCAGCAGCACCCGCAGCACCCCGATCCACACCACGGCCGAGCCCAGCATGTGCAGGCCGACGAGGAGCTCCGGGAGGTCCGTGAAGTACTGGACGTAGCCGATGACGCCCTGGGCGAGGAGGATCAGGAAGAGGTCGCGGGTGCGGTTCAGGGGGCCCTTCGGGGCGTCGACCGCCTTGAGGACGAACCACAGGGCGAAGGTCAGAGTGACCACGATCCAGGCCAGCACCGCGTGCAGCTTGGTGACGTTCTCCCAGTCCAGCGGCATCCGCTCGACCTCGCTGGAGTCGCCCGCGTGCGGACCCGCGCCGGTGACGACCGTGCCGACCGCGATCAGCAGCACGGACGCCGCGACCAGGAACCACACCAGCTGCTGCACCGCCTTGCCGACGAGGGGGCGCGGTGCCGCGTCGCCCTCGCGGGTGCGCTGCCACATCACCGTGGCGACGGCGATCAGGGCGGAGGAGAGCAGGAAGTGGGCCGCGACCGTGTACGGGTTGAGGCCGACCAGGACGACGATGCCGCCGAGCACCGCGTTGCTCATCACGATCCAGAACTGTGCCCACCCGAGCCGGGTCAGGCCGCGCCGGTACGGCTTCTCGGAGCGCGCCGCGATGATCGCCCAGCCGACGGCGGCGCACAGCACGTAGGTGAGCATGCGGTTGCCGAACTCGATGGCACCGTGGAAACCCATCTCGCGGGTCGCGGTCAGCGAGTCGTCGGTGCACTTGGGCCAGGTCGGGCAGCCGAGCCCGGAACCGGTCAGTCGCACCGCACCGCCGGTGACCACGATGACCACCGACATCACGAGCGCGGCGAGAGCCGCCCGCTGGACCGTCCTAGGAGTCGGGGTCCAGCGTGCGGCGATGAAGGCGAGCGGGTTGCGCACGGCCGCTACGGCGTCGGCGCGGGTCACGTTTGGCACGCGCTCTATCGTAGGCGGCCGCTTGTGCACGCTTTCACGAGGGTCGGCACCGGGGTTCACGGGAGCCCTACTCCCAGCGGAAGAACTTCCCGGCCGCCGCCAGCCCCACGACCGCCCACACGGAGAGAATTCCCAGGTCACCCCAAGGCATCCCGGCTCCGTGCCGGAGCACGTCGCGCAATCCGTCCGACAGAGCCGAGATCGGCAGCAGGCCGAGCACGTCCTGCGCGCCCGCCGGGAACTTGTCCAGCGGCACGATCACCCCGCCGCCGACGAGCAGCAGCAGGAAGACCAGGTTGGCGGCGGCCAGGGTGGCCTCGGCCTTGAGGGTGCCGGCCATCAGCAGGCCGAGGCCCGAGAAGGCGGCCGTCCCGAGGACCAGCAGGAGGACGACGGCGGCCGGGTTTCCGTGCGGGGACCAGCCCAGCGCGAAGGCGATCACCGTCAGCAGCACGATCTGGAGGACCTCGGTGACCAGCACCGACGCCGTCTTCGCCGTCATCAGGGCCCACCGGGGCAGCGGTGAGGAGGCCAGCCGCTTCAGCACGCCGTACCGGCGCTCGAAGCCCGTGGCGATCGCCTGCCCCGTGAACGCCGTCGACATCACGGCGAGCGCGAGGACGCCGGGGGTGAGGAAGTCGACGGACTTGCCGGCGCCCGTGTCGACGATGTCCACCGAGCTGAAGAGGACCAGCAGGAGCGTGGGGATCACCACGGTCAGCAGCAGCTGCTCGCCGTTGCGCAGCAGCATCTTCGTCTCGAGTGCCGCCTGCGCCGCGATCATGCGGGGGAGGGGGGCGGCGCCCGGCTTCGGGGTGTACGTGCCCGTACCGACGCTGGTCACGAACGCAGCTCCTTGCCAGTGAGTTCCAGAAACACGTCCTCCAAGGTGTGCCGCTCGACCGAGATCTTCTCCGGCATCACCCCGTGCTGCGCACACCACGACGTCACCGTCGCGAGCAGCTGGGGGTCGACCTTGCCGACGACCCGGTACGAGCCCGGCGTCAGCTCCGCGGCCGTGCAGTCGGCGGGCAGGGCCTTCAGCAGGGAGCCGACGTCCAGTCCGGGGCGGCCGGTGAAGCGCAGCGTGTTCTCGGCGCCGCCGCGGCACAGCTCCTCGGGGGAGCCCTGGGCGATGACCCGGCCCGCGTCGATGATCGCGACGTCGTCGGCGAGCTGCTCGGCCTCGTCCATGTAGTGGGTCGTGAGGATGACCGAGACGCCGTCGGCGCGCAGGTCCCGGACCAGGTCCCAGGTGGCCCGGCGGGCCTGCGGGTCGAGTCCGGCCGTCGGCTCGTCCAGGAACACCAGCTCCGGGCGGCCGACCACGGCCATGGCGAGCGCGAGCCGCTGCTGCTGGCCGCCGGACAGTCGGCGGTAGGTGGTCCGGCCGCAGCTGCCGAGGCCCAGCCGCTCGATGAGGGCGTCGACGTCCAGGGGGTGCGCGTGCAGCTTGGCGACATGGCGCAGCATCTCGTCGGCTTTGGCGCCCGAGTAGACGCCGCCGGACTGCAGCATCACGCCGATGCGGGGCCGAAGCTCGCCGGACTGTCTCACCGGGTCGAGGCCCAGGACGCGCACCGTGCCGGAGTCCGGCTTCCGGTAGCCCTCGCAGGTCTCGACCGTCGTGGTCTTGCCCGCACCGTTGGGTCCGAGCACGGCGGTCACGCCCGCCCGGGCCACCAGGTCGAGGCCGTTCACCGCGGTCTTCGTGCCGTACCGCTTCACCAGGGCCTGGACCTGGACCACGGGCTCAGTTCGCATGGCTCCAGAGTCTAGGTACGAGGGCCGGGCCCGCGGCGGGCGGGTTCAGATCTCCTCCTCACGGGGCCGGTGCACGGCCGGCGACCGCTCCGCGTACGCCATCGCTTCGGCCGGCGGCACGCGTCGTTGCCTGCACCAACGGACCCTCCTTCGGCCCTGAACGGACCTCGTCCTCAAACGCCGGACGGGCTGCATTGACCGGGCCGGTGTCGAGGGGCGGGGCCGCCTCGGAGCTTCGCCCGTCGGCCCGCCGTCGACAGCCGTGTCGCACGGCAAGAGGGCCGGTCGGAGGGGGTGTCGGCATGGTTCGGGGATGTTCCGGAAGGGCTTCCCCGAGCCGGGTGTTTGATCGATCAAAGATCGTTTCCGCAGGTCAGATTAGGTATGCCTAAGTGACGCAGCGCACCGTCGGGGCGCCCGGACGCGGCTTGCCCGGTCTTGAGGAATTACGCAACAATGGCGTTGTGAAAAACGTCGGCGAGGCTCGGGAGACCCCCATGGGAACCCCTCAGGAGGAGCTCGCGACCGGGGAGCGCTCGACGCGCAACCGGGTCGCGCGGTCCATCCTGGACCACGGGCCGTCGACCGTCGCCGAGCTGGCCGGCCGGCTGGGACTCACCCAGGCAGCCGTACGCAGGCATCTGGACGCGCTGGTCGCGGACGATGTCGTGGAGGCGCGGGAGCAGCGGGTGTACGGCACGCGCACGCGTGGCCGTCCCGCCAAGGTCTTCGCGCTCACCGACTGCGGCCGTGACGCCTTCGACCAGTCGTACGACAAGCTCGCCGCGGACGCCCTGAAGTGGATCGCCGAGCGTGAGGGCGGGAGCGAGGCGGTCGCCGCCTTCGCCCGGGCCCGGATCGCCGCTCAGGCGAGCGCGTACCGCAAGGCGATCGAGGCCGTCAGCCCTGACGAGCGCACCGAAGCCCTGGCCAAGGCCCTGAGTGCCGACGGGTACGCTGCAACGGCGCGCAGCGCACCCCTCCCTCAAAAGGGCGAGCAGCTCTGCCAGCACCACTGCCCGGTCGCCCACGTCGCGGAGCAGTTCCCGCAGCTGTGCGAGGCGGAGACGGAGATCTTCGCCGAGCTGCTCGGAACGCACGTGCAACGGCTGGCGACCATCGCGCACGGCGACGGCGTCTGCACGACGTTCATCCCGAAGATTTCCCACACCTCACATAACGCATCTGCAAGCACGGCCGGGAGGAACCCCGCATGACTCTCCCCATCGAGGAGACTGCCCACCCTGAGCTCGAGGGCCTGGGCAAGTACGAATACGGCTGGGCCGACTCCGACGAAGCCGGCGCTTCTGCGAAGCGTGGTCTGAGCGAGGACGTCGTCCGCGACATCTCCGCGAAGAAGAACGAGCCGGAGTGGATGACCAAGCTCCGTCTCAAGGGCCTGCGCCTGTTCGACAAGAAGCCCATGCCCAACTGGGGCTCGGACCTCTCGGGTATCGACTTCGACAACATCAAGTACTTCGTACGCTCCACGGAGAAGCAGGCGGAGTCCTGGGAGGACCTGCCCGAGGACATCAAGAACACGTACGACAAGCTCGGCATCCCCGAGGCGGAGAAGCAGCGCCTCGTCGCCGGTGTCGCGGCCCAGTACGAGTCCGAGGTCGTCTACCACCAGATCCGTGAGGACCTGGAGGAGCAGGGCGTCATCTTCCTCGACACCGACACCGCGCTGAAGGAGCACCCGGAGCTCTTCAAGGAGTACTTCGGCACCGTCATCCCGGTCGGTGACAACAAGTTCGCCTCCCTGAACACCGCCGTGTGGTCGGGTGGCTCCTTCATCTACGTCCCGCCGGGCGTCCACGTGGAGATCCCGCTCCAGGCCTACTTCCGTATCAACACGGAGAACATGGGCCAGTTCGAGCGGACCCTGATCATCGTCGACGAGGGTGCCTACGTGCATTACGTCGAGGGTTGTACGGCCCCGATCTACAAGTCGGACTCGCTGCACAGCGCCGTCGTCGAGATCATCGTCAAGAAGAACGCCCGCTGCCGCTACACGACCATCCAGAACTGGTCGAACAACGTCTACAACCTGGTCACCAAGCGCGCCGTGGCGTACGAGGGCGCGACCATGGAGTGGATCGACGGCAACATCGGCTCCAAGGTGACGATGAAGTACCCGGCCGTCTACCTGATGGGCGAGCACGCCAAGGGCGAGACCCTGTCCATCGCCTTCGCGGGCGAGGGGCAGCACCAGGACGCCGGCTCCAAGATGGTCCACATGGCGCCGAACACCTCCTCCAACATCGTCTCCAAGTCGGTGGCGCGTGGTGGCGGTCGTACGTCCTACCGCGGTCTCGTCGAGATCGGCGAGGGCGCCGCCGGATCCAAGTCGAACGTGCTGTGCGACGCGCTGCTCGTCGACACCATCTCCCGCTCCGACACGTACCCCTACGTGGACGTCCGCGAGGACGACGTGTCCATGGGCCACGAGGCCACCGTCTCCAAGGTCTCCGAGGACCAGCTCTTCTACCTGATGAGCCGCGGCCTCAGCGAGTTCGAGGCGATGGCGATGATCGTGCGCGGCTTCGTCGAGCCCATCGCGAAGGAGCTGCCCATGGAGTACGCCCTCGAGCTCAACCGGCTGATCGAGCTGCAGATGGAAGGCGCGGTCGGTTAAGACCGGTCCCTCTGCAAGCAGCTAGCGAAATCTGACGTAGGAAAGAGAGCAGACCGACAGCCATGGCTGAGGCTCAGAACATTCCGGTGGGGTCCACCACCGCCGGGCAGATCGCGGTGGCCGCCGAGTCGACCGTCGCCACGCGCATGAGCGCGCCCCCGTCCTACGACGTGCAGGACTTTCCGGTCCCGCACGGCCGTGAGGAGGAGTGGCGGTTCACCCCGCTGGAGCGCCTGCGCGGGCTGCACGACGGCACCGCCGTCGCGACCGGTGACGGCGTGAAGGTCGACGTGCAGGTCCCCGAGGGCGTCACCGTCGAGACCGTCGGCCGTGACGACGCCCGGATCGGCAAGGCCGGCACCCCGGTGGACCGCATCGCTGCCCAGGCGTACTCGGCGTTCGAGAAGGCCGGCGTGGTCACCGTCCCCAAGGAGACGGTCCTGACCGAGCCCATCCGCATCGCCGTGCACGGCGAGGGCGGGGTCGCCTACGGCCACCAGGTCGTCGAGCTCGGCGCCTTCGCCGAGGCCGTCGTCGTCATCGACCACACCGGTGACGCGGTGCTCGCCGCCAACGTCGACTACATCCTGGGCGACGGCGCCAAGCTGACCGTCGTCTCCGTCCAGGACTGGGACGACAAGGCCGTGCACGTGGCCCAGCACAACGCCCTCATCGGCCGCGACGCGAGCTTGAAGTCGGTCGTGGTGACCTTCGGCGGCGACCTCGTACGCCTCCACCCGCGCGTCACCTACGCCGGCCCCGGCGGCGAGGCCGAGCTGCTCGGTCTGTACTTCACGGACGCCGGCCAGCACCAGGAGCACCGCCTCCTGGTCGACCACAACGTCCCGCACTGCAAGTCCAACGTCGTCTACAAGGGCGCGCTGCAGGGCGACAACGCCCACGCGGTGTGGATCGGCGACGTCCTCATCGAGGCCAAGGCCGAGGGCACGGACACGTACGAGATGAACCGGAACCTGGTTCTGACCGACGGCGCCCGGGTCGACTCGGTGCCGAACCTGGAGATCGAGACCGGCGAGATCGTCGGCGCGGGTCACGCGAGCGCGACCGGCCGCTTCGACGACGAGCAGCTCTTCTACCTGATGGCCCGCGGTATCCCGGAGCACGAGGCCCGCCGTCTCGTCGTCCGCGGCTTCTTCGCCGAGCTGGTCCAGCAGATCGGTGTCGCGGACATCGAGGAGCGCCTGATCGCGAAGATCGATGAGGAGCTGGAGGCGTCGGTCGCATGACCACCTTCGTACGCGCGTGTGCGCTGAGTGAGCTGGAGGAGGACACCCCGAAGCGGGTGGAACTCGACGGCACGCCGGTGTCCATCGTGCACACCGAGGGCGAGGTCTTCGCGATCCACGACATCTGCTCGCACGCGAACGTCTCGCTCTCCGAGGGCGAGGTGGAGGACTGCCAGATCGAATGCTGGCTGCACGGCTCCAGCTTCGACCTCCGCACCGGCAAGCCGTCCGGCCTCCCCGCGACGCGCCCCGTCCCCGTATACCCCGTAAAGATCGAAGGGGACGACGTTCTCGTCTCCCTCACCCAGGAGTCCTGAGGCACCCATGGCAACGCTTGAAATCCGAGACCTGCACGTCACCGTCGAGGCCGACAACGCCACGAAGGAGATCCTCAAGGGCGTCGACCTCACCGTGAAGCAGGGCGAGACGCACGCCATCATGGGCCCCAACGGCTCGGGCAAGTCGACCCTCGCCTACTCGCTCGCGGGTCACCCGAAGTACACGATCACCGGCGGCTCCGTCACCCTCGACGGCGAGGACGTCCTGGAGATGTCCGTCGACGAGCGCGCCCGCGCGGGCCTGTTCCTGGCGATGCAGTACCCGGTCGAGGTCCCCGGCGTCTCGGTCTCCAACTTCCTCCGTACGTCCGCCACGGCCATCCGCGGCGAGGCCCCCAAGCTGCGCACCTGGGTGAAGGAGGTCAAGGAGGCCATGGAGCGCCTCAACATGGACCCCTCCTTCGCCGAGCGCAACGTCAACGAGGGCTTCTCCGGCGGTGAGAAGAAGCGCCACGAGATCCTCCAGCTTGAGCTGCTCAAGCCGAAGGTCGCGATCCTCGACGAGACGGACTCCGGCCTGGACGTCGACGCGCTGCGCATCGTGTCGGAGGGCGTGAACCGCGTCCGCGAGACGGGCGAGGTCGGCACCCTGCTGATCACGCACTACACGCGCATCCTGCGCTACATCAAGCCCGACCACGTCCACGTCTTCTCCGGCGGCCGCATCGTCGAGTCCGGCGGCCCCGAGCTCGCCGACAAGCTGGAGAACGAGGGCTACGAGGCATACACGAAGGGTGGCGCATCCGCGTGACACAGCTGCCGGGCCTCCTCGACACCGAGGCGCTCCGCAAGGACTTCCCGATCCTGGACCGCGTCGTCCACGACGGCAAGAAGCTCGTGTACCTGGACAACGCGGCGACCTCGCAGACGCCGCGCCAGGTGCTCGACGTGCTCTCCGAGTACTACGAGCAGCACAACGCCAACGTCCACCGTGGCGTGCACGTCCTCGCCGAGGAGGCCACGGCGCTGTACGAGGGCGCGCGCGACAAGGTCGCGGAGTTCATCAACGCGCCCAGCCGCGACGAGGTGATCTTCACCAAGAACGCCTCCGAGTCGCTCAACCTCGTGGCGAACATGCTCGGCTGGGCCGACGAGCCCTACCGGGTGGACTCCGACACCGAGATCGTCATCACGGAGATGGAGCACCACTCCAACATCGTTCCGTGGCAGCTGCTCGCGCAGCGCACGGGCGCGAAGCTGAAGTGGTTCGGCCTCACCGACGACGGCCGTCTCGACCTGTCCAACATCGACGAGGTCATCACGGAGAAGACGAAGATCGTCTCCTTCGTGCTGGTGTCCAACATCCTGGGCACGCTCAACCCCGTCGAGGCGATAGTGCGCCGCGCGCAGGAGGTCGGTGCGCTGGTCTGCATCGACGCCTCGCAGGCCGCGCCCCACATGCCGCTGGACGTGCAGTCGCTCCAGGCCGACTTCGTGGCCTTCACCGGCCACAAGATGTGCGGCCCGACCGGCATCGGCGTCCTGTGGGGCCGCCAGGAGCTGCTGGAGGACCTGCCTCCGTTCCTGGGCGGCGGCGAGATGATCGAGACGGTGTCGATGCACTCGTCGACGTACGCTCCCGCCCCGCACAAGTTCGAGGCGGGCACGCCCCCGATCTCCCAGGCGATCGGTCTGGGCGCGGCGATCGACTACCTCAACTCGATCGGCATGGACAAGATCCTCGCGCACGAGCACGCACTCACCGAGTACGCGGTGAAGCGGCTGGCGGAGGTCCCCGACCTGCGGATCATCGGCCCGACCACGGCCGAGGACCGCGGTGCCGCGATCTCCTTCACCCTCGGCGACATCCACCCGCACGACGTGGGCCAGGTCCTCGACGAGCAGGGCATCGCGGTCCGGGTGGGCCACCACTGCGCCCGCCCCGTGTGCCTGCGCTACGGAATTCCTGCGACCACGCGAGCGTCGTTCTATCTGTACTCCACGCCGGCCGAGATCGACGCTCTGGTCGACGGCCTGGAGCACGTACGGAACTTCTTCGGCTGACGGGACGGGACGAGCGACGCATGAAGCTGGATTCGATGTACCAGGAAGTCATCCTGGACCACTACAAGAACCCGCACGGGCGTGGTCTGAGGGATGGCGACGCCGAGGTGCACCACGTGAACCCGACGTGCGGCGACGAGATCACCCTGCGCGTGAAGTACGCCGGCACCAGGATCGAGGACGTCTCGTACGAGGGCCAGGGCTGCTCCATCAGCCAGGCGAGCGCGTCCGTACTGAACGAGCTCCTCGTCGGCAAGGACCTCTCCGACGCGCAGAAGATCCAGGAGACCTTCCTGGAGCTGATGCAGTCCAAGGGGAAGATCGAGCCCGACGACGCCATGGAGGACGTCCTGGAGGACGCGGTCGCGTTCGCCGGAGTCTCCAAGTACCCGGCCCGGGTCAAGTGCGCCCTCCTCAGCTGGATGGCGTGGAAGGACGCGACGGCCCAGGCCCTGGGCGGGGCCGACGCCGAAAGGAAGACGGCATGAGTGACACCGTGGAGATGAAGCCGGCCTCGGAGGAGGAGCTCCGCGAGGCCCTGATGGACGTCGTCGACCCCGAGCTGGGCATCGACGTCGTCAACCTCGGCCTGATCTACGGCATCCACATCGACGACTCCAACGTGGCCACGGTCGACATGACCCTGACCTCGGCGGCCTGCCCGCTCACGGACGTCATCGAGGACCAGGCCAAGTCCGCGACGGACGGCCTCGTCAACGAGCTGCGCATCAACTGGGTGTGGATGCCGCCGTGGGGCCCGGACAAGATCACGGACGACGGCCGCGAGCAGCTTCGGGCGCTGGGGTTCAACGTCTGACGCCGGCAGACCACACGAACAGACGGCGAGGTCCGATGGACGGACCTCGCCGTCTGTCGTCTCAGGCCAGCCCTGCCACCAGCTGGAAGGCGGAGTCCGACAGGTAGAGGGAGCTGTTCTGGAAGGGGTCCAGTTTCAGCTGGAAGTCCTGGTGGCGCAGGAACCGGCCGGGGTAGTTGACCGACTCCAGCATGACCGCCCCCGAGTACGCCGCCGCCCGGGGGCAGAACGTGGCGTCCTGCCGGAACAGGGCGGAGCCGTCATGGCGCTCGGAGCGCAGGACGAAGCTGCGGTGGCGCAGGTACGTGCCGTCGGCCGTGGCGAAGGAATAGCAGGAGGCGTCGGCCAGCCCCTTGACCAGCTTGAAGGTGGAGTCCTTGCGGCTCTCCGAGCCCCCGACGGCGTCCAGCTTCACGTAGCCGCTGCTCACATGCCAGTAGCGGTCGGGGTAGTTGACCGAGCGGACGGATCGCCAGGTGGTCGTGGTGGCCGGGGGCTTCGGTGCCGTGGTCGCTGAACCGGCCCCGTGGGAAGGCGACTCGGACGGCTCCGGCGCGGGCCTCGGTGTGGTGGCGTGCTGTTGGCCGGGTGCCCGGGTCGTCGCCTGTGGGGTTGCCAGGCCGCTCCTGCCCTTCAGGGGAGTCGTCTCCGACGGGGTGGCGAAGGAGATCAGGCCGGGGGTCGTGGTGTCCGAGGCGGAGGACGAAGCGGCGGCTGACGTATGGTCAGCTGCCTTGTTCGATACGGCGATTGCCGTGACGCAGGCGACCACCGTCACCGCCGCCATCCCGCCCGCCAGCCAGAGGCGGCGCGTCCCCGGCGCCCGGGAGGTCTCCGGGGCCCAGCCGTTCTCCCAAGGTTGCTCCTGAGGCGGCCGGGACTTGTTTTCTGGCATGCGCTGTTCCTCCAGCGGCGTCATGCGACGACGGCCGCGGCTGCGAAGGCCCGGTATGTGAACGGTGAAACACTAGTGGACCCTGTGGCCCGGGAGCAGCCCTTTGCGAGAGCCGTATCCACATCGATTTCTCACGGGCCCCCGCGGCTGACACCACATCAAATACGCTGCGCGGCCCGCGGATTCCGAAGCAGGGCATCATGAGCGGCAGCATCGGAGATCACGTACTGGAGGAATCCCCGCATCATGGTGCATCGCGCCCGCCGTACCGTCCGCCGAGCGCTCGCGGCCGCAGCGCTGTGCGGTGCGCTCGCCATGGCCGCCGGCGGATGCACGGCGTCCGGCGGGGACGACGCCGACGCGTCGGGTCGCCCGTCTGCCTCTTCGTCCGCGGGCCCCGGCGGCGGTGGGAAGGTGGTGCTGCCGGAGCCGGGGGTCGGCTTCGACTACCAGATCGGCGGTTCCTACCGGCCGCCCGAGGGTGTACGCGCCGTCTCCCGCGACCGCACCGCGAGACCGGCGCCGGGCGTCTACAACATCTGCTACGTCAACGCCTTCCAGGCCCAGCCCGGCGCCGACGGCTGGTGGCAGGCCCGCCATCCCGACCTGCTGCTCCGGGACGCCGCCGGCGCGCTCGTCGTCGACCGGGACTGGGACGAGGCCCTGCTGGACATCTCGACGGCCGGCAAGCGCGAGCGGCTCGCCCGGATCGTGGGCGAGTGGATCGACGCCTGCGCCGCGGACGGATTCCAGGCGGTCGAGGCGGACAACCTCGACTCCCACGAGCGGTCCGACGGGCTGCTGGCGGCCGAGGACGACCTCGCCTTCGGCAAGCTGCTCGCCGCCCGTGCCCATGCCGCCGGTCTGGCGATCGGGCAGAAGAACGCCGCCGGTCTGGCCCGGCAAGGACGCGGGCTCGGCTTCGACTTCGCGGTCGCCGAGGAGTGCGGACAGTACGACGAGTGCGGCGCCTACGCGGACGCCTACGACGACCGGGTCTTCGTCATCGAGTACCGGTCGGACGGCCTCGCCGCCGCGTGCGCGGAGTGGGGCGACAGGCTGTCGGTGGTGCTGCGGGACCTGGACGTCGTACCGGCGGGGGAAGCGGGGTATCGCCGCCGCACCTGCTGATCTGATCCGGTCCGGCCGGGGTGTCGATGTGTACGGTCGTACGCAACGTTGTGTACGCTCGTACGCATGGGATACCTGATGCTCGCCGCAGCCATCGCGGCCGAGGTGGGCGGTACGACCGCCTTGAAATACAGCGACGGTTTCAGCCGGCTCTGGCCGTCGCTGCTGACCGTCCTCGGGTACGCCGTCTCCTTCGTGCTGCTCGCCCAGACACTGCGGACGGTGTCGGTCGGTACGGCGTACGCGATCTGGTCCGGTGTCGGCACCGCGGCCATCGCCACCATCGGGATCCTGTTCCTGGGGGAGGGGATGACGGTCGCCAAGGCCACCGGGATAGCGCTGATCATCGTCGGTGTGGTGGTGCTGAATCTGGGGGGTGCGCACTGATGCCGCGGCGCTATGACCCCGAGCGGCGTCAGCGGATCATCGATGCGGCGATTCGGGTCGTCGGGGAGAAGGGGATCGGGGGGCTGAGTCATCGCACCGTCGCGGCCGAGGCGGATGTGCCGCTCGGCTCGACGACGTACCACTTCAAGACCCTCGACGATCTGCTGGTCGCCGCTCTGCGCCAGGCCAACGAGGGTTTTGCCAAGGTGATCGCCTCGCGTGGGGGGCTGGAGGATCCGGAGGCCGACCTTGCCGCCGAGCTCGCGGGCTGGATGGGGGAGTGGCTGGCGGGGGAGCGGACGGGTGTCGAGCTGGAGTACGAGCTCTATCTCGCCGCGCTGCGTCGTCCTGCGCTGCGGCCGGTAGCCGCGGAGTGGGTGCGGGATCTCGCCGATCGGTTGTCCCGCCGTACGGATGCGGTGACGGCGCGGGCGTTGGTGGCGTTGATGGACGGGATCTGTCTGCAGGTGCTGCTTGCCGGGGGTACCTATGACGAGGAGTACGCGCGGGAGGTGCTGGCGCGGGTCATTCCGTGACCGCCGGGGGCCTCGTCCTCAAACGCCGGACGGGCTGCTTTCGCCGTACCGCCCGGCACGTGAGACGCACCCCCGTCGGTTCGCCCCCGCGGTGGGGGTCACGTTAGGTTGCCCTTATGACCGACACGACTGCTCCTCGCACCACCGGCGCCGTGGCCGCCGGCCTTGCCACGATTGCTGCTGACGGCACTGTTCTCGACACCTGGTTCCCCGCGCCCGAGCTCGTCGCTGAGCCGGGTCCCGCCGGCAGTGAGCGGCTGTCCGCCGAGCGCGCCGCGGAGCTGCTCGGCGGTGGCGCCACCGCGGCGATCGGGCCGGACGCGCGCCGGGGCGTCGAGGTCGTCGCGGTCCGCACGGTCATCGCCTCGCTCGACGAGAAGCCGATCGACGCGCACGACGTGTACCTGCGCCTGCATCTGCTGTCGCACCGGCTGGTCAAGCCGCACGGCCTGAGCCTGGAGGGCCAGTTCGGCTTCCTCGCCAACGTCGCCTGGACCTCCCTCGGCCCGGTCGCCGTCGATGATGTCGAAAAGGTCCGGCTCAACGCCCGGGCCGAGGGGCTGCACCTTCAGGTGACCTCCATCGACAAGTTCCCGCGCATGACGGACTACGTGGCCCCCAAGGGCGTGCGCATCGCCGACGCCGACCGTGTGCGGCTCGGTGCCCACCTCGCCGCGGGCACCACCGTCATGCACGAGGGCTTCGTGAACTTCAACGCGGGCACCCTCGGTACGTCCATGGTCGAGGGCCGTATCTCGGCGGGTGTCGTGGTCGGTGACGGGTCCGACATCGGTGGCGGTGCCTCCACCATGGGCACGCTGTCCGGCGGCGGCAACGTCATCATCACCATCGGCGAGCGCTGCCTCATCGGCGCCGAGGCGGGCGTCGGCATCGCGCTCGGCGACGAGTGCGTCGTCGAGGCCGGTCTGTACGTCACCGCGGGGACGCGTGTGACCATGCCCGACGGGCAGATCGTCAAGGCCCGCGAGCTGTCCGGCGCCTCCAACATCCTCTTCCGCCGCAACTCGGTCACCGGCACCGTCGAGGCCCGCCCGAACAACGCGGTCTGGGGTGGCCTGAACGACATCCTGCACAGCCACAACTGACGGCGACCGGCCTTCCGGGCCTTCCGGACGCCCCCTTGCGACCCCTCTGCCGCTCTTGACGCCGCCGACCGGCCCTCAAGAACCTTGACCTTCCACGGCAACGGTCGCAAGGGGGCAAGGCGATGCCGATACGGGAGATTCTTCAGGAGAGGCCGTCGACGAGGCAGTACAGGTGGGCGCTCGCCGGTCTGGTCCTGCTGGTTCTGATCTCCGTGATCGCGTACCAGAACCTGCGGAACATCTTCAACGAGGAGAAGGACTTCGTCATCGGCTCGCTCTTCTCGCTGGCCGGGTTCTGCTTCGCCAAGGCGCTGACCCGGGACCGTGGCGAGCAGGCGCTGGAGATTCTGCGGGACGCGGGGGCGTTCGAGCAGATCGCGCTGATTGATCGTAATGTCAAGGCCGCGGCCGAGCGGCTCGCCGGCTACCACGACCTGCAGTGCCGGGACCCGGAGTTCTACCGGAACGTGGCGCTGCTGCGGGTCTGTCTGGACGACCTCGACAAGACCGTCACCAACATCGCCGACCTCCGCACGACCCTCGGGATCGACCCCGGCCAGGTGTATCCCATCGCGCCGGACATCCGGCTCAGCCTGCTGGCGGTGCGGCGGTGCGTGCACGAGGGGCTGGTCAGGAGGGATCAGGCGTACGAGTGGCTGCTGCCGCGCCTGTCCTCCGAGGACCGGGAGACCTGGGACCTGTTCTCGGTGATGACGGCCGACGTCCAGAAGGCCTCGCTGACCCTGGACTCGCTGCTCAGCCAGTACGTCGCGTTCCCGCCCACCGAGTACATCCGCACCGTCCTCGGCTATCTGCGGGCGGCCCAGCGCCGCTGCGAGCTGTTCCGGGAGACGACCGCGACGCCGCGGATCTTCACGGTGCTGGAGGAGGACATCCAGCACGCCATCGCGGACCTGGAGGACGTGGAGGCACGGCTGCGCTCCGACACCCTTCCGGCCCCGGCGCCCCTTCCGGCCCCGGCGTCGTGACCGCAGGCGCGGCGACGCGCTCTCGTACGGGTTACTCGACGTGACCTCGGCGCGGTCCAGGCAGATGAACGGGTGGACGCAGTGTCCGATCACACGCCGAACCGACGAGATGAGGACCGAGGGCCGATGACGGGTCGAGTGAAGACGAGCAAGCGGACGAGGACGGTATGGCGCCTGGTGATCGGTGCGGTGAGCGTGGCGGGGGCCTGCTGGCTGCCGGCCGGGGCCGCCCACGCCGACGAGACCAACACGGCCTCGCACAACGGCCCCCGTATCGCCCTGATCAACGTGGGGCAGGTGGACGACCCGATGGAGGACGTGCTGGAGCACTTCCTGCTCTTCGGCGACGGGTACCGCTGGGGCTGAGCGCACCGCACCGGGCACAGCGCGAGGCCGGGGCCCGTACCGCACACGGAGGCGGTACGGGCCCCGGCCCGTGCAGGATCTTTTTCCTGTGGACCGGCATAGCGGCCGCGTCCTGCACGCGTCACAAGGGGTAGGAGAGGCGGGCACCGGGCCCGTCCGGGGGAATTGAAGGTGACGATGGATGCCGAAGCGCAGGACAGCTTCCGCCAGTTCGTGGAGAACCGGTCGTCCGCGCTGCTGAAGACCGCGGTCCTGCTGGCCGGCGGCGACCGGCACGCCGCGGAGGACCTCCTGCAGAACGCCCTGATCAAAGCGGCCGGCCGCTGGCACCGCATCGACGAACCGGAGGCGTACGTACGCCAGATCCTGTACCGGCAGCAGATCAGCCGCTGGCGGCTGAAGTGGCGGCGACGGGAGCTGACCGTCGCCGAGCCGCCCGAGTCCGGCGCCGCCCCGGACACCGCGCCCGTCGCCGAGCTGCGGCTGCTGATGCGCGGCGCGCTCGCCCGGCTGACCGCACGTCAGCGCACCGTGCTGGTCCTGCGCTACTTCGAGGACCTGCCGGAGGCCGACGTGGCCCGCATCCTCGGCTGCTCCGTGGGCACCGTACGGTCCACCACCCACCGCTCGCTCGCCCGGCTGCGCGTCCTCGCGCCCGAACTGGCCGCCCTCGGCCCGGCTGAGAGCGCTTCGCAGCAGCCGTCCCGTGACTTCTCGCCCGTGGAGGTACGTCCGTGAACGTCGAGGAACTCGTACGTGACTCCCTGCGGGAGCTGGCCGTCGAACAGCCGTCGGCGGGGCCCGGGTTCGCCGACCGGGTGCTCGCGGCCCGCCGGCGCCGCCGGACCCGCAGGCTCGCTTCCGTCGCCGCGGCCACCGCGGCCGTGGTCGCCGTCGCGGTGGCCGTGCCGATGCTGGCCCCGGGCAAGGACGACGTACGTCCCGCGAGCGTCCTGGAGCACGGCGGGACCAGCGCCCACCCCGACCAGTCACCGCCCCGCGACGCGATCGCGGCCGGGAGGTCGGTGCTCGCCGCGTACTACACGGGGGAGCCCGCGAGGCAGACGAAGGACGAGGGGACCTTCGTACGGACGTACTGGCTGCTCGATCCCGGGACGGGTACGTACCGGAAGGACACCCGGTGGTCCCATGTCGCCGTGGCACCAGGCCTCAGGACGGCCGCCGTGCTGGAGCGGAACCTGCCCGCCCACCGGATCGGGCTGCTCGACCTCGCGACGGGGGAGGTCGAGCGGTGGATCCCGGTCCAGCAAGGAGTCGGCGGGCTCGCGTTCTCGAGTGACGGCAGTCGGCTCGTCGCGACGACCTACGCCGAGAATCCGGATGCGCTCGAGAAGCTCGGGAGCGTCGGCGGCGGCGGGGTCGCGTGGGAGACGCCGCACAGCTCGAGCCGGACCGGCTTCCTCCTCCTCGATCTGGTCGGCGGCGGGGCCTCATGGGCGAAGGTCACGCACGGTCGCGAGATCACCGGCCGCGCGGACTTCGCCTTCAGCCGCGACGACCGGCTGGTGTTCGCGCGGACCGTCGGACCGCGGGACGGCCTGGAGCAGTTCTACGACCGCTCGGGCAACAAGGTCGCTCCGCCCGCGGACGAGAAGCACCTGCGGTGGGACGTCGGCGCGCGGCTGTCCCCGAACGGCAGGCTCGCCGCCCTCGGCCTGACGAAGGAGGTCGACGGCACCCCCGGCAAGTCGTACTCCTCGATCGTCGATCCCCGCACGGGCCACGAGATCACCAAGGTCCGCGGCGCCGAACTGCTCGCCTGGGCCGACGACAAGCGGCTCATCGCCTGGGAGCGGACCACGAGCCTGAAGGAGCCGTACCGCGACCGGCTGGTGCTGGTCACGATCGGCAGCGACAAGGTGGTACCGCTCAGCGGCACCCGGGTCATGGACGACGACCTCCAGACCCTGGAGTGGCAGCCCGTCTTCGCCGAGCGCTGATCAGCCGGCGGTCAGCTCCGCGTACGCCGCCAGCAGCCCGTCGACCGCCTCCCGGCCGGCGGGCCGCAGCGGTGCGCGGACCGGGCCCGCGGGCAGGCCGAGCTCGTTGAGCAGGGCCTTGGCGGTGACGGTGCCGGGCAGGCCCGCCGCCATCATCAACTCGATGAGCGGCGTGGCGCGTTGCTGGAGGCGGGCGGCCACGGGGGTGTCGCCCGCCTCGAACGCGTCCAGCACCGAACGGAGATGACCTGGGATCACATTGGCGACCGTGCTGACATACCCGGCGCCGCCCACCGCGTACAGCGCGAGGTTGTGCTCGTCGCAGCCCGCGTAGTACGCCAACTCCGTGCGGGCGAGCACCTTCTGGGCGGCGAGGAAGTCGTAGGAGCAGTCCTTCACCGCGACGATCCGCGGGTGCCCGGCGAGCCGGATCAGCGTCTCCGGCTCGATGCGGGTGCCGGTGCGGCCCGGGATGTCGTACAGCGCGAGCGGCAGTCCGGCCGCGTCGGCGACCTCGCGGAAGTGGGCCTCGACGGCGTCCTGCGGGGGCTTGCTGTAGTACGGCGCGACCACCAGCAGGCCGTCCGCGCCCGCCTTCTCCGCCGCCAGGGCCAGCTCGACGGTGTGCCGGGTGTCGAAGGTGCCGACACCCGCGACGACCGACGCCCGGTCGCCCACCGCCTCCCGGACGGCCCGGATCAGCTCGGACTTCTCGGCGTCGCTCGTGGTCGGCGACTCGCCGGTCGTGCCGGAGAGCACCAGGCCGTCGCAGCCCTCGCGCACCAGCCGGTCGGCGAGCCGCTGAGCGCCGTCGAGGTCGAGCGATCCCGCCTCGGTGAAAGGCGTGATCATGGCGCACAGGGCGCGGCCGAAGGGAGGGGCGGAGGGGGTGGCGGAGGCGGCGGAGGAGGAGGCGGTCGTCGTCATGGGAGTAGTGTCGGCGCGGCGATTGCGTAGCTCCACTTAATTCTTCTACGAGATGTCGATAAGCAATGCTGAGGAGTAGGGGCTGTCGGGGGCCACTCTTGGCCGTTGTAGGCCCTATGTCCAAAGTGGGCCGTGATGGGTCACCATGGCCGGGACGGTCAAACGACCCCTGGTCATGGGAGGCGTCATGAAGCTCGGCAAGGCACTCGCCACCGGAGTCGCGGAAGAGCGGCCGCAGACGCACGCCGAAGAACTCGAACTCGCCGAGGAGCTCGTCGAGGAGATCTCGGAGCCCGGGGCCGTCGAGGCGCCGGCGTCCGAAGAGGTCCCGGCCGCCCGATGAGGCTGCGGCTTCCGGAGGAACGCCCTACGGAGCCGCCGACCGGATACAAGATCGCCCACCCGATGCTGTCCCAGGACGGCACCCGGGCCGCCTTCACCGGTGTGTCGCTGGGCGGCGCGCTGCCGTACGGAGTCCTGGCCGACGCGTCCTGCGTCTACGGCCTGCGGCACCGGGCACCGAGCCGCCGCTGCGACTGCGGCTTCCACTGCGTGCACGACCGTACGGCGGCCGAGGCGCTGCTGTGCACGGCCGAGCACCGGGCGGCCGTGCTGCTCGAGGTCACCGTGCTGGGCCGGTACATCCGCTTCGAGCGCGGCTTCCGCTCCGCACGCCAGCGGGTGCGCGCCGTCACCGTCGGCCCGTGCGCCTGCGGTACGGTCGCCGTCGCCCTGGCCGACGCCGGCTGGGGCCGCCCCGGCTGGCGGGCGCTCGCCCCCTCCTGCGCGGGCTGCCTGCGCGGCCGTACGTCCGTCTCGCTCGCGGGGTTCGCCCGGCTGGCGGGGGAGGGGCTGCGCGTGGTGGCCGGGAAGTCGGCGTCCGTGGCGGTGGCCGGCCTCGGGGCCGCCGACGAGCCGGGCGTGCCCGAACTCGCCGCCGAGGCCGCCCTGCTGCAGGCCCGCCTCGACTGGTTCCAGAGCCAGCTGGCCCGGCTGGGCGAGGGGGGAGCCGAGGGGCGGTAGGAGGAGATCCGGCGGGACGCGACCCGCCGCGAACGACCGCAGGCCGCGGTACGGCCGCCACCTGGCAGATGCGTCCCGGTGGGCGGCGTAGCGGGGGCTCCGCCGGGTACCCGGGGTGTTCCGAAACCGAGAGGAGGCGGAGCACCGTGACCGGGACCATGGACACCGCGCGGCCCGTGCGCGACGAGCACCACTCCGTGGGCGAACTCGTCGGCAAGGCCACCGAGCAGCTGTCCCAGCTCGTGCGGCAGGAGGTCGCCCTCGCGAAGGAGGAGCTGGCCGCCAAGGGCCGGCGCGCCGGACGCGGCGGCGGGCTGCTGGGGGCGGCGGGCGCCGTCGCCTACGCCGGTCTGCTCGCCCTGGCCGGTACGGCCACCGCCGCGCTCTCGCTGACGCTGTCCGTCTGGGCCGCGGCGCTGATCGTCACCGGGGTGCTGTTCCTGGTCGCCGGCCTGCTGGCCGCGGCGGGCCGCGCCCAGCTGCGGCGGGCCGCACCGCCCAGGCCCGAGGAGACGCTCGGCAGCGTCAGGGCCGATGTCGAGGAGATCAGGGAAAGGGCGCATCGATGACGCACAGGAAGGCGGGAGACAAGGGCGGCAAGGCCCATTCCGCGGCGAAGGCGGCCGTCGGCAAGGCGACCGGCGGCGCCAAGGGACCCGACGAGCTGCGCCGCCAGATCGAGCGGACCAGGAAGCAAC
Organism: Streptomyces sp. NPDC049627; assembly: GCF_044465645.1. Classification (NCBI taxonomy): domain Bacteria; kingdom Bacillati; phylum Actinomycetota; class Actinomycetes; order Kitasatosporales; family Streptomycetaceae; genus Streptomyces; species Streptomyces sp. NPDC049627. Next base: position 166,875 of record NZ_JBITLW010000008.1, on the reverse strand, counting down.
TCGGCGACACCGTCGAGGAGTTGGCGGGCAAGGCCGACGTGAAGGGCCGCGCGCGGGCACGCGCCGCCGACCTGCGGGACAAGGCCGGCGCGATGACCGTGCAGCTGCGCAGCACCGCGGCCCACGCGGGCCACACGGCGCAGGACCGGGCGACCCGGGCGGGGCACACCCTGCAGGACCGGGCCACCCATGCGGGGCACGCGCTGCAGGACCGGGCCACCCATGCGGGCCACGCCGTGCAGGACCGGGCCACCCAGGCGGGCCACGCCGTGCAGGACCGGACGGGCCGGGCCGGACACACCGCGGAGAAGAACGTGCCGTATCCGCTCCGCACGGCCGTCCGGTTCGGGCTGCGGCATCCGGGACCGGTGGTGGCCACGGTCGTCCTGGCGGTGATCGTGGTGGAGGTGATGCGCAAGCAGCGCCAGTACCCGTGAGGCGCGCCGCCTCCACGCGGGTCTTCCCCCCGACTGCGGGGCTCACCCCAACCCGCTTGACCTGAAGTCCGGTTGAGGTTGAAGGGTGGTCGGTGCAGAGATCGCCGATCACCCTCACCGAGCACCCGGAGCCTCCCATGACCCGCCGTACCGACACCCACCCCGACCTCACCCGCCCCGAGGTCGGGGCGTCCTTCTTCAGTACGTGGCGCGTCGGCGCCCCCGAGCGGCAGAAGCAGGCCGTCGAGGCCATCGCCGGCACCTGGGAGCGGCGCCCCTGGCCCGCCGCCGGTCTCCTCGGCTACCACGTCTACGCAGGCCACGACGGCTCCACCCTCCTGCACTACTCGCGGTGGCGGAACGAGCAGGCCTACGACGCCTTCGTCAAAACCCACCGCCAGGAGCGCAACGACGAGATCGACACGGCCGTACCCGGAATCGAGCGACTGAGGCTCGACCGGTACCGGCACTACCGCAGCGGCACCCGGGACGACCACGGCACCCGGGTGCCGGGCTGCGTCGTGATCGTCGACGTCGAGTTCGAGGGGCCCGACCCCGACCGGCAGCGCGCCTGGGTCGACGCCGTCTTCGAGGCCCTGGACAGCGAGCCGAACCCGCATCCCGGCGGAATCGCGGCCCACTTCCACCTGAGCACCGACGGCACACGCGTCCTCAACTACGCCGAGTGGGAGACCGCCCAGCACCACATCGACGCCCTGGCCGGGCCCGGCGAGGGCGTCGGCTCGGGCTCCGCACTGTGGGAGCGGGTGCAGAACTGGCCCGGGCTGAAGGGCAGCACGGTCAACCGGTACGACCATGCCCTGGGCCTCGTCCCCGCCTGACGGCCGAACATTCCAACCGTCTGGACAAAAAAAGTTTTCGGTGGGACGGTGGATGCATGCTGGATGTGACCGTGATCGAGGACCCCGAGGCCGCCGCCGTCTCCCTGGACCCCATAAGGGCCCGACTGCTCGCCGAGCTGGCGGCCGGGCCCGCGTCGGCGGCGATGCTGGCCGGCAAGGTCGGGCTGCCGCGGCAGAAGGTGAACTACCACCTGAAGGCGCTGGAGCGGCACGGCCTGGTAGAGCTGGCCGACGAGCGCCGCAAGGGCAACGTCACCGAGCGGCTGATGCGGGCGACCGCGGCCTCGTACGTCATCTCGCCGCTCGCGCTCGCCGCCGTGCAGCCGGACCCGGACCGCTTCCGGGACCAGCTCTCCGCGCGCTGGCTGCTGGCACTGGGTGCCCGCCTCGTACGGGACGTCGGTGCGCTGATCACGGGCGCGACGAAGGCCCGCAAACGACTCGCCACGTACGCGCTCGACGGCGAGGTGCGCTTCGCCTCGGCCGCCGAACGGGCCGCTTTCGTGCAGGAGTTGACGGCAGGAGTCACAGCCCTGATCCACAAGTACGACGCTCCGGACGCCGAAGGCGGCCGTGATCACAGGATCGTCGTGGCCGTCCATCCCACGCTCAAGCAGACCGAGTTGGAATAGCAAGCAGTCAGGAGTCCGCCATGTCCAAGGAATTCGAGATCGCCCGGGAGTTCGAGGTCGACGCCACCCCGCAGGAGGTGTGGGAGGCGATCACCACGGGGACCGGTGGCTATCTGTGGCCGATGGAGCCCCCGGAGCCCAAGGTCGGCGGCAAGGGACCCTTCGGGTCCACCGTCACCGCCTGGGACCCGCCGCACCGCTACACCAACCGCGTCGAGGACGTCGAGGGCATCGCCGAGCAGAGTGCCAACCAGCTCGACTACACCATCGAAGCGCGCGACGAGGGCCGGCGCGCCTGGGTGCGGTACGTGCACAGCGGGATCTTCGTCGACGACTGGGACAACCAGTACGACGGCGCCGCCAAGCACACCGACTTCTATCTGCACACCCTGCGGGAGTACCTGGTCCACTTCGCGCCCCGGCCGGCCGCCTTCGCCACCTTCGACGGACCCGAGGCGGCAAAGGCCGCCGACGCCCTCGCCGTCGTCGGGCGGGCGCTCGGCGTCGGGGAGGACGTGGCCGCCGGGACGCGGGTGACCGTGCACGGGCCCGACGAGTTCGACGCCGTGGTCGACTACCGCGACCCGTACTTCATCGGGCTGCGCACGGACCGGGGCCTCACCCGCATCTTCGGGCGCAACCACTGGGGCCACCCGGTCGGCATCTCCCTGCACGACTTCACGCCGGGCGCCGGCATCAAGGAGTGCGAAACCGCCTGGCAGGACTGGCTGAACGGCGTGTTCGGCCAGTCCTGACACACACCGGACGCTACGGCCGGAACCGCAGCACCTGCGGGTCGTGGTCGCTGATCTGGTCGTTGAACTCCGAGTTGATGTGCACGCTGTCGTACTCGAAGTCGCAGGAGCGCCGGATCGACGGGCTGACCAGGATCTGGTCCAGCGTCTGGGCGTTGCCCTGGTAGACGTACGAGTAACGCTCGCTCCGGGGCAGCGACTTGATCGCCGACCACAGCGCACCGCCGTCCTCGAGGCGCTCGGCGGTGCCGGAGAACTCGAAGTCGTTGATGTCGCCGAGCGTGACGACGTCCGCGTTCTTCTGGACGGCCAGGACGTCCTTGACGAAGGCGTTCACCGCGGTCGCCTGGAGGTGGCGCTGGGTCTCCGAGCTGCGCACCGGCGGCTGGTACTGCGCGTGCAGCGACTGGTCGCCGCCCTTGGACGCGAAGTGGTTGGCGATCACGAAGACCGTGCGGCCGCGGAAGACGAACTCACCGGCCAGCGGCTTGCGGCTGTTCGTCCAGGCCGCGTTCGCCGGGTCGATGCGGCCGGGGGAGGCCGTCAGCGCCGCCCTGCCGTTCACCTTGGTCACGCCGACGGCGGTCGTGGCGTCGCCGCCCGCGCGGTCGGTGAAGGAGACCCGCTCGGGGTTGAACAGGAACGCCTGGCGGATGTTGCCGCCCGGCTGACCGCCGTCGGCGTTGTTCACCGGGTCGATGGAGCGCCACTGGTACGCCGGGCCCCCGGCGGCGACGATCGCGTCGATCAGCTTCTGCATCGTCTGGTCGGCGGCGACCGTACCGTCGTTCGTCGCGCCGTTGTTGTCCTGGATCTCCTCCAGGGACACGATGTCGGGCGACTGGAGGTTGTTCACGATCGCGGAGGCGTGCTCGGCGAAGGTGGTGTCGGACGGGTCCAGGTTCTCGACGTTGTACGTCGCTACCGCCAGCTCGCCGCGCCCCTGCTTCTGCGTCGTCTCCCGCTTCAGCCCACCGCTCTTGAGCGTGCCGAGCTCGCTCGCGACGAGGGTGTAGCCGCCGAACTGGTTGTAGTCCAGCGGGCCGGCGGTGCTGCCGGCGAGGGTGTCGCCGACGTTCGCGACCGGGAAGTCGGCGCTCGCGCCGAGGGACTGGATCTGCAGCCGGCCGGTGTTCTGGGAGTCGTAGGAGCCGTAGACCGAGCCGCCGCGGCGGTTGCGGTGCTCCCACGGCTTCACCGTAACCCAGAGCTCGTGGAAGTCGTCGGTGGCGGTGACCACGCGGGCGTCGGCGACCCGGACGTTCATGCCCTCCAGCGACTCGTAGTGGTCCAGGGCGTACGCCGACGGCTGGAGCGTCAGGCCGTTGATCGAGCCGTTCGCGGCGGTGTCGCCGGCCGGGGTGTACGCGTCCGGCACCGAGTCCTCGTCGATGACCGTCGCGGCCGGGACCGCGTTGCCGCCGGAGACGACGGTGACCGTCGGCCGCGTGATCTCGGTCAGCGACTGGTTGCCGGAGGAGGTGCCGCCCGGCACGAACTCCGAGACCGTGCCCGAGACCACGACCGAGTCGCCGACGGCGACCTTCGGGACCGAGCTGGTGAAGACGAAGACGCCCTCGCTGGTGGCCGGGTCGGCGTCGGGGTTCGGATCCTGGATCCAGAAGCCTCGGGACGAGCCGTAGGTGCGCACGCCGGTGACGATTCCGGTCACGTCCGTGACCTGCTTGCCGGCGTACGGGGATATTCGGGTGCTGCCCTGGATGTCATGGATGCGCACGGAGTCGGCGTGCGCGGGCACGGTGAGGGCGACAGTGGACGCCGCGGAACAGACGGCGGCGACGGTGAGCGCGGCGAGACGCGCGGACTTCTTGCTCGGCAACGGGATCCCTCCGGGGACATACATGGGTGCCGGGACGAGGGTGGAGCGTGGAACAGGTCGGAACAGGTCAGTCGCGACCGGTGGGGCGGCGGCAACGCGCGTAGAAAATACAGTGAACAGATGTCCGCCGGATTTCTACGCGCGTAATCTCCTGCCTGCTCAGGCCACTTGTCAAGGTTTCGGCCATGTACGCGGCCTGACGGGTACATGAACCGGGCGGCATGGGTGGAAATCCGTCTAGGCTGAGCGGTTGAGCCGTGTTGTGCAGCGGCTGAGCCGTGCAGTGCCACGGCTGAGCCGTGATGCGTCGTGATGGGTACGGCCCTGCAGAGCGCCCTAGGAGAACCAGCCGATGTCAGACAGCTCCCGCTCCCCCCTGCCGCCGGTGCGGCTGCACCCCGAGGCGGAGCTGGCGCGGGACGCCCTGTCCACGCCACTGCTCTCCCGGGCCGCCCGGCTGGCCCGCTGGGCCGGGCCCGACACCCGGGTCGACGCCGGGGGCGGACTGGTCGAGGAGCAGCTGCCGGCCGCCGCCGAGGTACTGGGGCTGAGCGGGGACGACGCCGCGGCGTACGCCGGCGAGGCGTGGCGCGTGGCCGTCGACACCGGGCTGGTCGAGATCGTCGACGAGGACGCGGGCACGGTCGAGGCCGGCGCCGAACTGGCCGTGCTGACCGGCGGTTCGCCGCAGGACGTGCTCGGGGTGTGGCTGGGCGCGCTGGAGACGGTGCTCGCGGACGCGAGCGTGCCCGACCTCGACGACCTGGTCGACGCCATGGACGCCGGCGGTGAGGTCGACTTCTCCTCGCTGGACTGGGACCCGGAGGCCGAGGCGGAGTTCCTCGACGGCGTCCTCGGCAACCTCTACCTGCTGACGGTCAGCGAGGACGGCCCCGCCGACGGCCCTGTCCCGCTGCCCGCGCTGGCCGCGTCCATGATCGTCCCCAGTGACATGGGCGAGCCCACGAACGACGTGCTGGAGCAGGTCTCCGACGCGATGATGCGCCTCGACGACCAGTTCCGGCTGCTGGAACCGGTCGGGCTGGTGCAGTACCAGCCGGTGGACGAGGCGCTGATGGCCGACGCCGAGGCCGCCGCCGAGGAGCCGCCGGCCGTCGACGACACCGACGTCTCCCGCTACGGCATGGTGCGGCTGACCCCGCTCGGGCGCTACGGACTGCGCTCCCGGCTGCTGGAGGCCGGGTTCGAGGCCCCGGCGGTCGGGGACCTCGCGGACAAGGGCGCCGACGCCCTCCTCGACGGCACGGCCACCTATCCGCAGTCCGCCGCCCAGGCCGAGACCGAGCAGTGGCTGGCCCGGCGCGAACCGCTCGCCGCGGCACGGGAGTTGCTGGCTGCGGCACGGGGCCTGGACGCGGGGGCGCCGCTGCGGCGGCTGCGCTGCCAGCAGGCGCTGTCCCTGGTGGGCGCGGAGGCCGAGCCGGCCCTGCGGGAGGTCCTCGACGATCCGGAGCTCGGCGGGCTGGCCCGGGTCTGGCTGACCGAGGCGGGATTCTCCGACGTTCCCGCGCCGTCCCAGGACCTGGTGTTCTGGCTGACCGTCGACACGGTGGCCGCGCAGCTGGCGGCCGAGGGGAACTCCGACGAGCTGAGGGCGCTGGTGCAGGGGCTGGCGGCGCAGCACAGTGGGTTCTTCGCGGCGGCCTGGCGGGTGGATCATCCGGCGACCGCCGATGTGCTGGAGGCGATGGGGCGGTTGCATCCGGACAAGCGGATCGCGAAGGAAGCGCGGAAGGCTGCGTTCAAGGCGCGATCGCAACAGGGCGGGTAACGGTCGGGTGGCGTCTGCGGGTGCGTGGGGGCTGGTCGCGCAGTTCCCCGCGCCCCTTGGGGCGTTGTTCAACTGGTGTTCAGATGTGGGCGGGATTGTGGCGCCGTCCCGGAGTCCGCCACCTCCCACGGCACACCCACTGTCACAGGAGACACCATGTCGCTCACCCGCAGGGACTTCGCCAGAAACTCCGCGATCACCGGTGCCGGGGTCGCGCTGGCGGGCAGCGCCGGCGTGCTCGGCACCGCGCCGAACGCGCTCGCGTCCACGGAGTCCGAGACCGCGAGCGAGGAGTCCGCGGACGCCTCTGGTGGCGGAGTCGGATACGGACCGCTGATCCCGGACCCCAAGGGCATCCTCGCGCTGCCCGCCGGGTTCAAGTACCGCGTCATCACCTACAGCGGCACCACCAAGCTGGAGTCGGGCGAGTTCACCCCCTCCAACCACGACGGCACGGCCACCTTCGACGGCCCGCGCGGCACCACCCTCCTCGTCAACAACCACGAGCTGAAGGGCCCGCGAAGCAAGTGGCAGTACCCGGTCCCGCTCACCGAGGGCCTGGTCTACGACCCCGCCGCGTCCGGCGGCTGCACGGTCGTCGAGGTACGCCCCGACGGCCAGGTCGCCGAGTGGGTCGGCATCGCCGGCACCTCCACCAACTGCGCGGGCGGCCGCACCCCGTGGGGCACCTGGCTCACCTGCGAGGAGAACTCCGACAAGGCCGGCACCAACGGCATGACCAAGGACCACGGCTACGTCTTCGAGGTCGACCCCGTCGACCGCCGTGCCAACCGCGACCCCAAGCCGCTGAAGTTCTTCGGCCGCTACGACCACGAGGCCGTCGTCATCGACCCCAAGCGCGGCCACGCCTACCTCACCGAGGACGCGGCCTCGCCCAACGGCCTCTTCTTCCGCTGGACCCCGCCGAAGGGCTTCGAGTACGGCCGCGGCAAGTTCCGCACCCTCGCCGACGACGCGGGCGCCCTGCAGGCCCCCAAGTGCTTCGACTCCGGCGGCCAGTTCGTCGACGACCTCTCCCGCGCCACGAAGATCGGCACCGTCTACGGCGTCGACTGGGTGGACGTCCCCGACCGCGACGCGAAGACCACGCCCGTGCGCAAGCAGTTCGCCGACGGCGAGGTCACCCGCGCCCGCAAGCTGGAGGGCATGTGGTGGGGTGACGGCGGCGCCTACATCGTCTCCTCCTACGCCCGCGCGGAGAGCCCCGTCCAGCACGACGGCCAGGTCTGGTTCTACGACCCCAAGCGCCGCACCCTGACGTTGAAGGTCCTCCTCGGCGTCAACCCCGACCCCTCGAAGGACGGCGCCTTCGACGGCCCCGACAACATCACCGTCTCCCCGTACGGCGGTCTCGTCATCGCCGAGGACGGCGAGGGCATCCAGCACCTCTTCGGCGCCACCGACAGCGGACGCACGTACCCCATCGCCCGCAACGAGCTGAACATCGGCACCGAAGAGGAGCCGGAATACAGCGAGTTCACCGGCGTGACCTTCTCGTGCGACGGCCGGACCCTGTACGCCAACATCCAGACGCCGGGCATCATGCTGGCCATCACCGGGCCCTGGAAGCGCCAGAAGCGCGGCTGAATTTAATTGGCTCGCTCCACCCGAGTTGCGCCTCCTACAGTGAGATCACGACATCGCACCTCCCGGTGCGAAGGCAGCGGCTACTTCTTTTGCAAAGAGAATCCACCAGCCGCAGCCGACTTGATCTCGGGAGGCGCAGCTCATGGTGGGTGCCCGGTGCGCAGGCAACGGTTACTTCCTTGGATCTGGCGGTTGCGGGTTCGAATCCCGTCATCGACTTCGGGTCGGTGTAGCTCAATTCGGAAGAGCACCAGGCTAAAGTCCGTCGCCGACTCCTGATCTCGGGCACCCACCTTTTGTTGCGCCTCCCTCCGAAACACCAGTGATGGGGGGGAATTCATCATGGCGCGATTCAATACCCGGGCCGTTTCCAGGCTGCGGCCCACCTCGCGGGTGACGTCGACGGGACGGGTGCTCCGTACCTACGAGGGCGGCCGGGGCCGTGAGCGCGACGCGCGCTCCGAGCTCTTCCTGCTCGCGGTCGCCAACTTCGTCACCCAGCAGACCTTCTACGAGACCGGCGCCGACCGCGACGACCGGTTCGCCCGTCTCGTCGGCGAGCTCGCCGTCACCGACCCGGCCTGGACCGCCGGCCTGCTCGGCTGGCTGCGCGGCGCGGGCAACCTGCGTACGGCCTCGATCGTGGGCGCCGCCGAGTACGTGAAGGCCCGCCTCGACGCGGGCGTCACCGACGGCCCCTCGAACCGGCAGGTCGTCGCCTCCGTGCTCCAGCGGCCGGATGAGCCCGGCGAGCTGCTCGCGTACTGGACCGCGGCGTACGGCCGCAATGTCCCCAAGCCCGTCAAGCGCGGTATCGCCGACGCCGTACGGCGTCTCTACAGCGGCAAGTCGCTGCTGAAGTACGACACCGCGTCCAAGGGCTACCGCTTCGGTGACGTCCTCAACCTGGTGCACGCGGCCCCGGACCCGGACAAGCCGTGGCAGGGCGAGCTGTTCCGGTACGCCCTCGACCGGCGGCACAACCCGGACACGGCCGTGCCGCCCGCCTCGAACCGGACCCTGGTCGCACACCGCGAGCTGATGGCCCTGCCCGTCGCGGAGCGGCGTTCGGTGGTGACGTCGCAGGGCGGTGCCGAGCGGCTCGCGGCGGCCGGGATGACCTGGGAGGCGCTGGCCGGCTGGCTGCAGGGGCCGATGGACAGGGCGGCCTGGGAGGCCGTGATTCCGTCCATGGGCGCGATGGCGCTCGTGCGCAACCTGCGGAACTTCGACGAGGCCGGTGTCTCGGACGAGGTCGCCGCCCGGGTCGCGGCCCGGATCAGCGACCCGGCCGAGGTCGCGCGCTCGCGGCAGTTCCCGTTCCGGTACCTCGCCGCGTACCAGCACGCGCCCTCGCTGCGCTGGGCGTACCCGCTGGAGCAGGCACTCGGCCACTCGCTGGCCAACGTGCCCGCGCTGCCCGGCCGCACGCTGGTGCTGGTCGACCGCTCGGGCTCGATGTTCTGGTCGCGGCTGTCCGACCGCTCGGAGCTCAACCGGGCCGACGCGGCGGCGATCTTCGGCACCGCGCTCGCGCTGCGGGCGGCCGACGCGGACCTGGTCCAGTTCGGCACGGACAGCCGCGAGGTGGCCTTCCGTCGCGGCGAGTCGGTGCTGAAGGTGCTGGAGCGTTTCGAGGACCTCGGCGGCACGAACACGACCGAGGCGGTGCGCCGGCACTACCGGAAGCACGACCGGGTGCTGATCGTCACCGACGAGCAGTACGCGCCCAGCCACCACGGCGACCCGACCGAGCAGGTCCCGGCCCATGTGCCGGTCTACACCTGGAACCTCGCCGGGTACCGGGCGGGCCACGGCCCGTCGGGGAAGGGCAACCGGCACACCTTCGGCGGCCTGTCGGACGCGGCCTTCCGGATGGTGCCGCTGCTCGAGGCCGCTCGGGACGCCGACTGGCCGTGGGGTGCCTGAGCAGAGCCGTGGCCCGCATCTTCACGGGGGATGCGGGCCACACCCTGCGGGGCGATGGCGAGCAACTTGCCGCTGTCCATCGGTCATCGAGTCGGCCGGCGCTCGCCACGCAAGGCCGTCCGGGCGTGGGCGCGCACAGCCACGACGGACCCCTGGATACGACCGACGGCCTACCGCTGCACTTCCTACCCCGGCACTTCCGGCGGAGCGTACAGTGCACAGCGTGTGGGCGGACGATCAGCAGCGGGAGCCGGGCGCCGAGCGGCCTGACGCTCCCCGTCGCCGGGCCACGATCCACGACGTCGCGAAGCTCGCCGGAGTGTCCCGCCAGACGGTCTCCCGCGCGGTCAACGACAAGGGCGAGATCGACCCGGCCACGAAGGAACGGGTGCTGGAGGCGGCGCGGTTGCTGGACTACCGGCCGAGCCGGTTCGCGCGCGGCCTTGTCCGGAAGGGGACCGTGACGGCGGGGCTGGTCATCCCGGATCTGATGAACCCCTTCTTCCCGGAGGTGGCCGCCGGAGTGCTGGAGGCCGCCGAGCAGCGCGGCTGGCAGGTGGTGGTGTGGGACTCCCGCATCGACGAGGCCAGGGAGCAGGAGGCGCTCGACGTGCTCTCCCACCAGGCGGACGCGGTCGTGGGGTACTTCAAGAGCCCGGACGACGTCCTCGCCCGGCACCTCGGGGGTGTACCGCTGGTGCTGCTGGAACGCGGCCCGCAGCAGACCCGGTTCGCCGCCGTCGGCATCGACGCCGAGGCCGGTCTCGAACAGGGCATGGCCCATCTGGTCCGCGCGGGGCACCGCCGGATCGGCATGCTGGACGGCGTGCACGGGCCCGGCCTCAGGCGGCAGGCCTTCCTCACGGAGGTCCGCAGGCACGGCCTGCACATCGACGACAGCTGGACGGCGATGTGCACCGAGCACAGCGTGGCGGGTGGGGAGGCGGCCATGGAGCGGCTGTTGGACGCGCGGCCCGACATCACCGCCGTCTTCGGCTTCAACGACCTGATCGCGGTCGGCGCGATGCGCGTCGCCCGGCGCCGGGGCCGGCGCGTGCCGGACGACTTGGCCGTCGTGGGCTTCGACGGACTCTCGCTGGGTGAGCTGGTGGAACCAGCCCTGACCACCCTGCACATCGACAAACGGCGGCTCGGACGACTGGCCGTCGAACAGGTCGCCCGGCTGCGCGCGGGGGCGGAGCCGATGAGCGGCGCGGATGCCTGGGTCATTCCCGAGCTGGTCGTGCGGGCCTCCGCCTGAGATGTGAGCGGCGACGATGTGAGTGCGCACGCGCCGGGCGCCCCTGTGGGGTGGGGGCGCCCTGGACGTCGTACGACGAACTCGGCAGGCGTCGCGGGGACTACAGGGCCTGCGACGCAGGCTTCACCATGTTCCGTACGGTGCGGGCCTTCACGAAGTCGCCCATGGCCGTCATCTCCCACTCGCCGGAGAACTGCCTGATCAACTTCGCCATCATCACGCCCGTCTGCGGCTCGGCGTTGGTGAGGTCGAAGCGGACGAGCTCCTCGCCGGTCGCGGCGTCGAGGAGGCGGCAGTAGGCCTTGGCGACCTCGGTGAACTTCTGCCCCGAGAAGGAGTTGACGGTGAAGACCAGTCCGGTGACCTCCTGAGGCAGCCGTCCGAGGTCCACGGTGATGACCTCGTCGTCGCCTCCGCCCTCGCCGGTGAGGTTGTCGCCGGAGTGACGGATCGCGCCGTTCACGATCTGGAGCTTGCCGAAGTAGCAGCTGTCGATGTGGTTGCGCTGCGGGCCGTAGGCGATGACGGACGCGTCCAGGTCGATGTCCTTGCCGCGGTACGCCGGCTCCCAGCCGAGGCCCATCTTGACCTGGGAGAGCAGGGGGCGGCCGCCCTTGACGAGGGAGACGGTCTGGTTCTTCTGGAGGCTGACCCGGCCCTTGTCGAGGTTGATCTTTCCGGCGCCGGGAGCGGCGGCGGGCGGGGCCGGGGGAGCGGCGGGGGCCTGGGGCGCGGGGGGAGTCGACAAGGGAGGGGCCGGCGGGGCGACCGGGGGCTGCATGGTGGGCGGCGGTGGGGCGACCGGCTGGGGCGGGGCCACGGAGGTGGCGGCCGGGGCCGGTTCCTCGACCGTGACGCCGAAGTCGGTGGCGATGCCGGCCAGGCCGTTGGCGTAGCCCTGGCCGACCGCGCGGGCCTTCCACTGGCCGTTGCGCAGATAGACCTCGACGATCACCAGTGCCGTCTCGGTGCCGAGCTGTGGGGGCGTGAAGGTGGCCAGGACGCTGTTGTCGTCCGCGTTGCGAATGGTGGCCGTCGGTTCGATGCCCTGGAAAGTCTGGCCGGCGGCGTCCGGGCTGGCGGTGACGACGATCTTCTCGATGCCGGGGGGTACGGCCGTCGTGTCGACCGTGATCGCGTCGGGGCTGGTGCCGCCGCCGGAGCGGTACGTCACGCCGGGGCCGACGGGCTGGTTGTAGAAGATGAAGTCGTCGTCGGAGCGCACCTTGCCGTCGGCGGTGAGCAGCAGGCCCGATACGTCGAGCCGCACCGGTGCGGCGACGTCCACCGTCACGCGCGTGGCGGAGAGAGGGATGTTCGAGCCGGGGGTCATAGCTGTCATGCCCGGTGAACGACCGGAGGCCTCTTACCGTTCCCTTACCCAGCGGCCATTTGGTGGAAGGAGGGAGGCGGGGTCAGCGGCGGTTGCGGGGGTGGTTGCGGGCGGTGCGTTCGTTGCCGTGTTTGTAGTTTCCGGTCCAGCGGGCCATGACGAGCTGGGGGTCGCCCGATTCCACCTCCGCGCGGAACTCGTCGGCTCTGCGGCCGCGGAGCGTTGTGGCGGGGTGGCCGTGGTGGCTGATGCGGATGGTGCCGTCTGGGTGGGCCTCGTAGCGGAAGCCGTGCGGGCTTGGCATGGGCCGGATCGTACGGGCGTGCGGTGCCGCGGCCCAGCGCTTTTTCGCCCCCGCCGCCCCTACCCGTCCCGTCCCTGGGGGCTGCCGCCCCCAGACCCCCGCTTCGGCCCCGAAGGGGCCTCGTCCTCAAACGCCGGACGGGCTGAACAACCAGCCCCTCCGGCGTTTGAGGAGCGCGGGTTACGGGACCACCACGATCTTGCGGCCCACCCCCGCCGCGAACTGTTCCAGCGCCTCCGGATAGCGCTCCAGCGGGACGCGGTCGCTGATGAAGACCTCGGGGTCCAGGACCCCGTTGGCGAACAGCTCCGCCGCCCGTTCGAAGCTGTGGAGGACCGCCATGGAGCCCGTGATGGTGATCTCCTGGTTGTAGATGCGGTACGGATCGATCGTCACCCGCGTCGCATAGTCCGCCACCCCGAACTGCAGGAACGTCCCCGCCTTCGCCACCCGGTCCAGGCCGTCCTGGATCGCGGCCGCGTTGCCGGTCGCGTCGACGACCAGGTCCCAGCCCTGCGGCCGGTCCAGTTCGTCGGGGTTGGCCGCCGACGCCGAGACGCCGAGGCGGCGGGCCGTCTCCAGGCGCTGCGGGTTCACATCCACCACGTCCACGCTCGCCGCGCCCGTCCGCTTGGCCAGCTCCAGCATCATCAGGCCCATCGTGCCCGAGCCGTAGATGAGGACGTGGGCGCCGAGCCTGGACTGCAGGACGTCGTAGCCGCGTACCGCGCACGACAAGGGCTCCACCAGCGCCGCGTCCTCGGTGCGGACGTGCTCCGGCAGCTTCACGCAGTTCGCGACCGGCGCCACCGCGTACTGCGCCGCGCCCCCCGCCGTCGTCACGCCGATCGCCGCCCACCGCTCGCACAGGTTGTTGTGGCCTGTTCGGCAGTAGCGGCACTCGTAGCAGTACAGGGACGGGTCCACTGCCACCCTGTCGCCGACCGACACTTCCGTGACCCGGGTTCCGACCCCGACCACCTCGCCCGCGAACTCGTGCCCCGGCACGATCGGCAGCGTCGGCGCGAACTCGCCCTGCAGGATGTGCAGGTCGGTGCCGCACAGACCGCATGCGGCCACGTCGACCACGACCTCTCTCGGACCCGGCGTCGGATCCGGGACCTCGGCCACGACTGCCTTGCCCACGGACTCGATGACGGCGGCCTTCATTTCACGGCTCCCAACGACAGGCCCTGGACCAGCTTGTCCTGGGCGGCGAACCCCGCGGCGAGCACCGGCAGGGAGATGACGAGCGACGCGGCGCACACCTTCGCCAGGAACAGGCCCTGGCTGGTGATGAAGCCGGTCAGGAAGACGGGGGCCGTCTCGGCCACCACGCCGGTCAGCACTCGGGCGAAGAGCAGTTCGTTCCAGCTGAAGATGAAGCAGATGAGGGAGGTCGCGGCGATGCCGGGGAGCGCGATGGGGGCTACTACCCGCCCCAGGATCGTCGGCAGCCTGGCGCCGTCGATCTGCGCCGCCTCGATGATCGCGACCGGTACCTCGGCGAAGAAGGACTGCATCATCCAGACCGCGATCGGCAGGTTCATGGCCGTGTAGAGGACGACCAGCGCCCAGATGTTGTCGAGCAGGCCCGTGTTCTTCGCGAAGAGGTAGATCGGCAGCAGGCCCGCCACCAGGGGCAGCATCTTGGTGGAGAGGAAGAAGAACAGGACGTCGGTCCACTTCTTCACGGGGCGGATCGACAGGGCGTAGGCGGCGGGCAGTGCCAGGAGCAGCGTCAGCAGCGTCGACGCCAACGAGGCCGTCAGCGAGTTGATCAGTGAGGGCCAGGGGCTGGCGCCGCCGCCCGCGCCGAAGAACTCGCGGTAGCTGTCCAGGGTCAGGGAGGCGGCGAGGGAGGGCGGGTTGGTCGCGGCGTCCGACTCCGAGTGGAAGGACGTCAGGGCCATCCAGAGGATGGGGAGGACGAAGAGGATGCCGGCCAGCCAGGCGGCGATGCCCAGAGCGGCGCCCTGGAACCGGCCGCGGAGCTGCCGCGGCGCTGCGGTGGTGGTGAGTGCGGTCATCAGCGGGACACCTCCGCGCGGAACAGGGACGACACGACGCGCAGGGCGAAGGTCGCGAGGATGATCGAGCCGATGACGACGATGACGCCGGCCGCGGAGGCGAGACCGTTCTCGTGTGCCTGGTAGAAGGTCTGGTAGATGGTGTACGGCAGGTTCGCGGTGCCCAGGCCGCCGGAGGTGATGGTGTACACCGCGTCGAAGTTCTGCACGATGTAGATCGAGCCGAGCAGCACGCTCAGTTCGATGTAGCGGCGGATGTGCGGCAGCGTCATGTGGACGAACACCTGCCGGTCGTTCGCGCCGTCCACCCGTGCCGCTTCGATGAGTTGCGGGTCGCGGCTCTGCAGTCCGGCGAGCAGGATCAGCGTCATGAACGGCGTCCACTGCCAGATCAGGGACGCCTCGACCGCCATCAGCGGCATCTCGGAGATCCAGTCCGGCTGGGCCGCGCCGTTCCCTCCGATCCAGTGCAGGATGCCGTTGAACAGGCCGTACTCGGGGTTGAACAGCACGTGCTTCCACAGCAGCGCGGCCGCGATCGGCACGAGCAGGAACGGGGCGATGAGCATGGTGCGGACTGCCGCCCGGCCGCGGAACTTCCGGTCCAGCAGCAGCGCCAGGATCAGGCCCAGGACCAGGCTGACGAGGACGACCGTGGCGGTCAGCAGGACCGTCGTCCACACCGACTTGCGCAGTTCGGGTGTGCTCAGCACTTCCGAGTAGTTGGCGAAGCCGGCGAAGTGGCGGTCGTCGGGGTAGAGGGCGTTCCAGTCGAAGAACGAGATCACCAGGGTGGCCACGAAGGGCAGCTGCGTCACGACGATCATGAAGATCAGCGCGGGGAGCAGCGGGGCCCGGGTGGCCCAGGCGCGCATACGGTGGGGCCGCCGGGCCGCCGGCCGCGCGGAGGCGGCGGCGACCCGGGTGGGGGGAGTCGTCACGGTCATCACTGGTACTTCTTTCCGACGGCCTCGGCGAGCTTCTGTGCCTTGCTCAGTGCGCTGTCCACCGACTGGCGGCCGGCGATCGCGGCGCTGATCTCCTGGGAGACCTTGGTGCCCAGGTCGGTGAACTCGGGGATGCCGACGAACTGGATGCCGGGCGCGGGCCGGGGCTGCACGCCCGGGTCCTCGGGCTTGGCGTTCGCGATGGCGTCCCGGGTGACGTCCGCGAAGGCGGCCGCGTCCTTGCGGTACTCCGGGATGTCGTAGGTCGACGTCCGCTTGCCGCCGGGCACGTTGGCCCAGCCGATCTTCTCGCCGACGAGCTTCTCGTAGTCCTTGCCGGAGGCCCAGGAGATGAACTTCCAGGCGTTCTCGGCGTTCTTGGACGCCTTCTGGACGCCCCAGGCCCAGGTGTAGAGCCAGCCCGAGCTGTCGGTCTTCTCGACCGGCGCCGGGACGTAGCCGATCTTGCCCTTGACCGGGGAGCCGGAGGCCTCCAGGGAGCCGGCGCCGGCGGTGGCGTCGTACCACATGGCCGTCTTGCCCTGGGTCATGTTGTTCAGGCACTCGGCGTAGCCGGACTGCGCGGCCCCGGACTCACCGTGCTTGCGCACGAGGTCGACGTAGAACTGCGTGGCTTCCTTGGACTCCTTGGAGTCCAGCTGCGCGTTCCAGTCCTTGTCGAACCAGGTGCCGCCGAAGGTGTTGATGACCGTGGTCAGCGGCGCCATGACCTCGCCCCAGCCGGGCAGGCCGCGCAGGCAGATGCCCTTCATGCCGGACCCGGCTCCGTCCACCTTCGCGGCGAGGTCGGCGACCTGCTTCCAGGTGGGCTTGGCGGGCATGGTCAGCCCTTCCTTCTCGAAGACGTCCTTGCGGTACATCAGGAAGGAGGACTCGCCGTAGAAGGGCTCGCCGTAGAGCTTGCCGTCCTCGGCGGTGAGTGCCTGTGTCATCGGCTTGAGGATGTCGCCCTGGTCGAAGGCCTTGTCGCTCTTGACGTACGAGTCCAGGGAGTGGAGCCAGCCGTTCTTGGCGTAGATCGGGATCTCGTAGTTGCTCAGGGTGGCGACGTCGTACTGGCCCGCCTGGTTGGCGAAGTCCTGGCTGATCTTGTCGCGGACGTCGTTCTCGGGGAGGACGGTGAAGTTCACCTTGATCCCGGTGTCCTTGGTGAAGTTGTCCGCGGTGAGCTTCTGCAGCTCGACCATCTGCGGGTTGTTCACCATGAGGACGTTGATGGAGTCGCCGCCGGAGGATCCGGACCCGCCGGCGCCCGCGCAGGCGGCGAGCGGAGTGATCAGCGTCCCTACGGCAGCCACGAGGAGGAAGTGGCGTGGCGCGCGTCGGCTCTGGGTTCGCATGGGGTGCTCCTGGACATTTAGGGGCAAAGGGGACGGGAGTGGGTATGGGGGTGCTCGGTGGGGTGGGCCGGTTGGATTTCTGGCTCTGCGACGGACGGGTGGGCGCCGGGGCCGGTCCGGTTGTCAGACGCGGATGACCTGCGGTCCCAGCAGGGAGTAGCGGTGGGCCTCCGCCGCGGGGAGCAGCGTGCTCGTCACGATCGCCTCCAGTGCGCCGACGTCGGCGAACCGGCAGAAACTGACCGCTCCGAACTTGGTGTGCACCCCGGCGAAGACCGTGCGGCGCGCGGACCGGATCGCCTGCGACTTGACCTCGCTGACCGCGGGGTCGGGGGTGGTGAGGCCGTGATCGCGGGAGATGCCGTTGGCGCCGATGAACGCCAGGTCGATGACGAAGCCGGCGAGCATCTTCGTCGTCCAGTGGTCGACGGTCGCCAGCGTGCCGGAGCGCACCCGGCCGCCGAGCAGCAGGACCGAGATGTTCTCGGCCTCGGCGAGCGAGCCCGCGACCGGCAGGGACGCGGTGACCACGGTCAGCGGCCGGTCCCTGGGCAGGGCCTCGGCGACGAGCTGCGGGGTGAAGCCCTCGTCGACGAAGACCGTCTCGGCGTCCCCGAGCAGCCCGGCCGCCGCGGCCGCGATCCGGCGCTTCTCGGGCACGTGGCTGGTGGCGCGGAAGGCGAGCGTCGTCTCGAAGCCGGCGCTCTCCACGGGGTAGGCGCCGCCATGGGTGCGGCGGAGCAGCCCGTGGTCCTCCAGGACGCGCAGGTCCCGGCGTACGGTCTCCTTGGCGACGCCCAGCTCGGTGGCGAGCGCGGTGACGTCGACCGAGCCGGTGGCCCGCGCCAGGCGCACGATCTCACGCTGGCGTTCCTCGGCGGTCTTCGCCGTATTCGCCGTCGTCATCGTCGACACCCGCTTCCGTGCTGTGCTGCGTGACTCGATCGCCTCGGGGGCGGTCGGGCCGGTTGCCCGTTCGGGCCCGGTGGAGCCCGTGGGGGAAGTTTTACAGCGGCAAAGCGGGACTGAACAGGCCTGTTGTCAAGTCGATGCTGCCCGTTTGTGCCCGTTCGGCCCCGCTCGTGACCGTCTCGGACCTGGGCGGCCGTAGATCGCGACGTGAGATCGGGCAGCGCAGATGCCCGAATACGGAAGCGGACGGGCCCGTTCGGTGCCCGTCCGCTCACTGGACGCTCGATTTCCGCCGCGTCGGCGGCCTCAGTACGGCCAGATCGGCGGGTCGCTCACGAAGTGGCCGCCCAGGTAGGCGTGGGCGATGTTCTCCGGGTCGAGCTTGCCCTGCTCGGCGATCAGCTTCTCGGCGTACGGCTCGGAGTCGTCCTGCGGCTCGTAGCCGAGGGCGCGGGCGGTGGTCAGGTCCCACCACAGGCGGGTGTTCGCGGAGGAGCCGTAGACGACCGTGTGCCCGACGTGCTCCGCGGTCAGCGCCGCGTGGAAGAGGCGGGCGCCGTCGGCGGGGCTCATCCACACCGAGAGCATGCGCACGCTGGTCGGCTCCGGGAAGCAGGAGCCGATGCGCACGGACACCGTCTCCAGGCCGTGTTTGTCCCAGTAGAGCTGCGCGAGGTCCTCGCCGAAGGACTTGGACAGGCCGTAGAAGGTGTCCGGGCGGCGCGGGGTGTCGATGGGGATGAGGGTCCCCGGGTCGTGCGGTGCGTCGCCCCGGGGGCGGGGTGTGAAGCCCACGGCGTGGTTGGAGGAGGCGAAGACGATCCGCGGGACGCCCTCCTCGCGGGCGGCCTCGTACAGGTTGTAGGTGCCCTCGATGTTGGCCTTGAGGATCTTCTCGAAGGGGGCTTCCAGGGAGATGCCCGCCAGGTGGATGATCGCGTCGACGCCCCGGACGGCCTCGCGCACGGCGTCCTTGTCGGCGAGGTCGGCGACGAGCGCGTCCGGCTCGCCCTCGACCGGGCGCAGGTCGAGCAGCCGCAGGTCGTAGCCGTACGGCGGGAGGAGGTCCCGCATCAGCGTGCCGAGCCCGCCTGCGGCGCCGGTGAGCAGAACGGTGCGGGGGGCTGGCATCCTCGGGTCTCCTTCGGTCAGCGGCCGCATGCGTGCACGGTATTCACATTCGTGGACTAGTTAAGGATCACCACCCTTTTCCGTCAAGGGTGGCGCGGTATGTGTTCATAAATGTAAACTCCGATCAGAAACCTGTACCAGCATCCTGTACTGGCCAGTTCCCGTCCCCGTCTCGTCCCAGGGAGAGCCCGTGACGTCTGCCCCTCTCGCCGCACGACTCAGCATTCCCAGCGGGCCCTTGTTCTTCCCCGTCACGGCGTACGGCCCCGACGGCGCGGTCGACCTCGACACCTACCGCACCCATGTGCGCCGAGGCGTCGAGGCGGGGGCCGCCGCCGTGTTCGCCTGCTGCGGCACCGGCGAGTTCCACGCGCTCACACCCGAGGAGTTCGAGGCGTGTGTACGGGCGGCGGTCGAGGAGACGGCGGGGCGCGTGCCGGTCGTCGCGGGCGCCGGATACGGCACCGCCCTCGCCGTGCGGTACGCCGGGCTCGCCGAGGCGGCCGGGGCGGACGGGCTGCTCGCCATGCCGCCGTATCTCGTCGTCGCCGGTCAGGAGGGGCTGCTGCGGCACTACCGGCAGGTCGCCGCGGCGACCGCGCTCCCCGTCATCGTCTACCAGCGCGACAACGCCGTGTTCACCCCGGACGCCGTCGTCGGACTGGCCCGCACCGACGGGATCATCGGCCTCAAGGACGGTCTCGGCGACCTGGACCTCATGCAGCGCATCGTCAGCGCCGTACGCACCGAAGTCCCCGGCGACTTCCTGTACTTCAACGGTCTGCCCACCGCCGAGCAGACCCAGCTCGCCTACCGCGCCATCGGCGTCCCGCTCTACTCCTCAGCCGTCTTCTGCTTCGCCCCGGAGATCGCCCTCGCCTTCCACCGGGCCCTGGAGACGGGCGACGACGCGACCGCCGGCCGCCTCCTCGACGGCTTCTACCGCCCGTTCGTCGAACTGCGCGCCCAAGGACGCGGATACGCCGTCGCCCTCGTCAAAGCGGGCGTACGGCTGCGCGGCCTGGACGTGGGGGAGGTCCGGCCCCCGCTGCACGAGCCGAGCGAGGATCATGTCAAGCAGCTCGCTCAGATCATCGAACGCGGGTACGCGCTGCTGGAGAAGCCGGAGAAGGAGCCGGAGGACACCAAGTGAAGGCGTCGGCATTCGTCTACCCCTGGGACGTCAACGGAGACCCGCGGGCCGCCGAGCGCATCGCCGCCCTCGGTGTGCGGCAGGTGACGCTCGCCGCCGCCTACCACTCCACCCGCGCCCTCACCCCCCGCCATCCGCGCCACCGCATCGTCACCGCCGAACACGCGGCCGTGCTCTACCCCACGGACGACCGGTGGCAGGGCCGGGAGCTGCACCCGTACCCGGCGGGGGACTGGGCCCCCGGAGACGCCTTCGGCGAGGCGGCCGCCGCGCTCGCGGACGCCGGCCTGGAGGTGCACACCTGGGTGGTCCTCGCGCACAGCTCCCGCATGGGCGCCGAGCACCCGGACACCTCGGTCGTCAACGCCTACGGCGACCGCTACCCGTGGGCCCCCTGCATCGCACAGCCCGCCACGCGCGCGTACCTCGTCGACCTGGCCGCCGAGGCCGCCGTACGCCCCGGAGCGCACGGCACCGAACTGGAGTCCCTCGGCTGGTACGGGCTCCAGCACCTGCACGCCCACGACAAGACGGCCGGGGTGCCGCTCGGGGACGCCGGGCAGTACCTGATGTCGCTCTGCTTCTGCCCCACGTGCCGACAGGGCTACGGCGCCCAGGGCCTGGACGCCGAGGAGCTCGCGGCCGCCGTACGCGCCGCCCTGGAGCCGCTGTGGCAGGGCACGGTCGCCGACGAGGGCTGGGCCGGAGTCGAGAAGCTGCTCGGCGAGCCGAACGCTGCGGCCACGCGCGCGTGGCGCGACGAAACCGCCCGTACGCTCCAGGAGGCGGCGGTCCGGGCGGTGCGCCGGGCCGCTCCCGACGGCTTCCAGGTGCTGCTGCACGCGGACCCGGTGCCGTACCACTGCGGCGCCAACGCGGGTGTCGACCCCGCGCACATCCTGTCCGTCGCGGACGGCGTGGTCGTGCCGTGCGCGGGCGGTCCCGGCCTGCTGACCCCGTTCGCCGGGCAGGGCCGCGAAGGCGCCGTCATCGCCGCCAATTTCGGCGTGGTCTCCGGCATGGGCGGCAGCCCGGGCACGCTCGCGACGGACGCGGCACGCGCGCGTGAACTGGGCGCCACCGAAATCCGGCTCTATCACGCCGGGTTGGCGTCGGACGGGGACCTGGAGGCGGTGCGGGAGGGGCTCGTCGGGCTCTGAAGCGGTGGCAGGGCGGTGAGCAGCCATGCGAGGCCGATGACCGGCGATGACAGTCGTGTGTCGAGCAGTTCGACCGGGGCTGCTCCGACCGTCGGCCGGACGACGTTGGGCGCGAAGACGGGCGCTGCACGGCGGTGAGCGTGGCGATCAGGGCGCGGGGCAGACCCGCGCCGGTCGCCGCCGGTTCTGTCACGCCGGGTTGGCGTCGGACGGGGGCCTGGCCGCGGTGCGGGAGGGGCTCGTCGGGCTCTGAAGCGGTGGCAGGGCGGTGAGCAGCCATGCGAGGCCGATGACCGCCGATGACAGTCGTGCGTCGAGCAGTTCGACCACGGCCGCCCCCACCGCCAGCCCGATGACGTTCGGCGTGAGGACGAGCGTGTTCGCCGTGGCGGCCGTGCGGCCCAGCAGCGCGTTCGGCGTCTCGCGCTGCACGGCGGTGAGCGCGGCGATCAGGACGCAGGGCAGACCCGCGCCGATCGCCGCGCTGCAGGCGAGTGCCACCGGGTCGGACGGGATCGCCCGCAGTCCGGCGGCGGCCGCCGCCAGGGCGATGCCGTAGGCGGCGAAACGACGTTCGCCGAGGCGGCGCAGGGCCGGCTGACCATGCTCAAACTCCCCGGTGACGAGTTCGTCAGCATCGAACTCGTCCATGATCCGGCCGGTCCGCATGCCGGGCAGGGCGAGGCCGGCGCCGTCGGCGCCCTCAGTCACTTCGTCATCAAGGTGGAGTCGATGGACACCACCCTCACCGAGCTCGCCGCCCGCGGCGTCGACGTCGAGGCGTCCGCATCGCCGGACGGCTCCGACGACTTCCGGACGGCGTGGGTCACGGATCCGGACGGCAACCGGATCGAACTCGTCCAGTGGCCGCCCGGCCATCCCGACGGCCTCAGCGCGGCCGACTGGCAGGACTGAGGACGCGGCCGACCGGCAGGGCGGAGGGCGGAGGGCTGAGGCCGGGCCATCGGCGAGACGGGGGCGGGCGGGCCCGGCGGCTGGGAGTTCGCGTCAAGGGCAACCCGATCATCCCGTTCGCCCATGACTCCTCGCCGGGGTGCGCGATCTGCGACCCGGTGATTGCCTTGTCGTGCCTGGTCGGCGGCCGGACGCCGCGCGGGTCGAGGCCGTGCAGACCGGCGAGCGATGAGTTTCCGGGCCGGGGGCAGTCCACCCTTCATGACCCCGGGAACCGTAAGGAGCAGCCGATGACCGGCACGACCACCCTCGACCTCGGACCGCAGACCCGCATCGTGGCCCACCTCGCCGACCGCGTGACCGACGACCAGCTCTCGGCGCCGACGCCCTGCCCGGGCATGGCGGTGCGCAACCTGCTGGGGCACCTGCTCGGCCTGGCCGCGGCCTTCCGCGACGCAGGCCGCAAGGATCTCGGCCCCACGACCGACACCGACCCCGCCGCCGTCCTCCCGGACATCGGCCCCGGCTGGCGCGAGGAACTGCCCAAGGTCCTGGCGGAACTGGCCGAGGCGTGGCGCGACCCGGCCGCCTGGACCGGCGAGACCCGCGCGGGCGGCGTGCCGCTGACGGGAGCGGAAGCGGGCGTCGTCGCGGTGGACGAGCTGGTGATCCACGGCTGGGACCTGGCCCGGTCGACCGACCAGAGCTACGAGCCCGACCCGCTCGCCCTGCAGCTGTCGTACGGCATGCTCCTCGCGGCCGCCGACGACCCGAGCCGCGGCGGCGGCATCTTCGGCCCGGTCGTCCCCGTCCCGGACGACGCACCGCTGCTCGACCGGGCGGTGGGGTTGAGCGGGCGGGATCCGCAGTGGCGCCCGTCGGCCGTATAGGCCCGCTTTCACCAGCCGCAACCAACTCGAAGACTCGAAGAAGGGAATCACCGGCCATGTCACTCGCCCGCGTCCACAACTTCTCCATTTCGCTCGACGGCTTCGGTACCGGTGAGGGGCTGAGCCACGACGCGCCGTTCGGCCACGCCGGGGAAAGGCTGCACGAGTGGATGTTCGCCACCCGCTTCTGGCACGAGATGGTCGGCAAGCCCGGCGGCACCGGCGGCCTCGACGACGCCTTCGCGCGGCAACACGCGCCCGGGATCGGCGCCGAGATCATGGGCGCCGGGAAGTTCGGCTTCCCCGGATGGCACGAGGACCCGGAGTGGAAGGGGTGGTGGGGGCCCAACCCGCCGTTCCACACCCCGACCTTCGTCCTCACTCATCGCACGCGCCCGTCGATCGAGATGGAGGGCGGCACGACCTTCCACTTCCTCGACACCTCGCCCGCCGAGGCGCTGGAGACGGCCCGCGAGGCCGCGGGCGGTCAGGACGTACGCATCGGCGGGGGCGCCACCATGATCCGCGACTTCCTCGCCGCCCGGCTCATCGACCACCTGCACGTGGTGGTGACCCCGATCCTGCTCGGCCGAGGCGTACGCCTCTGGGACGGACTTGAGGGCCTCGAGAAGGACTACGACGTCGAGGCCACGTCCTCGCCCAGCGGAGTCACGCATCTGACGCTCACGCGCGCAGGGCTCTGAGGCCGCCGCGGTCGAGGAACGGACGAGGGCCGGACAGTACGTACGCTTCCCTCCATGCCCCTCACCCTCACCGTCCTCGGCACGGCCTCCCCGCATCCCGCCCCCGGCCGCCCCTGCTCCGGCTATCTCGTGCGCGGTGGCGGGACCGAGGTGTGGGTGGACGCCGGGACCGGGACCTTCGCGGAGTTGCAGCGGCATACGGATCCGGCACGGCTGAGCGCGATCTGGATCTCCCATCTGCACGCCGACCACAACGCCGATCTGACAGCCGCCTTCTATGGGCTGGCCTATGGCGGGCTCACTCCGGACGCGCCCATACCCGTCTATGCGCCGGCGGACTGCGCACAGCGCCTCGCCGGGTTCTTCGGGCGGCCGGACGCCGGGTTCCTGAGCGGCATCCTCGACTTCCGGCCCCTGTACGACGGCCACACCGCCCGCCACGGCGACCTGCTGCTCACCTCGCGTGCGGTCGTGCACGACATCGAGGCGTACGGACTGCGGGTGGAGAGCGGCGGGCGGGTGCTCGCGTACTCCGGGGACAGCGGACCCTGCCCCGCGCTCACCGAACTCGCCCGGGACGCCGACCTGTTCCTGTGTGAGGCCGACATCGATGAGCATCGCGAAGGCGAACAGGTCCACCTGACGCCCGAGGACGCCGGCGCCACCGCCCGCGAGGCGGGCGTACGGGAGCTCGTCGTCACGCATGTCGGGCCCACGCTCACCCCGGAGGCCGCGACCTCCCGCGCCGCCGCTGTCTTCGGCGGGCCGACCCGCACCGCGCGCGAAGGTCACGTCCTGCGTCTCTGAGACAACCTCAACTCACCTTTGTCAGAAGCATTGACGAAACATGCGGCCCCTCCTACCTTCATCGCGTCGTACCTCGTACGTCATATATGAGACGCGATACGTGAGATCCCGTACCTGAGATCTCATACCTGAGATCCCCTACGCGAGAGCCGTCTCGCGAAGATCCGAGAGGCGCGCATGACCTCTGTGCCCACGCCGATCCCCTCGCGCACGCAGTTCGTGCTGGAGGAGATCAAACGCCGCATCCTCACCGGGCAGTTGACGCCCGGCCAGGCCCTGGTCGAGACAGAGCTCGCCGCACAGTTCGGGGTGTCGAAGACCCCGGTGCGCGAGGCGCTCAAGACGCTGGCCGGGACCGGGCTGGTCGTGATGAGCCAGTACAAGGGCGTCACGGTGCGCATGGTGGACGCGGACATGGCGCGCGAGGTCTACGACGTACGGCTCCTGCTGGAGCCCGAGGCGCTGAAGCGGGCGGTGCGGCGCGGGGCCTCGCTCGACGCCGCGCGCGACGCCCTGACCCGGGCCGACGCCGCGGCCGACACCGCCGAACGCTCCCTCGCCAACCGGGAGTTCCACCGCGCCCTGTACCTGCCGTGCGGCAATCCGCTGCTCGGCCGGATGCTCGACGAGGTCCGCGACCAGGCCGCCCTCGTCTCCGCCGTCGCCTGGGCCGCCTCGCCCTCCTGGGAGCGGGAGGCCGGCGAGCACCGGGAGATCCTGCGGCTCGCGCTCGAAGGGGATGCCGACGGCGCCGCGCGCGCCCTGCACGCCCACATCGCGTCGTTCGTCGAGCGGGCCTTCCCGGAGGCGGGGGCCGAGGCCCAGGGAGAGGACGGTCCGGCATGACCACGACGTTCGAGACCCAGCGGACGGCCCTGGCCGATGTGGTGGCGATCCCGGTGACCCCGTTCGCCGAGGACGGCACGATCGACCGGGCCGCCCACCGGACCCTGCTGCGTCGTCTCCTCGACGGGGGGATCAGGACCCTGACCCCCAACGGGAACACCGGCGAGTTCTACGCCCTCACCCCCGAAGAGCGCCGCCTCGTCAACGAGTTGACCGTCGACGAGGTCGGCGACCGCGCCGTCGTCCTCGTCGGCGTCGGCCACGACGTGCCCACCGCCATCGCCTCCGCCCGGCACGCCCGCGAGCTCGGCGCCCGGATGGTGATGGTCCACCAGCCCGTCCACCCGTATGTCTCGCAGAGCGGCTGGGTGGAGTACCACCGCGCCATCGCCGCCGCCGTGCCCGAGCTCGGTGTCGTCCCGTACATCCGCAACGCCCAGCTCGGCGGGCACCGCCTCGCCGAACTCGCCGACGCCTGCCCGAATGTCATCGGCGTGAAGTACGCCGTCCCGGACGCCGCCAGGTTCGCCGCCTTCGCGCGGGACGCCGGGCTCGACCGGTTCGTCTGGGTCGCCGGGCTCGCAGAGCCGTACGCCCCGTCCTACTTCTCCGCCGGCGCCACCGGCTTCACCTCCGGCCTCGTGAACGTCGCACCGTCCGTTTCGCTGAACATGATCGAAGCGCTCAGATCCGGGGACTACCCCGGCGCGATGAAGGTCTGGGAGCAGATCCGCCGCTTCGAGGAGCTGCGCGCCGCGAACGGCTCCGCCAACAACGTCACCGTCGTCAAGGAGGCCCTGGCCTCGCTGGGGCTGTGCCGCCGGGATGTGCGCCCGCCCAGCCGGGAACTGCCCGAGGACGAGCGCGCCGAGGTCGCCGCGATCGCCGCAGGGTGGTCGATATGACCGACCGTAAGCGTCCCGAAGAGCTCAGAAGCCATCAGTGGTACGGCACCGAGGGCCGGCTGCGCACCTGGTCGCACAACGCCCGCATGCGTCAGCTGGGATACGAGGCGGAGGAGTACCGGGGGCGCCCGGTGATCGCCGTCCTCAACACCTGGTCCGACATCAACCCCTGCCACGTCCATCTGCGCGAGCGCGCCGAGGCGGTCAAGCGGGGGGTGTGGCAGGCCGGGGGTTTCCCGCTCGAGTTCCCGGTCTCGACCCTCTCGGAGACGTACCAGAAGCCGACCCCCATGCTCTACCGCAACCTCCTCGCGATGGAGACGGAGGAGCTGCTGCGGTCGTATCCGATCGACGCGGCGGTGCTGCTCGGCGGCTGCGACAAGTCGACGCCGGCGCTGCTGATGGGCGCGGCCTCCGCCGACGTACCGTCGGTCTTCGTGCCCGCCGGGCCGATGCTGCCGGGGCACTGGCGCGGGGAGACCCTCGGGTCCGGCACCGACATGTGGAAGTACTGGGACGAGCACCGCGCCGGCAACCTCACGGACTGTGAACTGCGGGAACTCCAGGGCGGGTTGGCGCGTTCTCCCGGTCACTGCATGACCATGGGAACCGCCTCCACGATGACCGCGGCGGTGGAAGCCCTCGGCATGACACTGCCGGGCGCCTCCTCCATCCCGGCCGTCGACTCCGGGCACGAGCGGATGGCCGCCGCCTCCGGGCGCCGCGCCGTGGAGCTCGCCTGGACCGGGCTCGCGCCGTCCCGGATCCTCACTTGCGAGGCCTTCGAGGACGCCGTCACCACCATCCTCGGTCTCGGCGGCTCCACCAACGCCGTCATCCACCTGATCGCCATGGCGGGGCGGGCCGGAGTCAAGCTCACCCTGGACGACTTCGACCGCATCGCCCGCACCGTCCCGGTCCTGGCCAACGTGCGGCCCGGCGGACAGACGTACCTCATGGAGGACTTCCACTTCGCCGGCGGCCTGCCCGCCTTCCTCTCCCGGATCACCGACCTGCTGCACCTGGACCGGCCGACCGTCAACGGCACCCTGGGCGAGCAGATCGAGGGCGCCGTCGTCCACGACGACGACGTCATCCGCACCCGGGAGAACCCGGTCGCCGCCGAGGGCGGGGTGGCCGTGCTGCGCGGCAACCTCTGTCCGGACGGCGCGGTCATCAAGCACATCTCCGCCGAACGGCACCTGCTCGAGCACACCGGTCCCGCGGTCGTCTTCGACGACTACAAGACCATGCAGCGCACCATCAACGACCCGTCGCTGAACATCACCGCGGACAGCGTGCTGGTGCTTCGCAACGCCGGTCCCAAGGGCGGCCCGGGGATGCCCGAGTACGGCATGCTGCCCATCCCCGAGTACCTGCTGAAGCAGGGTGTACGGGACATGGTGCGGATCTCCGACGCCCGGATGAGCGGCACGAGTTACGGCGCGTGCGCGCTGCACATCGCGCCCGAGTCGTACGTCGGCGGCCCGCTGGCCCTGGTGCGGACGGGGGACTCGATCACACTCGACGTCGAGGCCCGTACCCTCCGACTCAACGTGGACGACGAGGAGTTGGAGCAGCGCCGGGCGGAGTGGACGCCGCCGCCCGCGCGGTACGAGCGCGGCTACGGCGCGCTCTACAACGAACAGATCACCCAGGCCGACACAGGCTGCGACTTCGAGTTCCTGTCCCGCCCGGGCAAGTCCCCGGATCCATACGCAGGCTGACCCCAACGCCCTGAAGGGGCGCGGGGAACTGCGCGATCAACCACAAAGCACCCGCACCCGCCACACAACCGCAATCGCCACCCCCCTGTCGCGCCCATCGAGAAAGCGCTTCCTGCACCACAAAAGCAAGCCGCACGCACGACGCACCGAGAACGGAGACCAGTCATGGCCCAAGCCGCAGCCGTGGCGAAACCGCCCGCGCCACCCCGGCGGCGCCGTGCCTCCGCCACGCCGCGCAGGCTCCCGTATCTGCTGATCGCCCCGGCGGCCCTGCTCATGCTGGGCTTCATCGCCTACCCGGTCGTCAGCGTCTTCTACTACAGCCTGCAGGAGTACAACCCCACCAAGCCGTGGCGCAACGGCTTCGCCGGCTTCGACAACTTCGTCCACGCCTTCACCGAGGACCCGCTGTTCTGGGACACGCTGGTCTTCAGTGCCAAGTGGGTGTTCGTCGAGGTCGGGCTGCAGCTGCTGTTCGGGCTCGCGCTCGCGCTGATCGTCAACCAGACCTTCGTGGGCCGGGCGGTCGGGCGCGCCCTGGTCTTCTCGCCCTGGGCCGTCTCCGGCGTGCTGACCTCGGCCATCTGGGTGCTGCTCTACAACTCCCAGACCGGCATCACCCGCTACCTCGCCGACGTGGGCATCGGCTCCTACGGCACCAGCTGGCTGTCGGACACCTCCACCGTGTTCCCGGCGGCGATCGTCGCCGACCTGTGGCGCGGCGTGCCCTTCTTCGCGATCCTCATCCTCGCCGACCTCCAGTCCGTCTCGAAGGACCTGTACGAGGCCGCCGAGGTCGACGGGGCCGGCCGCCTCCAGCAGTTCTGGAACATCACCCTGCCCCATCTGAAGGACGCCATCGTCCTGTCCACGCTGCTGCGGGCGGTGTGGGAGTTCAACAACGTCGACCTGCTCTACACCCTCACCGGCGGCGGGCCGGCCGGCGAGACCACGACGCTCCCGCTCTACATCGCCAACACCAGCGTCGAGGCCCACAACTTCGGCTACGCGTCCGCCCTGACCACGGTCGCGTTCGTGATCCTGCTCTTCTGCTCGATCGTCTATCTGCGGCTGAGCAAGTTCGGAGGTGAGGACAAGTGAGCGTGAAGGAAGCCACCAAGTCCGCGCCCGCACCCGTGCGCGCCGCCCCCGAACCGCCCCGTCCGACGAAGAAGAACCGCGCCTGGGACGAGGTCCCGCGCTGGCAGATCTACCTCCCGCTGTCGGTCTACCTGGTCTTCACCCTCATCCCCTTCTACTGGATCCTGCTGTTCTCCCTGCGCCCGTCCGGCTCGACCTCGCTCGTGCCGTGGCCCATCACCTTCGACCACTTCGAGAAGGTCTGGACGGAGCGGAGCTTCGGCACCTACTTCCAGAACAGCGTCCTCGTCGGCCTCACCACCCTGCTGATGACGACCCTCGTCGCCCTGGCCGGCGGCTACGCCCTCGCCCGCTTCAACTTCAAGATCAAGCGCGCGTTCATGCTGGCTCTGCTCTGCTCCCAGTTCGTGCCGGGCGCGCTGCTGCTGGTGCCGCTGTTCGAGATCTTCGCCGAACTGCGGATGATCAACTCGCTGGGCAGCGTCATCATCGCGGAGACGGTCTTCCAGCTGCCGCTGTCGATGATCCTGATCAGCAACTTCATCAAGAACGTGCCGTACTCCCTGGAGGAGGCGGCCTGGGTCGACGGCTGCAACCGGATGACGGCCTTCAGGATCGTCGTCCTGCCGTTGCTGCGGCCCGGTCTGATCGCCGTCGGCTCCTTCGCCTTCGTGCACTCCTGGAACCACTTCCTGTTCGCGCTGATGTTCCTCAACAACCCGGAGCGGCAGACCATCCCGGTCGGCCTCAACACCCTGATGGGCGCGGACAGCGTCGACCTCGGCGCGCTCGCCGCGGGCGGCATCATCGCGGCCGTGCCCGTGGTGATCGTGTTCGCCTTCATCCAGAAGTGGCTGATCACGGGCTTCAGCGCGGGGGCGGTGAAGGGATGAGAGGCCGAAGGGGATTCCAACTGGCCGTCGTCGCCGGGATGCTGGGCCTCGCGTTCAGCGCCCCGGCCGGGGCCGACCCGCTGCGCGACATCAGCCGCGACGCGCTGGCCCCGAACGACGGTTGGGCGGCGGCCGGCGGTGGTACGGCGGGGGGTTCCACCGCCGCCGAGGAGCGCTCCGCTGGGGGAGCCGCGTATCGATACGGCCCCGCGCCCCTTCGGGGCGTTGCCGATCCGCTGCGCGACATCAGCCGCGACGCGCTGCCCCCGAACGACGGTTGGGCGGCGGCCGGCGGTGGTACCGCGGGGGGTTCCACCGCCGCCGAGGAGCGCTCCGCTGGAGGAGCCGCGATGGGTGGTCGATCGTATGTGGCGTCATCGTGGCTGGCCGCTAGCCCACTCTCGGCTTCGCGCGAGCGGGGGGACCTCCATCGCGGCGGAGCCGCGTATCGATACAGCCCCGCGCCCCTTCGGGGTGCTGCCGATCCGCTGCGCGACATCAGCCGCGACGCGCTGGCCCCGAACGACGGTTGGGCGGCGGCCGGCGGTGGTACGGCGGGGGGTTCCACCGCCGACGACGCCCGCGTCTTCACCGTACGCAACCGCAGTGAGCTGGTCCGCGCCCTCGACGGCGGCAGTGCCACGCCGAAGATCATCAGGATCGCCGGGACCATCGACGCCAACACCGACGACGACGGCGACCACCTGGACTGCGCCGACTACGCCACCGACGGCTACAGCACGAAGAAGTACCTGGCCGCCTACGACCCCCGCACCTGGGGCTCCGCCAAGCCCAGCGGCCCGCAGGAGGAGGCCCGCCAGGCGTCGGCCGCCAGGCAGGCGGAGCGGATCGAGTTGGCCGTGGGCTCCCACACGACGATCGTCGGACTCGGAGGCTCCGAGAACCCAGCCGTCCTCAAGGGCGCCAGCCTCCAGCTCAGGGGCGCGGACAACGTCATCGTCCGCAACCTCGAACTGCGCGACGCCTACGACTGCTTCCCCGTCTGGCAGCCCAACACCGGCGGCCTCGGTGACTGGAAGACGGCCTACGACAACATCTGGCTGCGCGGCGCCACCCATGTGTGGATCGACCATGTGACGGTGAGCGACCGGGGCCACCCGGACGAGAAGGAACCCACCTACTTCGGCCGCAACTACCTCCGCCACGACGGCCTGCTGGACATCACCAACGCCTCCGACCTGGTCACCGTCTCCTGGAGCCGGTTCGCCGACCACGACAAGGCGATGCTCATCGGCAACGGCGACACGGCGACGGGGGATCGCGGAAAGCTGCGCGTCACCCTGCACCACAACGAGTTCGAGTCCGTCGTCCAGCGCGCCCCGCGCGTCCGCTTCGGGCAGGTGCACGTCTACAACAACCGGTACGTCGTCCCGGCCGGCGCCCACGACTACCGCTACTCCCTCGGCGTGTCGACCGAGTCGGCGATGTACGCCGAGAACAACGCCTTCCACACCCCGGGCCACATCGAGGCCGCCGACCTGGTCAAGAGCTGGAACGGCACCGCCCTCCACCAGTCCGGCACCCTCTTCAACGGCTATCCGGTCGACCTGCTCGCCATCCACAACGCCTACAACTCCGGCAGCGAGCGTGACCTCACGGCAGACGTCGGCTGGAGACCTACCCTGCACACAAAGATCGACAGCGCCGAGGCGGCCGACCGAGCGGTGGCAGGCGGCGCGGGCGCAGGGAGGACCCCATGAGCACTGCCGTCCCCATCGTTCTCGCGGGCGCACGCGGCCACGGCCGCTGGCACCTGGACAACATCCGCCGGCTCCAGGACAAGGGCATCGTGCGGCTGGCGGGCATCTGCGAGCTGACCCCGTTGAGCGAGGGGGAGCTCCCCGAGGGGCTCGTCCTGCCCTCGGGCGCTCCCGAGCAGTCCGCCGACTTCGGCGCCCTGCTCGACTCGACCGGCGCGAGGATCGCGGTGATCTGCACGCCGATCCCCACCCACACCGACCTGGCGCTGACGGCGGCCCGGCGTGGCGTGCACCTCCTGCTGGAGAAGCCGCCCGCCCCGTCGTACGCCGAGTTCCGGCGCATGGCCGACGGGGTCGCCGAGGCCGGTGTCGCCTGCCAGATCGGCTTCCAGTCGCTGGGCTCGCACGCCGTCCCCGCGATCCGGACGCTGATGGCCGAGGGCGCGATCGGCGAGATCGCCGGGATCGGCGGCGCCGGTGCCTGGGCGCGCGCCGAGGCGTACTACGGGCGGGCGCCCTGGGCAGGCAAGCGCAGGCTGAACGGCGTCGACGTGATCGACGGCGTGCTCACCAACCCGCTCGCGCACGCAGTCGCCACCGCACTCGCCCTGGGCGGCACGACCCGCGCCGAGGACGTCACCGACATCCAGACCGAGCTCTACCGCGCCAACGCCATCGAGTCCGACGACACCTCCTGCGTACGCGTCACCACGCACGGTCCCCAGGTCGTCGTCGGAGCGACCCTGTGCGCGGAGGACCCCGACGAGCCGTACGTCGTCGTCCACGGCGACCGCGGCCGGATCACCTTCTGGTACAAGCAGGACCGCGTTCTGCTCCAGCGGGCCAACCACGGCCCCGAGGAGTACGAGTACGGCCGCACCGACCTGCTGGAGAACCTGGTCGAGCACCTTGCCGACGGCACCGGCCTGCTGGCCCCGCCCGAGGCGACCGGCGCCTTCATGAAGGTCGTCGAGGCGATCCGCCTGGCCCCCGACCCGGCCCCGCTGCCCGACGAGGCCTGGCAGCTGCTCCCCGACGAGCAGCGCCGGGTCGTGCCCGGCATCGACGGCCTGGTCGCGGCCGCCGCCGACACCCTCGCCCTCTACTCCGAGCTGGGCGCCCCCTGGGCGCTCCCGGCCAGAACGAAAGAGGTGAGCACCTGATGACCCCCCACGACACCGCGGTGCTGCGGGTCGCGGGCCGCCCGGTCGGCCGGTACGTCACCCGGCCCGAACTGCCGGCCCGGCTCTCCCCACGCCCGTACCTGCACCCCGTCACCACCCTGGCCGGCACGGCGGTCACCGAGCTCAGCCCGGCCGACCACACACACCACCTCGGCGTCGGTGTCGCCGTTCCCGACGTCGAGGGGTCCAACTTCTGGGGCGGACGCACCTACGTCCGCGACCGGGGCCCCACCGAGCTGGACAACCACGGCGCCCAGCGGCACACCGCCTTCCAGCTCCGCGACCCCGACGGGTTCGTCGAGGAACTGCGCTGGGTCGCGGCAGGCATCGAGCTGCTGCGCGAGCGCCGTACGGTCGCGGCCACCGAACTCGCCGATTCCGCCTGGGCATTGGACTTCACCTTCTCGCTGACGAACGTCACCTCCGGCCCGCTGTCGATCGGCAGCCCGGCGACGAACGGCCGCCCCGGCGCCGCGTACGGCGGCTTCTTCTGGCGGGCCCGCAAGGAGGCGTCGGCGCCGGACGTGTTCAGCCCCGACCGCGAGGGCGAACAAGAGGTCCACGGCACCTGCGCGCCCTGGCTGGCTCTCGCGGGCGCCACCTGGACCCTGATCTTCGCCGGGGCCACCGAACAGACCCGCCGGGACCCGTGGTTCGTGCGCGCCGCCGAATACCCGGGTGTGGGCTCGTCCCTGGCGCATGCCGAGCGGCTGCCGATCGAGCCCGGCGAAACCGCCGTACGCCGGATCGTCACCGTCGTCGCCGACGGCCGCCTCGACCGGGACGCGGCCGCCGCCCTGGTCCGCAAGGCGGTGAGCCCATGACCGCGACCTACACCAACCCGGTTCTGAACGCCGACTGGTCCGACCCGGACGTCGTCCGCGTCGGCGACGACTTCTACCTGACCGCCTCCAGCTTCGGCCGCGCCCCGGGCCTTCCCCTGCTGCACTCCCGGGACCTGGTCAACTGGACCCTGGTCGGGCACGCCGTCGAACGCCTCGAACCGGCCGGGGAGTTCGCGGTGCCCCGGCACGACTGCGGCATCTGGGCCCCGTCGATCCGCCACCACGACGACCGCTTCTGGATCTTCTGGGGCGACCCCGACCAGGGCATCTTCCAGGTCAACGCCCCCGAGGTCCGCGGCCCCTGGACCGAACCCCACCTGGTGAAGGCGGGCAAGGGCCTGATCGACCCCTGCCCCCTGTGGGACGACGAGACCGGCGAGGCCTACCTCGTGCACGCCTGGGCCAAGTCCCGCTCCGGGATCAAGAACCGCCTCACCGGCCACCGAATGCGCCCCGACGGCACCGAACTCCTCGACGACGGCAAGCTGATCGTCGACGGAGACCGGATCCCCGGCTGGTTCACCCTCGAAGGACCCAAGCTCTACCGGCACGACGGCTGGTTCTGGATCCTCGCGCCCGCCGGGGGAGTGGAGACCGGCTGGCAGGGCGCCTTCCGCTCACGGGAGTTCTTCGGGCCGTACGAGGAGAAGATCGTCCTCGAACAGAAGGACACCGACGTCAACGGACCGCACCAGGGCGGCTGGGTGCGCACCCCCTCCGGTGAGGACTGGTTCCTGCACTTCCAGCAGCGGGGGGCATACGGCCGGGTCGTCCACCTGCAGCCGATGCGCTGGGACGCCGACTGCTGGCCGGTGCTCGGGGACGACGGCGCCCCCGTCGCCGTCCATCCGCGCCCCGACCTGCCGGCGCAGCCGCCCGCCGCGCCCGCCACCGACGACGACTTCCCCGGAGGCCGCTTCGGACGGCAGTGGAGCTGGACCGCCAACCCCCAGGACGGCTGGGCCACCCAGCACTCCGGCGACGGGCTGAAACTGGCCTGCGTCCGCTCGGCCGACGCGCACGACCTGCGCAGACTGCCGAACGTCCTCACCCAGCGGCTGCCGGGCACGCCCTGCGCGGTCGAGGTGGAGCTACGGCTGGACAGCGAGGAGCCGGGGGCGCGGGCGGGGCTGGCGGTGCTCGGGGACGCCTTCGGCTGGATCGGGCTCCAGCGGGGCGCGGACCGGGCGGTGCATGTCGTGCACCGGTTCGCGGAGGCCATGGCCGACAGGGAACGGGACGCCGAGCACGCGCGGCTCGCACCTGGGGGAAGGGTGCGGCTGCGGATCGAGATCGGGGCGGGGGCGCGCTGCCGGTTCTTCCACGACGCCGGTGACGGGCTGCGTCCGTCCGGGCCGGTCTTCGCCGCCACGCCGTGGCGCTGGGTCGGCGCCCTGCTCGGCCTGTTCGCCCTCGCGCCCGCCGGCGCGGGACACGCCGGCGCGGCGACCTTCTCGCACTTCAGGATCCACACCCTGTAACGCACCTGACCCGTATGCCAGTTGGGAGCCGCAATGACGCAGCACCTTCATAGCAAGCGCTTGCCGAGACCGGGGGGCGGCAAGGTCCTGGCCGCCGTACTCGGCCTGGTCGCCGCGCTGAGCCTCGGGGCGATCGGGGAGGCGAGGGCCGCGAGCCCGACGGCGACGCCGGCTTCCGCCGCCCGCTGGACCGACCGGCCGCACGGCTTCGCCTCCCTCGCCGGCGGCACGACCGGCGGCGCGGGCGGCAAGGTCGTCACGGTCACCGACCAGGCCTCGCTGCTGAAGTACGCGGCGGCGCCGGAGCCGTACATCATCCGGGTGTCGGGGGCGATCGACGTCGAGCCCTTCGGCTCGGACATCGTGGTGGCCTCGGACAAGACCCTCGTCGGCGTCGGCGACACCGGTGAGATCGTGCACGGCGAGCTGCATCTGAACCCCGGCACCAGCAACGTCATCATCCGCAACCTGACGATCCGTGACTCGTACGTCGAAGGCGACTGGGACGGCAAGACGACCGACTTCGACGCCATCCAGATGGACACCGTCGACCACGTCTGGATCGACCACAACCGCTTCACGCACATGGGCGACGGGCTGCTCGACATCCGCAAGGACAGCCAGTACATCACCGTCTCCTACAACCGGTTCACCCACCACAACAAGGCGTTCGGGATCGGCTGGACGACCGACGTCCGGACGCAGATCACCATCGACCACAACTGGTTCACGGGCACCAAGCAGCGCAATCCGTCGGCCGACAACTGCGCCTACGCGCACCTGTACAACAACTACCTGTCGGCGCAGGTGGCCGACGGCGACCCGGTGTGGACGTACGGGAACTGGGCGCGCGGCAAGACGCGGATGGTCATCGAGAACAGCTACTACGACGGGGTGCAGCATCCCTATCAGGCCGATGCCACGGCCGAGCTGGTCGAGCGCGGATCGATCCTGAGGAATGTCAGCGGGCGGCAGGACGAGTGGGGTGCCGCCTTCGATCCGCGGGACTTCTACGCCTACCGGCTGGACCCGGCGGCCGCCGTCCCGGCGCTGGTGACGCGGTTCTCCGGGCCGCAGCAGCGGATCGGCGACTCGGTGACGCTGCACGTCCCCGGCGAGTACCGGAGTGTGCAGGCCGCCGTGGACGCCGTGCCGGACGGGAACACGGGGCGGGTCACGATCGCGGTCGCGCCCGGGACGTACCGCGAGAAGGTGTTCATCCCCGCGAGCAAGCCGAACATCGCGCTGCAGGGGACTGGACACGACCGGTCCGACACCGTCATCGTCTTCGACACGCCCGCCGCGTACGGAGGTTCGACGGGAAGCGCGACGGTCAGGATCGCCGCGAACGACGTCACCGCCCGCAACCTCACCTTCAGCAACGACTTCGACGAGGCCGCGCACGAGCTGAACGGCGAGCAGGCGCTGGCGATGAAGACGACCGGTGACCGGATCGTCTTCGAGAACACCGCCTTCCTGGGCAACCAGGACACCCTCATGACCGACAGCCCCAAGCTGACCACCGTCAGCCGGGTCTACCTCCGCGACTCGTACATCGAGGGCGACGTCGACTTCGTCTACGGACGGGCGACGACGGTGATCGAGCGGTCCGTCATCCGGGCGCTGAGCCGGGGGTCGGACACCAACAACGGCTACATCACCGCCGCCTCGACGTGGAGGGGCAACCCGTACGGCTTCCTGATCACCGACTCCAAGGTGGTCAGCGACGCTCCGGCCGGCTCCTTCCACCTGGGCCGGCCCTGGCATCCCGGTGGCGAGCCCGAGGCCGTTGCCCAGGTGCTGATCCGCGACACCGAGCTGCCCGCCGCGGTCAAGGCCTCGCCGTGGACCGACATGAGCGGGTTCTCGTGGAAGGACGCGCGGTTCGCGGAGTACCGGAACTTCGGGCCGGGGGCCGCGGTCACCGCGGACCGGCCGCAGATGAGCGACGAGGCGGCGCGGTCGCACACCGTCGCCGACTACCTCAAGGGCGCCGATGGCTGGGCGCCGCACGTCCGGCGCTGAGTGTCTCCCGTCGCCCGCAGGACCCGATGACCCCCCCCACAACTTCATATCTCCGTTTGATCCAGAAGAGAGAGCCGACCAATGAAGATCAGCAATCGCAGGAGCAGCACAGGCGGGCGCCGCACGTCGGCCGCCGTCGCCCTGAGCGCCGTGCTCGCCCTGACCGCCACCGCCTGCGGTGACGACGGCAGCGGTGGTGGTGGCGACAAGGGCGCCGAGGGCAGCGGCACGGGGAAGATCGTCTTCTGGGACAACAACGGCGGTGTCCGCACCGATATCTGGAAGGAGGTCATCGCCGACTTCGAGAAGGCGAACCCGGACATCGAGGTCGAGTACGTCGGCATCCCGTCCACCGACTACCAGTCCAAGGTGGACACCGCCATCCAGGGCGGCGGTCTGCCGGACGTCGGCGGTGTCGGCGCGGCGATGCTCGCGGGTTTCGCCGCGCAGGGCGCGCTGGAACCGCTCGACGACCGGCTTGGCAAGTCGTCGCTGAACGGCAGGCTCAACGACGACATGGTCGCTTCGCTGAAGGCCGCGGGCGGGGGTGACGGCAAGCTGTACTCGATCCCGACCTCCGCGAACAACGGTGTGCTGTACTACCGCACCGATCTGTTCAAGAAGGCCGGGCTGGACGAGCCGACGACCTGGGACAGGTTCTACGAGGCCGCGGAGAAGCTCACCGACGCCAAGAAGAACGAGTTCGGTTACACCATCCGTGGTGGTGCCGGGTCCATCGCCCAGGCACTGGACGCGATGTACGGGCAGTCCGGCATCACGTCCTTCTGGAACGGCGACAAGACCACGGTCAACGACCCGAAGAACGTGGCCGCGCTGGAGAAGTACGCCGCGCTCTACAAGAAGGTCACTCCGGCCGCCGACCTCAACAACGACTTCACCAAGATGGTCGCCCAGTGGGATTCCGGCACGATCGGGATGCTGAACCACAACCTGGGGTCGTACCAGGACCATGTGAAGGCGCTGGGCACGGACAAGTTCCGGGGGATTCCGCAGCCTGTCGGTTCCGCCGGTAAGAGGGTTCAGGTGTCCAACCCGGTCGACGGGATCGGGTTGTTCAAGAGCTCCAAGAACAAGGAAGCCGCCTGGAGGTTCATCGAGTTCGCCGGCTCGCACGAGGAGAACTCGAAGTTCAACGAGGCGGCGGGGCAGGTGCCGGCGAACAACGACGCGGCAAAGGATGCGTGGATTTCTCAGGCCGAGCCCACGAAGTTGGCTGCCGCCGCGTTGACCGACGGGTCGACGACGATTGTGCAGTTGCCGTACTACCTGCCGGACTGGAACACGATCTCCAAGGCCGACAACGAGCCGAACTTCCAGAAGGTGCTGAACGGGGACATGAGTGCGAAGGAGTTCCTGGACACCATGGCCGGGCAGCTGAATGAGGCTCAGGCCGAGTGGAAGTCGCGTAACGGCTGAGAGCTCGGTCGCTTCGCTGCGCGGCCGGCTGCTGGCTGTCTGTGGCTGGTCGCGCAGTTCCCCGCGCCCCTAGGGGGTTGCACCCCCCCTCGCTTGAAAGGCACTGTCGTGTCGCTCACCCGTAGACAGGTAACCGTGGCGGCCGTCGCCGCCGTTCCCCTCGCCCTCGCGGGCACCGGTACCGCCCAAGCAGCGCAGCGCCATCGCACCCTCTACATCGCCGGTGATTCCACCGCCGCCCAGAAATACGCCGACGCCGCTCCCGAGACCGGATGGGGCATGGCGCTCCCCTTCTTTCTGCACAAGGACCGGCCCGTTTCCAATCATGCGGTGAACGGGCGCAGTTCGAAGAGCTTCGTCGATGAAGGGCGGCTCGACGTCATTCTCCAGGCCATTCGGCCCGGTGACCTGCTTGTCGTCCAGTTCGCGCACAACGACGAGAAGGCCGCCGATCCCGCTCGGTACACCGAGCCCTGGACGACGTACCAGGACTATCTGCGGCTGTACATCGACGGCGCCCGCTCCCGGGGCGCGCGGCCGGTGCTGGCCACTTCAGTGGAGCGCCGGAAGTTCGACGCGAGCGGCAACGCCGTGCCGACCCACGGTGACTATCCGGCGGCGATGCGCGCGCTCGCTCAGGAGGAGCGCGTCACGTTGCTCGACATCCAGGCGCTGTCGCTGGCGTTGTGGCAGCGCCTCGGGGTCGAGGAGACGAAGAAGTACTTCAACTGGACCGCCACCGAGCAGGACAACACGCACTTCAACCCGCCCGGCGCGATCGCCGTGGCGCGTCTTGTGGCGGGGGAGCTGCTGCGGACGCGGGTGCTCGGCCCGCAGGACGTGCGCCGGCTCGACGAGGAGATCCCGGAGCCCTGGATCACCTGGCCGCAGGCCGCCGCGTAGGACCAACCACCGGACTGCAGAAAAGAGAGCCGCACCATGAACGCACAGATATGGCATGGGCATGCCACAAGAACCGCCGCCGTTCTGATCGGCTGCACCGCGCTCGTCCTCGGCCTCACCGGCACCGCGGCGCAGGCCCGATCCCGTGACCTCGGGCGTGAGGTCCTCGGCGCGGGCGACGGCTGGGGCGCGGAGGGAACGGGGACCACGGGCGGGTCGGCCGCCGACGCCGCGCACGTCTACACCGTGACCACGTGGGCGGAGTTCAAGGCCGCCCTCAAGGACGGCGGCAGCGCACCCAGGATCATCAAGGTCAAGGGCATGATCGACGCCGTCTCGCGGGGGTGTGACGCCTTCGCCGTCGAGGGCTACGACTTCCAGAAGTACCTCGCCGACTACGATCCGGCCGTCTGGGGCCACGACACCCCGGTGAGCGGTGAACAGGAGGACCTGCGGGCCGCCTCCGCCGCCAACCAGGACAAGGAGATCAAGGCCACCGTCCCCGCCGACACCACCATCGTCGGTGTCGGCAAGGGGTCCGGCATCCGCGGCGGCAGCCTCCAGATCAAGGCCGTGGACAACGTCATCGTCCGCAATCTGACCATCGAGGCACCCGTCGACTGCTTCCCGCAGTGGGACCCCACCGACGACAACAAGACCGGCGCCTGGAACTCCGAGTACGACGGTGTCGTCGTGTACGGCTCCACCCATGTGTGGGTCGACCACAACACGCTCACCGACGGGCGCTACCCCGACAGCTCCCTGCCGTCGTACTTCGGCAAGGTCTTCCAGCAGCACGACGGGCTCCTCGACATCGTGCGCGGCGCCAACCACGTCACCGTGTCCTGGAACGACTTCGAGGACCACGACAAGACCATGCTGATCGGCAACAGCGACAGCGCCGGCTCCACCGACAGCGGCAAGCTCAAGGTCACCCTCCACCACAACCTCTTCCGGGGCATCGTGGAGCGGGCGCCGCGCGTGCGGTTCGGACAGGTGGACTCGTACAACAACCACTTCGTCGTGACCGGCGACCAGCCGTACGCCTACACCTTCGGCGTCGGCAAGGAGTCGCAGCTGTACGCCACCGACAACGCCTTCACGCTGCCGTCCGGTGTCAGCGCCGCCAAGACGCTGAAGAAGTGGAACGAGTCGCCGCTGACCGCCGCCGACAACTACGTCAACGGCAAGCCGACCGACCTCATCGCCGTCCACAACGCGGAGATCCCCGGCGAGACCCTCCAGTCGGGCGCCGGATGGGTGCCGACCCTGCGCACCGAGGTCGACCCGCCCCAGGCGATCCCCGGCATCGTCGACCACTGCGCGGGCGCCGGCCGGCTGAGCTGACGCGCCGGTCCCGGGCCGGGGCGCGCCACCGCCCCGGCCCCCGCACCCTCTCCCAGCACGAGCCGCTGCAAGGAGCACCCCGCATGCCCTCGCACCACCGTCAACTCCCGCTGTCCAGAAGAGGATTCCTGCTGGCGGGCGCCGGTGCCGGCGCCGCGCTCACCCTCACCCCGGCCCCCGCGCGGGCCGCCGCCCGGCCGCGTCCCTTCGGCCGCTACGGCTCCCCGGCCGCGCGCCTGACCCCGCAGACCCTGTACGTCGACACGTCCGGCCAGGGCGACTTCACCACCGTCCGGGCCGCCGTGGCCGCCGCGACCGGCAGTGGCCGGACGCTGGTCATCGCCCCGGGGACGTACCGGGAGACGGTCGCCGTCGACGTGACCCGTACGCAGATGACGTGGCTCGGGGCCAGTGGAGACCCGCGCGACGTCGTCATCGTCCACGACAACGCCGCCGGCACCCCCAAGCCCGGCGGCGGCACCTACGGCACCACCGGCTCCGCCACCACCCTCGTCCAGGCCGACGGCTTCACCGCCCGCGCCATCACCTTCGCCAACGACTGGCTGCGCGCCGACCACCCCGGCGTCAGCGGCACCCAGGCCGTCGCCCTCAAGGTGCAGGGCGACCGCTCGGCCTTCCACCACTGCCGGTTCCTCGGCCACCAGGACACCCTGTACGCCGACTCCATGGCCCTCGGCGTCTTCGCCCGCCAGTACTTCTCGCACTGCTACGCCGAGGGCGACGTCGACTTCGTCTTCGGCCGGGCCACGGCCGTGTACGAGCACTGCCACTTCCGGACCCTGACCCGCACCGACCTGCCGTCGGCCCCCTACGGCTTCGTCTTCGCGCCCTCGACGGCAGGCGCCAACCCGCGCGGCTACCTGGTGACCCGGAGCCGTATCAGCAGCGAGGCCCCGGACGCCTATTACAAGCTGGCCCGCCCCTGGGTGCCCAGCTCCGACACCACCGCCCGCCCCTCCCTCGTCGTCCGGGACACCCACCTCGGCCCCGGCATCGACGCGGTCGCGCCCTACACCAACATGTCGGACGCCTTCCCCTGGCAGAACCAGCGCTTCGCCGAGTACCGCAACACCGGCCCCGGCGCGGTCGTCCCCGTCCCCGAGAACCGGCCCCGACTCAGCGACGAGCAGGCCGACTCGGCGACCCGTGCGGCGTACCTGGGCGACTGGCAGCCC
This sequence comes from Streptomyces sp. NPDC049627, assembly GCF_044465645.1. Taxonomy (NCBI): domain Bacteria; kingdom Bacillati; phylum Actinomycetota; class Actinomycetes; order Kitasatosporales; family Streptomycetaceae; genus Streptomyces; species Streptomyces sp. NPDC049627. The sequence goes on along the minus strand of NZ_JBITLW010000008.1, from coordinate 124,500 downwards.
TGGAAGGAGGCGTGCTGACATGCGCAGGCGCGCTTTTCTCGCGGCCGGGACGGGCCTGGTCGCCGCCGAGGCCACCCCCGCCTTCGCCACCGGGTGCCGCCGGGTCCTGCACGTCCGCCCCGGCGACTCCGTCCAGGCGGCCGTGGACGCGGTGGACGGGCCCGGCTGGACGATCGTCGTGCACCCGGGGACGTATCGCGAGGTGGTGAAAGTCCCCGCCGAGAAGCCGGAGCTGACGCTGCGCGGCGCCACCCGCGACCCGTGCGACGCCGTGATCGTGTACGACATCGCCAACGGCACTCCCAAGCCCGACGGCTCGGGCACCTACGGCACCGCGGGCTCCGCCACCTTCACCTCGGCCGCCCCCGGACTGACGGTCCGCGATCTGACCCTCGCCAACGACTGGCTGCGCGCGGACCACCCCGACATCACCGGCACCCAGGCCGTGGCGGCGTACGTCACCGGTGACCGGTCGTCCTTCGAGAACGTCCGCTTCCACGCCCACCAGGACACCCTCTTGAACCGCTGGGGCGACTCCGCCTTCGCGGGCGACGGCAACGGCTACAAGCTGGGCGGCGACGGGGAGACCGTGGCCCACGTCGTGAACAACTCCGCCGCCTGGGACAACGCCGGCAACGGCTTCACCGAGAACAGCAACAAGGGCGCCATCGCCATCAACCGCACGACGGCGTACGCCAACGCCAAGTGGGGCTACTACTTCGCCACGGGCACGGCCCGGCTCGGCAAGAACCTCGCGGTGGGCAATGGCAGCGGACCGGTCAGCAAGGGCAGCTCCGTCGTCTCGTCCGGCAACAACTGGGACTCCGGCATCTCGACCCCGGCCTTCCGGTCCACGGACGCCTCGACCACGTACAACGCCCGCCGGTCCGACGGCTCCCTGCCCGCGACGACCTTCCTGACCACGGGCAGCACGACCATCGGGGCGACGATGGACTGAACGTTGACCAAACGGCGGTGACGCGCGTAGAAACCTGTCATGCATAAGCCACTGCGTATCGCGGCCGTCGCCGCCTCCTGTGTCGTCGCCGGTGCCGCCCTGTACGGCGCCGGCGCGGCCACGGCCGGACAGTCGACCGCGAACAGCACCCATGAGCCGTACAACATAGGGGTGCTGGTCAAGGACATAGACACCTACTACGGCACCGCGCTCGACGCGAACGGCGTGTACCAGGCGTCTCCGGACAGCCCGTACGCCAAGGACCTGGCGAAGATCGACAAGGACGCCCGGAAGTACATCGACAAGGCGGCCCGCAAGGCGCTGCACAAGGGCGAGAAGCCGGCCGTCGTGTTCGACATCGACGACACGCTGCTGCTCAGCCTCGACTACGAGAAGAAGACCAACTACACGTACAACGGCACCACCTGGGCCGAGTACGTGAACAAGGCCGACCGCCCGGCGGTCTTCGGCAGCCCGGAGCTCGTCCGGTACGCCGAGTCCAAGGGCGTCGAGGTCTTCTACAACTCCGGTCTGAGCGAGGCCCAGCGCTCCGCCGCCGTCGAGAACCTGAAGAAGGTCGGCGCCGATGTGAACCTCGACGCCGACCACATGTTCCTCAAGGACAAGGCGAACCCGCCGGCCTATCTGGGCGAGTGCGCCACGCCGGGCACCTGGACCTGCACCACCGTGCAGTACAAGTCCGGCACCCGGCAGCACATCGAGGACGACCTCGGGTACGAGATCATCGCCAACTTCGGCGACCAGTACAGCGACCTCGAGGGCGGCTTCGCCGACCGGACGTACAAGCTGCCGAACCCGACGTACTTCGTGAGCTGAGCGGGCGTCACCGCCGTACGGGCCTGATGCCCTCCAGGGTGGGCACCACCGGCTCGATCGTGCCGTCGGCCGCGAACTTCATGCGGTCGACGGTCGTCTCACGGTGCATGCCGTCGCCGCCCGGCTTCCCGGGGCCGTTGAGCGCGAACCGGTGGTAGACGATGTACCAGTCGTCCGTGCCGGGCACGTTCACCACGGAGTGGTGGCCGGTGGCGAGGATGCCGTACTCGGGACGCTTGGACAGGATCGTCCCCTTCTTGGTCCACGGGCCGAGCGGGGACGGTCCCGTCGCGTACGCCACGTGGTAGTTCTCGCTGCGGGTGTCGTCCTCGGACCACATGAAGTAGTACGTCCCCTTCCGCTTGATCACGAAGGACCCCTCGCGGAAGTTGTCCGGGGTCATGTCCCGCACCTTCGACGCGTCGAACGACACCATGTCGTCGTTGAGCGGGACGACGTACCCGTGCCCGTTGCCCCAGTACAGGTACGCCTGCCCGTCGTCGTCCGTGAAGACCGCCGGGTCGATCATCTGGCCCGGGAGCGCACCGCCCTTCGCCACCAGCGGCTTGCCCAGCGCGTCCTTGAACGGGCCCGCCGGGGAGTCGGCCACCGCCACGCCGATCTGCTGCTCGGCGCAGAAGTAGAAGTAGTACTTGCCGTCGCGCTCGGCGATCGCCGGGGCCCAGGCGTACTTGTCGGCCCAGCTCACGTCCGGCCCCAGGTCCAGGATCACCCCGTGGTCCTTCCAGTGGACCAGGTCCTTCGACGAGTACGCCTTGAACCGCGTCCCGCTCCAGCCCTGGAAGCCGTCCGTCGTCGGGTAGATCCAGTACTCGCCGTTCAGGTAGTGCACATCCGGGTCGGCGTTGAGGCCCGGCAGGACGGGACTGCCGGTCCGTACCGCCTCGACCGTCCAGGTACGCCGGGTGCCGTCCGCCGCCGTCACCGTGTACGTCTGCGGCTTGCGGAAGTCGCGCCGGGTGCCGGAACGCGGGGTGACGGTGGCCCCCTCACCGGCCCAGAGCCTGGGCGCGAGGTGCGACAGGTCCGCGTCCGGCCGCATGGGGAGCACGACCTTCGACGCGCTCTCCGTGACGATCGCGTACCCCTTCTGGTCCTTCGCCGTCGCGTCCACCACCGAGGCGGGGCTCGCGGGGTACGCGGCGAGCAGCCGGTCGTACTCGGCCTGCGTCACCGGGATCACCGTGCCGTGCCGGGGGCTGGCCGGCAGCTGGTAGTTCCGCGACGGGGTCCACTTGCCCGAGTCGAGGTCGGTGGTCTCGAAGGGGATGTAGCCGCGGCCGCCGTACTCGTCGATGAACAGGTACCACTTGTCCTCGGTGTTCGACTTGAACACCGTCGGGCCCTCGCCCCGGTCCATCGCGCCGCTGCCGATGCAGTCGGCCACGAAGTCGTACTTCGTCGAGGTCAGCGAGGTCGACTTCTCCCCGGTGATGAACTTCGCGCACGGGCTGGACGAGGCCGGGTCCCGCTCGTCCTTGGTGTAGCGGTAGTACGTGCCCTTGTGTGCGACGACCGTCGAGTCGATGACCGAGTAGCCGGGGTCGTTCCAGATCTTCGGCTCGCTGAAGGTGCGGAAGTCCTTCGTGGTCGCGTACAGCATCTTGTTGTACGTCGATCCCGTGTGGTCGGGGTCGTCGTCGGCGTACAGCTTCGACGCCCAGAAGACGACGTACTCACCGAGACCGGCGTCCCAGTAGGCCTCCGGCGCCCAGGTGTTGCCCGCGTTGTCGGGGGAGACCCTCACCAGGCGCTGGTCGGTCCAGTGGACCAGGTCGGTGGACTCCCAGACCATGATCGACTTGCTGCCGTGCCGCTGGACGTGGTCCCAGCTGCCGCTGCTGTTCCGGTACATCCGCAGGTCCGTGGCGATCATGTAGAACTTGTCGCCCTCGGGGGAGCGGATCACGAACGGGTCGCGCAGGCCCTTCTCGCCGATCGTGGAGGTGAGGACCGGCTTGCCGGCGTTCAGCTCGCGCCAGTGCAGCGGGTCGTTGCCGCGGCTGAGGGCGTAGCGGATCTGCTCGCCGTCGGCGGTGCCCTCGCCGGTGAAGTAGGCGAAGAGATAGCCGGCGTACTGGGGCTTGCTCACGGGTGGTGCTCCTGAGTGGGCGGAACCGGGTGGGGCGGTGAGGAGGGCGAGAAGCAGCGAGAGACAGGCGACGAGAAGTATTCGTGGGCGCATTCCGGTCCTGTGTGAGTGTGGGGGTTCATGTTGAGTGGTGTGCGCCTTCGGAGTCTCACCAGCGGGAAACTGCACGTCAATCGGTGAGTGCGGGATGAGCGGCGGCGAAAGTTTCGCTTGTTTTCGGTGGCGAGCGGCAACCTTCGCGGCCCTGGCGGCGACCGGATGTCAGAAGCGGGCCGGGGCGGCCCCTCCGGCCCGCTTCGTCGTCCCCATCGCCCAGGAAAGGAACGCCCCGTGCGTCCGAGCACCGGCCGTCACCGCAGGACCCGTACCCTCTCCATCGCCGCGGCGGTCTCCGTCGCCTCGGGAGCGGGCGGTGTCTGCCTCGGCCTGTCCGACGGCGGCGCCGAGGCCGCCTCGACGACCGTCACCGTGTCCAGCACCGCCCAGCTGGAGTCGGCCGTCAAGAACGCCGTCGCCGGTACGACGATCCAGGTGCGCGGCGGCACCTACCAGCCGACCGCCACGCTCAAGTCGACGGCGAACGGCACGAGTTCGGCGCGGATCACACTGCAGGCATACGGCAGCGAGAAGGTGCGGATCGACGGGGCCAAGCTGCCCGACGGCTCCTGGCTGGCCGGCATCTACGGCGACTACTGGACCGTGCGGAACCTCACCTTCGTCAACTCCCCGGCGCAGGGCTTCGTCGCCACGTCGTCGGTGGGCGGCGTCTTCAAGAACCTCGTCACCGCGAACAACGGCGACTCCGGCTTCACGCTGCGCGGCGACGGCACGTCCGGCAACCTCGTGCAGAACCTGGACAGTTACGGCAACTACGACCCGGCCGGGCACGGTCAGAACGCCGACGGGATCGCCGTCAAGTTCGGCTCGGGCAGCGGCAATGTCGTGGACGGCGCCCGCCTGTACAACAATTCGGATGACGGGATCGACCTCTGGCAGTTCTCCACGCCCGTCACCATCAAGAACTCATGGGCCTTCGGCAACGGCAGGAACCGCTGGAGCGACACGGCCTTCGAAGGCAACGGCAACGGCTTCAAGCTGGGCGGCGGCGGGGCGTCGGTCGCTCACAAGGTGCAGAACAACGCCGCCTGGGACAACACCCTGCACGGCTTCACCGAGAACTCCAACACCGGCGCGATCGTCATGTACCGCAACACCGCGTACGCCAACGCCGAGTCGGGCTTCTCCTTCGCCACCGGCAAGGCGCGGCTGGCGCGCAACCTCGCCGTGAGCAACAGGAAGGGCCTGGCCAAGCTGGGTTCGGCGACCGTCTCCGCGGCGAACAACTGGGACAGCGGGGTGTCCGCCCCCTCGTTCAGGTCCACGGACGCGACGACGGCGTACGGCGCCCGCGAGGCGGACGGCTCACTGCCCGCGACGACGTTCCTGACGACGGGCTCCACCACCATCGGCGCGACGCTGAGCTAGCCCTCAGGTCCAAGACGGACGCCCCGCCTGTCGTCACAGGCGGGGCGTCCTCGTTGCCGGCCCGAGGGGGGCTCCAGCCGGCGCTGCTGACCGAGGGGGGCTCAGGTCAGCAGGTCCATGCAGGTTGAACGTTCACTCACTGGTACGTGATGTCAGATGACGAGAACCTGCAGGAGGTTCCGTCCGGCCCGCTGCCGAGTTCCTTCGGCTCCTTGCCGCTGCTGTTGCCCTGGAAGCGGGTGCAGGTCTTGATCTTCTTGCCGCTGTCGCCGTGAATGCGGACCTTGCGCAGGGCTGCCGTGTCGCCGTAGTTGGAGTTGATGCCGACGATCGACTTGCCGGGCGCGGTGACGTCCACGTCGTTGATGATGATCGTGCGCTTGTACTGCGTGGAGCAGTTGCCGCAGGAGCGCACCAGCTTGCCGAAGTTCTCCACCCGGAACTTGGAGACGACCAGCTTCCCGGCGCCGTTGAACTGCAGCACCTTGTCGTCGGCGTTCTTCGCGCCGCCGCCGTACACCGTGTACACGGCCGACGACGACTTGCCCTTGAACGTCGCGGCGTCCTCGCCGACGTCCAGCCACCACACGTTCTGCAGTGTGCAGGAGCCGAGGCAGTGGACGCCGTCCGCGGCGGGGGTGCCGATGATCACGTTCTTCAGGACCGCGCCGTCGGCCAGCTGGAAGACCGGGTCCTGGCCCTCCTCCTGACCGCTGCCGCCGAGGGCGCCGGAGCCGTAGAACTTCGTCAGCTTGCCGTCGTACGTGCCCGACACCTTGATCGTCGACGACACTGCCTTGCTGCCGTTCGCCGTCGGCCACGAGGCGGCCGCGCCGGCCGAGGACAGTAACGACGTGGTGGTGACGATCGCCGCGCCGGTGATGCCGAGCGCCGAGGCTCCGGCGATCACCGCTCGCCGCCTGGTGACCTTGCGGCGATGGCGGACGCGCTGTTCGGGCTGAGCTGTCATGAACCGATTCCTTGCGTGGAGGGGGGTCCTTGCGTCTCCTGGTCGCCACGCGTGAGGAAAGGGTTGCCGGTACGGGAGGATTTTTTTTACGAGTCCCCGTCGGACGTCGAGTCGTCACCGTCGCGCGACGCGAAGCCGCCCGCCACGGACAGCTGCTCGCCGCCCGCGGTGGCCGTCATCGCATAGCTGTCGTCCTTGGCGTCCCGGCCGCCGCGGTCATGGTTGTACTGCCCCGCGAACACCCACTCGCCCTTCGGGACCGTACGGCCCGCCTTGAGCACCCAGGTGTAGACGAGGAAGCCGTCGCGCTCGCCGACCGTCAGCGTGAAGTCGTCCTCGGGCAGTGCGCGCCAGGCGCCGGTGGAGGCGACCCGGCCGGTCTGGGCGACCTTCAACTGCACGGTGAGCGCGGTGAGTTGCTCGCTCGTCCTGAGCGTCACATTGCTCTGCGCCCAGAACTCGTTGCTGTGCGGGTCCACCGAGCCGTCCGACCACAGAGGGCCGTCCTCGTCCTTGGCGGCAGGCGGCCGTGCCGGGCTGGTCGGCTGCGGCGCCTCGGGCGTCTCGCGGGACTCCGGGGTGTCCTTGGGCGTCGGGGCGGGCGGAACCGGGGCGCGGCTCGTCGCGTCCGGCGAGGGGGTGGGCGTCGGAGAAGTGGCCACCGTCTGCTGCGGGGTGTCCTCCTTCACGGCGGACGCCACCGCGTACCCGCCGACCGCGAGGACACCGGCGACCGCGGCCGTCGCGGTCACGACGCGGAACCAGCCGTACACCGGCGGACGGGTCGCCCGGTGGTCGGGACGGGTCTGCTCGGTCATGCCGCGCTCGATCCGGGCCAGGATCCGCTCGCGGTTGGGCTCGTGCGCCTCGGCCGCCTCGTGCAGCCGGGCGCGCAGTTCGTCGTGCACGTCCCGCTGCATCATCGGTTCCTTCCTCCGGCGTTCCCGGTGCGGGCCATCGCCGCCGTGTGCACCTTGAGCGGAGCTCCTTGCGCCCCGAGCAGCCGCTGCAGCTCCGCCATCCCCTTCGAGGTCTGGCTCTTCACCGTACCGACCGAGACACCGAGGGCGAGCGCGGTGTCCTTCTCGGAGAGGTCGAAGGCGTGCCGCAGCACCACACAGGCGCGTTTGCGGAACGGAAGTCTACGCAACGCCTCCTGGACGTCGACGACGCCCGCTACGTCCGGGTTCTCGGCCTTCTCCTCGCGCTGCGACCAGAACAGGGCGATCCGCCGCCGCTCCCGTACCGCGCTGCGGATCCTGGTACGGGCCAGGTTGGCCACGACCCCGCGCGCGTAGGCCACCGGATGGTCGGCCGCCCGTACCCGGTCCCAGCGGTGCCACAGTGCCAGCAACGCGTCCGCCGCCAGATCGTCGGCGGCGTCCGCCTCGCCCGTCAGCAGATGGGCCAGGCGCGACAGCTCGGCATAGTGGCGCTCGAAGAAGGCATGGAACTCCACGGAGGCGGCGTCGTCGACGACTGTGCCCACGGGCGACCTCTCCTGCCTGCGAGTGGCATGTGAATGACGTGTGTTCGTCCGGAGATCATCCGGTCGAGAGCCGGAAGCGTAGCAGTGATCGATTGCGTGTTTCGTACGGGGCTTCGAACGCGGTCTGGCAGGCCGTACGTTGAGCAGCGCTGATTCCGTAACACGGAGAAAACCTGAAACGGGTTCAACGCGGGAACAATCCAGCCAGCATCCGCACACCGATCAATCAGGCACCGAGGAGCAACCGCCATGTCCGAGTCCCAGAAGGTGGCCGTCCGGTCGGACGCCACGCCACCGGGCGTGAACAGTGTCGACCGGTTCTTCAAGATCTCCGAACGGGGGTCCACCTTCGCCCGTGAGATACGCGGCGGCTTCGCCACGTTCTTCACGATGGCCTACATCCTTGTCCTGAATCCCATCATCCTCGGCAGCGCGAAGGACAAGTTCGGCCATCAGTTGGATGCGGTCCAACTCACCACCGCCACCGCCCTGGTGGCCGCGGTCATGACGATCATCATGGGTGTCGGCGGCAACCTGCCGCTCGCGCTCGCCGCGGGCCTCGGCCTGAACGCCGTGGTCGCCTTCCAGATCGCCCCGCTGATGTCCTGGGACGACGCGATGGGCCTGGTCGTCCTCGAAGGCCTGCTGATCTGCGTGCTCGTGGTCACCGGTCTGCGCGAGGCCGTCATGCACGCCATCCCGCAACCGCTCAAGCAGGCGATCAGCGTCGGCATCGGCCTGTTCATCGCCTTCATCGGCTTCGTCGACGCCGGGTTCGTCAGCCGTATGCCGGACGCCGCGAACACCACCGTGCCGGTTCAGCTGGGCGGCGTCGGCCGGCTCGCCGGGTGGCCGATTCTCGTCTTCTGCCTCGGAGTTCTGCTGACGATCGCCCTGCTCGCGCGCAAGGTCAAGGGCGCCATCCTGATCAGCATCGTCACCATGACGGTCGTCGCGATGATCATCAACTCGGTCGCCGACATCAAGGCGTGGGGTCTGACCACGCCGGCCTGGCCCGACAAGGTGGTCGACACCCCCGACTTCGGACTCCTCGGCGACTTCAGCCTGTTCGGCGCGTTCGGCGAGACCACGGCCATCACCGTCGTCCTGCTGATCTTCACGCTGATCCTGTCCGACTTCTTCGACACGATGGGCACGGTCGTCGGCATCAGCGCCGAGGCCGGTCTCCTCGACGATCAGGGCAAGGTGCCGAACCTCGGCCGGGTGCTGCTGATCGACGGTGCGGCGGCGGTCGCGGGAGGCGCGTCGTCGTCCTCCTCCGCGACGTCCTACATCGAGTCGGCGGCAGGCGTCGGTGAGGGGTCGCGTACGGGCTTCTCGAACCTGATCACCGGTGGTCTGTTCGGCCTGGCGCTGTTCCTGACGCCGCTGCTGACCATCGTCCCGCTGCAGGCCGCCGCCCCGGCCCTCGTCGCCGTCGGCTTCCTGATGATGACCCAGGTCAAGCACATCGACTGGGACAAGTACGAGATCGCCATCCCCGCGTTCCTGACCATCGCCGTGATGCCGTTCACGTACTCCATCACCAACGGCATCGGGGCCGGGTTCCTCGCCTACGTCGTGATCAAGACGGTGCTGGGCAAGGCGAAGGACATCCACTGGCTGTTGTGGGGGACCTCGGCGCTGTTCCTGGTGTACTTCGCGATCGACCCGATCGAGCAGGTTCTGGGCGTCAAGTAGCCCTACCTCCCGAGTGCCGCCTCCATGACCTTCTGGGCCACGGGAGCGGCCAGGCCGTTGCCGCTGACCTCCGACCGCGCCGCGTCCGACTGTTCCACGACCACCGCGACGGCGACCTCCTTGTCCCCGGACTTCGCATACGACGTGAACCAGGCGTACGGCGTCTTGCTGTTGTTCTCGCCGTGCTGGGCCGTGCCCGTCTTGCCGCCCACCGTGGCGCCGGGGATCTGGGCGTTCGTGCCCGTGCCCTTCTCGACGACCGTCCGCATCGCCGACTGGAGCTGCTCGGCCGTGTCGGAGCTGACGATCTCCTTGCTCCCGGCGTTGTCGTCGTAGTTCTCCAGTGGGTTTCCGCCGCCGTCGGTGATCTGGGACACCATGTGCGGCGAGACCAGCTTGCCGCCGTTGGCTATGGCGGCCGACACCATGGCCATCTGCAACGGGGTCGCGGTGACGTCGAACTGGCCGATGCCGGACAGCGCGGTCTGCGCCTTGTCCATGTCCGTCGGATACACGCTCTCGTACGCCCGCACCGGCACGTCCTGCTCGTCGTCGTTGAAGCCGAACTTCTCGGCCATCGCCCGGACCTTGTCCTGGCCCAGGTCGACGGCCATCTTCCCGAAGACGTTGTTGCACGAGTACTGCAGGGCCACCCTGATCGAGGCGTTCTCACACGGGGCGGACGGGTTCTCGTTGGTCAGCCTGCTGCTCGACTGCGGCAGCGGGTACGGGTCCGGGCTGACCGTCTTGTCGTCCACCGACGAGACCAGGCCGTCCTCCAGCGCGGCCGCCGCGACGACCAGCTTGAACGTCGAACCCGGCGGCAGCGGCTGGCGCAGCGCGCGGTTCGTGAGCGGCTTGTCGGCGTCCTTGGTCAGCCGCTTCCAGGCGGCCGAGTCGCCCGTCGTGATCGTCGACGGGTCGTACGACGGGGTGGAGACGACCGCCAGGATCTTCCCGGTGGTGGGGTCGATCGCGACGGCGGCGCCCTTCTTGTCGCCGAGCGCGTCGTACGCCGCCTTCTGGACGTCCGGGTCGATCGTCGTGATCACATTGCCGGGCTCGGACCGCTTGTTGGTGACGGTGTCCAGCACGCTCTTCAGACGGTTGTCGGTGCCGTCGAGCAGGTCCTGGTAGACGCCTTCCAGCTGGGTGGCGCCGAACGCCTGTGAGCTGTACCCGGTGACGGCCGCGTACAGCGGGCCCTGCTTGTACGTCCGCTTGTACGCGAGGTCGCCGCTCTTCGTGCGCGCCGAGCCGGTGACCGCCTCGCCGCCCACGACGATGTTGCCGAGCGGCTCGCTGTACAGCGCGATCGCATTCCGCCGGTTGTCCTTGTCGTCCGCAAGGGCCTGGCCGTCGTAGAACTGCACCCAGGTCGCCCTGACCAGCAGAGCGAGCACGAGCAGCAGCGTGAAGACGGACGCCCGCCTGATCGTCTTGTTCATCCCACTCGGGACGACGATCGGGGCGGGGGCAATCGTTCCCTTGCGCCCCGTTTTCTCATCGCGCGTTCATGAAGCCCGCCTCGTAGGCGGCGATCACCGCCTGTGTGCGGTCCCGGGTGCCCGTCTTCGCCAGGACCGCCGCCACGTGCGACTTCACGGTGGCCGGACCGACGTCCATCCGCCGTGCGATCTCCGCGTTGGTCAGGCCCCGGGCCATCAGCCGCAGCACCTCGCTCTCGCGGCACGTGAGCCTCGCCACCCAGGGCGGCGGCGCGGGGTACGCGCGCGCGTGCTCGGCCGCGAGGCTGCGCACCGCCGACGGGAACAGCAGGGTGTCGGTGTGCGAGACCAGCCGTACGGCCTGCACGAGCGCCTCCGCCTCCGCCCGCTTCAGCAGGAAGCCCGCCGCCCCGGCGCGCAGGGCGTCGTACACGTACGAGTCGTTCTCGAAGGTGGTGACGACGACGATCCGGGGCGGGTCGGTGAGCGTGGCGAGGATCTGCTCGGTGGCCCGGATGCCGTCGATCTCGGGCATGCGGACGTCCATGAGGACGACGTCGGGCCGGCGGTCCCGCACGACCGTCACGGCCTCGGCACCGGTGGCCGCCTCGCCGACCACCTCCAGGTCCGGCTCGGCGGAGAGGATGGCGCGCAGGGCGGTGCGGACCATGCGTTCGTCGTCGGCGAGGACGATCCGGATCGTCATGCGGGTCCCTTCAGGGGCAGTCGTACGTGCAGCCGCCACGTCCCCCGGGCGGCGCCGGCCTGCGTCGTGCCGCCCAGCAGCCGCGCCCGGTCGGCGATGCCCCGCAGACCGTGGCCGCCACCGGGACGGCACTCGGGGGCGCGGGCGACGGGATTCTCGACCGTGATCTCCAGGTGCCCGTCGGCCACCGCGGTCCGCAGCTCCACGGTCACGCCGTCACCGGCGTGCTTGAGGGCGTTGCTCAGCCCCTCCTGCACGATGCGGTAGGCCTCGCGGGAGATGACGGGCGGCAGGGCGTCGGGGTCGGCGGTGAGCGTGGTCCGCACCCGCAGCCCGCTCGCGCGGGTGCGGCGCAGCAGCCCGTCGAGGTCGGCGGCGAGGGTGGGCGCCGGGGCCGTACCGGGAGCGTCGCCGTCCCTCAACACGCCCAGGACGGCGTCGAGTTCGCCGACCGTGCGCCGGGTGGTGTCCTCGATCGCGGCGAGGGCCTCGCGGACGAACTCCGGGTCGGTGTCCAGGACCCGGCGGGCCGCGCTCGCCTGAAGGGTGACGGCGCTGAGGGCATGGCCCACGGAGTCGTGCAGCTCGCGCGCGAGCCGGTTGCGCACGGCGAGGTCGGCGGCGCGTGCCTCGGCCGCCGCGAGGCGGTCCTCGGGCGTGGGCCCGAGCAACGCGGGCGCCCAACGGGCGAGGAGGGCACCGGAGCCGGCCGCGCAGCCCGCGAGCGCGAGCAGTGTCGCCACGCCGGCGACCGGCGCGAGCGCCAGCACCCAGGTCTGTTCGAGGGCTTCGGGCAGCTCGACGAACTCCGTACCGCCCAGCCGGACGATCAGCGGCAGCGCGGTGAGGAAGCCCGCGAACGGCGGCACCGCCAGCGACATCCCGGAGATGATCCCTCCGAACCCGAGATGCAGCGTGAACCAGGCCGCCGTACGCCCCTTCGCCCCCCGCGTCCGGGCGGGCCCGTAGGCGAGAAGGTCCCGGTCGACCCCGCACAGCCACCTGACCGCGCCGGCCTCCAGCGGCCGGGTCAGCGGGAACAGCACGGCGGTGACCGCGGCCAGGGGCAACCCGAGGGCGAAGGAGAGCAGTTGGAGGGAGAGGTCGTTGAAGACGTACCGGGAGTCGGTGGCGGGACCGACGACGAGCTGGCCGACGAAGACGTACGGCATGGCGAGCGCGCCGCCGATGATCAGATGGAGCCATCGGCGACGCGCCTGCCGGCCGAACAGGAACCGGAGATGTCGGGTCACGCCGGCCGCTTCAGGGCGGATCGCTCTGCCAGGAAGTAGGCGCCGACAGTGGCGACGAGGATGCCGACGATCATCTGGCCAGCGTAGGTCAGGCTCATCAGCGGTGTGGCCCGGTCGGCGATGTCGTCCACCTCGCCCAGCGAGGCCAGCGCCAGCCAGCCGCCCCAGCAGGTGACGGCACCGGAGCCGACCCAGGCCAGGCCGAGCGGCACCTTCACGGGCAGGGCCCGGCCGCGGCGGAAGGCGAGCATGCCGCCGCCCGTGACGGCGACGAGGAGGAAGGCGGCGTACACGGTCTCCAGGGCGTAGAAGTCGCCGGTCCGGTCCGTCGTCCGGCCGTCGCTCAGCCCCGCCGTCGCACCGCAGGCCCACAGCAGGTGCATGGTGAGCGGGAACAGCGCCAGAACGCCCGCGGCGACGGCGGTCACGCGCTGGGCCGCGCCGATGACACCGACGGGCAGCTCCCACACCGGCCCACGCCACAGGTGCCCCCAGCGGTCCCGGGCGTAGAGCGTGAACAGGGCTCCCAGGGCGATCCCCTGAGCGATGAACCCGCTGTAGACGACCGTGAACACCCACTCGTCCAGGAAGGCCTCACCGCCCGAGCCCGTCGTGGTACTGCCCCCGAAGGCGCGCACCACGAGTTGCAGCGGGAAGCCGGTCATGATCGGAGTGAGCAGCCCGGTGGCGACCCACACCGGAAACGCCAGCAGCCACGCGGGCACCCTCAGCCCCCAGGGCCTGGTCAGCACCAGCGCGAGCACGACCACGGCACTGTCCAGCAGCACGGAGAGGCTGTTGACGACCGCCATGGTGAGCCGGTGGTCCAGCAGCCCGCTGTCCTCGGGAATCCCGACGTGGCTCCCGGCGACCCAGGCGATCTTGAGCGAGAGATACGGCACGCAGGAGACGACGGCGACGGCGCGCAGGATCCGGCGGGATCGGCTGAGGGGCGCCGGGTCCATGACGGGGGCGGCGGGAGCGAGTGACTGCGTCATGCGTCCACGCTCCCGCGCGGGCCCCGGCGAGCACGTCCTGCGCGAAGACGATCCCTCTCCGCCGGACGGGGGAGAGGGACCGTTTCAGAGCCTGCGCGTCGCCAGCGTCAGCCGGTCCCGCGCGTCGAACAGGGCGTCCTTCACCATCTGTTCGTGGGCCGGGGTCAGGCGGGCCACCGGGACCGAGCAGCTGATCGCGTCGCGGGCCGGGGTGCGGTACGGGATCGCCACACCGAAGCAGCGCAGGCCCAGGGTGTTCTCCTCGCGGTCGACGGCGAAGCCCTGTTCCCGGACCTGGTGGAGCTCCTCGATCAGCTTCTCCCGGTCGGTGATCGTGTTCTCGGTCAGCGCGGGGAGCGTCTCCGGGAGCATCTTGCGGACCTGCTCGTCCGTGTACGTGCTCAGCAGCGCCTTGCCGAGGGAGGTCGAGTGCGCGGGCAGGCGGCGGCCGACCCGGGTGAAGGGGCGCAGGTAGTGCTGGGACTGGCGGGTGGCGAGGTAGACGACGTTGGTGCCGTCGAGGCGGGCCAGGTGGATGGTCTCGGTCGTGTCGTCCGAGAGGCGGTCCAGCGTCGGGCGGGCCGCCGCGACCACCTCGTCGCCGTCGATGTACGAGGTGCCCACCAGCAGCGCCCGCACCCCGATGCCGTACCGCGTGCCCGTCGCGTCCGTCTCCACCCAGCCCAGCTCGACGAGCGTGCGCAGCAACATGTAGAGGCTGGACTTGGGGTAGCCGACGGCCTCCTGGACCGACGCCAGGGAGTGCATGCCGGGGCGTCCGGCGAAGTATTCGAGCAGTTCAACCGTCCGTACCGCGGACTTGACCTGCGCCCCGCCGCCCGTCTCGCCAGCCGACATCGCCCTTGACCCCTTCGTTCGACGGGAAATAGTCTCCACAGCATATTCATCATCAGAGACAGCGTTCAGTATATCGAACGCGCCTGGTGAATGACCCCGTACTGCGGCATGACATGTGTGGAGGGACCCGCGGTGGCAGCAGCACCAGTCTGGAGTGTCGACCCCCGAACCGGGAAGCAGCGTGAACAGGTTGCGGTGGAGGCCACAGCCCAGGAGGTCGACGCCGCCGTCCGCGCCGCGCACGACGCACGCGGCTCCCTCTCCGACCGGACCGTCCGCGCGGCCTTCCTGCGCACCGCCGCCGACCGGCTCCAGACGGCCAAGGACCAGCTCGTCGAGGCGGCCGACGCGGAGACCGCGCTCGGCCCGGTCCGTCTCACCGGCGAACTCGCCCGTACCTGCTACCAGCTGAGGGCCTTCGCGGACATCGTCGACGAGGGCGCCTTCCTGGACGTCGTCATCAACCACCCCGACGACACCGCGACCCCGCCGATCCCGGACCTGCGCCGTTACAAGGTGCCCCTCGGCGTCGTCGCCGTCTACTCGGCCTCCAACTTCCCCTTCGCCTTCTCCGTCGCCGGCGGCGACACCGCGAGCGCGCTGGCCGCGGGCTGCCCGGTCGTCGTCAAGGCCCACCCCGACCACCCGGGCCTGTCCGAACTGGTCGCTCACGTGCTGCGTACGGCTGCCGCCGAGCACGGCATCCCGGCGGGCGTGGTCGGTCTCGTCCATGGCTTCGAGGCCGGTATCGAGCTGATCAAGCACCCGCTGGTCGCGGCGGCCGGGTTCACGGGCTCCGTACGAGGCGGTCGCGCCCTCTTCGACGCGGCGGCCGCGCGGCCGGTCCCGATCCCCTTCCACGGTGAGCTCGGCTCGCTGAACCCGGTGCTCGTCACGGAGGCCGCGGCCGCCGAGCGCGCGGAGGCCATCGGCGCCGGGCTCGCCGGGTCGATGACCCTGGGCGTCGGGCAGTTCTGTGTGAAGCCCGGCCTGGTGCTGGCGCCCAGCGGTGCCGCGGGCGACCAGCTGGTGAAGTCCCTCACCGACGCCGTCAGCAACGTCGAGGCGGGCGTCCTCCTTGACCACCGTATGCGCGACAACTTCGTCGCCGGAGTCGCCGAGCGGGTCGGACTCCCCGACGTGGAGTCGCCGGTGACGCCGGGCGCGGGCGGCGAGCACACCGTCAGCGCGGGCTTCCTGACGGTGGCCGCGGACAAGCTGGCGGCCGAGGGCGCGTACGACCTGCTGCTGGAGGAGTGCTTCGGTCCCGTCACGGTCGTGGTCCGTTACGAGGACGAGGACCAGGCGAAGACAGTGCTGTCCCGGCTGCCGGGCAACCTCACCGCGACCGTGCACGTGTCCACCGAGGAGGCCGCCGGTCAGGGCCGCGGGCCCGAACTGCTCGCGGAGCTGACCCCGTTGGCCGGGCGCGTGCTGGTCAACGGCTGGCCGACCGGTGTCGCCGTGGCTCCGGCCCAGCACCACGGAGGCCCGTACCCCGCCACCACCTCCACCTCCACGT
This sequence comes from Streptomyces sp. NPDC049627, assembly GCF_044465645.1. NCBI lineage: Bacteria > Bacillati > Actinomycetota > Actinomycetes > Kitasatosporales > Streptomycetaceae > Streptomyces > Streptomyces sp. NPDC049627. Next base: position 108,162 of record NZ_JBITLW010000008.1, on the reverse strand, counting down.
CCGTCGGCGGTACGGCCATCGAGCGGTGGCTGCGTCCGGTGGTGTACCAGGGCGCCCCCGAGGCGCTGCTGCCCCCGGAGCTGAAGGACGACAACCCGCTCGGGCTGCCCCGCCGGTTCAACGGCACCCTGGAGGGCCGCGCCTAGAGTCCCGCGTCCCGGGCGAGCAGCGCCGCCTGGACCCGGTTCTCGCAGTCGAGCTTGGTCAGGATGCGGCTGACGTACGTCTTCACCGTGGCCTCGCTCATGTGCAGCCGGGCGCCCGCGTCCGCGTTGGACAGTCCCTCGCCCAGCAGGGCAACGACGTCGCGCTCCCGCTCGGTCAGGGCGGCGAGGCGGCGGCGGGCCTCCTCGCCGCGCACGGTGGCGGCGGGGGAGGCCAGGGTGTCCACGACGTGCCGGGTGGCGGCCGGGGAGAGGTAGGCGTTGCCGGCCGCCGCCGCGCGCACCGCGTGGATCAGCTCCTGCGGCGCGGAGTCCTTCAGCAGGAAGCCGGCGCCGCCGTGGCCGAGCGCCCGCAGGACGTTGTCGCGTTCGCCGAACGTGGTCAGGATCAGCACACGCACCTGCGGCGTGGCCCGCCCGATCTCGGCGAGCGCGGTCAGCCCGTCCATCACCGGCATCTGGATGTCCAGCAGGGCCACGTCGACCGCGGTGCTCCGGGCGGTCTCCACCGCTTCCCGGCCGTCCGCCGCCTCGGCGACGACGTCGATGTCGTCGGCCGAGGTGAGGATCATCCTGATGCCGGCCCTGATGAGCGGCTCGTCGTCGGCGACGAGGACCCGGATCACGCGGCCTCCTGCGCGGTGTGGGTGCGATGAACGGATGGCAAAGCCCCGCCATCATGCCCGATCCGCTCGCGTGTGCGACCCGGGCGCCGCCGGTCGTCCCGCGGAGCTGCCGGTCATTCCTCGCACGCGCCGGTCACAGCTCGTCCTTGTAGGACTCCTTCGCGACCAGCTTCCCGTCGCGGAAGCAGAACCGGTAGACGATGTCGTCGTCGATGTCCAGGTAGTGACGGCATGCCGCGCCCTCGGGCAGCGGCGGGCCCTTCTTCTCCTGGCCGTCGGTGAGCAGGGAACTGCCTTCCGGCAGTTTGGCCTTCACATCGGCCTCGGCGTCGCCGACCTTCGCGGACTTGTACACGTCCGCCGATATCGTGCCGCTCTCCACTTCGTCGAACAGCGCCGTCAGCCCCCATGCCCCGAGGGCGACGACGCCCAGTATGAGGACGACGGAGGTGACGACACAGCCGAGGGCGACCTTCTTCTTGCTGCTCATGATGGCGGCGAACTCCCCTTGCGGATCGGAACGGTCGATGACCGCTCCACCGTCGCCCGCAGCGTCCCCGTCGATCTGCCCCCGAAAGTCGTCGTCCACGGCGACGGAGGTCGCGCCGTCCGGACCGGGCCGCGGCTCGCCACCGCCGTAGGGCAGCACACCGGCGAGGCGGAAACCGCCGTCGGGCGTGGGGCCGGTGTGCACCATGCCGCCGACCAGCCGGGCCCGCTCCCGCAGACCCGCCAGGCCCTGGCCGCCGCTGACCGCGGGCGGCGCCGCCACCGCGCCGGCCGGTACGGGCCCGTTGGCCACCTCGACCACCAGGCTGTCCGGCTCGTAGCGCAGCGCCACGGTGATGGGGGCGCCCGGCGCGTGCTTGTGCGCGTTGGTCAGGCCCTCCTGGGCGATGCGGTACGCCGCGTGGTCGGCGGCCGGCGCGAGGGGCCGTACGGCGCCGGAGCGGTGCAGCTCCACCGCCGCGCCCGCCGCCCGTGAGGACTGGACGAGGTCGTCGACGGTGGACGCCACCCGGGCCGCCGGGGTCTCGGCATCGGCCGGGTCGGACCGCGCTCCGGTCGGGGCCTCGACGCCGTCGCGCAGGATGCCCACCGCCTCGCGGAGCTCCCGCATCGCCGTCCTGGACGCCTCCCGGAGGATGCCCACCCCTTCCCGCTGGCGCTCGCCCAGCTCCGGGTCCACCTCCAGCGCCCCGGCGTGCACCGAGATCAGGGCGAGCTGGTGGCCGAGGCTGTCGTGCATGTCCTGGGCGATTCGCTGTCGTTCCAGGAGCCGGGCCTGCCGGGCCACCATCGCCTGCTCGCGCACCAGTTGGGCGTTGTGCCGCCGCAGGGCGTCCAGCAGCGCGTGACGCTGGGCGCGGTAGCGGGAGGCGAGGCCCGGCACGACCGCCAGCGTCAGGAACGAGCCCGTGGTCAGCCCGGCCGTCATGAGCAGCGGCAGTCGGCCCTCCCCGTTGGGCGCGCTCTGGGCGGCGAAGACGATGTGGAGCAGGAGCCCGGCCGCGTACGCGGCCAGTGCGCGCCCGGCACGCATGATGCGGCTGCCCGCCGACCAGCTCGCGCAGATCAGCAGTGGTGTCGCGCCGACCAGTGCCCCGGCCATGGCCGACGAGACGAGCAGTACCGTCGCCGGCAACGAGCGGCGGGCCAGCCCCAGTACGGCGACGGCCAGGACCACGGCGCCGGTCCACGCGCCGAACACGGCCGCCCCGCCGAAGAGGACCGCCGACGCGAAGACGATGGCGAGTGCGGCCTCCCCGATGATCCGTTTCCGGGAGCAGGAGGAGTCGGCGGCGAGCCGGGCCAGGAACGGCCGGCCGGTGCGGGGTGTGTCTGCTGCGTCCACGCGCAAACTGTTGGCTGGGTCCACGCGCAGACCATAGACAGCCGCCCGCGGGCGCCCGCATCCACCCTTCGGCGCACTTCCGAACGACGAAAGTCGACACCCGGTCGCCGCCGGGCCTGTCATCTTTGGTCGCTGCGGATGTCGACTTACGAGGACTGTCCGGGCCGGCGTGCCCGGTGAGGATGAATCCGCCGGACGCGAGCGCCGGCAGCAGAGATCACCGGCACAGGGAGCGGGAACAGTGGACAGTGCGCGGCCGCAGAAGAACGAGCGTTTCACCATCAGGCAGAAGACGACCCTCATGATCAACCGGTACGTCGTGACCGAGACGCTGCCGGACGGCACGGACGGCAAGGTCGTCGCCTTCGCCGAGCAGAAGAGGATGGCGCTCAAGGAGCAGATGACCTTCTACACCGACGAGTCCAAGGACCGGGTCCTCTTCACCGCCAAGGCCCGCCAAGTCCTCGACGTCAGCGCCCTCTACGACGTACGGGACGCGATGGACAACCCCGTCGGCACGTTCCGCAAGAAGTTCGCCGCCTCCCTGGTGCGCTCGACGTGGGAGCTGGACCAGCCGGGCTCCGTCTCGGCCGTCGGACGTGAGCGCAACCCGGTCGTGGCCGTGCTGCGCCGGGTCTGGGAACTGCTGCCGCTCGACCTCGTGCCGTTCGTGTGGCCCTACCACTTCGACTTCACCAATGGCGACAAGCCGGTGATGAAAGTCGACAAGAAGATAGGGCTGCGCGACCGCTATCTGCTCGACGTGGCCTCGCCCGACCTGGACCTGCGCCTCGCCATCGCCCAGGCCGTGGCCCTGGACGCCCTCCAGTCCCGGTGACCGGGTGCCCGGCGCCGGCACCGCCTGGAAGAATCCCGGCATGGACGTGGAACTTCCCGAACTGCCTTTCCTGCTCCGCACCTATGGCCCCGACGGCCACTGGTCCTACGACGACGGCATCCTCTCCGGATGGGCCGGCCCCCGGCAGGACCGGTTCGTGCCGCCCACCGGGGAAGCCCTGGACCCCGCCTCCGACGCGCCGCGGCTCCTCGGCGCGCCCGAAGGCGACTTCCAGCTGATAGCCCGTGTCACCGTCGGGTTCGCCGCCGCCTTCGATGCCGGGGTGCTCTACGTCCATGTCGGGGAGCGGGCCTGGGCCAAGCTCTGTCTGGAGTACTCGCCGGATGTGCCGACCGTCTGCACGGTGGTCACCCGGGGCCACTCCGACGACGCCAACTCCTTCACGGTGGAAGGCAGTTCCGTGTGGCTCAGGGTCAGCCGCACCGGCCGGGCCTTCGCCTTCCACGCCTCCCGCGACGGCGAGCACTGGACCTTCGTGCGCCTCTTCACGCTGGGCGACGAGAAGGAGAGCGACGCCGCCCTCGTCGGGTTCATGACGCAGTCGCCGATGGGGGAGGGGTGTGTCGTGACGTACGACCACCTGGAGTTCAGGTCGAACTGGCCGAAGGACCTGCGAGACGGAAGCTGAGCAGGCAGGTCAGCGCGAGCAGGGCCGCGCTGATCCCCACGCTCAGCCGCATCCCCGCCACGAAACCGTCGGAGACCAGCGCCCCGAACACCGCGATGCCCAGCGCCCCCGCCATCTGCCGTGCGGCGTTGAGCACGCCGGCCGCCAGGCCCGCCCGTTCGGCGGGTACGGCGTCCATCATCGCCGCGGTCAGCGGCGGCACCGTCAGGGCGCAGCCCAGCGCCATGGGGACGAGGAGCAGGGCCACCACGACCGCGGGCGTGCCCGTGTCGACGTACAGCGTCACGAGCAGTCCGGCGACGGCCAGGCCCTGCCCCACCAGCATCGGCAGCCGCGCGCCGTAGCGGCCCGCGAGCTTGCCCGCCACCACGTTCGTCACCGCGATGAGGCCCGTCATCGGCAGGAACATCAGCCCCGCCTGCAGTGCGGAACGGCCCTGCACCTGCTGGAAGAAGAGCGAGAAGACGAACACCATGCTGTAGAAGGCCACGCTCACCGCGGCTCCGGCGGCGACCGTCACCGCGACGGTCCGGTTGCGGAAGAGGCCGAGCGGGACGACCGGGTGCGGGTGGCGCGACTCGACCCGGAGGAACGCGGCGACGGCCACGACGGCCACCGCCAGCGCCGCCCAGCCCGCCGTCCCGCCCTCGATCACCGCGAAGGTGAGGGCCGTGAGCGCCACCACCGCCGTCACCTGACCGGGCAGGTCCAGGGGCGCCGGACGGCGCTCCGAGCGGGGCGCCCGGACCAGCAGGGCGAGGATCAGCGCACCGATCGGGAGGTTGACGAAGAAGATCCCCCGCCACTCCCAGGCCGTGGTCAGCGCACCGCCCGCCACCGGACCCAGCGCCACCGCCACCGAACCGCCCGCCGCCCATACGGCCACCGCACGGGCCCGCCGCGCCGGATCGGCGTAGGCCTGCCGCACGAGCGCCAGCGAGGCCGGCAGCACCACGGCCGCCGCCACGCCCTGCACCACCCGCGCGCCGATCAGCGCGGGCAGGTTCGGAGCCAGGCCGCAGGCCGCCGAGGCGAGCGTGAAGACGGTGGTGCCGAGCGCGTACGCGCGGCTCGCCCCCGCCCGGTCCGAGAAGGCCCCGGTGGACAGCATCAGCGCGGCGAAGGCCAGGGTGTAGGCGTCCACCACCCACTGCAAGCCGGACATTCCGCTGCCGAGCGAGGAACCGATCGCGGGCAGGGCCACGTTCACCACGGACGCGTCGAGGCAGACCAGCGCGAAACCGAGGAGACCGGCGGTCAGGGTCAGGGCGGAGGAGGTCTTCTTGGGCTTGCCGCGCTCCAACCCCTCATGGGGGTACGCGAGTTGGGTGTCGCTGTGCGTCTCGTTCTTCGGCATGCCTCCATGCTGCGGATCTCCGCCGTCGTACAGTAGTGGCCGGAATGCCATGCACCCGGAGGTTCTGGCCATGCCCCAGCCGTGCACCCCGCACCGCATCGCCGTCGTCGCGCCCTCACCCGTGTCGATGTTCAACCTGGCCATCCCGGAGATGCTGTTCGGCAAGGTCGAGGTGGGCGGTCGGCCCGGCTACGAGGTGGTCGTCTGCGCGGCCGAGCCGGGGCCGGTGCCCACCAGCGGTGGGCTCGACCTGTACGTACGGCGCGGACTCGACGCCGTGCGGGAGGCGGACACCGTGCTCGTCGCGGGGACCGGGGAGCCCTTCGAGCCGGAGTCGCGGATCGTCACCGCCGTACGCGAGGCGGCCGCCGACGGCAAGCGGATCGCCTCCCTGTGCACGGGCGCCTTCCAGCTCGCCGAGGCCGGCCTGCTGCACGGACGCCGGGCCACGACGTACTGGGCGCACGCCGAGGAGCTGCGCCGCCGCTACCCGCACGTCGACCTGCGCGGCGATGTGCTGTACGTGCAGGACGGACCGTACGTGACCTCCTCCGGCTACGCCGCCGGCATCGACCTGTGCCTGCACATCATCCGCACCGACTACGGCGCCGCCGTCGCCAACGAGGTCGCCCGGCTCGCCCTGGTCGCGCCCGTACGGCCCGGCGGCCAGACCCAGTTCACGCAGACCCCGCTGCCGCCCGAGCGTGGCACGGCGTGCGCCGACACCCGCGGCTGGGCCATGCGCAACCTCGACAAGCCGCTCACCCTCACCGACCTGGCCCGCCATGCCGGCGTCAGCGTCCGCACCCTCACCCGCCGCTTCCACGCCGAGAGCGGGGTGAGCCCCCTGCAGTGGCTGCTCCACCAGCGCATCGAGCGCGCCAAGGAGCTGCTGGAGACCACCGCCCTGCCCATGGACCAGGTGGCCCGCGCCTGCGGGCTGGGCACGGCCGACTCGCTGCGCGGGCATCTGGTCCGGCGTACGGGGCTGACGCCCAGTGCCTATCGGGCGCAGTTCAGCCGGCTCGGAACCACCGCGGCGGCGGTCACGTCCTCCGTTGCATGATCAGCGAACGAACCAAACCGGGCAGAGTGATCCGCACCGCCGTGTCCGCCGAGGTGGAGTCCATCGCTGCGCTGCACGCACGGGCCCGGGCGACGTACTACCCGGACGGCGTCCCGGACGACGGCACCGACTGGCTCGCCGCCTGGCGGACCGCCGTCCAGCGGCCCGACGGGCATGTGCTGTGCGTCGTCGAGCAGGGCCGGATCATCGCCCTCGCGTCCTTCCGCACCCCGGAGGGCGCCCCCGCGGAGACGGTCAAGCTCTTCCAGTTCCACGTCGACCCCGACCACTGGCGCGCCGGCGTCGGTACGGCCCTGCACACGGCCTGTGCCGAGGAGTGGCGGGCGGACGGCAAGCGCACGGCCGTCCTTGACGTGCATGTCGACAACCGGCGCGCCCAGGCCTTCTACCGGCGCCAGGGCTGGGTCGCCGAGCCGGAGGACGGCAGTCACCACCTCGCCATGCGCCTGGATGTGCCCCGGGAATGAACCTCGCTGCTTGAACGTTCATACACTCACCGGAGGGAGTCTCCGTATTCCGCAATTCCGTATTCCGCACGACCTCACGACCTGGAGAGCCACAGACATGCGCGTCGAGATCTGGAGCGACATCGCCTGCCCCTGGTGCTACGTGGGCAAGGCCCGCTTCGAGAAGGCGCTCGACGCCTTCCCGCACCGCGACCAGGTCGAGGTGGTGCACCGCTCGTTCGAGCTGGACCCCGGGCGCGCCAAGGGCGACATCCAGCCCGTGATCACCATGCTCACCAAGAAGTACGGCATGAGCGCGGCGCAGGCCCAGGCCGGTGAGGAGAACCTCGGCGCGCAGGCGGCCGCCGAAGGCCTGGAGTACCGCACTCAGGGCCGCGACCACGGCAACACCTTCGACCTGCACCGCCTGCTGCACCTCGCCAAGGAGCACGGCAGGCAGGACGAGCTGATCCAGGCCTTCTACCGGGCGAACTTCGCCGAGGAGCGGTCCCTCTTCACCGAGGGCGACGAGCGGCTGGTCGAGCTGGCCGTCGAGGCCGGGCTCGACGCCGACGACGTCCGCAAGGTCCTCGCCGACCCGTCCGCCTACGCCGACGACGTCCGCGCCGACGAGCGCGAGGCCGCCCAGCTCGGCGCGACCGGCGTGCCGTTCTTCGTCCTCGACCGCAAGTACGGCGTCTCCGGCGCCCAGCCCGCCGAGGTCTTCGAGCAGGCGCTGACGCAGGCCTGGGGCGAGCGCTCGCCGCTGACGCTGATCGACGGCGGGGCTGCCGCCGCACCCGGTGACGCGGACGCGTGCGGCCCCGACGGGTGCGCGGTGCCGCAGCGCTGAGCCGCCGAGCGAACGCGCAGGTCGGGGCCGATCTATAAGCGCTCCTTAGCGAAACCACGTAAAGAATCGCAATGGACCAATAGGTCTTCAGGGCCCACAGTGGAGCCATGGAGACCTTCGAGAGCCTCGTCCGTGCCGAGTTCGCCCCGAAGAACGTCTATCTCAACACCGCGAGCAACGGCCTGCTGCCGGCCCGCACCGTGACCGCCCTGGACCGGGCCGTCCGGATGCGGGCCGAGGGCACGCCGCTGGGCCCGCTCTACGAGGACGTGGAGGCCGTGCGCTCCTCCTTCGCCCGGCTGGCCGGCGTCCCGGTCGAGCGGGTCGCGACCGGCGCCTCGGTCGCCGAGTACGGCGGGCTGATCGCCGCCTCGCTGCCCGCCGGGGCCGAAGTCCTCACCGCCGAGGCCGACTTCGCGTCCCTCGTGAACCCCTTCCACATGCGCGGCGACCTCAAGGTGCGCGCCGTCCCGCTGGAGCGCCTCGCCGAGTCGGTCCGCCCGGACACCGCCCTGGTCGCGGTCAGCGCCGCGCAGTCCGCAGACGGCCGGGTCGCCGACCTGCCCGCGGTGCGCGAGGCGGCCCGGACACACGGGGCGCGCACGTACGTCGACGCCTCCCAGTCGGCCGGGTGGCTGCCACTGGAGGCCGCTGAGGACGACTTCGTCGCCGCCGTCGGCTTCAAGTGGCTCATGGGGCCGCACGGTGCCGCATTCTGCGTCGTCCCCGAGGACTTCGGCGGGCTGGCGCCGCTGCTCGCCGGCTGGGTCGCCGGGGAGCTCCCCTGGGACAGCTGCTACGGCCCCGTCGAGGACCTCGCCCACTCCGCCCGCCGCTTCGACATCAGCCCCAGCCTCTTCACGTACGCCGGACTGCGCACCTCCCTGGAACTGATCGAGGAGCTGGGCGTGGCCGCGATCCAGGCCCACGACCTCGCCCTCGCCGACCGGTTCCGGGCGGGCCTCGCCGGCCTCGGCCGGGAACCGGTGCCCTCACCCGGCTCGGCCATCGTCTCCGTCCCCGGCCTCGGGCACCGCCAGCCCGAGCTGAGCGCGGCAGGCATCGAGGTGTCCAACCGCGCGGGCAACCTGCGCGCCGCCTTCCACCTCTACAACACCCCTGAGGATGTCGATCGGTTGCTGGACGTCCTGTCTTCCTGAACCACTGGCGCGGGCCTCGCGCGGACGCTAGGAAAGGCACCAAGGGGTGGTGGTGCCGGTGGAGTCCACGGACGACGCGTCCGTACAGCTGCCTGCCGACGCGGAGATACACCGGCGGCTGGTCTACGGCGACGAGTCCGCGCTGGCCGAGGTGTACGCGGCGTACGGCGGGCTGGTGCGGCGGGTCGCCGTGCGGGTCACCCGCTCCGCGGGCGCCGCAGAGGACGTGGCGCAGGAGGTCTTCGCCCAGCTGTGGAGCAGGCCGTACGCCTTCGAGCCGGGCCGTGGCTCGCTGCGCACCTGGCTGTCCCTGCTCGCCCACCGGCGGGCCGTGGACTGGGTCCGCGGCGAGGCCCGGCACCGCAAGGACGCCGGCGCCGACGACTCGGCGCTCCAGGCCATCCCCGACGCCGGACCCGGCCCCGACGAGACGGTCGTCGACCGGGAGCGCTCCCTCCTGCTGCACACCGCCCTCGCTGAACTCCCGCTGCCGCAACGGCAGGTCGTGCACCTCGCCTACTTCGCCGGCCGCACCTACCGGCAGGCCGCCGTCGAGCTGGGCATCCCCGAGGGCACGGCCAAGACCCGGCTGCGCACCGCCCTGCGCACGTTGGCGCAGTCCTTGGCCGACCCGCCGGACCCGGCGCTCGAAAGGGGCGCATGATGGCGAGAGGAGTACGGGCAGGGAACAGGCACGGGCCACGGCGAGGAGGTGCGCGACGCGATGACCGACGACCACGAGACGGTACGTGACCTACTGGCCGCCCGGGCCATCGGCGCCCTCGACCCGGCAGAGGAGAGGACGGTCCTGGCGCACCTGGCCGAGTGCGAGAGCTGCGCCGCGGAGGCGGAACGGCTTCGGGAGACGGCACGGCTGCTGGCGGGCCCGGCGCTGCCCGGCATCCCCGAGCGGCCGGCCACCGACGTGGTGTCCTTCGCGCTGCGCGAGCGACCCGCCGCACCGCGCGTCGCCGCGCACGCCGCCCCCTACGCCGCTGCCGTCGCCGGGCTCAAGGTGCTGCTGGCCGAGGTGGAGGGGTGCTGGGACACGCCGGTCGCGCACGACTGGGACGTGCATGCCACCGTGGCTCACCTTCTCGCCGCCGACGAGCACCTGGCCGGACGGCTGGGGATCGGCCCACGCGTGCCGTCCTCGCCCCGCGCGGAGGAGATGCCCTGGGAGGAGGCCTGGGAGCGCCGGACCGCCGATGTCATCGCCCATGAGCACGGCCGTACGCCGGCGGAGACCGTGGCCGAGTGGTCCGCGCAGGCCGGCGAGCTGCTCGGCACGCCCGAGGCGCGGGACGCCGAACCCGCCGGGCGGGCCGTGGAGTTGATGGGGCTGCGGCTGCCCGTCGCCGACCACTTCCTGGCGCGCGCGTTCGAGACGTGGATCCACACCGACGACATCGGGCGGGCCGTCGGCCTCGCCGTCCCGCCGCCGCGCCAGGAGCATCTGGGGCAGCTGATCCGCCTCGCCGTCCGCGTCCTCGGTCTCGCGCTCGGACCCACCGCGCCCCCGGTGCTGTTCTCGGTCACCGGGGGCGAGGAGTGGGTGCTGGGCTCCGGGGACGAGCCCGTCCGGGCCGAACTCACCCTCGACCCCGTCGACTTCTGCCTGCTGATCGGCGGACGGTGCACGCCGCAGGCGGTGCCGAGGGGCGAAACGGGCGACGCGGCCGCCGTACGGAACGTACTGGAGCGGGCCGCGTCGCTGTCGTGGCTGTGAGGTCACCTCACAGCCAGGTCACTTCACCGGCGTTAAGTCCCTCGCGCCAATGCTGCATTCTCCGGGGGACAACCCCCGGACCCCAGGCCGGGCTCGGCTTACCGGACGGGAGTGAAATCCCTTGCTCCGATGAACGTCGGCCGCCGTACGGGAGCCGCGAAGGGCTCGACGGCCGCGTTCTCCACGCTGTTGAACACGATGAACACGTTGCTGCGCGGGAACGGCGTGATGTTGTCCCCGGAGCCGTGCATGCAGTTGCAGTCGAACCAGGTCGCCGAACCGGCCTTGCCCGTGAAGAGCTTGATGCCGTACTCGCTCGCCATGGCGGTCAGCGCCTCGTCCGACGGCGTGCCCGCGTCCTGCATCTGGAGGGACTTCTTGTAGTTGTCCTCGGGCGTGGCGCCCGCACACCCGAGGAAGGTCTTGTGCGAGCCGGGCATGATCATGAGCCCGCCGTTGGTGTCGTAGTTCTCGGTCAGCGCGATCGAGACGGACACCGTCCGCATGTTCGGCAGACCGTCCTCGGCGTGCCAGGTCTCGAAGTCGGAGTGCCAGTAGAAGCCGCTCGCCCCGAAGCCCGGCTTGACGTTGATCCGCGACTGGTGGACGTACACGTCCGAGCCGAGGATCTGCCGCGCCCGCCCGACGACCCGCTCGTCGCGCACGAGCGAGGCGAACACCTTGCTGATCTTGTGCACTTCGAAGACGGACCGGACGTCCTTGGACTTCGGCTCGATGATCGAGCGCTCGTCCGCGCGGATCTCCGGGTCGGTGACGAGCCGCTCCAGCTCCTGCCGGTAGACGGCGACCTCGTCGTCGGTGATGAGCTGGTCGATGGCGAGGAAGCCGTCGCGCTCGTACGACTGGAGGTCCGTGGCCGTGATCGGGCCCGGCGTGTCGGGGGCGCCCCACACGACGGGGTCCTGACGCGGCGTCGACACCTCGGTGGCGCCGCGGCTGGGGTAGAGATCGGTGACGTGTGCGGTCATGGCAGTGGTCATGGGTTTCTCACACCTCCTCGGGCTCGGTGAGCAGCGGGTACACGCCGTTCTCGTCGTGGTCCTCCCGGCCGGTCACGGGCGGGTTGAAGACACAGATGCAGCGGAAGTCCTCCTTGATCCGCAGCGTGTGCCTCTCGTGCCCGTCCAGGAGGTACATGGTCCCGGGCGTGATCGCGTACGTCCGCCCGGTCTCGTGGTCGGTCAGCTCGGCCTCGCCCTCGACGCAGACGACGGCCTCGATGTGGTTGGCGTACCACATCGACGTCTCCGTACCCGCGTACAGGATCGTCTCGTGCAGGGAGAAGCCGACCTTCTCCTTGGCGAGGACGATGCGTTTGCTCTCCCAGGTGCCGGACGCCGATTTCACATGACGCTCGGTGCCTTCGATCTCCTTGAACGAACGGACGATCACGGTGCTGCGATGCCTCCTAGGTGGTGGTGTGCTCGGTCAGGTGCGGTGGCCGGTCAGGCCGTCTCGCGGGCGGCGCGGGCGAGGATGCTGAGCCCCTCGTCGAGCTCCTCCGGGGTGATGGTGAGGGCGGGGAGCAGCTTGACGACCTCGCTCTCCGGGCCGGACGTCTCGACGAGCAGCCCGAGCTCGAAGGCGCGCCGGGCGATGCGCCCGGCCCGCTCCTTGTCGTGGAACTCCATGCCCCACACCAGCCCGCGGCCCCGGTACTCCTTCACGTCGGCCAGGTTCTCCTCGCAGATGGCGATCAGCCCCTGCTCGACCTGCTCGCCGCGTGCCCGGGTCTGCTTCTCCATCGCGGAGCCGTCGGCCCAGTACATCTCCAGGGCGGCGGTCGCGGTGACGAAGGCGGGGTTGTTGCCGCGGAAGGTGCCGTTGTGCTCGCCCGGCTCCCAGATGTCCAGCTCGGGCTTGAACAGGCACAGAGACATGGGCAGTCCGTAGCCGCTGATGGACTTGGACACGGTGACGATGTCGGGGGTGATGCCCGACTCCTCGAAGGAGAAGAAGGCCCCCGTCCGCCCGCAGCCCATCTGGATGTCGTCGACGATCAGCAGCATGTCCTGCCGCTCGCACAGCTCGGCGAGCGCGCGCAGCCACTCGGGACGCGCGACGTTGATGCCGCCCTCGCCCTGCACGGTCTCGACGATCACGGCGGCGGGCTTGTTGAGTCCGGAGCCCTGGTCCTCCAGGAGCCGCTCGAACCACAGGAAGTCCGGGACCGTGCCGTCGAAGTAGTTGTCGAACGGCATGGGCGTGCCGTGCACCAGCGGGATCCCGGCGCCGGCCCGCTTGAAGGCGTTGCCGGTGACGGCGAGGGAGCCGAGGGACATCCCGTGGAAGGCGTTGGTGAACGAGACGATGGCCTCGCGTCCCTTCACCTTGCGGGCCAGCTTCAGCGCCGACTCGACGGCGTTCGTACCCGTCGGCCCCGGGAACATGACCTTGTACGGCAGGTCGCGCGGACGCAGCACCAGGTCCTGGAAGGTCTGCAGGAAGGCACGCTTGGCGCTGGTGGACATGTCGAGCCCGTGCGTGACGCCGTCCCGCTCCAGGTAGTCGATCAACGCCCGTTTCAGGACCGGGTTGTTGTGCCCGTAGTTCAGCGAGCCGGCCCCGGCGAAGAAGTCCAGATACTCGTGGCCGTCCTCGTCGTACATGCGGCTGCCTCGCGCACGGTCGAAGACGGTGGGCCAGCCGCGGCAGTAGCTGCGCACCTCGGACTCCAGGGTCTCGAAGACGCTGAGGTCGGGCTGGGTGATGGTCACGACGAATCGCTCCTCGTTGCGTGGGGGGAGTCGGGGGAGTCAGTGGGGGAGGTCACTGGGAGAGGGGACCGATGCGGTACAGGACTTCGGGGTCGTGGGGCCCGTCCGGGAACACGCTCGTGGGGAACAGCACCTCGCGCTCCAGGGCGGCGCCGTGCCGCTCGGCGAAGGAGCTGAACAGCCGCTCGGAGGCGGTGTTGCCGGGCGTGATGGTGGTCTCGACGCTCGTGACGCCGTACGCCCCGCCGACCCGCGCGACGAGCCCGTCGAGCAGCGCGGCGGCGATGCCGCGCCCGCGGTGGGCGTCGTCCACGGCCACCTGCCAGACGAGCAGGGTGCTCGGGCGGTCGGGCCGTACGTACCCGGTGACGAAGCCGACCGGCTCCCCGCGCTCGTCACGCGCGACGGCCGACGTGCCGGCGAAGTCGCGGCACCACAGCAGATAGCTGTACGACGAGTTCAGGTCGAGGGCCTTGGAGTCTCTGGCAATCCGCCACAGCGCGGCCCCGTCGGCCACCGCCGGACGGTCGATTTGCAGGTCTGCTTGTGCGGCAGTCATGCGAATTGAATTTACCGAGGGAAATTTGAAATTGCATGGCCGTGAGGGGTTACGCGTGAGGTCGGGATGTGTTATCGCGCGGGCGTGAGACCCTGATCGAGATGGCTGACTTTTGCTCCACTCTGTCCGGTTAATACCGCACAAAACGGGCGCGATGTGGAACGCGTCACAGCCATGTAACTCTCACGAGACCTGCCCGAATTACTCCGGTTGGCGTTCGCGGAATCTTTGCGTTTAGGTTCGTGGAAAGCGGGCAGAAGACTAGGGGAAGCTACCCTCTAAAAGAATTCCGGAATTACGCTGAATTCAGGCGCCGGTAACACCGTCGATACGTTCTCGCAGAATGTCGGCGTGGCCGTTGTGCCGTGCGTACTCCTCGATCATGTGCAGGAACACCCAGCGCAGACTGACCTCGACCCCGGCCATCGGCCCGTCGGTGATCCGTCCCACGCTCTCCAGCGAGCGCCCGGCACACACCTCCCGCCCCCGCGCGATCTCCCTCCGCCACACGACGAGCGCCTCATCGAGGCCGCGCTCCGGGTCGAGGGCGTATCCGGTCTCCTCCTCGTACACCGGCGGCATGTCGAGCCCCCCGGCCACCCGCTGGAACCAGTTCCGCTCGACCTCGGCGAGGTGCTGCACGAGCCCGAGCAGTGTGAGCGCGGACGGCTCCGCCGAGGCCAGTCGCGCCTGCGTGTCGTCCAGACCCGCGCACTTCAGGGCCAGGGTGGCCCGGTGGAACTCGAGCCAGCTCTCCAGCATGGGGAGCTCGTCGCCGGTCAGGAGGGGGATGGGGCGGCCGTCGGGGAGGGTCCGGGGTGTGTTGGTGGTCATGCGGGGAGCGTGACACGGGGGCCTGGCGGCGGGGTGGTTTTCAGCGGCGGGCGAAGCGCGCGGCTTCCTTGCGCGACTTGTTGACGTCGTGTCTACCCAGTGGTTCAGTGGCTCAGTCACTGATCCACTGACGGGATGGGGGCCGGGATGGGCGTACTGCCGCGTGAGAGCACCGTCGACGTACTGGAGAAGCGGCTGCGGGAGGACATTCTCGCCGGGCGGCATCCGGCCGGGAGCTATCTGCCGCCCGAACGTGACCTCGCCGACGAGTTCGGAGTCAACCGCACCACGCTGAAGCACGCCTTCGGCCGGCTCGTGCAGGCGGGGTTGCTGGAGACACGGCACGGAGTGGGCACCCGTGTCCGGGACTTCCTGCGCCTGGGCGGGGCGGACCTCCTGCCGATGCTCGTGCGGCACAGCCCCGACTGGATCGGCGAGATCTTCGAAGTGCGCCGCAGCATCGGAGCGTTGATTGCCGAACGTGCCGCCGCCCGCGCCACGCCGGCCCAGGTCGCCGAACTGCGTTCCCTGATCGCCGCCGTCAGGGACGCCGACGGCGGCGAGGACGTGCAGCTCGCGGACGCCGAAGTGCACCGCGCGCTCGCCCGGGCCACCGGAAACCGGGTGTACGTCCTGCTGACCAACACCCTGTTCAACGCCTACCTTCCGGTGCGCGCGGCCCTGGTCGACCCCTTCCTGGACGCCCACGCCGCTCACGACCGTCTCGCACCGGTCGTCGACGCCGTGGCCGCCGGTGACCAGGACGCGGCACGCGTCACCGCGGGCGCCTACCTGTCGGCGACGGAACGCATCATGCTCGAGGGGCTGGCACGCGCGGGCCGACGCCGGGACGGTGCTCGGTGACCTCACGTGGGACGGTGTTCCAGGAGGCGATGCTCGGCCGCGCGCGTCTGTCCGACGAGGATCGCGAGCGCCCCGTACGACTGGACCTCGTGGTCCGCGCCGGCACCGTGCTGCTGCCCCACCGCACGACGCGGGCGCGCGTGACGGGGCGGGTGCGGATAGCGGGGCGGGCGGACGATGCCGAAGCCCAGGGCGAGTTGGAGATCTCGCCCCTGGCCCGCCGCAGGATCCGGTACCGGATCTCGTTCGCCATGGAGGGCCGGCGTCTGGTGCTCGACGGCTGGAAGTCCGTCTCGCCCGCACGTCCCCTCGCGTCGATGACCGTTCTGCCGTACACCCTCTACGAGGACGGTGAACGCGTCGGCGAGGGCACACTGCGCTTCCCCCTCGCCACCGGCCTGTTGCCCTTCCTCACGAGCTTCCGCTTCCCGCGTACGGCGGACTCCGCGTCCGACCTTGACCCGGCCCCGCGCTGGGACGGAGAACCCGGGCGCACGGAGGTCTGGTACACGACCCTGACCGACCCCGCCACCGGCACCGGCGTCTGGCTGCACCACGAAGTCGTCGCGCCCACCGACGGCTCCGCCGCCCACGCCCACGGCTGGGTCGCCGTCTTCCCCGCGGACGGCCCCGTCGAGCACGCACGCTTCGGCCCCGTATCGTGGACGCCCCAGCAGCAGGGTTACGCCGCCGAGGGCATCCATGCCCGGTCCGGCCAACTCTCCGGATCCGCCGGGCCGTTCACCTGGTCGCTCACCGAGACGCCGCGGAGCGGGCCGCTGTACACCTTCCCCCGCTGGTCCTGGCGCCGCCCCTTGCTGCCGGCCGCCCACATGCTGCCGGCCGCCCGTTGCCTCTACAGCGGCACGGTCCGATACGGCGACAGCGAGCTGAGGCTGCACGGCGCCCCCGGAGCGAGCGCCCGCATCTACGGGCACGGCAACGCACGGCGCTGGGCCTGGCTCCACGCGGACCTCGGCGGCGGGGACGTCCTGGAGATCGTCGCCGCGGTGTCCATGCGACGCGGACTCGACCGACTGCCGCCCCTGGTGTTCCTACGGCTCCTGCGCGACGGACGTCCCTGGCCCCGGCGCGCCGAGCGCACGGCCGTCGGCTGGGCGGGACTCGGCCGGTTCCGGGCGGACATCGGCCTGCCCGAGTGGCGCGTGGCCGGCCGCGTGGGCAGGCGCCGTATCCGCGTGACGGTGAACCAGCCGCCGGAGCGGACCCTGGCGCTCGCCTACACCGACCCCGACGGTTCCCCCGCGGTCTGCCGCAACAGCGAGACCGCGGACGCGGTGGTCCGCCTGGAGCGCTGGTGGGGACGGTGGCGGCAGGAGGCCACCTGGCGGCTGCCCGGCACCGCCCACGCGGAGGTCGGCGACCGATGACTCCCTCGACCGCCCCCGCACTCACGGCACTTGCCGCGGCGCTGATCGCGGACGACGGCACGGCCGAGTGGACCCGGGCCGTGCCCCGGCGCGTCGAGACACTGCTCGCCGCCATGCCGGCTCCGGCCCGCACGGCGATACGCGGCGCGACCACGGCGATCAACGCCTACGCCCTGGCCCGCACGGGCCGACGACTGCCCGCGCTCAGCTCCACGGAACGCGAGCATGTCATGGCGTCCCTCGCCTCCCACCGGGTGCTGCTGCCGCTCCTGGACGCGGTCAAGGTGCCCGTGCTGCTGGCGGCCGGCACCGAACGCACCCTGTACCACCGCCGCCCGGCGCCCTCCGCACCCGGCCCCGACGATCCACCGCTCGACTGCACCCCGTCCCGGGACTGGCCGGCGCGCTCCACGGCCGACGCGGTCGTCGTCGGATCCGGCGCGGGCGGCGCCATGGCCGCCCGGACCCTGGCCCGCGCGGGCCTGCGCGTCGTCATCGTCGAGGAGGGCGACCACCACACCACCGCGTCCTTCGCCCGGAGAACCCCGCTCGACCGCTTCACCGACCTCTACCGGGACGGCGGCGCCACCATCGCCGTCGGCAACCCTCCGCTCGTCCTGCCCGTCGGCCGCGCCGTCGGCGGCACCACCGTCGTCAACTCCGGAACCTGCTACCGCACCCCGGACCACGTCCTCACACGCTGGCGGGGCCGCTACGGATTCGCCGTCGCCGAGGGCTTCGACGCCCACCTCGACGAGGTGGAACGCACCCTGCGCGTCGCCCGGCAACCGCTGGACGTCATCGGCGACAACGGACTCCTCGCCCTGGCCGGCGCGGCGGAACTCGGCTGGACCGCCGCACCCCTGCGCCGCAACGCCCCCGGCTGCAAGGGCTCCTGCCAGTGCGTCGTCGGCTGCCCCACCGGCGCCAAGCAGAGCGTCCAGCTGTCGGTGCTCCCCGAAGCGTGCGCGGCGGGCTGCCGCATCGTGACGGGCGCCCGCGTCCTGCGGATCCTCACCGACCGCGACCGGCCGGGCGGGCCGCGCGCCGCCGGGGTGGTGGTGGCCCGCCCCGACGGCAGCGAACTGGAGATCCTCAGCCCGCTGGTCGTGGCCGCCGCCGGCGCCCTGCAGACTCCGCCCCTGCTGCGCCGCTCGGGCCTCGGCGGACACCCCCGGCTCGGCCGGAACCTCAGCGTGCACCCCGCGATCAGCGTCGCGGGCCGCTTCAGCAGCCCGGTCACCGGCCGGCAGGGGGTCCTGCAGAGCGTCGGCGTGGAGGAACTGCACACCGACGGCATCCTCATCGAAGCCACCGCCGCACCCCCGGGTATGAGCTCGTTCGTGCTGCCCGGCGTCGGCCGCGAACTGCGCCGGGAGGTGGAGGGAGCGGAACGGCTGGCGACACTCGGCGCCATGATCGCCGATCGCCCCTCCGGCCGCGTCCTCGGCAAGGACCGCACGCTGCTCCGCTACGACCTGGCACCACGGGACGCCCGCCGCCTGCTGCGGGCCCAACGTGCCATGGGCCGCCTGCTGTTCGCAGCCGGAGCGGAGGAGGTCCTGACCGGCGTACCGCACGCACCGCGCGCTCGTACCCCGGACCAACTGGAGGCACTGCTCGACAAGGTGACGGAACGTCACCTGCACGTGTCCGCGTTTCACCCCACGGGGACGGCGGCCGCAGGGGCCGACCCCGAGCGTTCGCCGGCCGACCCGGAAGGGCGCCTGCGCGGCGTCCACGGCGTACTGATCGCCGACGGATCCGTACTGCCGAGCTGCCCGGAGGTGAATCCGCAGCTGAGCATCATGGCTGCGGCGCTGGGCGTCGCCGAGCGCTCAGTGACGGACAGCGGGTAGGTCGCCGAACCCGCGGCCCCGGAGGGCGGGCAGCAGAGCGAGCAGGGCGGGACGGCTCAGCCGGTGGTCGCGGTACCTGCCGACCCGCCTCCCGCCTCCTGAGGTCAGGACCGGACGCTTCTCCGAACCGCTACCGCCGGCCCGCGTCCACCGCCCGCAGCGCCGCCTCCACATCCACGTCCAGCCCCTTGTCCTTCAGCGCCGCGCCCAGCGCCGCCAGACACCCCCGCACGGCCCCGAGCGTCGCATCCACCCCGTAGTGATTGACCCGGATCATCTCCTTGGCCAACGCGCCACCCCCGGCGGCCAACGGCACCCCGGGCTCGACCTCCAGCGCCCGAGCCACCACCTCCGACGCCACCACCCCCGCCGGCGCCCGCAGCGTCGTAGCAACGGGAGCGGCCTCCGCGGCCTCGTACACATACGGCTCCACGCCCCCGCCCAGCGCCACCGCCCCGGCCCGAGTCGCCAGCGCAGCGGCCCGGTGGCGGGCCATCACCGCATCCGGCCCGTCCTCCTCGATCCGCTTCACACACGCCTCCAGCGCCAGCATCTCCAACTGCGCCGGAGCATGCGGCAGCACCTTGCGCCCGCCGTCGATCCACCGCTCCTTCCAGTCCAGCAGCGACAGATACGACCGCCGCGGCGCCCCCGGATTCGCCGCCATCCGCGCCCACGCCCGCTCGCTCACCGACACCGCGGACACCCCCGCCGGCCCGCCCATCGCCTTCTGCGCCCCGATCACGCACAGGTCCACACCCCACGCGTCCGGCAGCACCGGCTCGGCCCCGATCGACGCCACCGCGTCGAGGTGGAACAGCGCCCCGTGCGCCCGGACGACCTCGCCGATCTCCGCGACGGGGTTCGTGTTGCCGGTGGCGGCCTCCGCGTGCACCAGGGACACGAAGTCGATCTCCGGATGCTCGGCGAAGGCCTGACGGACCTGGTCCGCCGTGACCGCCGTGTGGAAGGGCACCGCCAGATCGATCACGGTCGCGCCGCAGTCACGCAGCCAGTTCCCGAAGGTCTGCCCGTACGGACCGGTGATCACGTTCAGCGCGGTGGTGCCGGGCCCGGCCGTCCCGCGGATCGCCCCTTCCAGCGGCAGCAGCGCCTCGCCCTGCATGATCACGACGTCCTGTCCGGTCCCGAGCAGCCGTGCCACCCGGTCCTCGATGGAGGCGAAGCGCTCCGCGGTGAGGGGGGCCAGGTCGAGGAAGGGATGGGTCACGGCAGGCACTCTTTTCACATCGGAGCGGGCAGCTGGTGTCGAGCGTAATCGCCGCCGCTGACACGGCTCCGACTGTCGACTTGTCACGACTTCTTAGGCCGGACAGCCCTCCAGCCATCGGTTTGGTTTGAGAGCCTCAAACCTCTCCTTATAATCGGAACCCACAGTTCCCTGACAGGAGGCTCCCCGTGAAGACGACCCTCGGGCGCCGGACCCGCATTCTGGCCGCCACCACCGCGACGGCCGGGCTGGTGCTCGTGGCCGGCTGCACGTCCTCCGACGACAACGGCGGCGGTGAGAAGACCGCGGCCGGCGGCGTCGAGCTCGTCAAGGGTGGCCAGCTCACCACCTGCACCCACCTGCCGTACCCGCCCTTCCAGTCGGAGATCGACGGCAAGGTGCAGGGCTTCGACGTCTCCCTGATCGACCTGGTCGCCAAGGACCTGGGCGTGAAGCAGGAGATCCTCGACACGCCGTTCGAGAACTTCAAGACGGGCGCCTTCCTCAACTCCGGCGAGTGCGACCTCGCCGCCGCCGGCATGACCATCACCGAGGAGCGCAAGAAGAACGTCGACTTCTCGGACCCCTACTTCGACGCCACCCAGGCCGTCCTCGTCGACAAGAACAGCGGCGTGAACTCGCTCGCCGACGTCAAGTCCAAGGGCGTGAAGCTGGGCGCCCAGGCGCAGACCACCGGCGAGGACTACGTCAAGAGCAAGGGCTTCGACCCGGTCTCCTTCGAGTCCTCCGACGCCGTCCTCAACGGCCTGCGCACCGGCCAGGTCAAGGCCGTCGTCATCGACTACCCGGTCGTCCAGGGCTGGCTGAAGGACAAGGCCAACGCGGACAAGTTCAAGGTCGTCGACAACCTCGACACCGGTGAGCAGTACGGCTTCACGGTGAAGAAGGGCAACACCAAGCTCCGCGACGCCATCAACAAGGCGCTCGCCGACGCGAAGGCCGACGGCACGTACAAGAAGCTGTACGAGCAGTGGATCGGCCCCTACGACGAGTCCGCGGCGTCCCCGTCCGCCTCATGACCGCCACGGACATAGAGGTACAGCCAAGGAAGAAGGGCCTCACCCGGCGCCAGAAGCGCAGCCTCTCGCGCGGCGTCCAGTACGTCGTCTTCGTCGCGGCCGTGGTCGCCTTCGCGCTCGCGGCCGACTGGGACCGGCTGCAGAACCAGTTCGCGCAGAAGGACATCGCGCGGCAGATGTTCCCGGACGTCATCACGCTGGCGCTGAAGAACACCGTGCTGTACACGGTGTCCGGGTTCGTCTTCGCCCTCGCTCTCGGACTGGTGCTCGCGCTGATGCGCCTGTCGTCCGTGGGACCGTACCGCTGGGTCGCCGGCGTCTACATCGAGATCTTCCGCGGTCTGCCCGCCCTGCTGATCTTCATCTTCATCGGCGTCGCGGTCCCCCTGGCCTTCCCGGGCACGGAGATCGTCGGCGGGACCTACGGCAAGGCCGCCCTCGCGCTGGGTCTGGTCGGGGCCGCGTACCTGGCGGAGACCTTCCGGGCCGGCATCCAGGCGGTGCCCAAGGGCCAGATGGAGGCGGCCCGTTCGCTCGGCTTCTCGCCCGCGCGGGCCATGATCTCGATCATCATCCCGCAGGCGTTCCGGATCATCCTCCCGCCGATGACGAACGAGTTCATCATCCTCTTCAAGGACTCCTCGCTCGTGCTGCTCCTCGGCGTCACCCTGGAGGAGCGCGAACTGTCCAAGTTCGGCCGCGACCTGGCCAGCACGACCGCCAACTCCACGCCGATCCTGGTCGCGGGCCTGTGCTATCTGCTGATCACGATCCCGCTCGGCTTCGTCGTGCGCCGCATGGAGGCCAAGGCCCAGGAGGCCGTGAAATGAGCCGTCCGGAAATTCAGGTGAAGGACCTGCACAAGTCCTTCGGCGACAACGAGGTGCTGCGCGGCATCGACCTGGAGATCGGCCAGGGCGAGGTCGTGTGCGTCATCGGCCCGTCCGGCTCCGGCAAGTCGACGCTCCTGCGCTGCGTGAACCTCCTGGAGGAACCCACCAAGGGCCAGGTCTTCGTCGGCGGCACCGAGCTCACCGACCCGGACGTCGACATCGACGCCGTACGCCGCCGTATCGGCATGGTCTTCCAGCAGTTCAACCTGTTCCCGCACCTCACGGTGACCGAGAACCTCACGCTGCCGCAGCGCCGGGTCCTCAAGCGGGACAAGGCGCAGGCAGCCCGGGTCGCCGCCGAGAACCTGGAGCGGGTGGGTCTGTCGGAGAAGGCAGACGCCTACCCCTCCTCCCTCTCCGGCGGCCAGCAGCAGCGCGTGGCGATCGCGCGCTCGCTGTCGATGGGCCCCGAGGTGATGCTGTTCGACGAGCCGACGTCGGCGCTCGACCCGGAGCTGGTCGGGGATGTGCTCGCCGTCATGCGCATGCTCGCCGACGAGGGCATGACGATGATGGTCGTCACCCACGAGATGACCTTCGCGCGCGAGGTCGCCGACCGGGTCGTCTTCATGGACGGCGGAGTGATCGTCGAGGACGGCACCCCCGACCAGGTCATCGGCAACCCGCAGCACGCACGCACCCGCCACTTCCTCTCCCGCCTCCTCGACCCGGCGATGGCGGAGGTGGAGGAGGAGACGTCGGACCAGGTGGGCAAGGGCGACTAGCCGGTCATTAGGGTGCAGTACATGAGCGAACGCACGGTGCTGCACGTGAAGGGCCGGGTCCTGGCCGGACCCGACGACGTCCGGGACGAACTGTGGGTCGTCGACGGCCGGATCTCCTACGACCGCCCCGCCGGCGCCCGCGACGTCCGCACCGTCGAGGGCTGGGCGCTGCCCGGCCTCGTCGACGCGCACTGCCACGTGGGCCTCGGCGCGCACGGCCCGGTCGACGACGACATCGCGGAGAAGCAGGCCCTGACCGACCGCGACGCGGGCACCCTGCTGATCCGTGACGCCGGTTCGCCCTCCGACACCCGCTGGGTCGACGACCGCGAGGACCTGCCGAAGATCATCAGGGCCGGCCGGCACATCGCCCGCACCCGCCGCTACATCCGCGGCTACGCGCACGAGATCGAACCGGACGACCTCGTCGCCTACGTCGCCCTGGAGGCCCGGCGCGGTGACGGCTGGGTCAAGCTGGTCGGCGACTGGATCGACCGTGACCGCGGGGACCTCGCGCCCAGCTGGCCGCGCGAGGCGGTCGAGGCGGCCATCGCCGAGGCCCACCGCCTGGGTGCCCGTGTCACCGCGCACTGCTTCTCCGAGGACTCGCTCCCGGACCTGGTCGAGGCGGGCATCGACTGCATCGAACACGCCACGGGCCTGACGCAGGACCTGATCCCGCTGTTCGCCGAGCGCGGCGTGGCGATCGTCCCGACCCTGGTGAACATCGCGACCTTCCCGAAGCTGGCCGACGGCGGCGAGTCCAAGTTCCCCCGCTGGTCGGCCCACATGCGCCGCCTCCACGAACGCCGCTACGACACGGTCCGCTCCGCCTACGACGCCGGCATCCCGGTCTACGTCGGCACGGACGCGGGCGGCACCCTGCCCCACGGCCTGGTGGCGGCCGAGGTGGCGGAACTGGTCACCGCCGGCATTCCGGCGGTCGAGGCCCTCGCCGCGACGACCTGGGCGGCCCGGGCGTGGCTCGGCCGACCGGGCCTGGAGGAGGGGGCCGCGGCGGACCTGGTGGTGTACGAGACGGATCCGCGGGCCGACGTCAGGGTGCTGGCGGCACCGCGGCGGGTCGTCCTGAACGGAGAGATCGTGGGCTGAACCGGCTGCCCGGCCGGTGACTGTGGAGAACATGCGTGCCCCGAGGTTCGAAAACCTGCACGGGAAACACACGTAGGGGTGAACTCCCGTCAGGATGCTGACCCTTCACCCGCCGTGCGCGATTCTTGCCGGGTCCCGAGCAAGTCTCCCCCGAGGGGTTCCCCACCTTGAACGGCAACACATTCCGCATGCCGGCACGCCGTCTCGCCACCGTCGCGACGGCCACCGCCCTGACCGCCGGTCCCGCGGTCCTGGGTCTCGCGGGCCCCGCGCACGCCACCGGCGACGAGGGGCGCGCGAGCGCCGTCGTACTGCGCACCGGGCTCGACGTCAATCTGCTCAACAAGACCGTGAACGTCCCGCTCGCGGTCTCCCTGAACGAGGTGCGGGCGCCGCAGAGCGCCGACAAGGCGACGCTGACGGCCGAGCTGAACGGCGTCGACGGCGGGAAGCCGTTCAGCGTGCTCAGCGCGCAGGCCGCCGCGGCGAAGGCGACGGTCGCCCACGGCAAGGCCGAGGCGTACACCCGCCTCGCCCACGCCAAGGTCCACGTCCCCGGCCTGCCGCTCCTGTCGCTCATCGAGGTCGGCCAGGTCACCTCCAGGGCCACCTGCGAGGCCGGCGAGAAGCCGACCGCCTCCTCCAACCTGCTGGGCGATGTCACCGTGCTGGGCAAGAAGGTCACGCTGACCGCCGGCGGGACCACGAACGTCCGGGTGCCGGGCGTGGGCGAGGTACGGCTGGACTACTCCAAGACGGAGACCACCTCACGTACGGCCGCCGCGACCGCCCTTGAACTCAAGATCGCCGTCAACCCGCTGAAGCTGAACGTCGCCGATGTCGAGGGCACCCTGACCCTGGCCAAGGCGACCTGCGAGACCCCGGCCGCCCCCGCCCGGCAAGCCGCCCCGGGCACGGACCCGGCCGGCGATGTGAAGCCCCAGGGCGAGCCCGCCGGCGACGGCCTCGCGGAGACCGGCGGCAGCTCCATGACGCCGTACCTCGCGGGCGGCGCGGTCGCGCTGCTCCTCGCGGGCGGGGGAGCGGTGGCGTTCGCGCGCCGGAGCCGCGGCTGACGCGGGGTCAGCGACGCGCGAGCGCCACCGCCTGTCCCAGCGCCCCCAGAAAGGCGCCGGCCGTTCCCCGGTCCCGCACCGCCAGCCGCAGCCACTCCTCGTCCAGCCCGGGGAAGGTGTCCCCACGCCGGACCGCGAACCCCAGGTCGCGCAGGTGCCGTCGTACGGACGCCGCCTCGGGCAGGCGTACGAGGACGAAGGGGCCCTCGGCGGGCTCGACGACCCGCAGCCCGGACGAGGCGAACTCGCGGAGGCCGGTGACGAGATGGGCCCGGTCGGCCGCGATGCGGTGGGCCGCGTGGGCCGCCTCCGCCAGGGCCTGGGGGCTCACGCAGGCCTGCGCGGCGGCGAGCGCGGGCGTGGAGACCGGCCACAGGGGCTGGGCGCGCTCCAGGTCGGCGACGGTCTCCGGGGCGGCCAGGACGTAGCCGATCCGCAGCCCGGCCAGACCCCAGGTCTTGGTCAGGCTGCGGAGCACGACCAGACCGGGCACGTCCGTCCGCCCGGCCAGCGCCTCCCGTTCACCCGGCACCGCGTCCATGAACGCCTCGTCCACCACCAGCGTCCGCCCGGGACGGGCGAGTCCGGCGATGGCGTCGGCCGGGTGCAGCACGGACGTCGGGTTGGTCGGGTTGCCGATCACCACCAGGTCGGCCTCCTCGGGGACGGCCGCCGGGTCGAGGCGGAAGCCGTCCGCCTCCCGCAGCAGCACCCGGTCGACCGTGTGGCCCGCGTCGCGCAGCGCCGCCTCCGGCTCCGTGAACTGGGGGTGCACGACGACCGGCCGGCGCACCTTCAGCGCCCGCGCCAGCAGGACGAACGCCTCCGCCGCCCCCGCCGTCAGCAGCACCCGCTCCACCGGCAGCCCGTGCCGCGCCGCCACCGCCGCCCGCGCGGCCCGCCCGTCCGGGTAGGCCGCGAGGGAACCCAGCGACCCGGCGATCCGCTCCCGCAGCCAGGCCGGGGGCGTGTCCGCGCGGACGTTCACCGCGAGGTCGACCAGCGCCGAGCCGTCGTCACGGACCTCGGCGTCGCCGTGGTGGCGCAGGTCGTGCGCCTCAGTGGGCATGGGAGTGGGCGCCATGGTGGTGTCCGTGGTGGTGATGGCCGTGGTGGTGGTCGTCGTCGTCCGGGTGGAAGTGGGGCTGCTGCGGCATGCCGACCTTGTCCTCGAAGCCGGGCAGCGCGATGCGGTACACGCACGAGTCGCAGTTCATCCGCAGATCGCCCTTCACGGCCTCCTCGTACCGCTCCATCACCAGGTCGAGCAGCTCCGGCTCCGGACCGATGACGTCCGCCGAGCGCACCTCGATCTCCGGGTGGGCGGCCGCCCAGCCCTCGGTCTGCTGCCGGACGCGGTCCGGGAGGATGCCGGTGAACAGGAAGTAGGGCAGGACCACGATCCTGCGCGCCCCCAGCTTCGCGCACCGGTCGAGGCCGCTCGGCACGTCCGGTGCCGCCAGCGACACGAACGCCGTCTCCACGCCCGCGTATCCGCGCCCCTCCCACAGCAGCCGCGCCGCCTTGTGCACCTCGGCGTTGGCATCGGGGTCCGTGGAGCCCCGGCCGACCAGCAGCACGGTCACATCGGCCCGGTCGCCGGGCTTGCGGCCCTCGGTGCCGAGCGCCTCGTCCAGCCGCCGCTCCAGGACGTTCAGCAGCGACGGGTGCGGGCCCAGCGGGCGGCCGTAGGTGTACGAGATCCCGGGGTGCCGCTCCTTCTCGCGGGCCAGCGCGGCCGGGATGTCGCCCTTGGCGTGCCCGGCGGACACCAGCATCAGCGGCACCGCGGCGAACCGCCGTACGCCCTGCTCCACCAGTTCGGTGACGGCCTCGCCCAGCGGCGGCGGGGACAGCTCGATGAAGCCGCCCGCGACGGGCAGCTCGGGGTGGCGGCGCCCCAGCTCCCGTACGAAGGCGCGGAACGCCTCGGCCCCGGCGTCGTCCCGGGTGCCGTGGCCGGCGATGAGCAGGGCGGGCGGCGGGGTGGTCACAGTTTCTCCTCGGGATGGGAAGCGGGGTGGTACAGCAGGGCGTTCAGCGCGGCCGAGGCGACCGCCGAACCGCCCTTCTCGGACACGTTGCTCACGGCGGGCAGCCCGCTCTCGCGCAGCGCGGCCTTGGACTCGACCGCGCCGACGAAGCCGACGGGCAGACCGATGACGAGCGCCGGATCGGCGTCCAGCGTCAGCAGCTCCTCCAGTGCGGTCGGCGCGTTGCCGATCACCCAGAGGGCGCCCGGGCCGACCTGCTCGTAGGCGAGCCGGATGCCGTGCGCCGAACGGGTCAGCCCCGGCCCGGCCACGGCGTCCTTCAGCCGGCAGACGGTCTCGCGCCGGGTGATGCCGGCTCCGACCATCTCCACGTCCACGACGACGGGCGCGCCCGCGTGCAGGGCCGTGTGCGCCTTCTCCAGCTCGCCCTCGTCCATGACGAGGTCGGCGGCGTAGTCGAGGTCGGCGGCGGAGTGGATGACCCGCTCCACCACGGCCCGGGTCAGCGGCGGGAAGTGCGAGGTGTCCAGGCGGGCGCGCAGCCGCCGGTAGGACTCCTCCTCGATGGGATGGACGACGCGGTTCACTCGGCGCCCTCCTGCGCTGTCTGCCAGCGGTAGCCGCGCGGCGTCACCATGCGGCCCGCGATGTCCCGGGTCGCCGTGTTGCCCACGGTCACGACCGTCATCATGTCGACGGTCGCCGGGTCCAGGCCGCCCAGTGTCGTGAGCCGACCGGACTCGTCCGGCCGTGACGCGTTGCGTACGACACCGACCGGCGTGGTCGGCTCGCGGTGCTCGGCGAGGATGGCGAGCGCCTTGGGCAGCTGCCAGTCGCGGCCCCGGGAACGGGGGTTGTAGAAGGTGACCACGATGTCCGCCTCCGCCGCGGCCCGCACGCGCCGCTCGATGACCTCCCAGGGGGTGTGCAGGTCGGACAGGCTGATGGACACGTGGTCGTGGCCGAGCGGGGCGCCCAGGATCGCGGCGGCCGCGAGGGCGGCGGTCACACCCGGCACGCCGATCACGTCGATGTCGTCGGACGCCTCCGCGAGCGCGGGGGAGGCCATGGCGTACACGCCCGCGTCCCCGCTGCCGATCAGCGCGACGGCCTGCCCCTTGCGCGCCTCGGCGACCGCCGTGCGCGCCCGCTCCTCCTCGGCCCCGAGCCCCGACTCCAGGACCCGCGTGCCGGGCCGCAGCAGGTCGCGGATCTGGTCGACGTACTGGTCCAGGCCGACGAGCACGGAGGCGCGCCGGAGTTCGGCCTCGGCGCGCGGGGTGAGCAGGTCCCGGGCGCCCGGCCCGAGCCCGACCACCGCGAGCCGGCCGCGCCCCGGACGCCGTACGACGGCACAGGTCGCCATCGCCGGCTGCCCGTCCGCGCGCTCCGACTTCCGCTTCGGTACGAGGAGTTCACCGCCGCGCACCAGGGCGGCGGCCTCGGCCACGGAGGGGGTGCCGACGGCCGCGAGAGGCGCGTCGGAGGGGTTGGGGACCTCCACGGCCGCCAACTCCCCGGCGGAGTGGGTGACGAGCGGGACGCCGAGGCGGGCGGCCGCCTCGACGATGCCGGGCTCGTCGGCCTTGGCGTCGACGGTGGCGAGTTCCGCGAGGGACTTCGGGGAGAGGCCGGCGTCGCCGAGCGCGCTCTCGATCAGCCCGACGATCTCGTCGGCGGGGGCGCCCTTGGAGGCGCCGACACCCACCACGAGGGACGGCGGACGCAGCACGACCTCGCGCTCGGCGGGCTCCACCAGCCGGTCCGTCAGCCGGATCGCGTACGACCCCTCCGCGCCGGCCCGCAGCGGAGGCAGCGGCCACCTCACCTCGGCCCGCAGCGCCACCGGTTCGCCGTCCAGCATGGCCCGCGAGACCCCGGCGACATCGCCCTCCACCGGGAAGCCGAGGGTGTCCAGACCGGGGAGCCCCACGGCGTCCGTCGCCGTGGTCACCACGGGCTCGGCGCCCAGCACCTCCCCGGCCTCCCGCGCGAGTTCGTTGGCGCCGCCGCCGTGCCCGCCGACCAGCGACACGGCGAACCGCCCGCCCTCGTCGACGCACACCACACCCGGGTCGCTCGCCTTCTCCGCCAGCAGCGGGGCGATCAGCCGTACGACCGCCCCCGTCGCCAGGAAGCACACCAGCTGCTCGCACTCCGCGAACGCCCGCCGTACGGCGTCCTTCACGGGCCCGTCGTACACGCGCGTGCGGTCCGGCCACGCCGCGGCCAGCCGGTCCCGCGCCGCCGCCCCCGCCGCGGTGGCGGAAATGAGGCCGATCACTGAGCAACTCCCTCTACGTCCAGGGGCTTTCTGACACCCCACAACAGGAAAACCGGATTGGTCGCCGCGAGCCGGGTCACGTCCCCCGGCAGCGGCGCGAGCCGCGACGACTGCAACAGCACCCCGTCGCAGTCGAACCCGGCACCGGTCAGCGCCGCGCGGGCGGCCGGCACCCGGTCGAGCGCGGCCATGGCCACGACCACCGTCCGCCGGGCCCGCCGCGCGCACGCGGTGACGATGGCGGGCAGCTCCCGCCCCCCGCCGCCGATGAACACGGCGTCCGGATCGTGCAGGTCGGACGACAGGACGGTGGGCGCCGCCCCGTGCAGGACCCGTACGTCGACGCCGTGTGCGGCGGCGTTGGCGCGGATCCGCTCGACGCCGTCCCGGGTCTTCTCGATCGCCGTGACCGCGGCGCCGAGCCGTGCGCACTCCACGGCGACGGAACCCGAGCCCGCGCCGACATCCCACACCAGATCGCCGAGGCGCGGCCCGAGCCGGGCCAGGGCGAGCGCACGTACCTCGAACTTGGTGATCATCGAGTCGCGATGGGCGAACTCGCCCTCGTCCAGCGCCCATCCGGCGGGTCCGGCCGACGGCCCGGCGACCGTCCGCACCCCGCCGAGCGCCCGCGCCTCGTCCAGGCACAGCACCACGCTCACCGCCGACCCCCAGTCCCGGGCGGCGGCCTCGGTGGGCGTCACCCGCTCCACCCGCTCCTCGGCCGAACCGAGCGCCGACGCGACGACCAGGACCCGGGAGTCGGCCCGGTGGACGAGGGCGGCGCCCAGCTCGGCGGGCCCGGAACCCGGACCGGTCAGCACGGCCACCTTCGGGTGCGCCCGGCACACGTTCACCGCCGTCCGCAGCTCCCGCCCGTGCGCGCTGACCACCACGGCGTCGTCCCACGGCAGCCCGACCCGCGCGAAGGCACCGGCCACGGACGAGACCCCGGCCCGCACATCGAGCCGGTCCGCCCCGAACCGCTCCGCCAGCACCCGCACGACGCCGAAGAAGCCGGGGTCACCGGAGGCCAGCACGACAACCCGGCCGTCCTTGTCGAGATGCCGTTCGATGGTGTCGAGGGCAGGCGCCAGCGGTCCGAGCACGACCGTCTGCGCCGACTCCGGCAGCCGTACGGCGTCCAGGTGCCGCCTGCCGCCCACGACGAGCTGCGCCCCGGCGAGGACGTCCTCGGCGAGCGGCGCCCCCGTCCCCGTACCGACGACCGTGATCATGTACTGGCTCCCCGCGCACGCAGCGCCTTACGGGCCTCCGGGTCCGCCTTCCGGTACCCGTGGAAGTGACCGGGGTGATAGAGGTGCGAGCGCGTGCCCTCGGCGGCCAGGGCCGGGCCGACCAGGAACAGGGTGTGCTTCCAGAGCTTGTGCTCCTTGACCGTCTCCTCCAGCGTGCCGACGGTGCACCGCACGATGAGCTCCTCCGGCCAGGTCGCCTGGTACGCGACGACGACCGGCGTGGACGTCGGATACCCGCCCTCCAGCAGCTCCCGCACGAGCTGCCCGCTGCGGGCCGCGGACAGGAAGATCGCCATGGTGGTGCCGTGCTTGGCGAACTCCCGGACCTCCTCCCCGGGCGGCATGGGCGTCTTGCCGCCGCCGAGCCGGGTGAGGACGACGGACTGGGCGACCTCCGGGATGGTCAGCTCACGCCGGGCGAGCGCGGCGACGGCGGAGAAGGCGGAGACCCCCGGCACGACCTCGGTCTCGATACCGATCCCGGCACACCGGTCGAGCTGCTCCTGGGTACCGCCCCAGAGGGCGGGGTCACCGGAATGGATACGGGCCACCTTGAGCCCCTCGTCCCGGGCCCGCTCGTACACGGCGACGACGTCCTCCAGGGACATGGTCGCCGAGTCGAGGATCTCGGCGTCCTCACGCGCGTGCTGCAGGACCTCCGCCTGGACCAGGCTGGCCGCCCAGATCACGACATCGGCCTCGGCGATGGCACGCGCGGCACGGAACGTCAGCAGATCGGCGGCGCCGGGGCCGGCACCGACGAAGGTCACCTTGCCGGTGGGGGCATCGGCCATGGGAATCGGTCCTCTCCTACAGGGATTTCAGCGGGGTCCGGCGGGTCCGGCGGGGGCCGTCGGGGCCATCGGGGATCGGGGTACGGGGCGTTGTACGGACGGTGTCAGAGCTTTCCGCCCCGGCCGCCGTCGCGCCGCGCGGGAGCGATGAGCGTCGAGAGATACGGCAGGGGAGCGCCGTCGAGCTCGGCGGCCGGCCGGATCGACTCCTCCTCCAGCCCGAGCGCCGACCCCCACACCGCGTCCTCGATCCGCCCGGTCTCCCGCAGCGCCTCGGCGACCTCGCCCGCCTGCCGACCGAACTTGTAGGCGACGACGGTCCCGGGCCCGGCGAGAGCCTCCTTGAGCACCGTCGCCCCCGCGGTCACGGGCACGAGGGTGAGCGGCTCGGTCCCCTCGGTCAGCACGGCACCCGACCGCGCGGCGAGGTCCTGCATGGCGGTGATGCCGGGGACGGTCTCGACGACGGTCTCGGGCACCAACTCGCCGATGGTCTGCGCGAGATAGGTGAAGGTGGAGTACACGTTGGGGTCACCGATGGTCGCGAAGGCCACGGCGTCATGCGCGCGCAGCAACTCCGCCACCCGCTCGCCCGCCGCGTCCCAGGCGGCCTCGCGCCGCCCCCGGTCGGTCCGCTCATTGAGGGCGAACACGACCCGTACGACCTTGTCCTCGGGTACGTAATGCAGAACGGTCGCCTCTGCCCGTCCCCGCTCGCCGGTGTCCATGACGGGTACGACGACGACATCGGCGGCCCGCAGAGCGTTGACGCCCTTGACGGTCACCAGCTCCGGATCACCGGGACCGACCCCGACTCCGATCAACCTGCTGCTGCTCATGACGTCCGGCACCTCTCCACGAACCGACGGGCCACACCGGGCTGCGCGGCCCAGTGCGTGTGCAGATAACTCGCGTGCACGCCCTGCTGTACGAAACCTTCGACCCGCCTTTGAGGGGCACGCACACCCCAGGCGGGCGCCGCCCCCGAGCCGGGCTCGACGACGGTCCGATGAAACTCGTGCGCCCGCATTCGGGTCCCGGCCTCGGCGAGCGCACTGTCACTCACGGCCACTGCATCCCGATACCCGAGCGTGAGCCGCTCGCTCATCCGCGCGGCGGCATCGAGCACCCCGCACATCGGCTGCCCGTCGAGCTCCCGGCAGAGGTAGAGCAGCCCGGCGCACTCGGCGGCGACGGGAGCACCGGTCTCCGCGAGGGCGGCGACGGCCTTGCGCAGCGGCTCGTTGGCGGACAACTCGGAGGCGTACACCTCGGGGAATCCGCCCCCGATGACCAGGCCACGGGTCCCTTCAGGGAGTTGCTCGTCCCGCAGCGGGTCGAAGGGCACAACTCGGGCACCGGCGGCGCTGAGAAGCTCGGCGTGCTCGGCATAGGAGAACGTGAACGCAGATCCGCCGGCAACGGCAACCACCAGCCCGTCCGGCGATTGAGGACTAGGCCCTTCGGGCCGATCGGGGGTCCAAGGGGCAGAGCCCCCTGGCGGGGTCGAAGAAGCGGAGCCCCTGGAGGACGGGAAGGGCAGGGGCGGCGGGGGCGAGGAAGCCACAGCCGCAGCCGCATCCCAAGCCGCACCCGGCACCGCACCCGCACTCCGCGCCAGCGCGACCAACGCCTCCAGATCACACCCGTCGGAGACCTGCGCCGCCATCGCCGCAACCGCGTCCACCGCAGCAGCCCGCCTCTCGGCGACCGGCACCAGCCCCAGATGCCGCGACGGCGTGTCCACCTGGGCAACCCGCCGCAGAACCCCCAGCACAGGCACCCCCGCCTGGTCCAGCGCCTCCCGCAGCAACTCCTCATGCCGGTCCGACGCGACCTTGTTCAGAATCACGCCCCCGACCCGCACCTCCGGATCCCAGGACGCGAACCCGTGCACCAGCGCCGCCACCGACCGCGACTGCGACGACGCATCGACGACCAGCACCACAGGCGCCCGCAGCACCTTGGCCACATGCGCGGTGGAGGCCAGCTCACCCTCCCCCGCGGCGCCGTCGTACAGCCCCATCACCCCCTCGACGACGGCGATGTCACACCCCCGCGCCCCATGCAGGAACAACGGCCCGACCAACTCCGGCCCGCACAGATACGCGTCGAGGTTCCGCCCCACCCGCCCGGTCGCGAGCGCGTGGTACCCGGGATCGATGTAGTCCGGCCCCACCTTGTGCGGAGACACGGCGAGCCCCCGCCCGGCGAGCGCGGCCATCAACCCCGTGGCAACGGTGGTCTTGCCGCTGCCCGAGGAGGGCGCGGCGATGACCAGCCGAGGGACGGAAGAAGTCACCACTCGATGCCCCTCTGGCCCTTCTGGCCCACGTCCATCGGGTGCTTGACCTTGGACATGTCGGTCACGAGGTCGGCGAAGTCGACGAGCTTCTCCGGCGCGTTCCGCCCGGTGATCACCACATGCTGGGTCCCCGGCCGGTTCCGCAGCACGTCGATCACCTCGTCGGTGTCGACCCACCCCCAGTGCATCGGGTACGCGAACTCGTCGAGCACGTACAGCTTGTACGTCTCGGCGGCCAGGTCCCGCTTGACCTGCTCCCAGCCCTCCCGGGCCTTCTCCTCGTTGGTCGAGTTGTCACCCTGGATGTCCCGCTGAACCCAGGACCACCCCTCACCCATCTTGTGCCAGTCGACGGACCCGCCTTCACCACTGGCCCCGAGCACCCGCAGCGCGTTCTCCTCGCCGACCTTCCACTTGGCCGACTTGACGAACTGGAACACCCCGATGGGCCAGCCCTGGTTCCAGGCCCGCAGAGCGAGCCCGAACGCAGCGGTCGACTTGCCCTTCCCGATACCGGTGTGCACGACGACCAGCGGCCGATTGCGACGCTGCCGCGTCGTCAGACCGTCGTCCGGCACCACACTCGGCTGCCCCTGAGGCATTACGCGGCCCTCCTCTGTACGTCCTTCACCAGCCCGGCGATGGAGTCCGCCCGCAGTTCGTCGAGCGTCACCGCCGTACCTCCCAGCTCACCCGCGAGCTGCCCCGCGAGCCCCAGCCGCACCGGCCCCGACTCACAGTCCACGACCACGGACGCGACCCCGTCGGCCGCGAACAGCCGTGCCGCCCGCCCGGCAAGGGCAACGGGCTCCGGCCCACCGGTGGCCCGCCCGTCCGTCACCACAACGACCAGCGCCCGCCGCGCAGGATCCCGCAGCCGCTCCACCCGCAGCACGTCATGCGCCTTCAGCAACCCGGCGGCCAACGGCGTCCGCCCACCCGTCGGCAACGACTCCAGCCGAGCGGCCGCCGCGTCCACGGACGAGGTTGGCGGCAGCGCGACATCCGCGGCCGACCCCCGGAACGTCACCAGCCCCACCTTGTCCCGCCGCTGATACGCATCCAGCAGCAGCGACAGCACAGCCCCCTTCACGGCACTCATCCGCTGCCGGGCCGCCATCGACCCCGAGGCGTCCACGACGAACAGCACGAGATTGCCCTCGCGCCCCTCCCGCGTCGCCTGCCGCAGATCGTCCCGGCGCAGCACCAGCCCGGGCCCGGACCGTCCCCGCGCCCGCTGATGCGGCGCCGCGGCCTGCACGGTCGCCGCCAGATGCAGCTTGGTCAGCGTGCCCCGGGGCCGCCGGGCCCCGGTCGTGCGCCCGTGCTCGGTGCGGGCCCGCGAGCGCCGGCCCGCGGCACCCTCGCCGATGCCCGGCACGCTCAGCACCTTCGTCCGGAAGGGCTCGGCGGCCCGCACGGCCTGCTGCTCACCCGACCCGGCCCCCGACGGCTGCGGCTCCCCGCCCTCCCCTGCTTCGGGGCGCGCGGCGGTGTCACCCCCCTGCGGACCGTCGGACTCGGAGGGCGGCTGCCCGCCACCCCCGCCGCCCGGCCCGTCCGGATCGGGGTCCTCGTCACCCTCCTCGTCCCCGGAGAACTCCTCCAGGGTCTGGTCGAGCTTGTCCTCGTCGAGCCCCGGCGCATCGAAGGGGTTACGGCGCCTGCGGTGCGGCAGCGCGAGCAGCGCGGCCTGCCGCACGTCCTCCGCGAGCACAT
The DNA here is from genome assembly GCF_044465645.1 of Streptomyces sp. NPDC049627. Lineage (NCBI taxonomy): Bacteria > Bacillati > Actinomycetota > Actinomycetes > Kitasatosporales > Streptomycetaceae > Streptomyces > Streptomyces sp. NPDC049627. Next base: position 72,720 of record NZ_JBITLW010000008.1, on the reverse strand, counting down.
CCGTCCGCCCGGCCCACGCGGCCAGCGCGGTGGCCGTCCGCGCCATCACGATGTCGGCCCGCATGCCGTCCACCTCGAAGGCGGCACAGGTCGCGGCGATCTGCCGCAGCGCCCCGTCACCCAGCCGCACCTGCGGCAGCAACTCCCGGGCCGCGACGATCCGCTGCCGTACGGCCGCCTCCTCGTCGGCCCAGCGTGCGGCGAAACCGGCCGGGTCGTCGTCGTAGGCGAGCCGTCGCCGGACGACCTCCACCCGCTGGTCGGGCTCCCGCGAGGCCGCGACCTCCACCGTCAGCCCGAACCGGTCGAGCAGCTGCGGCCGCAGCTCGCCCTCCTCGGGGTTCATGGTGCCGACGAGCAGGAAACGGGCCGCGTGCCGGACGGAGACGCCCTCGCGCTCGACGTACGACGCGCCCATCGCCGCCGCGTCCAGCAGCAGGTCGACCAGGTGGTCGTGGAGGAGGTTGACCTCGTCGACGTACAGGATCCCGCGGTGCGCGTCCGCGAGCAGGCCCGGCTCGAAGGCCTTCACGCCCTCCGCCAGCGCCCGCTCGATGTCCAGCGCGCCCACCAGCCGGTCCTCGGAGGCGCCGACGGGGAGCTCGACCATACGGGCGGGGCGCCGGGCGCCGCCGCCGTTCTCGTGCGGCCCGTCCGGGCAGGACGGATCCGGCGCGGCGGGGTCACAGGAGAAACGGCACCCGGGGACGACCGCGACCTCCGGCAGCAGCGCCGAGAGGGCCCGTACGGCCGTCGACTTGGCGGTGCCCTTCTCGCCGCGCACCAGCACGCCGCCCACCGCAGGCGACACGGCGTTCAGCAGCAGCGCGAGCCGCAGGTCGTCCTGGCCGACAACGGCCGTGAAAGGGAAGGGAGTTGTCACTTCTCGTCGCCCTCCAGGTCGCCTTCCAGCTCCAGGTAGGTGGCGCGCAGCCGCTCCAGCGTGTCCGCGTCCGGCTCGGCCCACAGGCCGCGGTCGGCGGCCTCCAGGAGCCGCTCGGTGATGCCGCGCAACGCCCATGGGTTGGACTTCTTCATGAAGTCCCGGTTGTCCGGGTCGAAGACGTACTCGGCGCTGAGCTTCTCGTACATCCAGTCGTCGACGACCCCGGCCGTGGCGTCGTACCCGAACAGGTAGTCCACGGTCGCCGCCATCTCGAAGGCGCCCTTGTAGCCGTGCCGCCGCATGGCCGCCATCCAGCGCGGGTTGACCACGCGGGCACGGAAGACGCGGTGGGTCTCCTCGCCGAGCGTGCGGGTCCTCACCTGGTCGGGGGTGGCACTGTCACCCACGTACGCCTCGGGGTTGGCGCCGGTCAGGTGGCGCACCATGGCGACCATGCCGCCGTGGTACTGGAAGTAGTCGTCGGCGTCGACCAGGTCGTGCTCGCGGGTGTCGACGTTCTTCGCGGCCACGTTGATCCGCTTGAACGCGGTCTCCATGTCCCCGCGCGCCGCCCGCCCGTCGAGCCCGCGCCCGTAGGCGTAGCCGCCCCAGACGGCGTACACCTCGGCCAGGTCGGCGTCCGAACGCCAGTTGCGGGCGTCGATCAGCGGCAGCAGACCGGCGCCGTACGCGCCCGGCTTGGAGCCGAAGACACGGGCCGTCGCGCGCCGCCGGTCGCCGTGCTCGGCGGTGTCCTCGTCGGCGTGCGCCTTGACGAAGTTCCGGTCGGCGGGCTCGTCCAGCTCGGCGACCTTGCGCACGGCGTCGTCGATCAGCCCGACGACGTGCGGGAAGGCGTCCCGGAAGAACCCGGAGATGCGGACGGTGACGTCGATGCGCGGCCGCCCGAGCTCCTCCAGGCCGATCACCTCGAACCCGGTCACCCGCCGCGAGGCCTCGTCCCACACCGGGCGGCAGCCCAGCAGCGCCAGGATCTCGGCGATGTCGTCGCCCTGGGTGCGCATCGCGGACGTACCCCACACCGTCAGGCCGACGGACTTCGGATACTCGCCGGTGTCCTGGAGGTACCGCTGCACGAGCGAGTCGGCGAGCGACTGCCCGACCTCCCAGCTCAGCCGGGACGGGATGGCCTTGGGGTCGACGGAGTAGAAGTTCCGGCCGGTCGGCAGGACGTTGACCAGGCCTCGGGTCGGTGAACCCGAGGGTCCCGCCGGGACGTAACCGCCGTCCAGCGCCCGCAGGATGTGCCCGATCTCGTCGGTGGTCCTGGCCAGGCGCGGTACGACCTCGTTGCAGGCGAACGCCAGCACGGCGACGGCGTCCGGCAGTTCGGTGCCGAGGACGTCACGGACGAGGGAGGGAACGGCCGAGACATCCCACGCTCGGGCCTCCATCCCCTCCGCGATCCGCCGGCACAACTGCTCCAGCAGGTCGATGGCGTCGGCGGCCGTACGGGACGGGCCCTCGACCAGGTCCGTCAGCTCGACCGGCACCTTCACCGGAGCGCCCGGCTCGGCGAGCAGTTCCTTCTCGACGAGCCCGAAGTGGGCCGCGAGGCAGGCCCGGAGCCCCGGCAGCGCGTTCGCCTGCCCACCCCACACCTGCGAGGCGCGCAGCACGGCCAGCACGAGGTTGACGCGCGGCTCGCCCACCGGGCCGCCGCCCAGGATGTGCAGTCCGTCGCGGATCTGCACGTCCTTGATCTCGCACAGATAGCCGTCGATGTGCATGACGAACTCGTCGAACTCGTCGTCGTCCGGCTGCTCGTCGACATGCAGGTCGTGATGGAGCTCGGCCGCCTTGACGAGGGTCCAGATCTGCGCCCGGACCGCCGGCGCCTTCGTCGGGTCCAGGTCCGAGACCAGCGCGTACTCGTCGAGGAGCTGCTCCAGCTTGGCCAGGTCGCCGTAGGTGTCGGCGCGCGCCATCGGCGGCACCAGGTGGTCGACGACGGTGGCGTGACCGCGGCGCTTGGCCTGGGTGCCCTCGCCGGGGTCGTTGACGATGAAGGGGTAGACGAGCGGCAGATCGCCGAGGACGGCGTCCGGGGCGCAGCCACCGCTCAGGCCCAGCCCCTTGCCCGGCAGCCACTCCATCGTGCCGTGCTTGCCCATGTGCACGATGGCGTCGGCGCCGAACGAGTTCTCCAGCCACCTGTACGCGGCCATGTAGTGGTGCGACGGCGGCATGTCCGGGTCGTGGTAGATCGCGATCGGGTTCTCACCGAAGCCGCGTGGCGGCTGGATCATGACGACGACGTTCCCGAACTGGAGGGAGGCGAGGACGATGTCGTCCCCGTCGACGTACAGCGACCCCGGCGGCTCACCCCACGCCTCCAGCATCGCGTCCCTGAGCTCCGGGTCGAGCTTGTCGAACCACGCCTGATAGTCGGCCAGCGGCACCCGGGCGGGCGCGGCGGCCAGCTGGTCCTCCGTCAGCCACTCCACGTCGTGTCCGCCGGCCTCGATGAGCCGGTGGATCAGCTCGTCGCCGTTGTCCGGGTACTCGGTGAGCCCGTACCCGACCTGCTTGAGCGCGTCCAGGACCCGTACCGCCGACGCGGGCGTGTCCAGGCCGACCGCGTTGCCGACGCGCGAGTGCTTGGTCGGGTAGGCGGTGAAGACGAGCGCGAGCTTCTTGTCGGCGTTCGGCTTGTGCTTCAACTGCGCGTGCCGTACGGCGATCCCGGCGACCCGCGCGGCCCGCTCCGGGTCGGCGACGTACACGGGCACGTCGTCCGGGCCCTGCTCCTTGAAGGAGAACGGGACGGTGACGATGCGGCCGTCGAACTCGGGGATCGCGACCTGCATCGCCGCGTCCATGGGGGAGAGGGCGGCGTCGGACTCGTCCCAGGCGGCCCGGGTCGAGGTGAGGCAGAGGCCTTGCAGCACCGGGATGTTCAGGTCGGCGAGCGCCCCGATGTCCCAGGATTCCTCGTCACCGCCCGCCGACGCCTGCGAGGCGTGGGTGCCGCCCGCCGCGAGGACGGTGGCGACGAGGGCGTCGGCCTTGCCGAGGATCTCGAACAGTCCCGCGTCCGCGCCCCGCAGCGAACCGCAGTACACGGGAAGGGCGTTGGCGCCGCGTGCCTCGACGGCGTCGCACAGGGTGTCCACGAAAGCGGTGTTGCCGCTCAGCTCATGGGCCCGGTAGAAGAGCACGCCGACGGTCGGCCGACCGCTGACCAGCGGACGCTCGCCGTGGACGCCGTACTCGGGCATCTTCTGCGGCTCGACGAACCCCTCGCCCGTCAGCAGCACGGTGTCGGAGAGGAACCGCGCCAGTTCGGTGAGGTTGGCGGGCCCGCCCTCGACGAGGTACTTCAGCGCCTCGGCCACGACACCGGCCGGGACGGACGACTCGGCCATCAACTCCGCGTCGGGGACGGCCTCGCCGCCCAGCAGCACGGTCGGCACACCGGACGCCTTCAGCTTGGCGAGCCCGTCCTCCCAGGCCCGCTTGCCGCCCAGCAGCCGTACGACGGCGATGTCCGCGCCGTCGAGCAGCGCGGGCAGTTCGCCGTCGACGTCCACGCGCGTCGGGTTGCCGATCCGGTAGTCGGCGTCCGAGGCGGCCCGGGCCGCCAGCAGATCCGTGTCGGCGGTCGACAACAACAACACAGTGCTCATGCGGGCGCTCCCGGTGGAATGAAAGGCAGTCCTTGCGGCGCGCCCGACTCGATGAGCCGCCAGAGCGCGTCCGTGTCCGCGTGCTGTTCGATCAGGTCGCCGAGCCGGTCGAGCTGCTCCTCGCGCAGCGCGGCGAACGAGGTGTCGGCGGCCGGCAGGAAGCGGCGGCCCGCGGCGGTCGCCACCTCCCGCAGGAAGGCCCGCCGGAAGCCGTCCGACTCCAGCGAACCGTGCCAGTGCGTGCCCCAGGTCTGGCCGACCCGGCAGCCGTCCAAGAAGGGTTCGCCGCCCATGACCTCGGCGACCCCGTGGTGGATCTCATAGCCCTCGACGTGCTCGCCGAGAGCTTCCCCGGTCGGCCGGGTGAGGGTCTTCTCCCGCGCGAACCGCACCCGCACGGGCAGCACACCGAGCCCCTCCACCTGCCCCTTGCGGCTCTCGACGTCGTCCTCGATGTGCTCACCGAGCACCTGGAAGCCACCGCAGATGCCGAGGACGGGCCGCTGCTCGGCGGCCCGGCGCACGAGGGCCTCGGCGAGCCCCCGCTCCCGCAGCCACTCCAGGGCGCGCACGGTTCCCCGCGTGCCGGGGATCACCACCAGGTCCGCGTCGGCGAGCTCCTCCGGCCGGTCCACGAACCGCACGACGACACCCGGCTCGGCGGCCAGGGCGTCGACGTCGGTGAAGTTGGACATCAGGGGGATCGCACAGACGGCGACCCGGAGCACGTCCTCGCCCACGGGCGGGGCGGTGTTCGACTCCCGCACGGTCCCGCGCAGGGACACGCGCAGCCCGTCCTCCTCGTCGATGCCGAGCCCGTGCCGGAAGGGCAGCACGCCGTACGTCCGCCGCCCGGTGAGCCCGTGCAGCATGTCCAGCCCCGGCTCCAGAAGGCTGACGTCCCCCCGGAACTTGTTGACGAGGAACCCGGCGACGAGCGCCTGGTCCTCGGGGCTGAGGAGTGCGACGGTGCCGAAGAACGAGGCGAAGACGCCGCCGCGGTCGATGTCCCCGACCACGAGCACGGGCAGCCCGGCGTTCCGGGCGATCCCCATGTTCACGATGTCGGTCCGCCGGAGGTTGATCTCGGCGGGACTTCCCGCCCCCTCACAGATCACCGCGTCATACGTGCCCCGCAACTCGGCAAGACAGTCGAGCACGGTCCCGAGCAACTTCTGCTGCCGCCCGCCGTGGTATCCGCGGGCGCTCAGCTCACCCACCGGCTTGCCCAGCAGCACGACTTGGCTGCTCTGCTCGCCACCGGGCTTGAGCAGCACGGGATTCATCAGCGCGGTCGGCTCGACGCGACAGGCCTGCGCCTGCATGGCCTGCGCCCGCCCGATCTCCGCACCCTCCCGGGTGACGAACGAATTGAGGGACATGTTCTGCGCCTTGAAGGGCGCGACCTTGACGCCCTGCCGCACCAGCCACCGGCAGATCCCGGCCGTGACGACGCTCTTCCCGGCGTCGGAGGTGGTACCGGCGACGAGAAGCCCACCACCCGTCATGACGTACGTCCTCTCCTGAAGCGGCCTCGTGTCAAGAGCCGTGCGCCGACGCACACGCCCAGCGCGAGGCGGCTCACGCGCTGCGAGAGGCGTACGGCACGCTCGATGTCCGCGACCCGGACGGCGCGTCCGGTCGCCCCGTTCAGCACGGGCCGGTGCTCGACCCGCCCGCCGTACGACAGCGTCCCGCCCAGCCGCACCCCGAGGGCCCCCGCGAACGAGGCCTCGACGGGCCCGGCGTTGGGGCTCGGGTGCTGCGCGGCATCGGCACGCCAGGCCCGTACGGCGCCCCGCGGGTCACCCCCCGCGACGGCGGCCAGTACGGCGGTCAGCCGCGCGCCCGGCCAGCCCGCCACGTCGTCGAGCCGGGCCGAAGCCCAGCCGTAGCGCCGGTACTTGGGCGACCGGTGCCCCACCATGGCGTCCAGCGTGTTCACGGCCCGGAACCCGAGCAGCCCCGGCACACCGCCGACAGCCCCCCACACGAGCGCCCCCACCACCGCGTCCGAGGTGTTCTCGGCAACGGACTCGACGACGGCCCGGGCGATCCCGTCCGCATCCAGCGACTGAGGATCCCGCCCGCACAGATGCGGCAGTCGCTCCCTGGCTCCCTCGACGTCCCCCGCTTCGAGGGCCCGCCCGATGACCCGCGCCTCGCGCGCGAGTGAGGTCCCGCCGACAACGGCCCAGGTGGCGGCGGCGGTCAGCGCGACGGAGGCGGTACGGGAGGGACGTACGACGTGCTGCGCCACGGCGCCGAGTGCGGCCGCACCGCCCGCACACACGGCGGTGTGCAGCACGCCCCATCCGCGGTGATCCCGCCACAGCACCTTCTCCACGGCACCGGCGGCCCGCCCGAACGCGGCGACCGGGTGCCCCCGGCGCGGGTCGCCGAGCAGCAGATCACCGAGAAGTCCGGCGGCGGCGCCGTACGCGAAGACGCGATCGGCACGCATCGGGGTCAGCCGACCGTCGGTTCAGACGTGGGTCCGGCACTGCATCTCGATCGGCAGGCGAGCATCGCGTTATGTCCTCACTCAGGGTGTCCACGCCCTGGTTCGACGAGACCGGCGGTGAGAGTTCCTGGCTCCCGGGGCTATCTACCCCGGTGACAGTGGCGGGACCGCGCCGGATTCACACCGGCTTCCTCTCCTGCCGCCGTACATGGCTCCGGCAGTCCACCACGGGGTTGGAAGGGGCGTCAACTTGCTGTTGACCTGCGGTGGGGGAGTGTGCAGAACCCCACACGGCGGACGGGGCGCGCCTGTTCACACCCGGCTGCGCGGACATGGAACCGCCCTGCCGACGTCGCCGTTGGGCGACCGCCGACAGGGCGGACAAAAGAGGCGGGGCGTGTCAGGCCACGATCAGATAGATCCCGTACCCCACAGCCGCCGCACACGCCGCGAAGCACGCGTATGCGCCGGTGACCGCGAGGGCGGCCGAGCCGCCCTGGGCCGAGGCCTTCTCCTGGCGGGACAGGCCCGCGATGCCGAGGGTGAACAGGCCCACCAGGGCCACCGTGACCACGAGGCTGACGCCGAAGACGGAGCCGAGAGCCGCCCAGTCGATCTTCATGCTGCTGATTCCTTCGTTACCGAGTGGGCGGGGCTCAGACCGTGGTGGCCGGCGAGGTCGCCGGTTCGGTCGCCGGGGCCGGGATCGTGGCCGCGAGGTCCTCGGTCACCGTACCCGCCGGGGGCGGGGTCACGGCGGCGATGGCCGTGGTCACCACGCCGGCCGGCTCGTCGGACTCGTTGACGTTGGTGTGGTCGACGACCTCGCGGCGGGAGAGCTTCCAGATCGCGGCGCTGGAGGCGACCAGGAAGACCGCCACGAGGGCCGTGCCCCAGTTGCCGAAGCCCGTCACGTACTCCGCGAGCGCGCCGACCAGCGCGGCGGCCGGGAGCGTGAGGCCCCAGGCGACGAACATGCGGGTGGCGGTCGACCAGCGGACGACGCCGCCCTTGCGGCCGAGACCCGCACCCATCACCGAGCCGGAGACGGAGTGCGTGGTGGAGAGGGAGAAGCCGAGGTGGGAGGAGGCCAGGATGACCGTCGCCGCGCTGGTCTGGGCGGCGAAGCCCTGCTGCGGCTGGAGGTCGGTCAGGCCCTTGCCCATGGTGCGGATGATGCGCCAGCCGCCGAGGTAGGTGCCGAGCGCGATGGCCAGACCCGCGGAGAGGATGACCCAGGTGGGAGGGTCGGAGTCGGGGGCGAGGGTGCCGCCGGCGACCAGGGCGAGGGTGATGATGCCCATCGTCTTCTGCGCGTCGTTGGTGCCGTGGGCGAGGGAGACCAGGCCTGCGGAGGCTATCTGGCCGGCGCGGTAGCCCTTCTTGGACGCGTTGCCGTCGGCCTTCTTGCCGAGGGAGTACGTCAGGCGGGTGGCCAGCATCGCGGCGATGCCCGCGACCAGCGGGGCGGCGATGGCCGGGATGAGGACCTTGGTGACGAGCACGTCACCGTGGACCGCGCCCATCCCCGCGGAGGCGATGGTGGCGCCGATCAGACCGCCCATGAGGGCGTGCGAGGAGCTGGAGGGCAGGCCCACCAGCCACGTCAGCAGGTTCCAGAGGATCGCGCCGACCAACGCGGCGAAGATGACCTCGGGACGGATGCCGGTCTCGTCGACGAGACCCTTGGAGATCGTGTTGGCGACCTCCACGGAGAGGAAAGCGCCTACAAGGTTGAGCACGGCGGACATGGCCACCGCGACCTTGGGCTTGAGCGCACCGGTCGAGATGGTGGTGGCCATCGCGTTGGCGGTGTCGTGGAAACCGTTCGTGAAATCGAACGCGAGTGCGGTCACCACCACAATCGCGAGGATCAGCGAGAAGTTTTCCATTTACCCAGGCAATCGTTCGAGGTCATTGGCTGTCTGAACGTAGGTAACCTGGGTGAACGGAAGGTGAACTGGGGCAGGCCGCGCGGTGTCCGGGAGGGAGGGTTTCTCCTATGAGCGGAGGCTCCGGTTCCGTCGGGCAGCGCGCGGCCCGGGCGGGGCACGGCTAGTAGCCGCGGGCGAACTTCCTCAGCTGGCTCATGGACCCGTTGAAGAGATTCTGGTCACCCGGCAGACCGCCGCCTCCGTTGTCGTACTGCCAGAAGGTCCAGAACTGCCATCCGGACGGTAGTGACCCCGCGTCGGCGGAGTTGTAGCGGGCTGTCCACAGCGCGTGATTCGAGGCGAAGGCGCGGCTGGCCCCGGTGCAGGTGTTCCACCAGTGTGTGGTGGTGTAGATCACCGGGCGGCGGCCGGTGAGCCGCTTCACCTCGTTGCTGAAGGACTGGATCCAGTTGACCATCTTGGCCTTGCTCAGCCCGTAGCACTTGTGCTTGCTGTAGGGGTTGTACTCGATGTCGAGCGCGGGCGGCAGCGTCCAGCCGTCCGGCGTCCAGCCGCCACCATTGTGTACGAAGTGCTGCGCCTGCGCCGCGCCCGACGACTTGTCCGGCAGTGCGAAGTGGTAGGCGCCGCGGATCAGGCCCGCGTTGCGGGAACCGTTGTACTGCTGGTCGAAGTACGGGTTGCGGTAGGTGTGGGACTCGGTCGCCTTGATGTAGACGAACGTGGCGCCCTTCGCCTTCGAGCTCTGCCAGTCGACGTCCTTCTGGTGGGAAGAGACGTCGTGCCCCTTGGGCTTGCCGGCTGCTGCCGCCGGAATCTCGGCGAGGGCGGTGCCCCCGAAGGTGAGGGCCGCCACGGATGCCGCTATGAGGCGGGAGCGGTGACGGGACGGTTTGCGATCACGAGCCATATTTCCCCCCGGAATGGCGACGTGCACGACAAATCTCCCAGAGATTACTGGAAGGTCATTGAATGCCTGTCGATCTCCGGCCAAGCATGGGAAGAGGGTGATGTATCCGTATATGCACCCTTCCGGACGGCGGTCTTCCGGCCTAAAGTGCCCCGCCTCCTCGGCGACTTGAGGCCGCGTCGCGGTGGCGCCTGGCAGGATCGCCGCATGGCTGAGGAGCGGCGGGACCAGCGAGGCGAAATGGGGGAGTCGGGGGGCAGGAGCGTGCGCCCCGAGGCGGATGCGTGGGACGCCCTTGTGGCGACGGCACGCCGGACCGTCGCCGACGGCCTGGTCGTCGGCACGTCCGGGAACGTGTCGGTGCGGGTCGGGGACACGGTGCTGGTCACGCCGTCGGGAGTGCCGTACGACCGTCTGACGCCGGACGACGTGACGGGGGTCGACCTCGGTGGCCGGCAGGTCCTGGGCGCGCTGGTGCCGACGAGCGAGCTGCCGATGCACCTCGCCGTCTACCGCGCCACGGACGCCGGCGCCGTCGTGCACACCCACGCGGTCCACGCGACGGCCGTCTCGACGCTGGTTCCCGGGCTTCCGCTGATCCACTACATGGCCGCCGCCCTCGGCGGCCCGGTCCGGGTTGCCCCGTATGCGACGTACGGCACCCAGGAGTTGGCCGAGAACATGCTCCGGGCCCTCACCGACCGCACCGCCTGCCTCCTCCAGAACCACGGCACGATCGCCTACGGCACCACCCTGGACCAGGCGTACGACCGCACGGCCCAGCTGGAGTGGATGTGCCGCCTGTGGCTGACGGCCTCGTCGGTGCCGGGCCTGTCGCCGACGCTGCTGTCGGAGGGGCAGGTGGCGGAGGTGGGGGAGCGGTTGCGGGGGTACGGGCAGCGGGGTGCCTCCGGCGGTTGAGCGGGGTGCCGGCGGCGGCCTGCTCCCTTTCGACGCCGGCCCGCACCGTCCAGCCCGTCCGGCGTTCGAGGGCGGCGGGATGGCGCGGGTAGGGGCGGCGGGGGCGCTTCCATCCCGTCCTTCCACTGGCCGCTCCCCGCCCGGGCCCGGACACTGGACCTGTGCGCACTGTCAAAGCGACGGCCGCTGCCGTCACCGTGGCTCTCGCCGCCGGCGCCGCGAGCGTCGCCGCCGGCCGCATCGCCAGTGGTGCCGCGCTGACGGCGCCCCCCGGCCGGCCCCTGCCCACCGAACCCCGGCTGACCGTGCACGCCACGGCCGCCGGCCAGATCGCACTGACCCGCGACCTCGCCTCCCTGCGCCCCGGCACCTACGGCCTGTCCGGCGACGCCTCGCACGCGGTCGTCGGCCCCGTCCTCGCCACGGCGAACCACTCCGCCGACACCGTCGTACGCCGCCTGGAGCGCGTCACCCACGGCACCCTCCAGCCCGGCGACAGCGTCTGGCTCACCCCGAACGTGTACGTCGGCAACCCGAGCGCCGCCCTCGGCCTCGACCACGCCGACGTCGACGTCCCCGGCGAACTCGGCTCCCTGCCCGCCTGGTTCGTCCCCGGCACGCGCGACACCTGGGTCATCGCGGTGCACGGCCTCGGCACCACCCGCGAACATGCCATGAACGTCATGCGGTTCCTCAGCGGCCGCCACTTCCCGGTGCTCGCCCTCTCCTACCGCGGCGACCTCGGCGCGCCCCGCCCCCCGGACGGCCTGAACCACCTCGGCGAGACCGAGTGGCGCGACCTGGACGCCGCGATGCGCTACGCCGTGCGGTACGGCGCCAAGCAGTTCGTGCTGCTCGGCTGGTCCACCGGCGCGACGATGGCGCTGCGCGCCGCCGCGCACTCGGGGCTGCGCGACCGTGTCTCCGGCCTCGTCCTGGACTCCCCGGTCCTCAGCTGGGAGACCACCCTGCGGGCCCTCGCCAGGGCCCGTCACACGCCGACCGCGCTGCTGCCGCTCGCGGTCCGCGCGGCCCAGGGCCGCACAGGCCTGGACGCCGACCGCGGCACCGGCACCCCCGACCGCCTCACGGTGCCGACGCTCATCTTCCACGGCCCCGACGACAGGGTGGCCCCCTGGACCCTCTCCCGCCGCCTGGCAGAGGCCCACCCCAACCTGGTGGCCCTCCACACGGTCAGGAACGCTCCGCACGCCGCCATGTGGAACGCCGACCCCGAGTCCTACGAAGAAGCCCTCCGCCGCTTCCTGACCCCCCTCATGTGACACCCGCCCTGTCGCCCCCTCCCGTAGCGGTCCCCCAGATTCCGTTTAACCCCGTACCACTGGCCTGTTATCGGTCCCTCGCCGCCCGCAGGACCTCGTGCGTTGGCCATCCCCGTCGCCCCTCGTGACATTCCGTTTGGGTTTTCGGACCGTCAACCGGAAGACTGCACCCGTGACGTCCCGTATCCCGCGCGACTCCAGGCTTCGACTCGTCCGCCCGCGACCCCTGGCCGCCGCCCCCACAGTCGTGAACCAGCGGCGCCCACGCCGCCCCGCACCGCGCCCCCCGGAGGGCACCCCGGCCCGGGCCGAGCTGGCCAGAATGGCTCGCTCCGGTCTGGCCGCAGCGGCCCGCGTCGCCCACTGGGCCGACACCGCCCTGCGCCCCGGCCGCGACGGCGCCGGCTCCGACGGCAAGGGCACCCTCTCCGAGGCGACCGCCGAACGGGCCGCGAACGACCTCGGCCTGACCGTGGCTCAGGTGCGCGCCGACTGGGACACCGCCCGCCTCGCCGGTCTCGTCGAGGTGCACGGCGACAGCGCCCGCCCCGGCTGGCGGCTGCGCGCCTGGGACCGCGACGACAGCGCCGTCCTGCGCGGCTGGGTCGCCCTCTTCGACGCCTGGTCCCTCGCCCACCCGGAACCCGAGCAGCACGAGCACGCCGCCGCCGTGGCCGACGTCGTCTCGGCGATGCCCCAGGTGCTCTCCTTCCTGCAGCTGTCCGCCGGCCCGGTGCCCGTGGAGCAGCTCCTGGACCTCCTGGAGCAGCGGGTCACCGAACTGCGCACCGAGCGCTGCGAGATCCCCTACGGCCCGCAGCCCGAGCCCCTCGCCGACGCCGCCACAGCCGTCGACGACACACCCCTCGCCCCCCTGCTCGACTGGGCCCTGCACGCCCTCGCCTCCGTCGGCGCCCTCACCTGCGGCGACGGACAGGCCACCCTCACCCCCCTCGGCAACTGGGCGGTCTGGGTCAAGCTGGAGCAGATCTGCGTCGCCGCGCAGAGCCCCGCCGGCAACATCGAGCAGGCCGCCGAGGACATGCTCCGCGGCTGCGCCCAGCTCCGCCCGAACGCCGCCCGCGACGAATACCGCGCCTGGCTCGCCGCCCGCCCCGTCGGCAGCGCCGTCACCGAACTCCTCGCCGCCGCGCGGGGCGAGGACGCCCTGCTGCGCGGCCTCGCCTTCGAGGCGCTGCGCGTCGTCGGCGCCCCCGCCGAGCCCGACGTACGCGCCGTCGTCGACGAGCCGACGCTCCGGCCGTACGCCCTGCTGTGGCTCGCCGAGCACGACGGCGTCGACCCCGAGGACGCCCACGAGGTGCTCACCCGGGAAGAGGCGACCTGGCTGTGGGTCGACACCGCCGCCGCCGTCGCCGACCACGGCGAGGCCCCGATGCTCGTACGGCACCTGGAGTCCGCGGTGCAGCCGACGGTGCCGATGCTCCTGGACGAGGTGCGTGCCGTCGGTCACCCCCGCACCGTGCAGGTCCTGGTCGCGCTCGCCGCCGCGCATCCCGACCCCGCCCTCGCCAAGGCCGTACGCCGCGCCGCCTTCCAGGTGCACACCGGGGGAAGCTGAGCCGAACCGGCGCTCAGCCCTGTATCGCGGGGGCGTAGGTGCCGAAGCTCCAGACATTGCCCTCGACGTCCCGGGCCATGTAGTCCCGTGAGCCGTAGTCCTGGTCCGTCGGCGGCATCAGGATCTCGGCGCCGTGCTCCACGGCCCGCCGGTGGTGTGCGTCGACGTCGTCCACGACGACGTACACCCCGGTCGTGCCCGCGTCCTTCATCGCCGTGTCGAAGACACCGCCGCGGCCCTTCGAACCGAGCATCACCGCACCGTTGCCCTGTACCAGCTCGGCGTGGAAGACGGAGCCGTCCTCACCCTCGTACACCGACAGCTCGGTGAAGCCGAACGCCTCCGTGAGCTGTTTGATCGCTGCCCTGGCGTCCGCGTACAGCAGCGTCGGGTAGATGCTGGGACGCCCACCACTCGTGCCTGCCATGCCGATCTCCCCTTCGTGGTCCATCGCTGTCACCGCCGGAAACATGCCGGAACATGCCGGGTTTCGACCCGCTGCCCAGTGTTGCAGCGACCACTGACAACGGCCCGTGAGCCGAGCCGAGGCGCCCGGCCCGCGCGTGCCGTACGTCACGGCAGGACGCTCCTCATCGCCCGGCCCTGCCCCCGCCGGGCGGGGACCGCGCAGCTCATCGCCGTGGACGACACGGGACGGATCGCTGAGCCCGTTCCGAACACGTGAACCCAGAAAAAGTGGTTGCACGGCCCCGTTAGACTGGCTCCCATGGCCATTCTCCTCGCGCATTAGACGGCGGGAACGTCCTCAGCCGCCCATCCCGCCACCTACCCCCGCCCTGGAGTCTGTCCGTGATCTCCGCCTCCGGTATCGAGCTGCGCGCCGGTGCGCGCGTCCTCATCGAGTCCGCGACCTTCCGCGTCGCCAAGGGCGACCGCATCGGCCTCGTCGGCCGCAACGGCGCCGGCAAGACCACCCTCACCAAGTGCCTGGCCGGCGAGGGCATCCCCGCCGGCGGCACCATCACCCGTTCCGGCGAGGTCGGCTACCTCCCGCAGGACCCCCGCACCGGCGACCTCGACGTCCTCGCCCGCGACCGCATCCTCTCCGCGCGCGGTCTGGACGTACTGATCCGCAAGATGCGCGAGAACGAACAGCGCATCGCCAACGGCAAGGGCGCCACCCGCGAGAAGGCGCTCAAGCAGTACGAGCGCCAGGAGACGGAGTTCCTCACCAAGGGCGGCTACTCCGCCGAGGCCGAGGCCGCCACCATCGCCGCCGCGCTGAACCTGCCCGACCGGGTGCTCGGCCAGCCGCTGCACACCCTCTCCGGCGGTCAGCGCCGCCGTATCGAGCTCGCCCGCATCCTGTTCTCCGACGCGGACACCCTGCTGCTCGACGAGCCGACCAACCACCTCGACGCCGACTCGATCATCTGGCTGCGGGACTACCTGAAGACGTACCGCGGCGGCTTCATCGTGATCTCGCACGATGTCGATCTCGTCGACACCGTCGTCAACAAGGTGTTCTACCTGGACGCCAACCGCGCCCAGATCGACATCTACAACATGGGCTGGAAGCTCTACCAGCAGCAGCGCGAGGCCGACGAGAAGCGCCGCAAGCGCGAGCGGCAGAACGCCGAGAAGAAGGCCGCCGCGCTCAACGCGCAGGCCGACAAGATGCGTGCCAAGGCCACCAAGACCGTCGCCGCGCAGAACATGGCCCGGCGTGCGGAGCGGCTGCTGTCGGGGCTCGAGGAGGTCCGGCAGTCCGACAAGGTCGCCAAGCTCCGCTTCCCGGAGCCCGCGCCCTGCGGCAAGACCCCGCTGACCGCCGAGGGCCTGTCGAAGTCGTACGGCTCCCTGGAGATCTTCACCGACGTCGACCTGGCCATCGACAAGGGGTCGAGGGTGGTCATCCTCGGGCTCAACGGCGCCGGAAAGACGACCCTGCTCCGGCTCCTCGCGGGCGTCGAGCAGCCGGACACCGGCGCCGTCATCCCCGGCCACGGCCTGAAGATCGGCTACTACGCCCAGGAGCACGAGACCCTGGACGCGGACCGCACGGTGCTGGAGAACATGCGCTCGGCGGCCCCCGACATGGACCTCGTCGAGGTCCGCAAGGTGCTCGGGTCCTTCCTGTTCTCCGGTGACGACGTCGACAAGCCCGCGGGTGTCCTCTCCGGTGGTGAGAAGACCCGTCTCGCCCTCGCCACCCTCGTCGTGTCCTCGGCGAACGTCCTGCTGCTCGACGAGCCCACCAACAACCTCGACCCGGCCAGCCGCGAGGAGATCCTCGGCGCGCTGCGCACCTACAAGGGCGCGGTCGTGCTCGTCACCCACGACGAGGGCGCCGTCGAGGCGCTGCAGCCGGAGCGGATCATTCTGCTGCCGGACGGTGTCGAGGACCTGTGGGGCGCCGACTACGCGGATCTCGTCGCCCTGGCTTGATCGAATGCGTGATCACCGGGGTATGGATCATTCGGCCCATTCGTGATCCATCATCTGTGTGAGATCTCCTCGTACCGAGGTGTGTACTACATCGATTTCGCGGCCGAGTCCTTTATCGACAAGGGCTCGGCCGTCACGCGTCCCTGACCTGGTACTTCGCGAAAGAACCCGTTCGGCCGTACGGACGCCGCCAGCCGGAATTGCAGATTCCGCATGTGGGGATGCGCTCCTGTCGTCAAAACCTTGTCTCACGGACCTTGCCGAATGGGTGGCCATGAAGCTCCGGAGGGGTGATCATGAGGAGACCAGAGCGCACTTCCCATGAGGAGGCACGGGTGGCCGAGACTCTGAAGAAGGGCAGCCGGGTGACCGGCGCCGCGCGCGACAAGCTCGCGGCAGACCTGAAGAAGAAGTACGACTCCGGTGCGAGCATTCGGGCACTGGCCGAGGAAACCGGCCGCTCGTATGGCTTCGTACACCGGATGCTCAGCGAATCGGGCGTCACGCTCCGTGGGCGTGGCGGGGCGACACGGGGCAAGAAGGCCGCATCGTCCTGAACCCGGGCGGCCCATCGGCTTCGATGGTGGCCACCCGGTCGGTCGGCTGACTGGCCGGGTGGTTACTGTGCAGTCACTTAGGGGGTGTCCTCCGGGCATCCCATGATGACCGCACTCATCGGAGGCACCCCATGGCTTCACCCGCCCAGGACGTCGCTCCCCTGCTCGACAAGGACGGCGTACGGCTCACCGTCGACGGCGCCATCGCGACGGTGACGCTGACCAACCCGGACAAGCGCAATGCGCAGAGCCCCGCCATGTGGCGGACGCTCGCCGAGGCCGGACGGGTCCTGCCGGGCAATGTGCGGGTCGTCGTGCTGCGCGGAGAGGGCAAGTCCTTCTCCGCCGGACTCGACCGGCAGATGTTCACGCCCGACGGGATCGAGGGCGAGCCCTCGTTCATCGACCTCGCGCGCAGCAGCGACGGTGAACTCGACGCTGCCATCGCCGAGTTTCAGGAGGGCTTCACCTGGTGGCGGCGCAACGACATCGTGTCCATCGCCGCCGTACAGGGGCATGCCATCGGGGCGGGTTTCCAGCTCGCGCTCGCCTGTGACGTGCGCGTCGTCGCCGACGACGTGCAGTTTGCCATGCGTGAGACCAGCCTCGGGCTGGTGCCGGACCTGACGGGTACGCACCCGCTGATCGGGTTGGTCGGCTACGGCCGTGCGCTGGAGATCTGCGTGACGGGGCGGTTCGTGTCGGCCGAGGAGGCCGTCAGCAGCGGACTGGCCAACCTCGCGGTGCCCGCCGAGCAGCTCGACGACGCCGTACGGGATCTGGCGGGGGCGATCGTGTCCGCGCCGCGGGATGCCGTGATCGAGACCAAGGCGCTGCTTCGTGGTGCCGTGGACCGCACGTACGACGAGCAGCGCGGCGCCGAGCGGGCCGCGCAGGCGCGGCGACTGCGGGACCTGGCCGGCCTCGGCGAATGAGCCATGCGTCCTTTCGGGGACCGATGACTCACGCGACGAGTCGTGCGACGGTCAGCCGACGGCCGTGACCAGCACGGCCACCGTCGGGTGGTCCGGCAGCGCCTCTCCGACCTTCTTGCGGACCTCCCGGGCCACCTCCACGGCCCGGTGGTCCGCGCTCACCGCGATCTCCACGCGCGCGTGCCGGTGCGGCAGGGCGGCCCCGTCCTGCCGCTCCTCGATGTGCACCGCCCGGCTCAGCCCGCCCAGGGCGCCCGTCAGCCGGATCACGCCCGGAACCGCCGAGGCCGCGACGGCGATGCGGTCCTCGTCGGGGTGCTGGGGCGCCGCGGCCTGCGGCGGCTCGGGCTGCCGTACGGGCGCGCGTTCCGCGTCCTCGTCGAGCAGAGCCGTCACGCGCAGGTCCACCTCGGCCACCGTCAGACCGAGGCGTTCCGTCGCCGCCGCGGTCAGCAGTGCGCGCAGCCGCTGAGCCGTCGCCGGCAGTGGCTCGGCAGCCGTCGCCGCGAAATCCGCCGTCACCCGGAGGGGGCCCGGCGGCAGCGCGCTCGGCGGCGGCGGTACGGCCGCCTCCTCGGCGTCCTCGGGGTCGATGAGCGCGACCCGCAGCGCGCCCAGCCGTACCCCGCGCAAGTCCTCGGCCGCGCGCCGCAGCACCGCGTCGGCCGCCGCCTCGGCGATCCACGCGCCGTCGCGCGCGCCGCCCAGCGGCAGGAGCCTGCCGAGGCCGAGCTGCCGTTTCACTGCCTGCGTCCATTGGTCCGCCGTCATTCCTCCAGCCTGCCGCATCCCTGGCGCGCGATCCCGTAACCGTGCTTACGGTGGTCAAAGGACGACAACCGCGAAGGATGTACGGCCATGACCGAGGCGACGGAACAGAACCGGGGAACCGAGGGCGAGGCCCTCAGCACACGAAAGGCCCAGACGACCAGGCGCGGCGGGGGAGACCCCGGCGCCCGGGGGCGGACGACCATCGCGGACGGCGTCGTGGAGAAGATCGCCGGGATGGCCGCACGCGATGTGGACGGCGTCCACGCCATGGGCAGCGGTCTTGCGCGGACCTTCGGGGCCGTGCGCGACCGGGTGCCGGGCGGGACGAAGGCGGTGACGCGCGGAGTGAAGGCCGAGGTCGGCGAGGTGCAGGCCGCGCTCGACCTGGAGATCGTCGTCGAGTACGGCGTGTCGATCGCCGACGTGGCCCGGGACGTGCGCGAGAACGTGATCACCGCCGTCGAGCGGATGACCGGCCTCGAAGTCGTCGAGGTCAACATCGCGGTGAGTGATGTGAAGCTTCCGGAGGAAGAGGAAGAGGAACCGGAGCGCCGGATCCAGTGACGGGCCGGCGACCGAACGACGCACGGGCCGGGGAGCTGTTGAGGAGCTGAGGAGCGCACCATGAGCATGGCCGTGGTCGGCATGATCGCCGGCATGGCACTGGGCTTCGCCGGGTACTTCGGCGGATTCGGCGCCTTCCTGCTGGTGGCGGCCCTGGGCGCCGTCGGTTTTGTCGTCGGGCGGTTCCTGGAAGGGGAGTACGAGCTCGGTGACTTCTTCCGGCGCCGTGACGAACGGCGGCGGTGACACCGGTGAGCACGGGGGCCGGTGAACTCGGCAGACCCCTTCCGGCCGTCCCGCCCGGTGAGCGCGGCGCGACCCGGATCGCCGACCGGGTCGTCGTGAAGATCGCCTCGCAGGCCGCACGCGAGGTGGTGGGAAGGCCGGCCGGGGACGCCGCCCGGCCGTACGCCAACGTCGTCGTCGCCCACGACACCGCCCGGGTCCGCATCCACGTCGAACTCGAGTACCCCACCGACATCGGCGCCCGCTGCGCGGAGTTGCGTCGGCATGTCGCCGAGCGGGTAGGCGCGTTGGTGGGCATGCAGGTGCCGGAGGTCGCCGTGCACGTGGAGCGGCTGCACCCGGCGCCCGGGCAGGGCGCGGCACAGGGGAGGACGCGATGAGCGAGTCCCAGGGTCCCGAGGGCACCACACAACGACTGCCGGTCATCGAGAAGGAGACCGGCCCCGACCTCCTCGACCAGTCGGCGTCGGCGGCGGACTACGAGCCCCCGCCCGCGCTCGACGGCGAGGACGGCGCGAACCGCCGCTTCTGGTCGGCGCGCCGCGTCCCGGCCGCGATCACGGCGCTGCTGCTCTTCGTCGTCGCCGGCTTCTTCCTGTACGACATCGCCTCCGTGCGCGCCGACCGGCCCGCCATGCGCTGGCGCAGGGAACTGGCCCGCGGACTCGCCGAGCGTCCTCTCGACGACACCTGGGTGCTCGTCGGCGCGGGGGTCGCCGCCGTTCTGGGCCTCTGGCTGCTCGTTCTGGCGACCACGCCCGGCCTGCGGTCGGTCCTGCCGATGCGGCGCACCCACCCCGACGTACGCGCAGGCCTCCACCGCGAGCTGGCCGCTCTCGTCCTGCGCGACCGGGCCATGGAGGTCTCCGGCGTCCAGTCGGTCCGGGTACGGATGCGCCGGAGGCGGGCCGACGTCCGCGCGGTCTCCCACTTCCGCGACCTGGACGACGTACGCGCCGACCTGGACGCCACGCTCGCCGACGCGATCAGGGGCCTCGGCCTGACCCGGCCGCCCGCGCTGTCCGTGCGGGTACGGCGGCTCGGACGGAAGGGGTGAAGGCCGTGCTCAGGGTGGTCAACCGGGTGCTGATCGGGCTCGTCGGGCTGGTGCTGCTCGTGATCGGCGGCTCCGTACTGGCCGTGGGACTCGGGCTGCAGCCCCCGTCCTGGTGGATCCACGACAGCCGGCACGACGTCCTGCTCAGCGACGCCGAGCGGACGCGCTGGCGGGACGACGGCTGGTGGTGGCCGACGGTCTTCGCCGTACTCGCCGTCCTCGTCCTGCTCGCCCTGTGGTGGCTGACCGCGAACCTGCGCCGACGCCGGCTCACCGAGGTCCTGGTCGACACCGGCGACGGCGAGGGCGCCCTGCTGCGCGGCCGGGCCCTGGAGAACGTCCTGGCGAACGAGGCGGCGGCCATGGAGGGCGTCCACCGCGCTCAGGTCCACCTGCGGGGCAGGCGCAGTGCCCCCGAGACCCGGGTACGGCTGCTCCTGGAACCGCACGTGGACCCCGGGACGGCCCTGAACGACCTCACAGCCCAGGCCCTGACCCACGCCCGCAATTCAGCGGGCCTCGCAGCATTGCCGACAGAGGTCCGCTTGAAGGGCGTAAAGCACCGTGCAGAAAGGGTGAGTTGAAGCGCCCCGTCAGGGGCGCGGGGAACTGCGCGAACAACCCCCACAACCCGCACACGGCAAATGGCGCTCAGAACCCGTGACGCATCCCGCCATCCACAGGCAGCATGATCCCCGTCAGATAGGACGCAGCGGGAGACAACAAGAAAGCCGCCGCACGCCCGAATTCCTCCGGAGTCCCATACCGCCGCAACGGAATCCGAGCCTCGTTGGCCGCCCGAGTAGCCTCCGGGTCAGCCGACATGCCATCCAGCTCGCGCACCCGATCCGTATCGATCCGGGACGGAAGCAGCCCCACGACCCGAATCCCCCGCGGCCCCAATTCGTCCGCAAGCGACTTGGCGAACCCGGCGAGCCCCGGCCGAAGCCCATTCGAAATGGTCAGCCCGGGAATCGGCTCATGCACCGACCCCGACAGCACGAACCCGATGACCCCGCCCTCGTCGAGCTCCGCCGCTGCCGCCCGCGCGAGCCGGACCGCGCCCAGGAACACCGACTCGAACGCGGCCTGCCACTGTTCGTCCGTGTTGTCCGCGACGAACCCGGCCGGCGGCCCACCCACGCTGACGAGAATGCCGTCGAACCCGCCGAAGTGCTCACGCGCGACGGCGATCAGCCGCGCCGCCGCCTCCGGATCGGCGTTGTCGACGGCGACCCCCAGCGCATCGGCGCCCAGCTCGGCGGCCGCAGCGCGGGCCCGTTCCGCGTCCCTCCCGGTCAGAACAACCTTCGCCCCGTCGGCCACCAGCTCCCGCGCCGCCGCGTTGCCCAGCCCGCGGGTGGCCCCCGTGACGACGTACACCCGGTCCTTCAGTCCAAGATCCATGGCCCCTATCCTGCCCCGTCGCCCCCGAACAGGGCGAGGGCGGTGTTCACCAGGCCGATGTGGCTGAAGGCCTGCGGGAAGTTGCCGAGCTGGCGGTCGGCCACCGGGTCGTACTCCTCGGACAGCAGGCCCACGTCGTTGGCGAGCCCCACCAGCCGGTCGAACAGCTCACGTGCCTCCTTCGTGCGCCCGGTCAGGTGCAGGGCCTCCGCGAGCCAGAACGAGCAGGCGAGGAACGTGCCCTCGTCGCCCGGCAGCCCGTCGACGGTCGTGCCGTCGGTGCTGTAGCGGCGCAGGAAGCCCTCATGGCCGAGCTCGGCGCGGATCGCCTCGATGGTGCCGAGGACGCGCGGGTCGTCGGGCGGCAGGAAGCCCACGCGCGGAATGAGCAGCAGCGCGGCGTCGAGTTCACGGGAGCCGTAGAACTGCGTGAAGGTGTTCCGCTCGGCGTCGTAGCCCTTCTCGCACACCTCGCGGTGCACCTCGTCGCGCATCTCCCGCCAGCCGTCGAGGTCGCCCTGCAGCTTCGGATTCTTCTCCAGGGTGCGCACGGCCCGGTCCGCGGCCACCCACACCATCACCTTCGAGTGCACGAAGTGTCGGCGGCCGCCGCGCACCTCCCACAGCCCCTCGTCCGGCTGCCGCCACTCCGCGCGCAGCCACTCCATGAGGGAGGACTGGATCGCCCACATGTGCGGCTTGATGGGCAGTCCCGCGTGCCGGGCCAGTGCCAGCGTGTCCATGACCTCGCCGTACACGTCCAACTGCAGCTGTTTCACGGCCTCGTTGCCGATGCGTACGGGAACGGAGCCGGCGAAGCCGGACAGCCACGGCACCTCGAACTCGGGCAGCCGCCGCTCGCCCGCCAGGCCGTACATGATCTGCAGGTCGGCCGGGTCACCCGCGACCGCGCGCACCAGCCAGTCGCGCCAGGCCTCGGCCTCCTCGCGGTAGCCCGCCGACAGCCCCACGTTCAGCAGGAGGGTGGAGTCGCGCAGCCAGCAGTAGCGGTAGTCCCAGTTGCGGACACCGCCCAGCTCCTCGGGGAGCGAGGTGGTGGGGGCGGCGACGATGCCGCCGGTCGGCCGGTAGGTGAGGGCCTTGAGGGTGATCAGGGAGCGGACGACGGCGTCGCGGTACGGGCCGTCGTAGTGGCAGCGCCCCACCCACTTCCGCCAGTCGCGGACGCTGGCGCGCAGCGCCTTGTGCGGGTCGATGAGCGGGGGGCGCGGCTCGTGCGAGGGGTGCCAGGTGAGGACGAACGCGACCTTCTCCCCCTTCTCGACCGTGAACTCCGAGTGCGTACCGAAGTCCCTTCCCCACGTGTGCACTTCGGGTTCACTGCGCAACCAGACCGAGTCCGGGCCGGCGACGGCCACCCGGTGCCCGTCGGCCTTGCGTACCCAGGGGACGATCGAGCCGTAGTCGAAGCGGAGCCGCAGGGTGCTGCGCACGGTGACCCGGCCCCGAAGCCCCTCCACGATGCGCACGAGGTCGGGGGCGCGATCGCGTTGCGGCATCAGATCGGTGACCCGGATCGCGCCCTCGTCGGTCTCCCACTCGGTGTCCAGCACCAGGGTGTCCGGGCGGTAGGCGCGGCGGGTGCAGGGGCCCTTCGCGTGCTTGGGGGCGATCCGCCAGTGGCCGTTGTCCTTGTCGCCGAGGAGGCTCGCGAAGCAGGCGCCCGAGTCGAAGCGGGGCAGGCACAGCCAGTCGACGGAGCCGTCCCTGCCGATCAGGGCGGCCGTCTGCTCGTCGCCGATGAGGGCGTAGTCCTCGATGCGCGGGTGCACGCAAGTGCGGGTTCCCCCGGGGCCGGTGGGCCAATCAGGGGTGGGGCCGGGGGAGTGACGCGCCCGTCGCGGACCCGGTGCCGGAGAAGATCACGCCGGGGTCGGCGGGAGCCTGGTTGAGGACCCACAGGCCGATCAGCGTGGCCAGGGCGAACACGACCATGACGAGGACGGCGAGGACGAGCCGGCGCCGGCGTTCCCGGCGCAGCCATTCGCCGCGCGCCGTGCGATAGGCGTCGGGCGCCGCCTGCACCCCGCCGGCGAGCGCGGAGAGCGCTTCGCGCAGCTCCCGCTCGGTGCGGTCCGGGCCGGTGTCCTGCGACGGAGTCGCATCTCGGTGCGTCATCGCCGGGCCTCCATCGCCTGGGTCAGGGCGGCGAGGCCGCGCGCCGTATGGGTCTTGACGGATCCGCAGGAGATTCCCATCGCCGCGGCGATCTCGCTCTCCTTCAGTCCGAGCCAGTGCCGCAGCACCAGCGCCTCGCGCTGCCGGGCGGGCAGCTGCTGGAGCGCGTCGATCAGGACGCGCTGGTCGTCGCGGAGCAGCGCGGTGCTCTCGGCGGAGGCGACGAGCTCGTCGGCCGGCTTCTCCACGTGCTTGCGGGCCACTTGGAGGTGCCGTATCCGCATCCGTGTCAGATTGCAGACGGTGGACCGCAGATACGCCTCCGCCGCCTCGGTGTCCCTCAGCCGCCGCCACTTGCGGTAGATCTGGTAGTAGGCCTCCGCGACGACGTTCTCCGGGTCGTCGGCACCGAGCAGGACGGCGAGGCGCAGCATCGAGGAGTAGTGCAGCTCGAACAGACGGGCGAGCCCGGCCTCGCGCTCCAGGTCGGCCGGGTCGCTCACCGCGGGGGCGAGGGGCACGGCCGGTACGGGAGTCTCCGTGTGAGTCTCCGTTTCGCGTCTCAGGTGCTGTCTCACGGGTTGTTCGCTCCCGTCTCGGGGCGCCGCCGGACGCTCAGGCGTGACGGCAGGCCGGTGAGGTCGGCGCCGCGCGGGACGCCGAGGTGTTCGAGTACCGCGGTCCCGGCCACGGCGACGGTCAGGTTGAGGAGCAGGGCGGCGAGCCCGGCGTAGATCTCCGGCCCGGTGCCGAGCGGGACGATCGACGAGAAGCCCTCCCGTACGACCATGCAGGTCCCCGCCGCCATGCCCACGCCCCACCCGGCGAGCAGCGCCCGCGGATGCAGCCGGCCGGTGAACAGCCCGACCGCGACGGCCGGGAAGATCTGCAGGATCCACACCCCGCCGAGGAGCTGGAGGTTGATGGCGTCCTGGTCGCGCAGCCCGAACACGAACGCCACCGCGCCCACCTTCGCGGTGAGCGACACCGCCTTGGCGATGCGCACCTGCCGTTTGGGCGTGGCCGTCGGATGGACGTACTCGACGTACACGTTGCGCACGAAGCTGGTGGCGGCCGCGATCGACATCACCGCCGCCGGGACCAGCGCCCCCACGGTGATCGCGCCGAACACCAGCCCGGCCAGCGGGCCCGGCATCAGCCGGTCGACCAGCATCGGTACGGCGGCCTCGGCGCCGCCCGCCGGGGCGCGCACGCCCGTCGCGAGGGCCGCGATGCCGAGGAAGCCGAAGAGCGCGAGCAGCCCGGTCCAGGCCGGCAGGGCCACGGCGACCTTGCGCAGCGTCCGGGGGCCGTCGGCGGCGAAACCGGCGGTGAGCACGTGCGGGTACATCAGCAGGGCGAGCGCGGAGCCGAGGGCGAGGGTGGCGTAGGCGGGCTGCTGCTCGGGGGTCAGGAGCAGCGCCGGGCCGCCGAGGCGCTCGGCCGCACCGTCGAAGACGGCACCCGGGCCGCCGAGCCGGTCGAGGACCAGCCAGGTCACCGCGGTCAGCGACACGAAGACGGCCACGGCCTTGAGCGCGGAGATGACGGTGGGGGCGCGCAGCCCGTGCCGGTAGGTGGCGACGGCCAGCCCCGCGAACAGCGCCACCATCACCAGATCGCCGGCCGCACCCCGCGGATACACGCCTCCCGCCGCCAGCACCGCCCGTATGCCGAGCAGCTGCAGCGCGAGATACGGCATCGTCGCGAGGATCCCGGTCAGCGCGACCACCAGGGCCAGCGGCGGCGAGCCGTACCGGCCGCGCACGAAGTCGGCCGCCGTGACGTAGCCGTGCGTGCGGGCCACCGACCACAGGCGGCTCAGCAGCACGAAGGCGATCGGACAGACGATCACCGTGTACGGCACCGCGAAGAAGGCGGGGGCGCCGTTGCCGTAGGCCAGGCCCGGTATGGCGGCGAAGGTGTACGCGGTGAAGATCGTGCCGCCGAGCAGCAGCCAGGTCCACACCGGGCCGAGGCTGCGGTCGGCCAGTGCCCAGCCCTCCAGGGACGGCAGGCGATCGCTCGGGCGCAGGCGCCGCGCGGTGACGGCGAGCAGCGACGCTCCGCCGATCACGGCGAGGAACGTCGCGGTCATGGCGCCGTCGGCCATGGGTCACCGTCCTTGGTGTGCCTGTGCCCTCATGCGAGTAGTTGCGCGAGCGGCCGGAACGGATGACAGAAAACCGGCGGGAAATCTTCTGGAAATTCGCTGTCAACCGGTCTCGGGAGGTGGGCAACTCTTGCACAGACCGACAGCGAGGGGGAGAGGAGCACAGGTCATGGCACGGACCGGTCATCACCGGCTACGGCGCGTCGCGATCGCCGTACTGCTTCTCGCGCCCGCCGCAGGCCTGCTGTGGGTCCCCTGGTACGCCGGTGCGGGACCGCGGCTGGCCGGGACGCCGTTCTTCTACTGGTACCAGCTCGCCTGGGTGCCGGGATGCGGCCTCTGCCTGCTCGCCGCGTACGTGCTGACGGACCGGCATCGACATCGCTGAGCCGCACCTCTTTTTCTGCTTCACCCCTGTTCTGCTTCACCCCGTTCTACGTCACCCCTGCTGAGCCCACCTGTTGAAGTCAGGAGTCGCCATGCCCACGTCAGTCATGCCCGAACCCGGCCGTGAGGCGCCGGAAAAGTCACGGATGTCGCCGAAGTCGGTGGCGATCTGGAGCGCCGTCGCCCTGGCCGGCGCCCTCGGCTGGGCCGTGCTCGCCCTGTCCCGGGGTGAGGAGATCTCGGCCGTCTGGCTGGTCGTGGCGGCTCTCGGCTCGTATGCGATCGCCTACCGCTTCTACTCGCGGTTCATCGCCCGCCGGGTCCTCCGGGTCGACGACACCCGCGCCACCCCGGCCGAACGCCTGGAGGACGGCGTCGACTACCACCCCACCGACAAGAGGGTGCTGTTCGGCCACCACTTCGCGGCCATCGCCGGCGCCGGACCGCTGGTCGGGCCGGTGCTGGCCGCGCAGATGGGCTATCTGCCCGGCACGATCTGGATCATCGCGGGCGTGATCTTCGCCGGCGCGGTCCAGGACATGATCGTCCTGTTCCTCTCGATGCGCCGGGACGGCAAGAGCCTGGGCCAGATGGCCCGCGACGAGATCGGCAAGGTGGGCGGTGCCGCCGCACTGATCGGCGTCTTCGCCATCATGATCATCCTGCTGGCGGTCCTCGCGATGGTCGTCGTCAACGCGCTGGCGGAGTCCGCGTGGGGCACCTTCTCGGTCTCCATGACCATCCCCATCGCCCTCTTCATGGGCTTCTACATGCGCTACCTGCGGCCCGGCCGGGTGGTGGAGACCAGCCTCATCGGCGTGGCCCTGCTGCTGCTCGCCATCCTCGGCGGCGGCTGGATCCAGGACTCCTCACTCGCCGAGTACTTCGTGTGGAGCCCTCAGACCCTGGTCTTCTGCCTGGTCGGCTACGGCTTCTTCGCCTCCGTCCTGCCGGTCTGGATGCTGCTGGCGCCCCGTGACTACCTCTCCACCTTCATGAAGGTCGGCACCATCGCCCTGATGGCCGTCGGTGTGGTGATCGCCGCCCCGAACCTCAAGGCCGAGTCGGTGACCGACTTCGCCTCCAACGGCGCCGGGCCGGTGTTCGCCGGCTCCCTCTTCCCCTTCCTCTTCATCACCATCGCCTGCGGCGCCCTGTCCGGCTTCCACGCCCTGGTCTCCTCCGGCACCACGCCGAAGCTGATCCAGAAGGAGTCCCAGGTCCGCCTCATCGGCTACGGCTCCATGCTCACGGAGTCCTTCGTCGCCGTCATGGCCCTGATCGCCGCCTGCGTGCTCGAACCGGGCCTCTTCTACGCCATGAACTCCCCGGCCGCGCTGCTCGGCCCGACCGTCGACACCGCCTCGGAAGCGGTGAAGAACCTCGGCTTCACCATCACCCCGGACCAGCTCACCGCGGCCGCCCGGGCGGTGGAGGAGCAGACGCTGGTGGGTCGCTCGGGCGGCGCGCCCACCCTGGCCGTGGGCATGTCCGAGATCTTCGCCGGGGTGTTCGGCGGCAGCGCGATGAAGGCCTTCTGGTACCACTTCGCGATCATGTTCGAGGCGCTGTTCATCCTCACCACGGTGGACGCCGGCACCCGCGTCGGCCGCTTCATGCTCCAGGACATGCTCGGCAACGTCTGGAAGCCGATCGGCCGGGTCACCTGGAAGCCGGGCATCTGGATCACCAGCGCCCTGGTCGTCGGCGCCTGGGGATACTTCCTCTACGCCGGTGTCACCGACCCCCTCGGCGGCATCAAGCAGCTGTTCCCGCTGTTCGGCATCGCCAACCAGCTGCTGGCCGCGGTCGCCCTCGCCGTCACCACCACCGTGCTGATCAAGTCCGGCAAGCTGCGCTGGGCGTGGGTCACCGGCATCCCGCTGGCCTGGGACGTGGCCGTCACCTTCACCGCGGGCTGGCAGAAGATCTTCTCGGACAACCCGGCGATCGGGTTCTTCGCCCTGCGCGACAAGTACGCGCAGGCCATCGAGGACGGTCAGCTCCTCCCGGGCGCCACGAACGTGGACGACATGCACACCATCGTCCTCAACAACACGGTCGACGGCGTCATCATGGCCGTCTTCCTCCTCCTCGTCCTCACGGTCCTGGTCAACTGCACCGTGGTCTGCGTCCGCGCCGTCCGCGCCCCGCAGCCGCTGCCGACGACCGAGGCGCCGTATGTCGAGTCCCGCATCGACGTGCCGGAGCGGGAGGGCGAGCCGCTGGTGGGTGTCCGGTCATGAGGGCGGTGCGGTGGGTGCGGTGGTATGTGCGTGAGCTGATGGACGTACTGAGCCTGCTGCACCGGGAGGACCAGCCGGAGGGCCGCTGCTGCTGATGCCGGAGGGCGGCTGCGGGTGGTTCGTGGTTGCTCGCGCAGTTCCCCGCGCCCCCTTGGGTGCGTCCGCTGCACGTACCTAAGGGGGCGCGGGGAACTGCGCGACCAGCCCCCGACTACCCGCAGCCGGCTGAAACCAGATCCACCTACGGCGAGGCACCGATGCTGAGACGCGGCACCCTCCTGACCCGCCCCGAACTCGACGACGACCCCCTGCACAGAACCCTCCTCGACCTCCGCCCCACCCAGCAGCTCCACGGCCTCGGCGCGGGCCGCACCCGCCCCGCCTGGGAACCCGTGGCCGACCTGCTGCGCGCCACCGGACGCGACTGGGACCGCCGTACCCACCGGGTCTCCGTCCTCGCCCAGTGCCTGCCGGCCGCGGTCTCCGACAGGTGGGCCACCGACCGCCCCGACGACGGAGACGCCCTGGTCCTGCGCGCCTTCGTCCTGTCGGCCCGCGCCCCGGCCGAGGGACACTCCGCGATACGCCGGGCCGAGCAGACGTGTCTGCGCGCCGCCGCGGCCTGCCCCGAGGACCCGACGCCCTGGCTGGCGCTGCTGTCCCTGATGCACGCCTGCGCCGTACCGGTGCACGACGCCGTGCCGGTGTGGACCCGGGCCGTCAACCGCGCGCCCTGGCACCGGACGGCCTATCACCTGATGCTGCGGTACCTGTCGCCGCGCGGGCACGGCGCGGTCCCCGACATGATGGACTTCGCCGGGCAGGCCGCCTCCCAGGCACCGCACGGGTCCCCGATCGCCCTGCTGCCGGTCGCGGCCCGCGTGGAACTCGTCGCCCACCGGCAGCACCGGACGGGCGTCGCCGCGCTCGGCGCGAGCGGCCACTGGAACGAACCGAGGGCGGTACGGGAGATCGACACGGCCCTCTCCCGCTGGTTCCTCACCGCCGCCGTCCCGCACGCCGAAGCCGTCATCGACCTCAACGTGCTCGCCTTCGCCCTGACCCGCGCCCACCGCCCGGCCGAGGCGGGACAGGTCTTCCGGCGCATCGGCCGCCACATGACCCGCCACCCGTGGGAGCTGCTGCCCGAGCCGGAACGCACCTTCGTCTACTGGCGCGACCGGCTGACCGGCCGCCGCCGCAAGGAAGAGCGCGGGGGGTAGCCGGTGACGCTACACCGGGGCCGGCGCCGTCTCCGTCTCCTGCGCTGCCGCCGCACGATCCCGTTCCCGGGCCTCGCGGCGGGCCAGGACGAACCAGCCGACCGGGACGCCCGCCGCGAACAGCCACCACTGGATGGCGTACGCGTAGTTCAGCGGAGCGTTCTCGTTGCCGGGCTTGCCGATCAGCTCCGGGGTGTCGTCCCTGGGCTCGGGTGCCGTCTGCACGATGTAGCCGCCGAGCACCCGGGCGTCGAGGCGCTGCGCCTCCTGCCCGCTGTTGATCAGCATGACCTGCCGGTCGGGGAGGCCCTTGAGGTTCTTGATGCCGCTCGCCTCGGTCGTCTCGTCCGGCATCAGCCGCCCGGTGACGGTGATCCGGCCGCTCGGCGGCGCGGGGACCTTGGGAAACGCCGTCTGGGTGGGGCCGTCGGCGGGGATCCAGCCGCGGTTGACCAGAAGCACCTTGCCGTCCGTGAGGACGAAGGGGGTCAGCACGTGGAAGCCGACTTCCTCGTCGGCGTTGACGCGCCGCCTGACGACGACTTCCCGGTCGGTGTCGAAGCGGCCCTCGGCGGTCACCGTGCGGTACCGCTCCTTGGAAGTGACGGTGTGTCCCGGGGAGGTCAGCTTCTCCACGGGCGCCGGCTGCGCGCCCAGTGCGTCGGCGACCAGCTGGTTGCGTGCGGAGCGCTCCTCGTAGCGATGCATCTGCCAGATGCCCAGCCTGATCATCGTGGGGATGAGGAGGAGGGCGACCAGCGTGAGGATCACCCACTGCCGGGACAACAGGAAGCGGTACACCCCACGACCGTACAACTCGGTCGTGGGGTGGTCTCAGGCGGGTCCGAGTCCGGGTGCGGGTCCGGGCCGGGGTCACACTTTGTCGACGATCCCCACCTTCCCCTCCTCGCGGGCGCAGTGGGCACCGCAGAACCAGTGGCCCTCGACCTCGACGCCCTGCCCGATGATCTGGACACGGCAGTGCTCGCAGATCGGGGCCATGCGGTGGATCGCACAGGAGAAGCAGTCGAAGACATGCACCGCGCCCTGCGCGTGCACCTCGAAGGTCATGCCGTAGTCGTTTCCACAGACTTCACATGTCGCCATGCGCCACAGGGTGAGCCGTCACCGCGGCCCGGGCGAGGGGGCTCCGGGCGAGTCGCGCGGCAATCACCCGTCCGTACGGTCACTGCTCCGAGGCCGGTTCCACATCCCTGAGGAGTTGCCCGAACGCCGCCTCGTCCACCACCGGCGTCCCGTACTGCCGGGCCTTGACCACCTTCGACGTGCCCGCGTCCGGGTCGTTCGTGACGAGCAGGCTGGTCAGCCGGGACAGGCTCGTCGACACATGCAGCCCCGCCTCGATCGCACGGTCCTCCAGCAAGTCGCGCTCGGTCGACGTGTCTCCGGAGAAGGCGACTCGCATGCCTTGTTTGAGCCTTTTGCCCTCTTCGTAGCGTCCCGGGTTGGGGTAGGGGCAGGCGGGCCTCTTCCGGGACGGGCGCCAACTGGTCGGCCGGTAGCTGCCGGTGCCGCCGTAACCGCCGTAGCCGCCCGCCTGCGGTCCGATCCGGGGCGTCGCCGTGTCCCGCCACTCGGTCAGCGGCCGGCACTCCTGCAGCGGCAGCCGCACGCTGCCCGCGGCGGCCGCCCGCAGGCTCGGCCGGAACGCCTCCGCCAGCACGCGCGCGTCGTCCAGCGCGTGGTGCGCGCGCTGCTGGACGACGCCGAAGTGCGCGGCCAGCGACTCCAGCTTGTGGTTGGGCAGCGGCAGCCCCAGCTCCTTGGACAGTGCGATGGTGCACAGCCGCTGCCGCACCGGGGCCTCGCGCTCCGCGCGCGCGTACTCCCGCGCGATCATCTGCCAGTCGAAGACGGCGTTGTGCGCGACGAGCACCCGGCCGTCCAGCCGGGCCGAGAACTCCTCGGCGATGTCCTGGAAGAGGGGAGCGCCCTCCAGCGCCTCGCTCGTCAGACCGTGGATCCAGACCGGGCCCGGGTCGCGCTCCGGATTGACCAGCGTGTACCAGTGGTCCTCGACCTCGCCGCGCGCGTCCAGCCGGTAGACGGCCGCGGAGATTATCCGGTCGTCCCGGGCCAGGCCCGTGGTCTCCACGTCAACGACCGCGTATCCCTGCGGATACGCGGCCGGCCACGCTGTGGGGGAGGACACTGCGGTCACATGGTCTTCGAGCATGGTCACTGAGGATACGGGCCGGGACTGACAGCCCTGTCCGTCAGGTGCCTTGCTCCGCCCGCCCGTTCGGACGCCCCGAACGCAGGGACGTCAACCGGTCGGCGCGCAGGCGGGGTTGCCGTGCCCGGCTGAGCCGAATGCCGGCCCGGGAGCGTCGGTACGTCCCTGATGTCCCCCGCGATGCAATTCTCCGCATGTGACCGAAGCAACGCATGACGAGGCCCACGGCGGCGCCCTGGGCGAGCGGCTGAACTGGCTGCGGGCGGCCGTCCTCGGGGCGAACGACGGCATCGTGTCGACCGCGGGGCTCGTCGTCGGCGTGGCCGGCGCCATGGACGACCGCGCGGCCCTGCTCACGGCCGGACTGGCCGGGCTGCTCGCCGGGTCGATGTCGATGGCGGCCGGTGAGTACGTCTCGGTGTCCACGCAGCGCGACTCGGAGAAGGCCGCGTTGGCCGTCGAGAAGCGGGAGTTGCGGGAGCGGCCGGAGGAGGAGCTCGCGGAGCTGGCGCAGTTGCTGGAGCGCCGCGGGCTGTCCCGGGAGGTGGCCCTGGAGGCGGCGGTCCAGCTGACGGAACGGGACGCGCTGAAGGCGCACGCGCGCGTGGAGCTCGGTATCGACCCGGACGAGCTGACCAACCCGTGGCACGCGGCGTGGGCGAGTTTCCTGGCGTTCACGGCCGGGGCACTGCTGCCGCTGCTCGCGATGGTGCTGCCCCCGGCGGACTGGCGGCTCGCGGTCACCGTCGCCTCCGTGCTGGCCGCCCTCGCCCTGACCGGCTGGAGCAGCGCCCGCCTCGGCGCCGCCGCTCCGGCGCGCGCGGTGCTGCGGAACATGTCGGGCGGCGCGCTGGCCATGGGCGTCACCTACGCGGCCGGGTCGCTGCTGGACGCGGCGGGCGTGTAGCGGCGGCCCGCGGGAGTGCGGTCGCCGCTGGTGCCGCGCCGATCCAGCAGGTCACCGGCACACCCGGAGCCCTCGGAGCGCGCCGGGCGCCGAGGGCGGCGTACGGTGGGGTACGCGCTCGACCACCCCCCGAGCGCACGCACGACCAGAGACGAGAAGGACCCTCGCCATGCGCGCCACCACCATCCACGCCCCCTTCGACATGCGCGTGGAGGACGTGCCCGACCCGGTGGTGCAGCAGCCCACCGATGCCGTCGTCCGGGTCCTGCGCGCCTGCATCTGCGGCAGCGACCTGTGGGCGTACCGGGGCGAGGCGGCCCGGCAGCCGGGTCAGCGCATCGGACACGAGTTCCTCGGCCTCGTCGAGGAGACCGGCTCCGAGGTGACCGGCGTGCGGCGGGGCGACCTCGTCGTCGCACCCTTCATGTGGTCCGACGGCGTCTGCGACTACTGCCGCGAGGGCCTCACCACCTCCTGCGAGCACGGCGGCTTCTGGGGCTCCGTCGGCTCCGACGGCGGCCAGGGCGAGGCCGTGCGCGTCCCCTACGCCGACGGCACCCTGGTACAGCTCCCCAAGGACGCCGCCTCCGACGACCACCTGCTGTCCGCCCTGCTGACCCTGTCCGACGTCATGGGCACCGGCCACCACGCCGCCCTCGGCGCCGGGGCCCGCCCGGGCGCCACGGTCGCCGTCGTCGGGGACGGTGCCGTCGGGCTGTGCGCGGTGCTCGCCGCCAAGCGGCTCGGCGCCGAGCGCATCATCGCGCTGGGCCGCCACCAGGTCCGTACCGACATCGCGCGCCGCTTCGGCGCCACCGAGGTCGTCGCCGAACGCGGGGACGCGGCCGTGGAGGCCGTACGCGAACTCACGCGCGGACAGGGCGCACACGCCGTCGTCGAGGCCGTCGGCACCGAACAGTCCATGCGCACGGCCGTCGACATCACCCGCGACGGCGGCACCATCGGCTGGGTCGGGGTACCGCACGGCAGCGGTACGGGACTCGATCTGAGCGTCATGTTCGACCGCAACATCGCGCTGCGCGGGGGAGTGGCACCGGTCCGCGCGTACCTCCCCGAGCTGCTGCCCGACGTCCTGGACGGCACGATCGACCCGTCGCCCGTCTTCGACCTGACCGTCGGCCTGGCGGACGTTCCCGCCGGCTACAAGGCGATGGACGAGCGCACCGCGCTCAAGGTGCTCGTCACCAACTGACGCTCGCCAGTGCGATGACGGGCGTTCACCAGCGGATCGGCACCGGCAGCGCCGTCAGCAGCCCCGACAGCGCGACCACCACTCCCAGGGCGACGACCTCCGCCCGCGCGGGGGAGCAGGCGGTCAGCGGGTCGGGGGCCCGGCGCAGCCGGATCCGCGCCCACAGGGCGAGCACCGCCACGGCCGCCACCAGGATCACCTTGGCCAGCAGGGCGCGTCCGTACGCCGTCTCCGTCAGCTGCTGCAGGACCGTGTCCGACGGCATCCGGCGCAGCGAACTCCACACCCCTGTCGCCGTGATGGCGCCGAGCAGAACGGCCGCCAGGCGCGCGTAGAGCCCCAGAAGGGCCGCGCCCGCCTCCCTCGCGCCCCACCCGCGCAAGGTCCGCAGGACGTACAGCAGCCCGCCGGTCCAGAGCGACGCGCAGGTCAGGTGCACCAGCGTCAGCCCGGAGCCCAGCAGTGGACCGTGCTCGGTCGTCGGGTGCGCCCGCAGCGCCTCGGCGACCACGACCGCTGTCAGCGGCCAGACCTGGGTGGCGGGCCGGCGCGAGAGGGCGCACAGCCCGGCCACGGCGAAGGCGTTGACCTCCAGCAGCGCGAGCTTGCCGTCGCGCGACGCGTAGAGGCCGCCGACGTCGAGGTCGGCGGGGCTGTGCGGCACGAGGTTGCCCGTGGACACGACCGAGGCGAGGCCGAGGGCGGCGACGAAGCCGGCGGCGGCCGCGTGCGGTGCCCAACTGCGGGGCATGGCCGGGGGAGCGCCGGGCACGGAACGGGCCAGCCGGTTCGCGAACAGCTCGCCCAGCGGGACGCACAGCGCCGCGAACATCATCGTACGCAGCAGTGCGATCCCCGCGGTGCCGGGCGCGGCGGCCTCCCCGGTGCCGCGCAGCGCGGCCGACGGCCCCAGCAGCGGGATGAGCGCCGCCAGCCCCACCAGGACGAGAACGGCGACGGCCCGGCCCACGCCGGGGCGGGATCTGGGCCCACTCCCGTCGGACGGGGCAGGGGACGGGTTCGCCGACGTCACCTGGGGATCTTCACAAAGCATCACAGATTCGGGCAAGTAGCGGAAAACAAGTGGGGTATGGCATTCCGCCGAGGAGTACGGCTCGGCTGACCCCGCCGCTCAAGCCCAGCCCGCCGCATCCGCCCCCCAAACCCCGGGCGGCCGCGCCCAGTCGACCGGACCGCCCGCGAACGACACCGGAGACAGGGCGTACCGCAGTCGCCCGAGCGTGCTGTCCCGCTCGGTGAGCCAGGCGTCGGGCCCGTCGTACGCCAGGGTGCCTTCCTGGCCGGGCTCGATCCCGTTCAGCAGCCACTGCGCCGTGCGCGCCAGAGACAGCCGTAGGCACCGGCCGTACCCCTGCTCCCGCTGTTCGGTCAGCGCCCGCAGTACGGCCGCCGCCAGCAGATACCCCGTCCCGTGGTCGAGGGCCTGTGCGGGCAGCGCTCCGGGCCGCTCCGCCGAACCCTCGATCGCGGCGACGCCGGTGGCGGCCTGCACGAGGCTGTCGAACCCGCGCCGCTCGCCCCACGGCCCGTACGAGCCCCACGCCGACAACTGCGCCACGATCAGCCCGGGCCGCCGCTCGGCCAGCTCCTGCGCCGACAACCCGAACCGGTCCAGGCAGCCCGGCCGGTATCCGGTGACGACGACGTCCGCCGCCGCGAGCAGGTCCTCGAAGGCGCGCCGGCCGGCCACCAGGTCGAGCGTCGCCGACCGCTTCCCGAAGCCCGTGTCGGTGTGCTGATCGGCCAGTTCGGGCAGCTGGGGTGCGTCCACGCGCAGGACGTCCGCGCCGAGCAGCGCGAGCGTGCGGGTGGCGACCGGTCCCGCGATGACCCGTGTGAGGTCCAGTACGCGTACTCCGGCGGCGGGCAGCAGGGGGGAACCGTCGAGAGGCGGGAGCACGCGCGCGCGTGCCGTGGCCGGCCGTTCCTGCTCGACCAGTGGCCGCCGGGCCACCGCGGCGGCCTGCTCCTCGGCCGCCCACTCCTTGGGGGAACGCAGTGCGACGGCCAGCCCGCCGGCCGCGTACACGGCCTCCTCCACCTCGCGCGCGGAGCGCTCGGCCAGGGCCGCCGCCACGGCGTCCGGATCCTCCTCCGGCACACCCAGCGCGGCCAGCAGCCGGGCACGGTGATGCGGATAGTTCGCATGCGTGCGCACCCAGCCGTCCGCCGTCCGCCAGAAGCGCGACAGCGGCGCGAAGGCGACCGGTGCGCGCCCGTCGACCAGCAGATGCCGTTCACTCACGAACGCCGTGGCGATCGCACCGTCGTCCAGCCGTACTTCCGGCACCTCGGCGAGCCCGGCCCGCCGCGCCCCCAGCTCGGCGGCGGCGAGCGCACACGCGCTCACGCAGGCGCGCGCCAACTCCCTTACGGGAAGGCGCGCACGAAGCGCGCCTTCCCGCACCACGGACGACACCCGCGGGAGAAGGGCGGGATCTCCGCCCACCGCGGACCAAGCGGACCTGACTCCAGTCATGACTGCACTATGCAGTGTTGACTAGATCAACATGTTGACCGGAGTGCGCCCGCCGTCCATCCGGCCTGCCAATCAGTCAACGGCCTTCAGCGCGTTGACGATGCCGAACCCGTAGAAGCCGTTGTACCGCTTGCCGCCCTCGCACACGGCGTCCTGCGTGCCGTCGCCGTCCTGGTCGTACGACTCGGGGCAGCCCGGGTTGTCGGCCTGGGCCTTCAGCAGCGCCTGCAGCTGGGACGGAGTCGCGTACGGGTACTTCGACTTCAGCAGCGCGGCGACGCCGGCGGCGTGCGGGGACGCCATCGAGGTGCCCTGCAGCCAGCCGTACTCGCCGTTCGGCATGGTGGACAGGATGCGGCCGTTCGCCGAGGGGGTGTCCGTCGGGATCTGGAACTTCCGGTCGCCGCCCGGGGCCGCGATGTCGATGACGCCGTAACCGTAGGTCGAGTAGTACGACTTGAGGTTCTTCACGCCCGTCGCGCTCACCGTCACCACGCCCGGCAGCTGGGTCGGCACGTCGAAGCACGTGTGCGGGTCGATCGTGCGGGGGACCGGCGTGGCGTCGTCGGGGCTGGTGTCGTCCACGATGGCGTCGGAGTCCAGGTCGTGGTTGGAGTTGCCCGCCGAGGCCAGGTTCAGCGTGCCCTTCTTCTGGGCGTACAGCTGGGCCCGGTTGACCGCGTCGACGATGGCCTTCTGGTCCGGGTCGTCCATGCAGTTGTACAGCCACGGGTCGACGTAGTAGCTGTTGTTCGTGATCTCCACGCCGTGGTCGGCGGCGAACACGAAGGCGCAGACGACGTTCTCCGGGTAGAAGAGACCGTTCTTGGGGTCGCTCACCTTGATGCCGGCGACCTTCACACCGGGCGCGACACCCGCGACACCGATGCCGTTGCGGGCCGCGGCTATCTCACCGGCGACGTGCGTGCCGTGGTAGTCCTCGGCCGGGTTGTACGGACGCCAGGCGCCCGGGGTGGTGTCCGCGACACCGCCGACGCAGTTGGCCGACTGGGAGGCGGAGAAGTTCGGGGCCAGGTCCGGGTGGGTGTCGTCGACGCCGGTGTCGATGACGGCGACGGTGACCTTCGAGCTGCCCGGGTTGATCTTGGCCGCCTTGTCGGCGCCTATCGCCCGCAGGTCCCACTGGTCGGCCTCGAGCGGCTCGCTGCCCTCGGTCGCCGCGGACGCGCTCGCGATCTTCGCGTTCTGCGCCTTCGACAGCTTCTGCGCCGGGCCGTCGTCCGTCGTACCGGCGGCGCTCAAGGGGGCCGTACGGGTGGCGCCCGCGGACTGCACCCCGCGCACCGCGCGTATCTGGGCGCCGAAGGACGGGTTCGCCGAGTGGACGACGATCACGCCGATCTTCGCGTACGTGGCGACGACGGTGCCGTCGGCCGCGGCGATCGCCTTCTTCACCGACTCGATCGTGCGGTGGTCCGTCCTGGTGTTGACGACATACGCCAGGTTGGGAGCGTCCGCGGCCTGCGCGGCGGGCTCCGCGAGCGGTGCGGCCGAGGCCGCCGCCGGCAGGAAACCGAGCGAGGCGGTCAGCGACAGAACAAGGGGTACGGCGACGCCGAGCCGGCGTCTGGACCGCAGATGAACCATGGGTTCTCCACATCATCCGGAACGGGAAAACTGCCCGAGGCGTGGATGGGACGCGGGCAGGTACATGCCAGTGGTGCAGGAGCGAAGCTATCCCCGATCTTCCTGGCCAGCAATCACTGATCCGAGCGACTTCGGAAAGAACCCCCCGGAGTTGAACCGGTCCTCGCGTGGCGCCGTGACCTTGTGAAGGAGGCGCGAGCAGGATCGAGCCCCCTGTCGGATCACGCGCTGTGGCCCTACCATCACCACCCGGCTCACGTGATCCACGTCACTGCGAGGAACAGAGCCGCCATGCCCGTACCCGATTCGTCCCCACCCCCTGACCCGTCCCCCACCCCCCATCCATCCCCGTCCACTGTCGCAACAGCGCCCGCAACGCGAGGAGACTCCGTGGCTACCGACGCACCGCCCCCCTCGAAAGAGCAACACAAACTCCCCTCCGCCGAGGAGTTCGCCGAGGTGCAGCAGAGTGCGGAGTTCGGTGAACTGCGCCGCTCCTACCGCTCCTTCGCCTTTCCGCTGACCGTCGCCTTCATCGTCTGGTACCTGCTGTACGTCCTGCTCTCCAACTACGCGGGCGACTTCATGGGCACCAAGCTGTTCGGCAACATCAACATCGCACTTGTCTTCGGTATCGCCCAGTTCATCACCACGTTCCTCATCGCCTGGTGGTACGCGCGGCACGCAGGCGCCAAGCTCGACCCCAAGGCCGAGGCCATCAAGACCCGTATGGAGGGCGGCGCATGAGCCCCGCGATGACCCAGGTCCAACTCGCCGCCAACGAGGCCAGCGAGCACCGGCCGCTGATCATCACCCTGTTCGCGTGCTTCGTGGTCGCGACCCTCTTCATCACCGTCTGGGCGGGCCGCCAGACCAAGGACGCCGCCGACTTCTACGCGGGCGGCCGGTCGTTCAGCGCCTTCCAGAACGGCCTCGCCGTCTCCGGCGACTACATGTCCGCCGCGTCCTTCCTCGGGATCGCGGGCGCCATCGCCCTCTTCGGTTACGACGGCTTCCTGTACTCCATCGGCTTCCTGGTCGCCTGGCTGGTCGCCCTGCTCCTGGTGGCCGAGCCGCTGCGGAACTCCGGCCGCTACACGATGGGTGACGTCCTCGCGTACCGCATGCGCCAGCGCCCCGTGCGCACGGCGGCCGGTACGTCCACGATCGTCGTGTCGATCTTCTACCTGCTGGCCCAGATGGCCGGTGCCGGCGTCCTGGTCTCGCTGCTGCTCGGCATCACCTCCGACGCGGGCAAGATCCTCATCGTCGCCCTCGTCGGCCTCCTGATGATCGTGTACGTCTCCATCGGCGGCATGAAGGGCACCACCTGGGTCCAGATGGTCAAGGCCGTGCTGCTCATCGGCGGCACCATCCTGATCACCTTCCTGGTGCTGCTGAAGTTCAACTTCAACATCTCCGACCTGCTCGGCAAGGCCGCCGAGAACAGCGGCAAGGGCGCGGCCTTCCTGGAGCCCGGCCTCCAGTACGGCGCGACCGGCACCTCCAAGCTCGACTTCATCTCCCTCGGCATCGCCCTGGTCCTCGGCACCGCCGGCCTGCCGCACATCCTGATCCGCTTCTACACGGTGCCCAACGCCAAGGCCGCCCGTAAGTCGGTGAACTGGGCGATCGGCATCATCGGCGGCTTCTACCTGATGACCATCGCGCTCGGCTTCGGCGCCGCCGCGCTGATCTCCCAGGACGAGATCATCGCCTCCAACCCGTCCGGCAACACGGCGGCCCCACTGCTCGCCCTGCACCTGGGCGGCGTCGACTCGGCCTGGGGCGCGATTCTGCTGGCCACCATCTCGGCGGTGGCCTTCGCGACGATCCTCGCGGTGGTCGCCGGCCTCACCCTGGCCTCGTCCTCGTCGTTCGCCCACGACATCTACGCGAACGTCATCAAGAAGGGACAGGCCACCGAGAAGGAGGAGGTCAGGGCCGCCCGCCTCGCCACCATCGGCATCGGTGCCGTCTCCATCCTCCTCGGCGCCCTCGCCCGCGACCTCAACGTCGCCGGCCTGGTCGCCCTGGCCTTCGCCGTCGCGGCCTCCGCCAACCTGCCGACGATCCTCTACAGCCTGTTCTGGAAGCGGTTCACCACCCAGGGCGCCCTGTGGTCGATCTACGGCGGTCTGATCGTCGCCGTCGGCCTGGTGCTGTTCTCGCCGGTCGTCTCCGGCGACCCGAAGGCGATGTTCCCGGACGTCGACTTCGCCTGGTTCCCGCTGAAGAACCCGGGCATCATCTCCATCCCGTTCGGCTTCCTCATGGGCTGGCTCGGCACGGTCCTGTCCAAGGAGGAGCCCGACGCCAAGAAGTACGCGGAGCTGGAGGTCCGGTCCCTGACCGGCACCGGCGCCCACTGAGCACGCCCCCTGGGCACCCCCTGGGCA
Source organism: Streptomyces sp. NPDC049627 (assembly GCF_044465645.1). Lineage (NCBI taxonomy): Bacteria > Bacillati > Actinomycetota > Actinomycetes > Kitasatosporales > Streptomycetaceae > Streptomyces > Streptomyces sp. NPDC049627. The sequence continues at coordinate 32,251 of NZ_JBITLW010000008.1, read as the reverse complement.
CACCCCCTGAGCGGCCGCGTCGTAGGTCTCTACGACGCGGCCGCGTCTTACCTCGTGGGATCGGGCTGGTGTCGCTGTCAGTGCCGTCACGTAGGCTCACAGGTGACGGAAGAAGATTCTGGTCCGTGACGAGGGAGGGGGCCCACGTGCTCATCGACACCTACGGCCGGGTGGCCACCGACCTGAGGGTCTCGCTGACCGACCGCTGCAACCTGCGGTGCACGTACTGCATGCCCGAGGAGGGCCTGCAGTGGCTGGCCAAGCCCGACCTGCTCACGGACGACGAGATCGTCCGCCTGATCGACATCGCGGTCACCTCCCTCGGCATCGAGGAGGTCCGCTTCACCGGCGGTGAGCCCCTGCTGCGCCCCGGCCTGGTCGGCATAGTCGAGCGCGTCGCCGCCCTCGAACCCCGCCCCCAGATGTCCCTGACGACGAACGGCATCGGCCTCAAGCGCACGGCGGCCGCCCTGAAGGCCGCGGGCCTGGACCGGGTCAACGTCTCCCTGGACACCCTGCGCCCCGACGTCTTCAAGACCCTCACCCGCCGCGACCGCCACAAGGACGTCATCGAGGGCCTGTACGCCGCCCGGGACGCCGGCCTGACCCCGGTCAAGGTCAACTCGGTCCTGATGCCGGGCCTCAACGACGACGAGGCCCCGGACCTCCTCGCCTGGGCGGCGGAGCACGACTACGAACTGCGCTTCATCGAGCAGATGCCCCTGGACGCCCAGCACGGCTGGAAGCGCGACGGCATGATCACCGCCGGCGACATCCTGACCTCCCTGCGCACCCGCTTCGAGCTGACCCCCGAGGGCGCGGAGAAGCGCGGCTCGGCTCCCGCGGAGCGCTGGCTTGTCGACGGCGGCCCCCACGTCGTCGGCGTCATCGCCTCCGTCACCCGCCCGTTCTGCTCGGCCTGCGACCGCACCCGCCTGACGGCCGACGGCCAGGTCCGCACCTGTCTGTTCGCCACGGAGGAGACGGACCTGCGCGCGGCCCTGCGCTCGGGCGCCCCCGACGAGGAGATAGCCCGCATCTGGCGCTTGGCGATGTGGGGCAAGAAGGCGGGGGCGGGCCTGGACGACCCGAGCTTCATCCAGCCGGACAGGCCGATGTCAGCGATCGGTGGCTGAAGAGGGCTCTTCCCACTCCTTCAGCAGGACGACGTCCTTCAGGAACCCCCGCACCCCGAGGAACTGGGACAGATGCTCCCGGTGCTCCTCGCACGCAAGCCACGTCTTGCGCCGCTCCGGCGTATGAATCTTCGGGTTGTTCCACGCCAGCACCCACACGGCGTCGGCACGGCAGCCCTTGGCGGAGCAGATCGGCGTCTCGTCACTCACAGCTTCGTCTCACAAGTTCGCACACAAAAAGGCGACGCCGAGCAGCCACGGGGGGAGCTGCCCGGCGTCGGTCCATCGCTCCGACGGGGGATGCGGAGCGTCCACGAAGTATGTCACGGGTAACCCGTCCCCCGGCACCGGAACAACACTATTGATCTGAGCTTTTCCTGAGCTTGGCGCGGATCCGACTCCGGAGTCCCCTGCTCCGGATGATCACGCCCCGTCGCCCGGTTTGCTTTGTGCGCCCGGCGCGGGGTCACCCGCCACATCTTCCGGGACCGGTTCCGTGAAACCGTCGTTCGTCCGCGGCGGCGTGATCATCGGCCGCATCGGCGCCATCACGAACGTCGACGGCAGGGACGGCGCATTCTCCCGTCCGGCGTTGGCGATCACCACCGCGATGTACGGAAGGACCGCCCCGAGCACCAACGCCACGATCGCGACGTGCCGTTCGACGTTCCACAGTGATGCCGCGAGGATCACCGACACGGTACGGATCGACATCGAGATGACGTACCGGCGCTGCCGGGCGCGCACATCGTCCTGAAGACCCGCCCTGGCCCCGGTGATCCGGAAGACCTCGGTGTTGCCCGCGTGCAGCTTCCGCATCACATTCCACCATCCGCCCGCATCGGACTCTCCCCCTGCCCGTACCCGTCCGCCCCCGGTCGGGAGCCCGGGCCGGGACACCTTCCACGGTACGCCTCGCCTCCGCCGCCTACGAGACCGGGGCCCCTGCCACCTGGGGGAACGCGCTCAGCCGTAACGCGTAGAGCCATACCCGGCATGCGGCGTAAGGCGCCTGGGCCGACACTGGCCTTAGTGCTCACGTCGAGCCGTACGAGGAGGCCACCATGGGCTGGTTGTGGGCGATCATCGTGGGACTCGTGCTCGGCCTGGTCGCCAAAGCCGTCATTCCGGGGAAGCAGCACATCCCTCTGTGGCTGACCACCATTCTGGGCATGATCGGGGCCATCGGGGGCAACGCGATCGCGCGGGCGGCAGGTGTCGACGCGACCAGCGGGATCGACTGGTGGCGCCACGCGTTCCAGCTCGTGGCCGCGGTCATCCTCGTCGGCCTCGGCGACAGGGCGTACACGGCGGCCCGGGGCAGCAGGCGGAGAGCCTGACGGTGCATACGGCGAACGGGACGGCCTCCGGCACCGGAGCCGCCCCGTTCATTACGTCCGCTCAGCCGCCGGTCACTTCGACCGCCGCCAGGTTCTTCTTGCCCCGCCGCAGCACCAGCCACCGCCCGTGCAGCAGGTCCTCCTTCGCGGGCACCGCGTCCTCGGAGGCGACCTTCACGTTGTTCACGTAGGCGCCGCCCTCCTTCACGGTGCGCCGGGCGGCGGACTTGCTGGCCACCAGGCCGACCTCGGCGAACAGGTCGACGACCGGGCCGAGCCCGTCGACCTGGATGTGCGGCACCTCGGAGAGGGCCGCCGCCAGCGTCCGGTCGTCCAGCTCCGTCAGCTCGCCCTGGCCGAACAGGGCCCTGGACGCGGCGATCACGGCTGCCGTCTGCTCGGCACCGTGCACCAGCGTCGTCAGCTCCTCGGCGAGCGCGCGCTGCGCGGCACGGGCCTGCGGGCGCTCCTCGGTCTGCTTCTCCAGCTCCTCCAGCTCCTCACGGGACTTGAAGGAGAGGATGCGCATGTAGGTGGAGATGTCCCGGTCGTCCGCGTTCAGCCAGAACTGGTAGAAGGCGTACGGCGTCGTCATCTCCGGGTCGAGCCAGATGGCGCCGCCCTCGGTCTTGCCGAACTTGGTGCCGTCCGCCTTGGTCATCAGCGGCGTCGCCAGCGCGTGCACGCTCGCGTGCGGCTCCAGCCTGTGGATCAGGTCCAGACCCGCCGTGAGGTTGCCCCACTGGTCGCTGCCGCCCTGCTGGAGCGTGCAGCCGTGCCGCCGGTACAGCTCCAGGAAGTCCATGCCCTGCAGCAGCTGGTAGCTGAACTCGGTGTAGCTGATGCCCTCTTCGGACTGCAGACGACGGGCGACCGAGTCCTTCGTCAGCATCTTGTTGACGCGGAAGTGCTTGCCGATGTCCCGCAGGAACTCGATGGCCGACATGCCGGCCGTCCAGTCCAGGTTGTTCACCATCACGGCGGCGTTCTCGCCCTCGAAGGACAGGAACGGCTCGATCTGCGCGCGCAGCCGCGTCACCCAGTTCGCGACCGTCTCCGGGTCGTTCAGCGTGCGCTCGGCCGTCGGGCGCGGGTCGCCGATCTGGCCCGTGGCGCCGCCCACCAGGGCCAGCGGGCGCAGGCCCGCCTGCTGCAGGCGGCGCATGGTGAGGACCTGGACCAGGTGGCCGACGTGGAGGCTGGCCGCGGTCGGGTCGAAACCGCAATAGAACGTGACGGGACCGTCCGCGAGCGCCTTGCGCAATGCGTCCTCGTCAGTGGACAGGGCGATCACGCCGCGCCACTTCAGCTCGTCGACGATGTCCGTCACGGTTCTCGTGTCTCCTTGATGATCTTCGGCCGGTCGGATGACAGCCGATTCCGAACGCCTACGAGGTTATACGCCCTGACTGACAGAGCTCATGTTGAAATCGGGGACGCGCAGCGCGGGCATCGCCGCCCTGGTGAACCAGTCGCTCCACTCCCTGGGCAGCGTCTTCTCCGTCCGCCCCGCCTCCGTCGCCCGCCCCAGCAGGCCGACCGGCGACTCGTTGAACCGGAAGTTGTTGACCTCACCGGTCACCTCACCGTTCTCGACGAGGTACACCCCGTCCCGGGTCAGGCCCGTCAGCAGCAGCGTCGCCGGGTCGACCTCGCGGATGTACCAGAGGCAGGTCAGCAGCAGTCCGCGCTCGGTGTTCGCGACCATCTCCTCGATGGAGCGGTCGTCCCCGCCGTCCAGGATCAGGTTGTCGATGCCCGGCGCCACGGGCAGACCGGTCAGCCCGGCGCTGTGCCGGCTGGTCATGAGGTGCTTCAGCTCGCCCTCGCGCATCCACTCGGTGGCCGCGAGCGGCAGACCGTTGTCGAACACGGACGTGTCACCCCCGGAGGAGTGCGCGATCACGAAGGGCGCCGACTCCAGGCCCGGCTCGTTCGGGTCGCTGCGCAACGTCAGCGGCAGCTCGCTCAGCTTCTCGCCGACGCGGGTCTTGCCGCCGGGCTTGGAGAACACCGTCCGGCCCTCGACCGCGTCCCGCCCCGACGCCGACCACATCTGGTAGATCAGCAGGTCGGCCACGGCGGTCGGCGGCAGCAGCGTCTCGTACCGGCCCGCCGGCAGCTCGAGGCGCCGCTCGGCCCAGCCGAGGCGTACGGCCAGTTCGGCATCCAGGACCGTCGGGTCCACGTCCTTGAAGTCCCGGGTGGAACGCCCCGCCCAGGCCGAGCGCGTACGGTCGGGGGACTTGGCGTTCAGCTCCAGCGTCCCGTTGGGCTGGTCGTGCCGCAGCCGCAGCCCCGTGGACGTGCCCACGTACGTCGACACCAGCTCGTGGTTGGCGAAGCCGTACAGCTCCCGCCCGCCCGCACGCGCGCGTGCGAACGCCTCGCCGAGCGCCGGAGCGAAGTCGGCGAACACGGTGGACGACGTCTCGGCCGGGCCGTCGGTGAAGTCCGGCGCCGCCGGTACGTCCGTCACCAGCGGCTGCGCGTCCTCGGCGGGCCCGGCACCGCGCGCGGCGGCCTCGGCGGCCCGCACGAGCGGCTCCAGCTCGTCGGCGGTCACCGCGGACCGGGAGACGACCCCGGAGGCCGTCCCTTCCTTGCCGTCCACGGTCGCGACGACGGTGAGCGTCCGCCCGCGCGTGACGCCGTTCGTGGTGAGCGCGTTGCCCGCCCAGCGCAGATTGGCGGTCGACTGCTCGTCGGCGATGACGACACACCCGTCCGCCCGCGACAGCTCCAGGGCCCGCTCGACGATCTCGTGCGGCTTGTTGGTACGGGCGCTCATCGACCGGCCTCCTGGGTGGTGTTGAGGATGTTGACGCCCTTGAAGAGGGCCGACGGGCAGCCGTGCGAGACCGCCGCGACCTGGCCCGGCTGGGCCTTGCCGCAGTTGAAGGCACCGCCCAGGACGTACGTCTGCGGACCGCCCACCGCGGCCATCGAGCCCCAGAAGTCGGTGGTCGTCGCCTGGTAGGCGACGTCCCGCAGCTGTCCGGTGATCCGGCCGTTCTCGATCTTGAAGAACCGCTGCCCGGTGAACTGGAAGTTGTAGCGCTGCATGTCGATGGACCAGGAGCGGTCGCCGACGACATAGATGCCGCGGTCCACGCTCCCGATCAGGTCCTCGGTCGACATCCCGGCCGGATCCGGCTGCAGCGACACATTGGCCATGCGCTGCACCGGCACATGGCCGGGGGAGTCGGCGAACGCGCAGCCGTTGGACCGCTCGAAGCCGGTCAGCTTCGCGATCCGCCGGTCCAGCTGGTAGCCGACGAGGGTGCCGTTCCTCACCAGGTCCCAGGACTGGCCCTCGACGCCCTCGTCGTCGTACCCGATGGTCGCCAGACCGTGCTCGGCGGTGCGGTCACCGGTGACGTTCATCAGCTCGGAGCCGTACCTGAGCTTGCCGAGCTGGTCGAAGGTGGCGAAGGAAGTGCCGGCGTAGGCGGCCTCGTAGCCGAGGGCGCGGTCCAGCTCGGTGGCGTGGCCGATGGACTCGTGGATGGTCAGCCACAGGTTGGAGGGGTCGACGACGAGGTCGTACGGACCCGGCTCCACGCTCGGCGCCCGCATCTTCTCGGCGAGCAGCTCGGGGATGCGCGCCAGCTCGTCGTCCCAGTCCCAGCCGGTGCCGGTCAGGTACTCCCAGCCGCGTCCGACGGGCGGCGCGATGGTGCGCATGGAGTCGAACTCGCCGCTCGACTCGTCGACCGACACGGCGGTCAGCTGCGGGTGCAGCCGTACCCGCTGCTGGGTGGTCACGGTCCCGGCGGTATCGGCGTAGAACTTGTTCTCATGGACGGTGAGCAGCGAGGCGTCGACGTGATTGACCCCGTCCGCCGCCAGCAGCCGCGCGCTCCACTGCTCCAGCAGCCCCGACTTCTCCTCGTCCGGCACGGTGAACGGATCGATCTCGTACGACGAGATCCACGTCTTCTCGGCGTGCACCGGCTCGGCGGCGAGCTCCACCCGCTCGTCCGACCCGGCGGCCTTGATCACCTGGGCGGAGAGCTTCGCCATCGCCACCGCCTGCGACGCGACCTTGGCGGCGGCGTCCAGGGTCAGATCCACGCCGGACGCGAAGCCCCAGGTCCCGCCGTGCACCACGCGCACCGCGTACCCGAGGTCGGTGGTGTCCGACGACCCGGCGAGCCGGGCGTCCCGCAGCCGCCAGGACGCGCTGCGCACCCGCTCGAACCGGAAGTCCGCGTGCTCGGCGCCCAGCGCCCGCGCGCGTGCCAGCGCGGCGTCGGCCAGGGCGCGTAGCGGAAGCGCCGTAAAGGCTTCGTCGATCGTATGAGGCACGGAGGTCTCCCTGCTGTCGTGGCCTGTCGGCTCCGATCATGTCGCGCGGGCGGTGCCGTGGACCACACGTTTCCGGCGAGAGTCCGCACGTTTCTGTAGGGATCCGACAGTGACGCCCCTACGCCACTGTCGGTGCCCGAATGTCCGCCGCCGGGGGCGGACCGATAGGTTTTCGGGGAAGCCGCCTGCCATCCAGGTGTTCGGGCGGGTGTGTCAGACCCCTATCGAAAGGGTGATCCGTTGAGCCGCTCGGTTCTCGTCACCGGAGGCAACCGGGGCATCGGCCTCGCCATCGCCCGCGCTTTCGCCGACGCCGGCGACAAGGTCGCCATCACCTACCGCTCGGGCGAGCCGCCGGCCGGCTTCCTCGCGGTGAAGTGCGACATCACCGACCCCGAGCAGGTGGAGCAGGCCTACAAGGAGATCGAGGCCGAGCACGGCCCGGTCGAGGTCCTGATCGCCAACGCCGGTGTCACCAAGGACCAGCTCCTGATGCGCATGTCCGAGGAGGACTTCACCTCGGTCATCGACACCAACCTCACCGGCACCTTCCGCGTCGTCAAGCGCGCCAACCGCGGGATGCTGCGGGCCAAGAAGGGGCGTGTCGTGCTCATCTCCTCGGTCGTCGGTCTGTACGGCGGTCCGGGCCAGGCCAACTACGCCGCCTCCAAGGCCGGTCTGGTCGGCTTCGCGCGCTCCCTCGCCCGTGAGCTGGGGTCGCGCAACATCACCTTCAACGTCGTCGCGCCCGGCTTCGTGGACACCGACATGACCAAGGTCCTCACCGACGAGCAGCGCGAGAACATCGTGAAGCAGGTGCCGCTCGGCCGGTACGCGCAGCCGGAGGAGATCGCCGCGACGGTGCGGTTCCTCGCCTCGGACGACGCCTCGTACATCACTGGAGCCGTCATCCCCGTTGACGGCGGACTGGGAATGGGTCACTGATCACCATGAGCGGAATTCTCGAGGGCAAGCGCATCCTGATCACCGGTGTGCTGATGGAGTCCTCCATCGCCTTCCACGCCGCCAAGCAGGCCCAGGAGCAGGGCGCGGAGGTCATCCTGACCGCCTGGCCCCGGCCCACGCTGACCGAGCGCATCGCCAAGAAGCTGCCGAAGCCGGTCACGGTCCTGGAACTCGACGTCTCCAACGACGAGCACCTCGCCCGCCTGGAGGGCCAGGTACGCGAGCACCTGGGCGACCGGCTCGACGGCATCGTGCACTCCATCGGCTTCGCGCCCCAGGACGCGCTCGGCGGCAACTTCCTCAACACGCCGTTCGAGTCCGTGGCCACCGCCATGCACGTCTCCGCCTTCTCCCTGAAGTCGCTGACCATGGCGCTGCTGCCGCTGATGACCGAGGGCGGCTCCGTCGTCGGCCTCACCTTCGACGCGCAGTTCGCCTGGCCGCAGTACGACTGGATGGGCCCCGCCAAGGCCGCCCTGGAGGCCACGAACCGCTACATGGCGCGTGACCTCGGCAAGCACGACATCCGCTGCAACCTGATCTCGGCGGGCCCGATCGGCTCCATGGCCGCGAAGTCCATCCCCGGCTTCGCCGAGCTGGCGTCCGTGTGGGACAGCCGCTCCCCGCTGGAGTGGAAGCTGGAGGACCCGGAGCCGGCGGGCAAGGGCATCGTCGCCCTGCTGAGCGACTGGTTCCCGAAGACCACCGGCGAGATCATCCACGTGGACGGCGGCCTCCACGCCATCGGCGCCTGATCCCTCGGTACGTCGTCGACGCCCCGTTTCCGCACTGCGCGGGGAGCGGGGCGTCACCCGTTCGGCCTACCCGGCCGGGCGGGGGAGACCCACAACTGCGCACTCTGGATTACGCGTTCACTACGCGAGCCCCTCCCCAGTACGGCCGAGGAGGTCCCCTTGTGCGCTTGTCCCACAGCCTGGCCTCAACGACCGTCGCCGTCGCCCTCCTGCTGCTCGTGTCCTACGAGGCGATACCCCACGCGCGCGTGCATGCCGCGGACGGGGAGTCCGAGGAGCCGTTCGGCGCCGCCTGCCGGGTCCGCGTCTCCGGCTCCCATGTGACGGCGTACTGCCACAACCCCTATCCGGACCCCGACCGGGTGACTCTGCACGTCGAGTGCGCCCGCTGGTGGGACCTCGACAGCGACAGCTCTCCGGTGGAGGCGGGGCCGGCGCAGACCGTGCGGCTGACCGGGCGCTGCTGGAAAGAGGTCGGCTCGGTGTGGATCAGTCACCGTCGGGAGCGCTGAAGCGCCCCGGACGGCACAGGAACGGATAGTCGGCCGCCTCCGCCGCGGCCGCCCCCGCGTCGCCCGCGCGGATCGCGTCGACCAGCCGCGCGTGGTCCATGTGCGTCTCCGGCGTCAGCTCCTCGCCGACGTCCTCGCGCAGCCAGTCCCGCAGCACCTCGCCCAGGTCGGCGTACATCGCGGTCATGACGTCGTTGTGGGAGGCCGCCACCACCGCCAGATGGAAGGTCGCGTCGGCCGCCACGAACCTCTCCGCGTCACCCGACTCCCAGGCCTCCTCGCGCCGCACCAGCAGGGCGTCCAGCTGCTTGAGGTCCTTCTCGGTGCGCCGCTCGGCGGCCAGCTTCGCGGCGGCCGACTCCAGCGTGGAGCGCAGTTCGGCGATGTGCCGGGGGTCGGCGTCGGCGAAGCGGCGGTGCATGACCCCGGCCAGCTCGCTGGTCGCCGCGACATAGGTGCCGGAGCCCTGGCGGATGTCCAGCAGGCCGTTGTGCGCGAGCGCGCGGATGGCCTCGCGGACCGTGTTGCGGGCCACGCCGAGCTGCTCGACCAGCTCGGGCTCGGTCGGGATGCGCGAGCCGACCGGCCATTCGCCCGAGGTGATCTGGGTTCGCAACGCCGCGATGACCTGCTCCGACAGGGCCGAGCGGCGGGGGTGGCTCAGGGGCATGGCACACCTTCGCACGGGAGGGCCGGGAGCGCGTAGCCCCGGGGTGGACAGTCAATCATCCTATGATTCTATGATGGGTCTCATGGCAAGCGAGGAAACCCGGACGGTGACGTCCATGCGGATACGCACTTCTGAGACTCTCCCTGCTTCCGAGCCCGCCACGCGCGCGTGGACGATGCGGCTGATCGTGCTCGGCATCGTGCTCACCGCGCTGAACCTCCGCCCCGCCATCACCAGCCTCGGCGCCCTCCTGGAGGAGGTCCGCGACGGGCTCGGCATGAGCGGCAGCGTGGCCGGACTGCTCACCTCCGTGCCCCCGCTGTGCTTCGCCGTCTTCGGCGTCGCCGCCCCGCGCCTGGCCCGCCGCTTCGGCCCGGGCGCGGTGGTGTGCGCGGGCATGGTCGCCATCACCGCTGGCCTGCTCGTACGGCCGTACGCGGGAGGTACGGCCGGCTTCCTGGCCGCCAGCGCGGTCACCCTCATGGGCATCGCGGTCAGCAACGTCCTGATGCCGGTCATCGTCAAGCGCTGGTTCCCCGACCGGGTCGGCTCCATGACCGGCCTGTATTCGATGGCCCTCGCGCTCGGCACAGCGTCCGCCGCCGCGGTGACGGTGCCCATGACCGAGGCGCTGGGCGGGAGTTGGCAGACCGGGCTCGCCGTGTGGGCCGCGCTCGCTGCGGCGGCCGTACTGCCGTGGATTCCCTTCGTACGGGGCCGTGGGGCGGCGGTACGGGACCGTGGGGCGGCGCCTGCCGCCTCCGCACCAGAGCACCACGCGCGCGTGGACGCGCCCGCGCTGCGCATCACCCGGAGCCGCACCTCCTGGGCCCTCGCCGTGTACTTCGGGCTCCAGGCCACCGGCGCCTACATCACGATGGGCTGGATGGCGCAGATCTTCCGCGACGCGGGAGTGCCCGCCGGCACGGCGGGGCTGCTGCTCGCCGTCACGATGGTGATGGGCGTGCCGCTGGCCTTCGTCATCCCGCGCGTCGCCACCAGGCTGCCGCACCAGGGGCCGATCGTGCTCGTGCTGGGCGCCTGCGGCCTCGCCGGTTACGCCGGCCTGTATCTCGCCCCGGCCGCCGGCTCCTGGGCCTGGGCCCTGCTGCTCGGCGTCTCCAACTGCTCCTTCCCGCTGGCCCTCACGATGGTCGGCATGCGGGCCAGGACCAGCGCGGGAGTGGCCCAGCTGTCGGGGTTCGCGCAGAGCACCGGCTATCTGCTCTCCATCCCCGGCCCGCTCCTGGTGGGCGTGCTCTACCAGCACAGCGGCGGCTGGGGGCTGCCGATCGCGCTCATGGCAGGCCTGATGATCCCGCAGATGGCGGTCGGCATGCTGGCGGGCCGCAACCGCACGGTGGAGGACGAGGCGGCCCGCTGAGCCGCACCCCGCGGGGTCGCGCCGGAGCGGAGGGTGCGAGACTGGCCGTATGTCGCCCGTGCTCGACCCGAACCCCCAGAACGGCCAGAAGAAGATGCTGCTCGTCTTCGGCGCGTTCTTCGCCATCTTCGTGATCATCGCCGTCATCGCGACGATCGCCTCTCCCTGACGGGGGAACGCACTGCGCACGTTCCTGACGCACGCCCCTGACGCACGCCCCGGACACAGGCCGGCATGCCGATGGTGGTGCTAGCCCCACCATCCCCTAGGGGGCGAGTGTCAGGGTCAACTGGGTGGATCACCGGATGGGTTGAGGGCCCGGAGTTCCGTAGCTTCGAAGTGTGACCGCGAGAGGCGGACACGGACCGCTCGAAGACTCACGGAGGCATCATGTCGGCCCGCACGCACACCCCGCCCCACCCGGCGTCCACGGGCCGTGCCGACATCCGGCTGCCCTGGTGGGCTCTCGCCCTGCCGACGCTCGCCTTCGTCACTCTGCTGACGCTGATACTCAACCCCTCCGACGCACAGGCGGCGACCGCCGAGCCCGCGATCACCCAGCTCTTCGAGCGCATACAGCAGCTGATCATGCGCTGAGCACGGGCGGAGCCGCCCGTCAACTCCCTGCGCCCCATGGCCTGTTTCATGCGAAGCTGGGACTCATGAGCGTCGCAGAATCCCGCAGGATTGTCCTCTTCCGGCATGCGAAAGCCGACTGGCCACAGGTGACCGATCATGAAAGGCCGCTCGCCGACCGGGGCCGAAAGGACGCGGCAGAGGCCGGACGCAGGCTGGCCGACACCGACATCCCCTTCGACCTGGCCCTGTGCTCCACCGCGACCCGGACCCGGGAGACCTGGAAGCTCGCCGTCCATGAGTTCCCGCACCGGCCGAAAACCATCTACGAAGAGCGGGTCTATGAGGCCTCGCCCGGCGAGCTGATCGCCTTGCTCAACGAAACCCCCGACGACGTGCAGAACGTCCTGCTGATCGGCCACAACCCGGGCGTGCAGGGCCTCGCCGAGATCCTCTCCGGCTCGGCCGAGGACGAGGCGCGCGAGCGGATGAGCCGCCGCGGCTTCCCGGCCGCCGCCTTCGCCGTCCTCTCCTTCAGCGGCACCTGGAAGACGCTGGAGCCCGGCGTGGGCACGCTGCTGGACTACTGGGCTCCCTCGGAGTGACCGACCCATGCCCGGGGCCCGGCACCGGCGTGGTGCCGGGCCCCGGGCATGCGGGTCAGCGGTGTGCGGGTGTGTGTGCTGGTCAGGGGGAGCGACGGGCCCTCAGGCCTCGTCGTGCATGTCCGCCGCCTCGACCTCTTCGCGGGTGACCCCCAGCAGATACAGGACCGTGTCCAGGAACGGCACGTTCACCGCCGTGTGCGCCGCCTCCCGCACCACCGGCTTGGCATTGAAGGCGACGCCAAGGCCGGCCGCGTTGAGCATGTCCAGATCGTTGGCGCCGTCACCGATCGCCACCGTCTGCGACAGCGGCACCCCCGCCTCGGCCGCGAACCGGCGCAGCAGCCGCGCCTTGCCCGCCCGGTCCACGATCTCGCCGGTGACCCTGCCCGTCAGCTTGCCGTCGACGATCTCCAGCGTGTTCGCCTGGGCGAAGTCGAGCCCGAGCCGCTCCTTCAGATCATCGGTCACCTGGGTGAACCCACCCGAGACGACACCGACTTGATAGCCGAGCCGCTTCAGCGTACGGATCAGTGTGCGCGCGCCCGGCGTCAGCCGCACCTCGCTGCGCACCTTGTCCACCACCGACGCGTCCAGCCCTTCCAGCAGCGCCACCCGCGCGTGCAGCGACTGCTCGAAGTCCAGCTCCCCGCGCATCGCGGCCGCCGTCACCTCGGCCACCTTGTCCTCACAGCCGGCGTGCGCGGCGAAGAGCTCGATCACCTCGTCCTGGATGAGCGTGGAGTCCACGTCCATGACGACGAGCCGCTGGGCGCGCCGATGCAGTCCGGCGGCGACGACGGCGACATCGACACCCAGTGCCGCAGCCTCCGTCACCAGGGCGGTGCGCAGTGGCTCGGTCTCCACGCCGGACACCGCGAACTCCACCGCGGTGACGGGGTACTTGGCGAGCCGGAAGATACGGTCGATGTTGCCGCCGGAATTGGTGATCCTGGCGGCGATCGCGGCCGTCGCCTCCGCGGTGAGCGGGTGCCCGAGCACGGTCACCAGGGACCGTCCGAGCCCACGGGGCCGGTTGTCGCCGCGGCCGGAGATGATCTCCGCCTGCATCTTCATCGACTCGGCCCAGCTGTGGACGGTCGCCCGCAGGTCACCCTCCACCCCGGCCGGAGGCTGCGTCACGAGCGCGCACAGCGTGATCCGGCCACGGGTGACGACCTGCTCGATGTCGACCACGTCGACGGAGTAGGCGGCCAGCGTGTCGAAGAGGCCGGCCGTGATGCCCGGCCTGTCCTTCCCGAAGATCTTGACGAGAAGGGTGGGGATGTCGGAGGTCTGCGAAGCGCTCATGGTGCTTCCACCGTATCCGGCACTCAGTGCCTGGCGCCCTTGAGGTCCGTCTAGCGGACACGGAACAGTGGGTGTCGGTCGGATGGCCCGAGTCTTACATTCAGGCCACGGCTGCACCAGTGCTTGTGCGCCGACGCAGGGGCATCCGTGGGTCGGGCTCACCGACTCGCATCCCGGGCGGTTCCCCGCGCCGGGCGCGGATGGTCGGCGAGCCGCGGGCGGAGATGCCCCTTCCGGCGGCCGTTGACGCCACTGGGCTCCGGCCCGACGGGCAGATCTCCGTTTCGGAGGCCGCCCTGCCGTGGTCGGGCTTCCACGACATTCGCGACATCCACGACATCCACGGGCACCTCGTCGCCACAGTCGCCGGGCGATATGCCACCCGGCCGCCGCCGCAGCCCGTACCGCGGCCCGCCCTGCCCTGTTCGGGTGCATCACCGCGAGGCGGCCCTGCCCGCTCGCGATCACGAGCGCCCCTTCGGCTTCCGTGGCGGCGGGGGAGGAGGCGGAGGTGGAGGCGGAGGCCCGTCGTCCCCTGCGGACGACGACCGGTTCCCACGTCGCCTGGGAGGCCGGGGCGGCCTCGGGGGCGGGCTGATCGGCCGGATGACCGTGGGCGCGCCGTACATGTCGTCACCCCCGACGGGCGGCGCCTCACCGGGCGCCTGACTGGACGACGCCTCAGCGGACGTCGGGTCACCGGCCCGCCGCGCGTCATCGGCCCCCAACCCCAGGTCACGCTGAGAGGACCCTTCACCCCATGCCCCTGCCGCGCGCCCCGACGCCGGGTCACGCCCCGATCCTGGGGCGTGTGCCTTCCCCGGGGGGTGTCCTGAGCCGGCAACATGCCCCGCCCCCGGGTCGTGCCCCGACCCCGGGGTGTGTCCTGGCCCCGCCCCGAGCCCTGGCCCCGCTCCGTGCCCAGAGCGTGCGTCGGGGTCCCCTCCCGCGTCGCGTCCCCAGGCCATGTCGGTGCCGCGTCCTCCACCGGACGGCCGTGTGCCTCCGGGCGGCGGGGGCGCGTTCGGCGGTCGTGCGTCCTCAGGCCCGCTCAGTTCTTCCGGCACGCGCAGGTAAGGGTTCGTCGCCGGGTTGGGTGGCCGGTAGGGCGTGCCCGGCGTATACGGGCCGGAGCGGGTGCCGAACGGCGAAGCCCCGGCACCCTCCGTCGCCGTGGCCGTCGTACCGGCACTTCCCGCCACGCCCGCGGCATCCGGCCTCGCAGGCAGCCCCACCTCGCCCCGCGCCGCCGGAGTCGCCCGCCGCCCCGCGGCTCCGGTCGCCCGGGCGAGCAGTGCTCCCACGGCACCCGCTGCCGCGCCCCACGCCGCCCCCAGGACCAACGCCATGCCGAGGTTCCCCTGCAAGTGGACCCCGGCGCCGAACGCATCGAAGCCCAGCACCGAGAGCGAGGCGTCCACCGACACCTCGGTCAGCCACGCGAGCAACGGCAGCGTCAACGCCGTGGTGACACCGAGCCGCAGCGCACACCGCCCGGCGAAACGGAGGGGCCCTGGATCGCGTACGCCCCAGCTGCCCGGGTCTCCGCCGGCACCGGCCCCTGGTTGCCGTACGGCATCCGCGTCCCGCCCTCTGACGCCGTCCGCCCCCGATGCCCGTACGCCCCGGGAACCCTCGAACCTGCCCACAGGCCCCGCGCCCGAGGCCGTCCCCGCACCCGGAACCCTCCAGGTGCCCGAAGCCGTCGCGCCTCGCGCGCCCGGAGCTGCGCCGAGCCCGCCGCCCCTGCCCCCGACCCGCGCCTCCACCGGCGTCCGCACCGCCGTCAGCACCCCCGCCAGCAGCATCGTCGCCGCCGTAGCGACTCCCAGCAGCCACACCCGGCCGTCCAGCTCCGCCAGCCTGCTCAGGGTCACGGTCTGATCGGCCCCGCCGTTCAGGAGGTCGTCCAGCGGATCCGGCAGCAGGCCCGCCAGGACCCCGGTCGCCCGGCCGTCGAACGGCACGAACAGGCCGAGCGGGACGCCGAGCCACACGCCGTTCGGGGCGCCGAGCAGGGCGGCGCCGGCGATGCGCTTGGGGTGGGCGTCGCCGATCGCCGCGTAGGCCGCCGCCGCGAGCCCGGCCGCGACCGCGACCAGCAGCACCGTGACGAGGGCGGACACGGCGGGCCGTACGACGCGGTGCACGGCCTCCCAGCCGCGCGGCAGCGGGGTGCGGCGCGAGGCCAGCAGGGCGATCAGGAGGATGCCGGCGGACCAGCCCAGGCCGCCGAGCAGCGTCGGCGCCGTGTCCACCGTGAAGCCGACCGCCGCCTTCGCGTCGATGAGGTCGCCGATCTGGTCGGGCAGCAGTCCGCCGATGCCCCCGATGTCGCCCACCCCGGGGATCTCGACACCGCCCTCGCCGCCCGCGCCCGGCAGGTCGTCGAGGCCCAGCGAACCGCCGTCGATCGTGATGAGGTCGTGGCCCGCCCAGGCGAGTCCGCCCAGCATCGCCACGAACAGCGCGACCACCGCGCCCGCGCGCGCGAGGAGTTCGGCCGGCGCGATCACAACTCCCGCGCCCCGCAGGGACCGTAAGAAGAACCACGACAAAAGGACCGCGCCGACCAGGCTCACCCCGAGTGGCGTGATCTCGATGGCGGTCGCCGCCTCCGCGCCCGTCAACCCGAAGGCGGACACATCACCGGACGGCGTGACCGAACCACCCGCCCCAAGAGCCACCACCGCCGCGGTCATCGGGCCCAGAGAGCTCGCGGTGTCCGCCTCCAGCAGATGCAGTCCGAGTGCCGCCGTGCCCGCCATCCCGATCAACGCCCAGCTCACAGAGGCGATCGCGGACAGCAGGATGTCTCCCCACGGCAGTCGTGCGCCGTGCCTCGCACTCTCGACGTTCGTGGACGCGCTCATGCAGACCCCCCGATCCGCGGCGCGGCCGGCTCGCCGCGCATGTCCCCCTCGCGTGGATTACCACTCTCCGGGCTGGTTTCAACCCCGTCAACGGAACCAGTCGAAGCACGCGCGCGTGCTTGTCATAAGGCCCGACTTTCAGTCAGGGGGCGGAGCCTGAAATAGTTCCCGACGATGTTCGACATCCCTAGACTCCCTGTGTTGGGGGTAACTCGGGGGACTACTCAGTGGGGCATGGAGTGCCGGAACTCGTACTGGAATTGAATGGACGGACCTGGACGCTCGATCCGTCCAGGTCATACACCCTCGGACGCGATCCGCAGGGCGACATGGTGTTCGACGACGCCAGGGTGTCCTGGCGGCACGCCACGGTCAGCTGGAGCGGCCGCAGTTGGGTCCTCGAGGACCACGGCAGCACCAACGGCACGTTCGTGCAGGGCCAGCGGGTCCACCATGTGGAGATCGGCCCGGGCATGGCCGTGCACCTGGGCAACGCGACCGACGGACCGCACCTGAACGTCTCCGGCACCGCGGCCGCCGTCGCCTCGCCGCAGGCACAGCCGCAGCAGCAGCCGTACGCCGCGCAGGGCGCGCAGGCCGGCTGGGCCCAGCAGGCTCCGGCCCAGCAAGTCCCGCAGCAGCAGGTCCCGCAGCAGCAGGCCCCGCAGCCCGGCTGGCAGAAGCCGCAGCAGGCCGCCCCGCACATCCCGGCGCAGCAGGGCCCCGGTGGTGTCGCGGGGGCGCCGCCGGTCTACGGCGACCGCAGCCCCACCACGTTCCACCAGTTCTCGGTCGGCCGCGTCATGCGCATCGGCCGTGCCCTGGAGAACGAGCTGGTCGTCTCCGACCTGCAGGTCTCCCGGCACCACGCCGAGTTCCACTCGACGCCCGACGGCCGCATGGAGATCCGCGACCTCGGCTCGCACAACGGCACGTACGTCAACGGTCAGCCGATCGCCAAGGGCGGCTCCGCGCTCCTCGGCCCCACCGACATCGTCGGCGTCGGCCACTCCACGTTCCGCATCGTGGGCGACCGCCTCGAGGAGTTCGTCGACACCGGTGAGGTCTCCTTCTCCGCCCGCCACCTGACCGTCACGGTCGACGGCGGCAAGCAGATCCTGAAGGACGTGTCCTTCGGCGTCCCGGAGAAGTCGCTCATCGCGGTCATCGGCCCGTCCGGCTCGGGTAAGTCGACCCTGCTCAAGGCGCTCACCGGCTACCGCCCCGCCAACCAGGGCGACGTCCTCTACGACAACCGGAACCTGTACAAGCAGTTCGCTGAGCTGCGTCAGCGCATCGGTCTGGTCCCGCAGGACGACATCCTGCACAAGGAGCTGACCGTCAAGAAGGCCCTCAAGTACGCGGCCAAGCTCCGCTTCCCCGCCGACACCACCGGCGCCGAGCGCGAGGCCCGCATCGATGAGGTGCTGCGCGAGCTGAAGCTGGACATCCACAAGGAGAAGAAGGTCACCTCCCTCTCCGGCGGCCAGCGCAAGCGCGTCTCGGTGGCCCTGGAACTGCTCACCAAGCCGTCGCTGATCTTCCTCGACGAGCCGACCTCCGGCCTCGACCCGGGCATGGACCGCGACGTCATGCAGCTGCTGCGCGGTCTCGCCGACGACGGCCGTACCGTCCTGGTCGTCACGCACTCGGTGGCCGAGCTGGCGCTGTGCGACAAGCTGCTCGTGATGGCGCCGGGCGGTGCGGTCGCCTACTTCGGCCCGCCCGAGGAGGCGCTGAACTTCTTCGGCTACGACACCTGGGCCGACGTCTTCTCCGCCTTCGAGAACTACCGCGACTACGACTGGGCGGGACGCTGGAAGGGCTCGCAGCACTACCAGATGTACGCCGCGGACATCGACGCGATTGCTCCGCAGTCCGTACAGATGCCTCCGATGCAGGCGATGAAGCCCCCGAAGCCGCAGGGGTGGATGTCCCAGTTCCTGACGCTGGTGCGCCGCTATGTGTCGGTGATCGCCTCCGACAAGGGCTTCCTGGCCCTGATGGTGATCCTGCCGGCCGTCCTGGGCGCGGTGAGCCTGCTCATCGACGCGGACAAGGACCTGCTGGTGAACACGGAGGTGAATCCGAGGACCGGCCTGCCCGTCCCGAACGGCACCGCCACGACCGTCCTGCTGATCCTCGCGGTGGGCGCCTGCTTCGCCGGTGCCGCCAACTCAGTACGTGAGCTGATCAAGGAACGGGTCATCTACGAGCGGGAACGCGCGACCGGCCTGTCCCGGTCCGCGTACCTGATGTCCAAGGTGTTCGTGCTCGGTGTGATCACCGTGCTGCAGGGCCTGATGGTCGGCGTCATCGGCTTCTCCAGCCGTGTGATCCCCGACGAGGGCCTGATCCTCGGCCACCTCACGCTCCTGGAGCTGTCGCTGCCGATCATGGCGCTGGGCTTCACCTCGATGATGTTCGGCCTGATCATCTCAGCGCTGGTGAAGACGGCCGAGAAGACGATGCCGCTGCTGGTGATGTTCGCGATCATCCAGGTCGTGTTCACCGGCTGCCTGTTCGCCCTGAACGGCTCGATCGGCGTCAACCAGTTCTCGTACCTGATGCCGTCGCGCTGGGCGGTGGGCGCCGCGGGCGCCACGCTGGACTTCAACAGGATCAGCCCGCCCGCCAAGGGCGAGAGCAACGACCCGCTGTGGGAGCACACCGTCGGTGCCTGGACCATGGACATGCTCGCCCTGATCGTCCTCGGCGTGATCTGCGGCTTCTTCGTGGCCCGCTTCCTGCGCCGGCACGAGCCGGAGGTCATGCGCAATTAGGCGCGTCCGTACGTCCCGAAGGGCGGCACCTCGTCAGGAGAGTGCCGCCCTTCGGCGTTCGCGTTCGCGTGCTGAGGCCCGCGCCGGTCTCAGTAGGCGCTGTTGACGTTGTCCATGGAGCCGTACTTGTCGGCCGCGTAGTTGCAGGCGGCCGTGATGTTGGCGACCGGGTCGTAGATGTTCCAGGACGTGCCGGGGACGTGGTACGCGCTGAAGGTCGGCGGGATGACCTGCAGCAGGCCCTTCGACGGGATGCCGTTGATGGCGTTGATGTCCCAGTTGTTGATGGCGTTCGGGTTGCCCGAGGACTCCCGCATGACGTTGCGGTAGATGCCGTTGTAGGAGCCCGGGATGCCGTGCTTCTTCATGATGTCGAGCGACTCACGGATCCAGCCGTCGAGGTTGTTGGCGTAGGTCTTGGCCGCGACCGGCTTGACCTGCACGCGCTGCGCGGACCGGCTGGCGGCCTCCTTCGCCTTGCGCGCGGCCTCGGCCTTCCTCTTGGCGGCAGCCTCGGCGGCCTTCTTCTTGGCGGCGGCCTCGGCGGCCACGTGCTTGTCGTGGGCCTCCGCGGCCCGGTGCTTGGCGGCAGCCACGGCGGCCTTGTGCTTGGCCGAGATCTGCTCGGTCTTCACGCTGTCGGAGGCGAGCTGGTCGGTGACGCTGCCCTTGACGTCCTTGATCTGCTCACTGCTGTACGCCACCTGGCCCGCGGGGGCCTCGGCCGTGGTCGTCTCCGCGTTGCCGGGGACGGCGGAGATGGCGATGGCGGCGGCACCGAGGGTGGCGACACCGGCGATCGCGATCTTGTGCCGCTTGGTCAGCGCACGACTGTGACCGCGGTTGAAGGTGTTTTTGAGCATGGCAGATGGACCTCTTCGAATAGCGCGGAGGTCGCTCGCTGTCCTGCGTGGGACACGGGTGCTTCCTGCACAAGCGCCGCGGGGGGAACCCGCGGCGCTGAGCGACGTGAGCCATTCTTAGCGACCGCAAAATCGCCAGGCAAAGGTGTGACGTACGATCCTCGATAGTGGATCAGGGAGGTGCAAAACGGGACAGATGGGAAAGGTTGCCCCGCTCAAAAGGGGCGCTCTATCTCCTAATCCCTTTCGTATGTGATCTGAGCCCTATTGGCGGCCTCACATCGGCCGGGTGACGGTCTCACTGGCAGTTGCTTGAGCAATGCTCTGTGTGAGGATCCTCCGCCGGGAGGATGAGATGGACGTCGCCGAACTCGTGCCACAGGTAGCGCCCCCGCAGCGCCTCGTCGTAGCTGCGGTCGATCGCGGCTCGTCCCGCGACCGCCTCCAGCATCAGCAGATGCGAGGCCTCCGGCTCGTGCAGCCCGGTCAGCAGCCCGTCCACCGCCCGAACCCCGCGCTCCGGGGTGACGACGAGATCCGTCCACCCGTCACGCGCGCGTACGACCCCGTCGGCGTCCGCCGCCGACTCCACGGCCCGCACGGCCGTCGTCCCGACGGCGATCACCCGGCCGTCCCCCGCCCGCACCGCATTGATCAGCCGGGCCGACGCCTCCGGCACCGCGAACCGCTCCGGATACGGCGGCTCGTGCACCTCCGCCGAGGCCACCCCGGTGTGCAGCGTGATCGGCGCGAACTGCACACCCCGGCTCACCAGCTCCGTCACCATCCGCACCGTGAAGGGCCGCGCCGCGCTCGGCATCTCCGCGCTGCCCGCCCCGTCGGCCGACGGCAGCGCGAACACCGTCTGGTACACGGACAACGGCTGGTCCCGCTCCGTATAGGAGTAACGAATCGGCCGCCCGTGCTCACGCATCAGCCCGAGGATCCCCGTCCTCTGAATGTCGCCCCTGCCTCCAGGAACCCCCTGGGGCCCGGCCACCCGCGCCCACCACAAGCGCTCGCTCCCCTCGCTCAGCGGCTCCTCCAGCACCAGCCGCAGGCCATCGGGCAGCCGGACCTCACTCCCCGCATGCCCGCCCGCACGCGCGCGCGTAGTGCCGCGTTCATCGGGGTCCCGCAGCTCGACGGCCCATCGCCCGTCGTCGCCGCGCGTGGAGAAGTGCACCACCACGCGCGCGTGCCCGATCCGCCCGTCCACCGCGGCGGCCAGCGTCTGCGACGTGTTGACGACCAGGAGATCCCCGGCCCGCAGCAGCAGCGGCAGCTCGCAGAACGTGTGATGGGACACCTCGCTGCCCCGCGACACCAGCAGCCGTACGGCGTCCCGGTCCAGCCCGGGCCCGCGCTGCTCGGCCGGGATCCGCGCCGACAGTTCCTCCGGCACCTTCCCCCATTCTCGACTGCGCTCGAACGGAGGGACCCCCATCGCCAGCGTCATCGCCGCCCCTCCAGCAGAGACACGGCTCCGTAGCGGCCGCTCGCAGGCCGCTCGTCCAGCAGCCGCAGGAAGGCCGGCACCACACTGGCCGGCGTCGGCCGTGGATCGTCGTCGTCCGGTACGGCCGCCGCGTACAGGTCCGTGCCCATGTCCCCGGGGTCGACCGCCCACACCCGGAGCCCGGGCTCCTCCGTCCCGAGCACGGCCGCGAGATGGTCGAGGGCCGCCTTCGACGCCCCGTACCCGCCCCATGTCTCGTACGGCTCGGCAGCCGCGTCCGAGCTGACCGTGATCACCGTGCCCGCCCCGGACGCCCGCAGCAGCGGCAACGCCTCCTGGACCAGGCCCAGCGCGGCGACCACGTTCACCTCCAGCGCCCGGCGCAACCCCGCCGGCGGCAGTGCGTCCAGCCGTACCAGCGGCTCGGCCCCCAGCGCGCTGGCGTTGCTCACCAGCAGGTCGACGCCGCCCAGCTGCCAGGCGGCCGCCACCAGCCCGGACCGGTGCCCGGCGTCCGTGACGTCCCCCGGCACCGCCGTCACGCGCGTGCCGTACATCCGGAGTCCGGCCGCCGTCTCCTGCAGGACCTCCGCCGTCCTGGCGTCCAGCACCAGATCCCAGCCGCGCGCGGCCAGTGCCTCGGCCAGGGCCCGCCCCAGCCCCTTCGAGGCCCCCGTGATGATCGCTACCGGCATGACAACCGTCCCCTCGTTCCAGACCGCCTCCGACCGGCGGTGCCCTCAACGTAGGAACCGGGCCACCCGCCCCGCCTCGGACGCGGGCCGCAAAGCGGCGGGGCCCTTCGTCCTACGCCGCACACCGTGGGACTTTCGCCCTACGCCGCCGAGCCCGGGACCACAGACCTAGGTCCCGCGCCGCAGCGGGCCGCCGCCACAGGCCCGATCCGGCTGTCACACCCCGCCGGTACGGTGAGGGCATGAGTCAAAGGCCCAGGTCCGGCCTGGCGGCGGTGAGCTCCGCGCTGCTGGCCATGAGCAGGCATCTCGAGGTGCGCGACGTCCTCAAGACGATCGTCGCCTCGGCCCGCGAGCTGCTCGACGCGCAGTACGCCGCGCTCGGCGTGCCGGACGACCACGGCGGCTTCGCCCAGTTCGTGGTCGACGGCGTCAGTGACGCCCAGTGGAAGGCCATCGGCCCGCTGCCCCGCCAGCACGGCATCCTCGCCGCGATGCTCCGGGAGGCGAAGGTCGAGCGCCTGGCCGACGTCCGCAAGGATCCCCGCTTCGAGGGCTGGCCGTCGGCGCACCCCGACATGTCCGACTTCCTGGGGCTGCCGATCCGCGACGGCGACGAGGTCATCGGAGCACTGTTCCTCGCCAACAAGAACTGCCCCAAGCCGGAAGGGAGCTGCGGCTTCACGGCAGAGGACGAGGAACTCCTGTCGAT
This sequence comes from Streptomyces sp. NPDC049627, assembly GCF_044465645.1. Classification (NCBI taxonomy): domain Bacteria; kingdom Bacillati; phylum Actinomycetota; class Actinomycetes; order Kitasatosporales; family Streptomycetaceae; genus Streptomyces; species Streptomyces sp. NPDC049627. The sequence goes on along the minus strand of NZ_JBITLW010000008.1, from coordinate 9,300 downwards.
CCTCGCCCAGCACGCCGCGATCGCCCTCACCAACGCCCGCCTCTACGAACGCAGCCGCGAACTGACGATCGCCGAGGAACGCTCGCGCCTCGCCCACGAACTGCACGACGCGGTCAGCCAGAAGCTGTTCTCCCTGCGGCTGACGGCCCAGGCGGCCGCGGCTCTGGTCGACCGCGACCCGGCGCGGGCCAAGGGGGAGCTGCACCAGGTGGCCGCGCTCGCCGCCGAGGCCGCCGACGAACTGCGCGCCGCGGTCGTGGAGTTGCGCCCCGCGGCCCTCGACGAGGACGGCCTCGTCGCCACCCTGCGCACCCACATCCAGGTCCTCGACCGCGCCCACACCGCGCGCGTGAGCTTCGCCGGCCGCGGTGCGAAGGCCCTGCCCGCCGCCCAGGAGGAAGCCGTCCTGCGCGTCGCCCAGGAGGCGCTGCACAACGCCCTGCGGCACTCCGGGGCCGAGCACGTCGACGTGACGCTGGACCGGCGCGGCAGCGGAGCGGTGCTGCGGGTCACGGACGACGGCAACGGCTTCGACCCGAAGGCGATCCGCCGGGCGGGGCGCCACCTCGGCCTGGTCTCCATGCGGGACCGGGCGAGCGGGGTCGGCGGCACGCTGACCGTGGAATCGGCGCCCGGCAAGGGCACCACGATCGAGATGGAGGTCCCCGGTGGCTGACGCAATCAAGGTGCTGCTCGTCGACGACCACCAGGTGGTCCGCCGGGGCCTGCGCACGTTCCTGGAAGTGCAGGACGACATCGAGGTCGTGGGTGAGGCGGCCGACGGCGCCGAAGGAGTGGCCCGCGCCGAGGAACTGAAGCCGGACGTCGTCCTCATGGACGTCAAGATGCCGGGCATGGACGGCGTCGACGCCCTGCGCAAGCTTCGTGAACTGGACAACTCCGCGCGCGTGCTGATCGTCACCAGCTTCACCGAACAGCGGACGGTCATCCCGGCCCTGCGCGCGGGCGCCGCCGGTTACGTCTACAAGGACGTGGACCCGGACGCGCTCGCCGGAGCCATCCGCTCGGTCCATGCCGGCCACATCCTGCTCCAGCCCGAGGTCGCGGGCGCCCTGCTGTCCCAGGAGGAGGCCAACGCGGGGCAGGGGAGAGGCGGCTCGCTGACGGAGCGGGAGCGTGAGGTCCTGGGCCTGATCGCGGACGGCCGCTCCAACCGCGAGATAGCCAGAGCCCTGGTCCTGTCGGAGAAGACCGTCAAGACCCACGTCTCGAACATTCTGATGAAGCTCGACCTGGCAGACCGCACCCAGGCCGCGCTGTGGGCCGTACGCCATGGCGTGACCGGCTGAAACGCTCTCCGCAGGACATGACTCTCGGCAATTCGGAGGGTTCCCCTCCGGGCTGAGATTCATACCGTCGTGGGAATGTCCCCCGGATGGCGCATCCTCCGTGGATCTCCACCGTTCTCCATGGCGTGCTGCGGCGACTGCCGCGGCAATCGCAAGGAGGGCTTAGAAGTGAAGAACCTGAAGAAGGCAGCGGCTGTGACGATGGTGGCCGGTAGCCTGCTGGCCGCCGGAGCCGGAATGGCCTCCGCCACCAGCGGGGCGCACGCCAACGGCGAGGCCGTGGGCTCCCCGGGCGTCGCCTCGGGCAACCTCGTCCAGGTTCCGGTGGACATCCCGGTCAACGTCTCCGGCAACACCGTGAACGTCGTCGGCCTGCTGAACCCGGCCCACGACAACCTGGCCGTCAACCACTGACGACCACCCCGAAGCAAGCAGTGACCTCCGGCCTCCCGGGCGCCCCCGGGAGGCCGGTCAGTTTCTCGGGGCCTCTCCGCCGCCCCCGCCCCACGGCAGCGACGCCCACCCAGCCACCCACGGCGCAGCGACACGCTACGCAGCCTCTCGACGTCCCCTACCGGGGCGACACCCAGGCCGCTGCAGAGACCTGCGCCCTGCGGATCCAGTGGTTACCCGCACCCGGCGCACCTTGTCCGGTGTCTGCAACCCGCTCAGCCTCTCGGTGTCGGCAGTTTGGGTAGCGTGCGCCCGGTTGTGCTGCTGGGGCGGCGCCCCGGGCAGCCGCTGAGGCTTGCGCACTCCGCGCAGCCTGTGGTTACGCGCACCCGGCGCAGCTTGTCCGGCGCCTGCAACCCGCTCAGCCTCTCGGTGCCCGCAGTCTGGGTAGCGTGCGCCCGGTTGTGCTGCTGGGGCGGCGCCCCGGGCAGCCGCTGAGGCTCGCGCCCCCCGCACAGCCTGTGGTTACCCGCACCCGCGCAGCCTGGCGTTGTCCGCACCTGGCGCAGCCCGTCGTGCCCGCCCCCAGGTACAGCTCTCGGCGCCCGCTCCCCGGGGGCCCAGCCTCTCGGCGCCCCCCGCCCAGCCTCTCGGAGCCACACCAGGCGCAGCCACTCCGGTACCGTCGCCTGCCCGGCCTGCCCGGCCTGCCCGGCCTGCCCGGCCTGCCCGGCCTGCCCGGCCTGCCCGGCCTGCCCGGCCTGCCCGGCCTGCCCGGCCTGCCGGCAGTCGGGCCGGGCAGGCGGCTCCCGTCCCAAAAGAGGGGCGCCCCGTCGGTGCCGGGCCGCGCAGCCCACCCCGCCCAGCCCACGCGGGGCACCAGCTCGGCCCACGCTCACCGCCGGGCACCAGCTCGGCCCAAGCTCACCGCCCGGCCCCTGCTCGGCCCACGCTCAGCGCACGCCCCTCTCCCGCTCCTCCACATACGCGTTGTACGCAGCGACCTGCGCCCGCCGGGCAGTCCGCTCTACCGGCCGCAACGCCTCGGACCGCCCCGCAATCTCGGACGCGCTCATGGCCCCGCCATGCCCGTTCCCCTGGGCAAGGGAGATCAGCAACCCCACCCGCTGCGCAAGCTCCAGCACCCGCACCGCCCGCGGCGGATACCCCGGCGCCAACACCTCCCGCCCTCGCTCGGCCCGCGCCCGATACGCATCGATCGCCGCCTCCGCCACCGGCCCCGACCCGGCCACATCCAGCCGCGACAACACCTCGGTCGCCTCCCGCAGAGCCTCGGCCAGCTCCCGCTCGGCCTCCCCGAGCGACGGCACATCGGCAGGCGGCGCCTCCCGCACGGCCAGGCAGTGCCACACGACCTCGACATGCACATCACCGTCGGGCCCGGCCTCGTACACCTCCGGCACCAGCCCGAGCGCGGCGCCGTGACAGATCACAGCCTCCTCGGCATCCAACGCCCGAGCGTTGAACTCCGGCGGCCCGCTCAGCCCCAGCGGATGCCCCGGCGCGGGCAGCGCGACCCGCAGCCCGCTCGCCCCGAGCGCCCGCAGCCGCCCCAGCGCCAGCGTGAGCCCGACGGGCGCCGACTCACCCGGCAGCCCCTCCACCCGGTGCACGGCATCGTCCCCGACGATCTCGAGCACAGCGTCATCCGGCGAGACAAGTCCGGCCAAAAGGGCATTTCCCCAAGCCGCAAGGCGTCCTGAACGTGGTTCCGAGAGCATGCCCCCACCCTAAGGACCGGACCGATGGAATGAAGCGCTGGACCGGTGGCGTAGATTTCCTTGAGGGCTGCGCCCACAGGCGCACGCGACCACCGAGACGCCTAGCCGCCGAGACGCCGAGACCGGTCACACTGCAAGGGGAGACAACGCGCTCATGAGCGATGTTCTGGAGCTTCAGGACGTATCCGTGGTCCGCGAGGGCCGGGCTCTGGTGGACCAGGTCTCCTGGTCGGTCAAGGAGGGCGAGCGCTGGGTCATCCTCGGCCCCAACGGAGCCGGCAAGACCACCCTCCTGAACGTCGCGTCCAGCTACCTCTACCCGACCACCGGCACCGCCACCATCCTCGGCGAGACCCTCGGCAAGCCCGGCACCGACGTCTTCGAGCTGCGCCCGCGCATCGGCGTGGCCGGCATCGCCATGACCGAGAAGCTGCCCAAGCGCCAGACAGTCCTCCAGACCGTGCTGACGGCCGCGTACGGCATGACCGCCACCTGGCACGAGGACTACGAGGAGATCGACGAGCAGCGCGCCCGCGCCTTCCTCGACCGCCTCGGCATGAGCGACTACCTGGACCGGAAGTTCGGCACCCTCTCCGAGGGCGAGCGCAAGCGCACCCTGATCTCCCGCGCCCTGATGGCCGACCCCGAGCTGCTCCTCCTCGACGAGCCCGCCGCCGGCCTCGACCTCGGCGGCCGCGAGGACCTCGTCCGCCGCCTCGGCCGCCTCGCCCGCGACCCGATCGCCCCCTCGATGCTCATGGTCACCCACCACGTCGAGGAGATCCCGCCGGGCTTCACCCACGTCCTGATGATCCGTCAGGGCAAGGTCCTCGCCGCCGGCCCGCTGGAGCTCGAACTCACCTCCCGCAACCTCTCCCTCTGCTTCGGCCTCCCTCTCGTCGTCGAACAGGTCGGCGAGCGCTGGACCGCACAGGGCCTCCCCCTGTCCTGACCCCGCCCTTCACCCCGCGAAACCCCGGTAAGAAGGCCCTTCAAACTGATCGGCGCCCTGTCCGCGACAGGGCCCGCAGTCCTACCATGACCATGTGGAAATCGACGCGTGGGTTTGGTGGTTGATCGGCGCGGCAGCGCTCGGCATCGGGCTCGTGATCACCGCGATGCCCGAACTCGGCATGCTGGCGGTGGGTGCCGTCGCGGCTGCGGTGATCTCCGGCCTCTTCGGCGGTGACGCCGTGGTCCAGGTCGTGGCCTTCGTCGTCGTCTCGACCGCGCTCATCGCCGTCGTACGGCCCATCGCCAACCGACATCGCGCACAGCGACCCCAACTCGCCACCGGCATCGAGGCACTGAAGGGCAAACAGGCCGTCGTACTGGAGCGCGTCGACGCCTCCGGCGGCCGTATCAAGCTCGCCGGAGAGGTCTGGTCGGCCCGCTCCCTCGACACCGACCGCGCCTACGAAGTAGGCCAGGAAGTGGACGTCGTGGACATCGAGGGGGCCACGGCCATCGTCATGTGACCTCGCACGACGTAAGTGGCCCGAACGCGCCACGGGCCACGCGACGGTCTGTCAGACTCGACCAGCAAGATCTTCAACAACCATAAGATCTGCCGAAGTTGCTGCAGCGGAGAAGGGATACGGGGAACGACGATGGAACCGGTCATCATCGTCTTGATCATTCTGGTGGTGTTGGTCTTCATCGCCCTGATCAAGACGATCCAGGTCATCCCACAGGCGAGCGCGGCCATCGTCGAACGCTTCGGCCGCTACACGAGGACGCTCAACGCGGGCCTCAACATCGTGGTCCCGTTCATCGACACCATCCGCAACCGCATCGACCTGCGCGAACAGGTCGTGCCGTTCCCGCCGCAGCCGGTGATCACCCAGGACAACCTGGTCGTGAACATCGACACGGTCATCTACTACCAGGTGACCGACGCCCGCGCCGCCACCTACGAAGTCGCCAGCTACATCCAGGCCATCGAGCAGCTCACCGTCACCACCCTCCGCAACATCATCGGCGGCATGGACCTCGAGCGGACCCTGACCTCCCGCGAGGAGATCAACGCGGCCCTGCGCGGCGTCCTCGACGAGGCAACCGGCAAGTGGGGCATCCGCGTCAACCGCGTCGAACTCAAGGCGATCGAGCCCCCCACCTCCATCCAGGACTCGATGGAGAAGCAGATGCGCGCCGACCGTGACAAGCGCGCCGCGATCCTCACCGCCGAAGGTACGCGCCAGGCCGCCATCCTCACCGCAGAGGGTGAGAAGCAGTCCCAGATCCTCCGCGCCGAAGGTGAGGCCAAGGCCGCCGCCCTGCGCGCCGAAGGTGAGGCCCAGGCGGTCCGCACGGTCTTCGAAGCGATCCACGCAGGCGACCCCGACCAGAAGCTCCTGTCCTACCAGTACCTCCAGATGCTCCCGAAGATCGCCGAAGGCGACGCCAACAAGCTCTGGATCGTCCCCAGCGAAATCGGCGACGCCCTCAAGGGCCTGTCAGGCGCGATGGGCAACCTCGGTGGCCTGGGCGGCGGTTCGGGCAACGGATCCTCCGGCACGGGCACGGAACGCCGAGAGAAGCCATCGATCGACTGACGGCGGAAGGCCGTACGACAAGAGGGCCCGCCTTCTCAAGGAAGGCGGGCCCAAGTGCCGTCAGGGGCGCGGGGAACTGCGCGACAAGCCACAACGAACCCGCAGCCCACGAACCACACACAGCCCTACGGCGAATCGTCACGCCGCGTCCAGTGCCAGCCAATCCGGCAGCGCAGCAAGGTCGTCCGCCCCCAGCGCCAGCAACATCGCATCAGCAGGCGTCGGCTCGAACGGCTCCCGAAGCAGCGGCATACCCGCCTGCTCAGGCGTCCGGTCGGCCTTCCGGTGGTTGTCCTCCGCGCAAGAGGCCACCGTATTCAGCCACGTGTCCTGCCCACCCCGCGACTTCGGCACCACATGGTCCACAGTCGTGGCCCTGCGCCCGCAGTACGCGCACCGGTGCCGGTCCCGCACCAGCACTCCCCGCCTCGACCACGGCGCTTGTCTTCGGAACGGCACCCGTACGTACCTGCAGAGCCGAATCACCCGGGGCGCCGGTATGTCGACCGCGGCTCCCCGCATCCGCAGTTCGGGGTGGGCCTGCTCGACGACGGCCTTGTCCTGAAGCACCAGAACGACGGCTCGGTTCAACGTCACCGTCGACAGCGGCTCGAAGCTCGCGTTCAGTACCAGCGTGTCCCGCATGACCAGCCCACCTCCCGTGTGCACCTGCCCACCCCCTGGCGGGCTGGGATCAACTCTGGCCGGGCACGCCGAGATGGACAACGAAATAAAAAATGCCCGCCCCTGATCACTTCCAAGACCAGGGGCGGGCAAACGTTCCATGAACGTCAGGCTTCGGCGGGCACCTCGTACTCACCGATCACATGGGCACGCGCGATGGCGTGGAACCGCAGGTTGAACCCGACGACGGCCGGGCTGGCGTCCGAGTCCGGACCGAGCTTCTCCTGGTCCACGGCGTACACCGTGAACACATAGCGGTGCGGCCCGTCCCCGGCCGGCGGTGCGGCACCGCCGAAGTCCTTCGACCCGTAGTCGTTCCGCGCCTGTACGGCCCCCTCCGGCAGACCCTCGAACTTGCCGCTGCCCGCACCGGCCGGCAGCTCGGTCACCGAGGCCGGGATGTCGAAGACGACCCAGTGCCAGAACCCGCTCCCGGTCGGGGCGTCGGGGTCGTAGCAGGTCACGGCGAAGCTCTTGGTCTCGGCCGGGAAACCCTCCCAGCGCAGGTGCGGCGAGGTGTTGCCGGCCGCGTAGACCTGAGCGTCCTTGAGGGTTCCGCCGTGCTCGACGTCCTCACTCGCGACCGTGAAGGACGGCACGGGCGGATGGAAGTCGTGGGGCAGCGGCCGCCTCTTCAGCTCGGTCACTTCGATACCTCCTGACGAACAGTGGAATCAGCAGTTCCGAGCCTAGAACCAGTTGCGCTTGCTGCCGACCTCGGACAGCCACTGGTTGAGGTACGCCGCCCAGTCGGTCCCCTGGAAGTCGTTCAGACCCACCTGGAACGACCGGAAGGTGTCACTGCCTTCGCTGAACAGCCCCGGCTTCTTGTCCATTTCGAGGACGACGTCCATCGCGTGCTCATCTGCGACGAAGCTCAACTCGACCTGGTTGATCCCGCGGTACTGCTGCGGCGGGAAGAACTCGATCTCCTGGTAGAACGGCAGCTTCTGGCGCGTACCGCGGATGTGGCCGCGCTCCATGTCCGCGTTCTTGAAGCGGAAGCCCAGCTGGATGAAGGCGTCGAGGATCGCCTTCTGCGCGGGCAGCGGGTGCACGTTGATCGGGTCCAGGTCGGTGGAGTCCACGGCCCGCGCGATCGCCAGCTCCGTCGTCACACCGATGTTCATCCCGCGCAGCGCCTGCCCGTCGATCATGGTGACCGGCGTCTCCCACGGGATCTCCAGCCCGAAGGGCACCGCGTGCACAGCCCCGGCCTGCAGCTCGAAGGCGCCACCGAGCGGCAGCTTGGTGAATTCGATGTCCTGCTTGTACTCCGAGTCCTGGCTCTCGACCTCGACACGAGCCTGCAGACCCACGGACAGACCCTCGATGTCCTGGTTCACGGACCCGCCCTGAATCCGCACCTCACCCTGGACGACACCGCCCGGAACGACGTTGACCTCCGTCAGCACCGTCTCGACCGAAGCACCGCCGGCCCCCAGGCTCGCGAGCAGCTTCTTGAACGCCATGACTCTCCTCTTCTCAGAGTGGATCCCTGATCCCTACAAACGCGATCCGGCCGTACCCGGTTCCGCACCCCACCCTGGCAAGGCGCACGCCCCGTGACCACCCGTTGCGACCACCCGACTGCACTACCCTCGGACGGCATGATCGTGACCCCCGACCGTACGCCCCTCCCCAGGAACTTCTTCGACCGGCCCGTCCTGGAAGTCGCCCCCGACCTCCTGGGCCGCACCCTTGTACGCACGACACCGGACGGTCCGATCGCCCTCCGCCTCACGGAGGTCGAGGCCTACGACGGCCCGAACGACCCCGGCTCCCATGCCTATCGCGGCCGCACGCCCCGCAACGACGTGATGTTCGGTCCCCCCGGACATGTCTACGTCTACTTCACCTACGGCATGTGGCACTGCATGAACCTGGTGTGCGGCCCCGACGGCCGGGCGAGCGCGGTCCTCCTCCGGGCCGGCGAGATCGTCGAGGGCGCCGAGCTCGCCCGGAAGCGTCGACTCTCGGCCCGGAACGACAAGGAACTGGCCAAAGGCCCGGCTCGCCTGGCCACCGCCCTGGACGTGGACCGGGCCCTGGACGGCACGGACGCGTGCGCCATGGGCGAGACACCCTTGAGGATCCTCACCGGCACCCCCGTGCCCTCCGACCAGGTACGCAACGGCCCCCGCACCGGCGTGGCAGGGGACGGCGGCAACGGGGACATCCACCCCTGGCGTTTCTGGGTCGCCAACGACCCCACGGTGAGCCCCTATCGGGCCCACGTCCCCAGGCGCCGCCGAAGTTGACGCGCCCTTGCGAGGCGCGTAACGTAGCCCGAGCCGCTGAACCGGGTACTGCGCTAGTCAGCAGCCGGAGCGGCCAACCCACTACCTACGAGAACCCCTCAGCGGGGTCAATTCTGGTGTGCCCGCACGCCTGAATTCGAGCCCGCCGATCCCGATTATGAATCGGGCGGGGGAATCGGCTAACGTAGTGAATGTCGAAAGGCCGACGGGCGAAAGCCCAGAAGCCCCAGGACACCCCGCCGACAGGGAATCGGATCGAGAAAAGATCTGATAGAGTCGGAAACGCAAGACCGAAGGGAAGCGCCCGGAGGAAAGCCCGAGAGGGTGAGTACAAAGGAAGCGACCGTTCCTTGAG
>NZ_JBITLW010000007.1:410307-530624 GCF_044465645.1 Streptomyces sp. NPDC049627 | reverse complement strand
TTCGCCGCACCGTCGGGCCCGGGCGTGCGCCTGGACGCCGGCGTGGAGTCCGGCAGCGTGATCGGCCCGGCCTGGGACTCCCTGCTCGCCAAGCTGATCGTCACCGGCGCCACCCGCGCACAGGCCCTCCAGCGCGCCGCCCGCGCCCTGGAGGAGTTCCAGGTCGAGGGCATGGCCACCGCCATCCCCTTCCACCGCGCGGTCGTCAAGGACCCCGCCTTCGCCCCCGAGCTCACCGGCAGCCAGGACCCGTTCACGGTCCACACCCGCTGGATCGAGACCGAGTTCGTCAACGACATCAAGCCCTTCACCGCCCCCACCGACGCCACCGAGGCGGAGGAGGAGGCCGGCCGGGAGACGGTCGTCGTCGAGGTCGGCGGCAAGCGCCTGGAGGTCTCCCTCCCGGCCTCCCTCGGCATGACCCTGGCCCGCACCGGCCTGGCCGCCGGGGCCAAGCCCAAGCGCCGCGCGGCCAAGAAGTCCGGTCCCGCCGCTTCCGGCGACACCCTGGCGTCCCCGATGCAGGGCACCATCGTCAAGGTCGCCGTCGAGGAGGGCCAGGAGGTCAAGGAAGGCGACCTCATCGTCGTACTCGAGGCGATGAAGATGGAACAGCCGCTGAACGCCCACAAGTCCGGCACCATCAAGGGCCTGTCGGCCGAAGTCGGCGCCTCCCTCACCTCCGGTGCGGCCATCTGCGAGATCAAGGACTGACCCGTAGCCGACCCGAGGCGCCCGGCGGACTGAGTGATCAGCCCGCCGGGCGCTTCGTTCTCGGCGGGCGCTTCCTTCCCGGCGTCGATGGCATGCTGAACCCACGGAACAAGTGAAGGAAGGGCAGGTGAACCCGATGGCCCGGCCGCCGACAGGCATGCGTGCCGATGCCCGCCGCAACCACGAGCGCCTGCTCACCGAAGCCCGCTCCGCCTTCGCCCAGCATGGCACCGACGCGTCCCTGGAAGACGTGGCCCGCCGGGCGGGCGTCGGCATCGGCACCCTCTACCGCCACTTCCCCACTCGCGACGCCCTGTTGAGCGCCGTCTTCGAGGACGCGGTCGGCGACCTGCTGACCCGCTCCCACGAACTCCTGCACGCCCCGGAGCCCTGTGCGGCCCTGGTGACCTGGCTGCGCGAGATGGTCACCCACGCCGGCGAGTACCGCGGCCTCGCCCACGCCCTGATGTCCGTCTCCCACGACCGGTCCTCCGCGCTCGCCCGCTGCAGCGACCCCATCAGACGGGCGGGCGGCGCACTGCTGGCCCGAGCGCAGGAGGCGGGCACGGTCCGCGAGGACGTGGCGATCGGCGACCTCCTGCAACTCACCCACGCGATCGCACTGGCGGCGGAGGAGACGCCGGGAGACCCCGACTTGGCGGACCGGTTGCTGACGCTGACGCTGCGAGGCTTGAAAGCAGACTGAGCGGCAGCCGACCCAAAGGGGCGCGGGGAACTGCGCGAGCAACCACACACAACCCGCACCCGCACGACGACTCAAGCCCCTACCGCGAAACGGCGCTCAACCGCACCGTCAACGCCGACGCAGATCCGCGACCCGGGCCCGCTCCCGCTCGGCCCCTTGCTCGCCGAGCACCGCCGCAGCGGGCCGCAACCCCTGCCCCCGCCTTGGCCCCGGCAAGGGGCGTCGCCGCGCCGGGACCTCGTCACCCCCCGACGCACCGGTCGCCCCGGCCACGGCGATCTGCACCCCCTGATCGGCGAGGGCCTGCAGCTCGGTGTGGGCGCGGTCGTCATGGACCGGCGGTTCGTCGGTGACGAGGCGGGTGATGACCTCCGTGGGCACCGTCTGGAACATCGTGTCCGTGCCGAGCTTGGTGTGATCGGCGAGGACGACGACCTCCGAGGCCGCCTGCACGAGCGCCCGGTCGACGGACGCCGAGAGCATGTTGGAGGTGGACAGCCCACGCTCGGCCGTCAGCCCGCTCCCGGACAGGAAGGCCCTGGACACCCGCAGCCCCTGCAGGGACTGCTCGGCACCGCTGCCGACCAGCGCGTAGTTCGAGCCGCGGAGCGTACCGCCGGTCATCACGACCTCGACCCGGTTGGCATGGGCCAATGCCTGAGCCACCAGAAGGGAGTTGGTGACGACGGTCAGACCGGGAATGCGCGCGAGCCGGCGGGCCAGCTCCTGCGTGGTGGTCCCCGCCCCGACGACGATCGCCTCGCCCTCTTCCACGAAATTCGCGGCGAGGTCGGCGATGGCCGTCTTCTCGGCGGTCGCGAGATGTGACTTCTGCGGAAAGCCGGACTCCCGCGTGAACCCGCCCGGCAATACCGCACCGCCATGCCGGCGGTCGAGGAGTCCTTCTGCCTCCAGTGCGCGCACGTCCCGCCGTACGGTCACTTCGGAGGTCTGGACGACGCGGGCGAGCTCACGGAGCGACACGGCTCCGTTCGCTCGCACCATTTCGAGGATCAATTGGCGACGTTCTGCAGCGAACACGAAACTGACAGTAACCCCAACGACCGTCTGCTTTCAGCAGTTTGCGCCGAATAACAGAAGTTGTTCGTACGCAGGGGCGAGAAGTGGTATAGGGCCTAGTCCCGCCGCCTATGCCGTACGCATGCTCGACAACTCCCCGTGACCAGCGAGGAATTGGTTTTGGCCGTCAGAGTTCGCCGCCGGACTTCCGCGTGTGCAGCTGCCGTGCCACCTCGGCGATCGAGCCCGACAGGGAGGGGTACACGGTGAAGGCGTTCGCGATCTGTTCGACCGTCAGATTGTTGTCGACCGCGATCGAGATCGGGTGGATCAGTTCCGAGGCGCGCGGCGACACGACCACACCGCCGACCACGATGCCCGTACCCGGCCGGCAGAAGATCTTGACGAAGCCGTCCCGGATGCCCTGCATCTTGGCGCGCGGGTTGCGCAGCAGCGGCAGCTTGACGACCCGGGCGTCGATCTTGCCCGCGTCCACGTCCGCCTGCGAGTAGCCGACGGTGGCGATCTCGGGGTCGGTGAAGACGTTCGACGACACGGTCTTCAGGTTCAGCGGCGCCACCGCGTCGCCGAGGAAGTGGTACATGGCGATACGTCCCTGCATCGCCGCCACGGAGGCGAGGGCGAAGACACCGGTGACGTCACCGGCGGCGTACACACCGGGCGCGGTCGTCCTGGACACCTTGTCGGTCCAGATGTGCCCGGACTCGCGCAGCTTGACGCCGGCCTCCTCCAGGCCCATCCCCTCGGAGTTCGGGATGGCGCCGACGGCCATGAGGCAGTGGCTGCCGCTGATGACCCGCCCGTCGGCGAGGGTGACCTCGACCCGGTCGCCGACGCGCTTGGCGGCGGCGGCACGCGAGCGGGCCATGACGTTCATGCCGCGCCGGCGGAAGACGTCCTCCAGCACCGCGGCGGCATCCGGGTCCTCACCCGGCAGCACGCGGTCCCGCGACGACACGAGGGTGACCCGCGATCCGAGTGCCTGGTAGGCGCCGGCGAACTCGGCACCGGTGACACCGGACCCGACCACGATGAGTTCCTCGGGCAGCTCGGTGAGGTCGTAGACCTGGGTCCAGTTGAGGATGCGCTCGCCGTCGGGCTGGGCGTCGGGCAGCTCGCGCGGGTGGCCACCGGTCGCGATGAGCACGGCGTCCGCGGTGAGCGTCTCCTCGGTCCCGTCCGCCGCCCGCACCACGACCTTCCGTGACCCGTCGAGGGCCTGCATGCCCTCCAGCCGCCCGCGCCCGCGCAGGACCCGGGCGCCGGCCCGCGTCACCGAAGCCGTGATGTCGTGCGACTGCGCGAGGGCGAGCCGCTTCACACGCCGGTTGACCTTGCCCAGGTCCACCCCCACGACACGCGCGGGCGTGTCGATGTACGGCGTGTCGTCGGCGACGATGATGCCGAGCTCCTCGTACGAGGAATCGAAGGTGGTCATCACCTCGGCCGTGGCGATCAGGGTCTTCGACGGCACGCAGTCGGTGAGCACCGACGCCCCGCCCAGACCGTCGCAGTCGACGACGGTCACCTCCGCGCCGAGCTGCGCGGCGACCAGCGCCGCTTCGTATCCGCCGGGTCCGCCACCGATGATCACGATCCGAGTCACGTACTCCATTGTCCCGCACGCATCAGAGTGCGACCGCCTGGGGGGCCGCCCGAGACACCACTGTTACGGGAGGGGCGGACGGTGCGCCTGCCGTACCCTCTGTCCATGTCGCTCTACGCCGCCTACGCCGGCAATCTCGATGCGCGGCTGATGACCCGCCGCGCCCCGCACTCGCCGCTGCGCGCCACCGGCTGGCTGAACGGGTGGCGGCTGACCTTCGGGGGCGAGCAGCTCGGCTGGGACGGAGCGCTGGCGACGCTCGTCGAGGAGCCGGGCGAACAGGTCTTCGTCGCGCTGTACGACATCGCGCCGATGGACGAGGAGTCCCTCGACCGCTGGGAGGGCGTCGGCCTCGGCATCTACCGGCGGCTGCGGGTCCGCGTGCACACGCTGGAGGGCGAGGAGCCGGCGTGGGTGTACGTCCTGAACGCCTACGAGGGCGGGCTGCCGTCGGCCCGCTACCTCGGCGAGGTCGCGGACGCGGCCGAGTCGGCGGGGGCACCGCACGACTATGTGATGGAACTGCGCAAGCGGCCCTGCTGACCTCATCGGCCTCTGCGCCCCCTCCTGCCCCTCTGCCCCCACCGTTCGTTGGAAACGACAACACAACGATCGACATCCCGTGAGCTCTGTCATCTACGCGCGTAGGCCCAAACCGGCTACCCTCAGTCGCGTGAACGCATCTCTTCTTCCGGACGACATCCAGGGCGACCCCCACGCCGCCGCCGACGCCGCCGCCGCACGCCTGCGCGAACTCACGGGCGCCGAGACCCACGACGTCGCCCTCGTGATGGGCTCCGGCTGGGCTCCGGCCGTGGACGCCCTCGGCGACCCCGAGGCCGAGTTCCAGGTCACCGAGCTGCCCGGGTTCCCCCCGCCCGCGGTGGAAGGGCACGGCGGCAAGATCCGCTCCTACCGGATCGGCAACAAGCGCGCCCTGGTCTTCCTGGGCCGCACGCACTACTACGAGGGCCGTGGCGTGGCGGCCGTGGCCCACGGTGTCCGCACCGCGGTCGCCGCCGGCTGCAAGACGGTGGTGCTCACCAACGGGTGCGGCGGCCTGCGCGAGGGCATGCGCCCCGGCCAGCCGGTCCTGATCAGCGACCACATCAACCTCACGGCCACCTCCCCCATCGTCGGCGCCAACTTCGTCGACCTCACCGACCTCTACTCTCCCCGCCTGCGCGCCCTGTGCAAGGAGATCGACGCCACGCTGGAGGAGGGCGTCTACGCCCAGTTCCCCGGCCCGCACTACGAGACGCCGGCCGAGATCCGGATGGCGCGGGTCATCGGGGCGGACCTGGTGGGCATGTCCACGGTGCTCGAAGCCATCGCGGCGCGTGAGGCGGGCGCCGAGGTGCTGGGCATCTCGCTGGTGACGAACCTCGCGGCGGGCATGACGGGCGAGCCCCTCAACCATGAAGAGGTTCTGCAGGCGGGCCGCGACTCGGCGACGCGGATGGGGTCGCTGCTGGCGCAGGTGCTGGGCCGGCTGTAAGGCGTTTCTCGCCCCCGCCGCCCCTACCCGTCCCATCCCCCAGGGGCTCCGCCCCTCGCCCCCGCCAGGGGGCTCCGCCCCCTGGACCCGCGCTCCTCAAACGCCGGAGGGGCTGTTTTAGCCCGTCCGGCGTTTGAGGACGAGGCCCCTTCAGGGCCGAAGCGGGGGTCTGGGGGCGGCAGCCCCCAGGGGCCGGGGTCGAAGGGGCAGCGCCCCTTCAGGATGGGACGGGTAGGGGCGGCGGGGGCGAATCCCTGCGGACCGCACCCACCCCGCTCCGAACGACACGAACGAGAGGTTGACCGACGTGCACGACGATCTCATCGCCAAGGCCCAGGCATGGCTCGCCGAGGACCCCGACCCGGAGACCCGCGACGAACTCGCCAAGCTCGTCGAAGCCGCGGACGTCGAAGAGCTCGCCGCACGCTTCAGCGGCACGCTCCAGTTCGGAACCGCGGGCCTGCGCGGTGAACTCGGCGCCGGCCCCATGCGCATGAACCGCACGGTGGTCATCCGCGCCGCGGCCGGCCTCGCCGCGTACCTGAAGAAGCACGGCCACGAGAACGGCCTCGTCGTCGTCGGCTACGACGCCCGCCACAAGTCGGAGGACTTCGCCCGCGACACGGCGGCCGTGATGACGGGCGCGGGCCTGCGCGCCGCGGTCCTCCCCCGCCCCCTCCCCACCCCCGTCCTCGCCTACGCCATAAGGCACCTCGGCGCGGTCGCCGGCGTAGAGGTCACCGCCAGCCACAACCCGCCCCGCGACAACGGCTACAAGGTCTACCTCGGCGACGGCTCCCAGATCGTCCCGCCCGCGGACATCGACATCGCGCAGGAGATCGCCGCCGTCCCGTCCCTCACCGTGGTCCCCCGCCCCACGGAGGGCTGGGAGACCCTCGACGACAGCGTCCTGGACGCCTACCTCGCCCGCACCGACGCGGTCCTCGCCCCGGACTCCCCCCGCACCGCCCGCACCGTCTACACGGCGATGCACGGCGTCGGCAAGGACGTCCTCCTCGCCGCCTTCGAACGCGCCGGCTTCCCGGCCCCCGCCCTCGTCGCGGAACAGGCCGACCCCGACCCGGACTTCCCCACCGTCGCCTTCCCCAACCCGGAAGAGCCCGGCGCGATGGACCTCGCCTTCGCCAAGGCCCGCGAGACCGGCCCCGACCTCGTCATCGCCAACGACCCCGACGCCGACCGCTGCGCCGTGGCCGTCAAGGACGGCGAGGACTGGCGGATGCTGCGCGGTGACGAGGTCGGCGCGCTCCTCGCCGCCCACCTGGTGAACCGCGGAGCGCGGGGCACCTTCGCGGAGTCCATCGTGTCCTCCTCCCTCCTCGGCCGGATCGCCGAGAAGGCGGGGCTGGGGTACGAGGAGACCCTCACCGGCTTCAAGTGGATCGCCCGCGTCGACGGCCTGCGCTACGGCTACGAGGAGGCCCTCGGCTACTGCGTCGACCCCGAGGGCGTACGCGACAAGGACGGCATCACCGCCGCGCTCCTCATCACCGAGCTCGCCTCCGCACTCAAGGCCGAGGGCCGCACGCTCCTCGACCTGCTCGACGACCTCGCCGTGGAGCACGGCCTGCACGCCACCGACCAGCTCTCGGTCCGCGTCGAGGACCTGTCGGTCATCGCCGACGCCATGCGGCGGCTGCGCGAACAGCCGCCGACCGAGCTGGCGGGCCTGCCCATCACCCGCGCCGAGGACCTCACCCAGGGCACCGAGACGCTCCCGCCCACCGACGGCCTGCGCTACACCCTGGAGGGCGCCCGCGTCATCGTCCGCCCCAGCGGCACGGAACCGAAGCTGAAGTGCTACCTGGAGGTCGTCGTCCCGGTAGCGACGCACGCCGACCTCCCGGCCGCCCGCACCAAGGCGGCCGACCTCCTCACGACGATCAAGCGGGACCTGTCGACGGCGGCGGGCATCTGAGCCGTACGCACGCCCTGGCCGTCCTCGGTCCGTACGCGGACCCTCGACGGCCTCGACCCGCACCGCTGACCGTCCGGGCCCGCACGGCTGGGCCCTGGCGGTCAGCGGTATCGACCGGGGCTGTCGGGGTCCGGCCGGGGCTGTCAGGGTGGCACCGCCGGCCGCGCGGTCTCGGCCTGCGCCGCCTGCCCACACGCCCCTCACCCATCCCCGCCGGCGCTGCCCCCATCCGGAGGCACCCCGTCGGGTGATTTCCGCACGGTGGTTGACCCGGGCTCCACGCCCCGCCCGGCCGCCCGGGCAACGGTGGAACGGAAACGCACCGCCGAGCCGCCTGGAGCCGCCGCCGTGTCCTCGACCGCATTCCGGCCGACACCCCGAGCGACCGACGCCTCCGACGCCGACCTGCGCCCCGGCTCCCCGCCGTCACCTCCGCGCGCCCTCCCCGCTCCGCTGCACGCCCTGCGCCGCGCGGCCCCCGCCCTCCTCGCCTACCTCGCCGTCCGCAGCACGGGCCTGCTGCTCCTCACCGTCTGGGCGCACCGCCAACGGCACGGCGTGTGGCCGATCCTGGCCACGCAGTGGGACGCCGACTGGTACCTCGGCATCGCCGATCACGGGTACGCGCACGGCCTCGGCACCGCGTACAGCGCCAACAACCTCGCGTTCTTCCCGCTCTACCCGGTCCTGGTCAAGGCGGTCGCGGCGGTCACCCCGGGCACGCGGGCCAGCACCGGTCTCGCCATCGCCGTCGTCGCCTCCCTCGTCGCCGCGTGGGGCGTGTTCGCCGTCGGCGACCGGTTGCACGGCCGCCGGGTCGGCGTCCTCCTCACACTCCTGTGGGCCGCGCTGCCGGTCGGCCTGGTGCAGTGGATGGGCTACACCGAGTCCCTGTTCACGGCGCTCGCGGCGTGGTCCCTGTACGCGGTGCTCTCCGGCCGCCTGCTGACCGCCGCCGGGCTCGCGGCGCTCGCGGGTCTGACCCGCCCGACCGGTATCGCGGTGGCGGCGGCGATCACGGTGACGGCCCTGCTCGCCCTGCGCCGCCGCTTCTCCCTCCGTAGCCTCGCGGCCGCCGCGATCGCCCCCCTCGGGTGGTGCGGATACGTCGGCTGGGTGGGCCTGCGCCTGGGCCGCTGGGACGGCTACTTCGCCGTACAGCGGCTGTGGCGCAACGAGTTGGACGGCGGCCGCGAGACCCTGCGCTGGATGCGGCGGCTGCTGATGTACGAGGCGACACCCGAGCTGTTCCTGGTGCTGGTGACGCTCACGCTGATCGCGTCGGTGGTGCTGTTCGGGCTGTCCGTGTGGGATCGGCAGCCGGTGCCGCTGCTGGTCTTCACGGCCGTGCTGCTGGCGATCGTCCTGGGCAGCGGCGGCGTCTACTTCCCGCGCGCCCGCTTCCTCCTGCCCGCGTTCCCGCTCCTGCTCCCCCTCGCCCTGCACCTGTCACGCGCCTCCGTCCGCCACCGCACGCTGGTCCTCGCGGCGGCGGTCATCGGCTCGGCGTACTGCAGCGCGTACATGGTGTTGGTGTGGCCGAGTGCGCCGTAGAGCGGCCCCACGCGGCGACCGGGCCCCGGTCTCATTGCATGGTCAGCAGGATCAGCAGCAGTACGGCCCCCGCGATCGCCGGCCCGACCACCTCATAGGCCCACCGCACGGTGATCTCGCCCTGCGCGGACTCCGCGTTCTCCCGGCGCTCCAGCAGTTCCCGCAGGTCGTCCACGATCTGGTCGGTCTCGGCCCGGACCAGCCCGTGCGCCTCGCTGTCCGCCACCGGCGCCCCGAACTCGAGCCGGTCCAGCCCCAGTCCCCCGCGGCCGCGGCCGCCGCGCTGGTCCCGCGCCCCGGTGCCCCGCTCCGCGGCAGCCTGGGCCGACCGCCGCGCCGCCTTCTTGCGGGCCCGCAGCGAGACGGGAACCGCCCAGAGCTGGAACTTGGTGCCGGACTTGGCGACGACCTCGTTCGAGTAACCGGACCGCAGGGAGGCGATCTGCCCCCAGGGCAGCACGATCACGCGGAGCGGGTTGCGGATGCGCAGCCGGTCCTCGTTGGCGTGGACGGCGGGCCGCAGGGTGAAGGCGGACACCAGCGGCACGATCAGGATCAGCGCCGCGAGAGCGAGCCACTGCGTGCGGCCCTCGCCCCGGACCAGTGCGTCGATGCCGAGCCAGAGCGCGACGGCCAGCAGCAGGACACCGCCGGCGATGCCCATGTGCGAGCGGTAGACCCGGTCCTTCGACACGGGGTCCGGTGAGGGTGACTGAGGCTCGGGGGTCGTCATGAGCCCGATTGTGCCTCAGGCCTGCGGCGCTTGGCCGACCGCCCGGGCGCCATGGGGCAGCTGCCTGTCTGCGGGTGCGGGTCGTTCGTGGTTGCTCGCGCCCACGCGGCGGAGCCGCATATCGATACAACCCCGCGCCCCCGGGTCGGTCACCTCCCCGGCATTCGGAGCGAGCCGTCCTCTTGGGGTGTACAGCCGCTACGCGCGTAGATATGCTCGTCTGGTGACCATGCCCACCAATGCACCCTCCCCCACTGCCGAAAGCGTGGGAGGTACCCCCATCGCTCACGCACTCACGGACGTCACCGCGTCCGACAGCACGCTGCGCCGCTTCCTCCACGGGCTGCCCGGCGTCGACGCGGTCGGCCTGGAGGGGCGGGCCGCGTCCCTCGGTACCCGTTCCATCAAGACGACCGCCAAGGCGTACGCCATCGACCTCGCCATCTCGATGGTCGACCTGACGACGCTGGAAGGCGCGGACACCCCGGGCAAGGTCCGGGCGCTCGGCGCCAAGGCGGTCCACCCCGACCCCACCGACCCGACGACCCCGGCGACCGCGGCCGTCTGCGTCTACCCCGACATGGTCGCCACGGCCAAGGAGGCCGTCGCCGGCTCGGGCGTCAAGGTCGCCTCCGTCGCCACCGCCTTCCCGGCCGGCCGCGCCGCCCTCGACGTGAAGCTGGCCGACGTGCGCGACGCCGTCTCGGCCGGCGCGGACGAGGTGGACATGGTCATCGACCGCGGGGCGTTCCTCGCGGGCAACTACATGAAGGTGTACGACGAGATCGTCGCCGTGAAGGAGGCCTGCGGGACGAGCGCCCGCCTCAAGGTCATCTTCGAGACCGGCGAGCTGTCGACGTACGACAACATCCGGCGGGCGAGCTGGCTCGGCATGCTGGCGGGCGCCGACTTCATCAAGACGTCCACCGGCAAGGTCGCCGTCAACGCCACCCCCGCGAACACGCTCCTTATGCTGGAAGCGGTACGCGACTTCCGTGCCCAGACCGGCATCCAGGTCGGCGTGAAGCCGGCCGGCGGGATCAGGACGACCAAGGACGCCGTCAAGTTCCTCGTCCTGGTCAACGAGACCGTCGGCGACGACTGGCTCGACAACCACTGGTTCCGCTTCGGCGCCTCCTCGCTTCTGAACGACCTGCTGATGCAGCGCCAGAAGCTGGCCACCGGCCGCTACTCCGGCCCCGACTACGTGACGGTGGACTGATCACCATGGCTTCCGTATTCGAATACGCACCGGCCCCCGAGTCCCGCGCGATCGTGGACATCGCGCCCTCGTACGGCCTGTTCATCGACGGCGAGTTCACCGAGGCCGCCGACGGCAAGGTCTTCAAGACCGTCTCGCCGTCCAGCGAGGAGGTCCTCTCCGAGATCGCCCGGGCCGGCGAGGCGGACGTCGACCGCGCGGTGAAGGCCGCCCGCAAGGCCTTCGAGAAGTGGTCGGCGCTGCCCGGCTCCGAGCGCGCGAAGTACCTGTTCCGCATCGCCCGGATCATCCAGGAGCGCAGCCGCGAGCTGGCGGTCCTGGAGACCCTGGACAACGGCAAGCCGATCAAGGAGACCCGCGACGCGGACCTCCCCCTGGTCGCCGCGCACTTCTTCTACTACGCGGGCTGGGCCGACAAGCTCGGCCACGCCGGGTTCGGCCCGAACCCGAAGCCCCTCGGCGTCGCCGGCCAGGTCATCCCGTGGAACTTCCCGCTGCTGATGCTGGCGTGGAAGATCGCGCCCGCGCTCGCCACCGGCAACACCGTGGTGCTCAAGCCCGCCGAGACGACCCCCCTCTCCGCGCTCTTCTTCGCGGACATCTGCCGCCAGGCGGGCCTGCCCAAGGGCGTCGTCAACATCCTTCCGGGCTACGGCGACACGGGCGCCACGCTCGTCGCCCACCCGGACGTGAACAAGGTCGCCTTCACCGGCTCCACGGCCGTCGGCAAGGAGATCGCGCGGACCGTCGCGGGCACCCGCAAGAAGATCACCCTGGAGCTCGGAGGCAAGGGCGCCAACATCGTCTTCGACGACGCCCCGATCGACCAGGCCGTCGAAGGCATCGTCAACGGGATCTTCTTCAACCAGGGCCAGGTCTGCTGCGCGGGCAGCCGTCTGCTGGTCCAGGAGTCGATCCAGGGCGAGCTGCTGGAGTCCCTCAAGCGCAGGCTCTCCACGCTCCGCCTCGGCGACCCGCTGGACAAGAACACCGACATCGGCGCGATCAACTCCGAGGAGCAGCTCTCCCGCATCACCACGCTCGTCGAGCAGGGCGAGGCGGAGGGCGCCGAGCGCTGGTCCCCGGCCTGCGAGATCCCGACCTCCGGGTACTGGTTCGCCCCGACGCTCTTCACGAACGTCACCCAGGCGCACCGGATCGCCCGGGACGAGATCTTCGGCCCGGTCCTGTCGGTCCTCACCTTCCGCACCCCGGACGAGGCCGTCGCCAAGGCCAACAACACGCCGTACGGCCTGTCGGCGGGCATCTGGACGGAGAAGGGATCGCGAATCCTCGCCGTCGCGAACAAGCTCCGGGCCGGCGTCGTCTGGTCCAACACGTTCAACAAGTTCGACCCGACCTCGCCGTTCGGCGGCTACAAGGAGTCGGGCTTCGGCCGCGAGGGCGGCCGCCACGGCCTGGAGGCGTACCTCGATGTCTGACAAGAACGACAAGACCGAGCGCGCCGAGCGGCTCTCCGTCTTCAAGACCTACAAGCTGTACGTCGGCGGGAAGTTCCCGCGTTCCGAGAGCGGCCGGGTGTACGAGGTGACGGACTCAAAGGGCAACTGGCTGGCGAACGTCCCCCTGTCCTCCCGCAAGGACGCCCGTGACGCGGTGGTCGCCGCCCGGAAGGCGTTCGGCGCGTGGTCCGGGGCCACCGCCTACAACCGGGGGCAGATCCTCTACCGCATCGCCGAGATGCTGGAGGGCCGGCGCGAGCAGTACGTCCGTGAAGTGGCCGACGCGGAGGGCCTGTCGAAGTCCAAGGCGGCGGCTCAGGTCGACGCGGCGATCGACCGCTGGGTCTGGTACGCGGGCTGGACCGACAAGATCGCCCAGGTGGTCGGCGGCGGGAACCCGGTCGCGGGCCCGTTCTTCAACCTCTCCTCTCCCGAGCCGACGGGCGTCGTGGCCGTCCTGGCCCCGCAGGAGTCGTCCTTCCTGGGCCTGGTCTCGGTGGTCGCCCCGGTGATCGCGACCGGCAACACGGCCGTGGTCGTGGCCTCCGAGAAGTCGCCGCTCCCGGCCCTCTCGCTCGGCGAGGTCCTGGCCACCTCCGACCTGCCCGGCGGTGTCGTCAACGTCCTCTCCGGCCGTACGGCGGAGATCGCGACGCCGCTGGCCGCGCACCAGGACGTCAACGCGATCGATCTGGCGGGCGCTGACGACGTCCTGGCGAAGGAGCTGGAGATCGCCGCGGCGGACAACCTCAAGCGCGTCCTGCGTCCACAGCCTGTGGACGAGGCCGACTGGTCGGCCGACCCCGGCATCGACCGTATGACGGCGTTCCTGGAGACCAAGACGGTCTGGCACCCGACGGGGTCGCTGGGCGCGTCGGGCTCGTCGTACTGAGCCCCTCGAACCGGAGAGCCGCGCTTCCCCTCCGTCCGGGGGAGGCGCGGCTCTCCGCCGTTCCCGTACGCAGCGCAAGGTAGCCGGGTGAACACGAGGTGTAGTCCACGTGTGATGCGCGCATCAAACGAGGTCCGCCGGGTCGTTCTGCGGCCGGGCGATGCCTCACACTGGTGTCCCGTGAGTTCCCAACCGCCCATACCGACGCGAGTCGTGCTGCTCTGCGGCCCTTCCGGCTCCGGCAAGTCCCTCCTCGCGGCCCGTTCCGGTCTTCCGGTCCTGCGGCTCGACGACTTCTACAAAGAGGGCGACGACCCGACCCTGCCGCAGGTCCCCGGGAGCTCCGACATCGACTGGGACCACCCCGACTCGTGGGACGCCGACACCGCCGTGGCGGCGATCGTGGAGCTGTGCCGCACGGGCCGTACGGACGTGCCGCTGTACGACATCTCGCTCAGCGCCCGCACCGGCGCGGAGACGGTCGAGATCGGGCGGACCCCGCTGTTCATCGCGGAGGGCATCTTCGCCGCCGAGATCGTCACGCGCTGCCGGGAACTCGGTGTGCTGGCCGACGCGCTGTGCCTGAGCCGCGGCCCGGTGAAGACCTTCCGCCGCCGCTTCCTGCGCGACCTGAAGGAGGGCCGCAAGTCGGTGCCCTTCCTGCTGCGCCGCGGCTGGCGCCTGATGCGCCTGGAACGCTCGATCATCGCCCGCCAGACCGCCCTCGGCGCCCACGCCTGCGACCGGGACGAGGCCCTCGGCCGCCTCACCGCGGCCGCGGCGGGCCGCTGCCCGGCGGCTTCCACGCCGGCGGGCTGAACGACTTCGGCGCCTTCTCCGTCGTAGGCCTGAGATCTTGCGACGGAGAGGACCACGATGAAGCGTGCGGTTCTGCTGGTGACGGCCGCGGTACTGGCGGGGGCCGGTTGCACGGCTGCGAGCGGCGAGGGCTCCGGCGACGCTTCCTGCGCCGGGCTGGTCACCTACGACGGCCGCGACTACCTGCCCACCGAGAAGTCCGTCTTCACCGTCGGCGAGCGGCTGGGCACCGCCACGGTCGCGGAGTGCGACGACACGCCCGACGATCCGGGGGTCGCCATCCCGCAGAGCACGACCGGTGCCTACACGATCGAGGGCGTCGATCCCGCCGAGGCCATCGCCGTCGGCGACACTCCCGCCGGGGCGGCTCCCATGGCCGCCCGCTGACCGCACAGCGAAGCGGGACTGGACGGACCCCCCGGCCCTCCAGCCCCGCTGTCGTTGTGCTCCCCCGTTTCCCCCGTGGCGGAGCACCCCCCGTTACATTCCCCCGTTGGTCCCCCGTGGGCCCCCCGGCCCCCGTGGGTCCCCCCACTTGCCACCGCTCCCCCGAGCGGTCCCCCCACGACCTTCAGGCGACAAGCTCCCCGAAGGCGTCCTCCTCGTCACGGCCGAAGCTGAGGACCTCGTCCTCGCGCAGCCGGCGGAGCGACCGCCAGATGCTGGACTTCACCGTGCCGACACTGATGTCGAGGATCTCCGCGATCTCCGGGTCGGTGCGGCCCTCGTAGTAGCGCAGGACCAGCATCGTCCGCTGGAGTTCGGGGAGGCGGGCGAGCGCCTGCCACAGGACCGCGCGCAGCTCGGTGCCGCGCATCGCGTCCGTGTCGCCGGGCGTCTCCGGCAGTTCCTCGGTCGGGTACTCGTTCAGCTTGCGGCGGCGCCACGCGCTGATGTGCAGGTTCGTCATGGTGCGGCGGAGGTATCCGCCGACCGCGGCCTTGTCGCTGATCCGGTCCCAGGCCTTGTAGGTCGAGAACAGCGCGCTCTGCAGCAGGTCCTCGGCCTCGAAGCGGTCACCGGTCAGGTGGTAGGCGGTTGCGTACAGGGAGGCGCGGCGCTCCTGGACGTAGGCGGTGAACTCCGCCTCCGACAGCGAGCGACGCCGCTCCCCCGAGTCCTCCCTGTACGCGGCTCCCCCGTGAGCCTCCCCCGTGAAACCGTCAACCACCGTCATGTACGCGGTGTGCTGACGTCCGGTGCCGCGAGCGCACCCCCGCCCGCTCACGGCACCGGACTTCTCCGAACCCCGGCCCCCGTTCACGTCGTGCAGGCGCGTGATCACTGCGCTGGTGCTGGTGCCGTGCAGCGTGTTCATCTCGCGCCCCCCGTCGTGGACTTCCGGTGTTCTGCTCGTACGTCTTGCTGTGGTGCGGCTTGCTGTCCTGCCTGTGCCGAAAAGCTTGCCCGGGCACCTTCATCGCCGTGTCCGCCGACTGTCACAGACCTGTCACAGGGGCCTGTGTCACAGGTGGCCCCAGGCGCGGGACAGCACCACCACAGACAGAAGCGCTACGTGCGCGTAGCCGTACAGCTCGTACAGGTGTCGAAACCCCGCCTCGCATGGGCCAGAATGACCCCCGTGCCTTCCCTGTTGCTGATCGAGGACGACGACGCCATCCGCACGGCCCTGGAGCTCTCACTGACGCGCCAGGGACACCGTGTGGCCACGGCTGCCACCGGCGAGGACGGCCTGAAACTGCTGCGTGAGCAGCGGCCGGACCTGATCGTGCTGGACGTGATGCTGCCCGGCATCGACGGGTTCGAGGTGTGCCGGCGCATCCGGCGCACGGACCAGCTGCCGATCATTCTGCTGACCGCGCGCAGCGACGACATCGACGTCGTGGTCGGACTGGAGTCCGGCGCGGACGACTACGTCGTCAAACCGGTGCAGGGGCGGGTCCTCGACGCCCGGATCCGGGCCGTGCTGCGGCGCGGGGAGCGCGAGTCGAACGACGCCGCGACCTTCGGCAGCCTGGTCATCGACCGCGCGGCCATGACCGTGACGAAGAACGGCGAGGACCTCCAGCTGACCCCGACCGAGCTGCGCCTGCTGCTCGAACTGTCACGCCGCCCCGGTCAGGCCCTGTCCCGCCAGCAGCTGCTGCGCCTGGTCTGGGAGCACGACTACCTGGGCGACTCCCGCCTCGTGGACGCCTGCGTCCAGCGGCTGCGCGCCAAGGTCGAGGACGTGCCCTCCTCCCCCACTCTGATCCGTACCGTCCGTGGGGTCGGCTACCGCCTGGACGCGCCTCAGTGACCGACGCGCAAGGGGGTTTCCGCGGCTGGGTCGCGGCTCGCAAGGGAGTGTGGTCGAGGCTGCGCTTCACCAGCCTGCGGCTGCGGCTGGTGGTCGTCTTCGGACTGGTGGCGCTCACGGCCGCCGTGTCCGCGTCCGGGATCGCCTACTGGCTCAACCGTGAGGCGGTGCTCAGGCGCACCCAGGACGCGGTGCTGCGCGACTTCGAGCAGCAGATGCAGAACCGCGCGGGCCTGCTGCCCCAGAACCCGACGCAGGACGAACTGCAGCACACCGCCGGGCAGATGGCCAACAGCAGCCAGCGCTTCACCGTGCTGCTCGTCGCCCAGGACGCCGACGGCAACCCCATGTACGGCAGCTCCGGCGGCCTGGACGGCTTCACGCTCGCGGACGTGCCCAAGTCGCTGCGCACGGCGGTGAACGAGAAGCAGCAGGTCGACAACAAGTCCGAGTACCGCCTGTACTGGCAGCGGATCTCGGACGACGACACCCCGTACCTGATCGCCGGTACGCGCGTGAACGGCGGCGGTCCGACCGGCTACATGCTCAAGTCCCTGGAGCAGGAGGCCAAGGACCTCAACTCCCTGGCCTGGTCGCTCGGTATCGCCACGGGCCTCGCCCTGATCGGCTCCGCGCTGCTCGCGCAGGCCGCCGCCACGACCGTACTGAAGCCGGTGCAGCGCCTCGGTGTCGCCGCCAGCCGGCTCGGCGAGGGCAAGCTGGACACCCGCCTGAGGGTCTCCGGCACGGACGAACTGGCCGATCTCTCGCGGACGTTCAACAACGCCGCGGAGGCGCTGGAGAAGCGGGTCGCCGACATGGCGGCGCGGGACGAGGCGTCCCGGCGGTTCGTGGCGGACATGTCGCACGAGCTGCGCACCCCGCTCACCGCGATCACCGCGGTCACCGAGGTCCTGGAGGAGGAGCTGGAGGCGGAGTCCGGCTCCATGGACCCCATGATCGAGCCCGCCGTACGCCTCGTCGTCAGCGAGACGCGCCGCCTCAACGACCTTGTCGAGAACCTGATGGAGGTCACCCGCTTCGACGCGGGCACGGCCCGCCTCGTCCTCGACGACGTCGACATAGCCGACCAGATCACGGCGTGCATCGACGCCCGCGCCTGGCTGGACGCGGTCGACCTGGACGCCGAGCGCGGCATCATGGCCCGCCTGGATCCCCGCCGTCTGGACGTCATCCTGGCCAACCTCATCGGCAACGCGCTCAAGCACGGCGGCTCGCCGGTGCGGGTGTCCGTGCGCGCCGAGGACAGCGAGATCGTCATTCAGGTGCGCGACCACGGCCCGGGCATCCCCGAGGACGTCCTCCCCCACGTCTTCGACCGCTTCTACAAGGCCAGCGCCTCCCGCCCGCGTTCCGAGGGCAGCGGCCTCGGCCTGTCCATCGCCCTGGAGAACGCCCACATCCACGGCGGCGAGATCACCGCCGCCAACTCCCCCGAGGGCGGCGCGGTGTTCACCCTGCGGCTGCCCCGGGACGCCTCGGAGCTGGCTCAGCGGACGAACGGCAATGAGGGCAACGGGGGCAACGGCAAGAACGCCGGCGACACGAAGAAGGGGGACGCCCGATGAACGTGGCCTCACCCCGGGAACGGCACCCGCACATAGGCCGGGTGCTGACCCTCTCGGCGCTGGCCGCCGCCCTCCTGACCGGCTGCGGCATACGGTCCACGGAGGTGCCGACCGACTTCGGGCCGGCGCCCTCGCGGGTGCGCTGCTCCCTCTCCGAACCGAACGTGTCGACGCAGGCCTCGCGCGGGCTTCCGGTGCAGGTGTTCCTGCTGTGCGGGTCGCAGCTGGTGGCCGTCGAGCGGACGGTACGGGTACCGGACGGCACTGCGGACTCGGAGCGGCGCGTGCTGGTGGCGCAGGGCCTGCTGGACGCGCTGGAGGCGTCGCCGTCGGCCGACGAGAAGGAGGCCGGCTACACGACGGACGTCCGCGGCGCCATGAGCGTGAGCAGCCCGCGCCGCGACGACCCCGACGACACCCTGCGCCTGAGCACGCCCCCGCACGACCTCACGTCGTACGCCCTCGCCCAGATCGTCTGCACCTTCTCGGACTCCACGGCCGCCGAGGGCGACGGCTCGGTCATCCTGGGCGGCCCGACGGAGGAGCCCCCGCGCCGCTACGAGTGCACGGACGAGGTCCGCACGAGGCCGGGCAGCAACGATCCCCCCTCGACCGAGGTGACGGGGTGACTGCGTCGGCCGGGCCGGACCATCACGCGCGGCTCGGCAACGCTCGGCGTTGACGCGGGTCTTGGGCTGAGACCGGAGGACCGTGTGGCGGACACCTCACACCGGTCCGGCGTCTCCCGGAACCGATCGTGCCGGGGGGCGCGTCTAGGGGGGCGTGCAGCGTCAAGGCTCCATCGGCGGCAGCGCCGCGATCCGCATCCGTGCGACGGGGGGTGTGCTCCTGGTCGCGCATCTCGCGTTCGTCGCCTGGCTCACGCTGCGCCCCCTGGACGTCCCCTGGGTGATGCCGGCCAACCTGCGGCCGTTCGCCGGGATAAGAGCCGACCTGGCCCTGGGCTGGCAGGAGGCCGCCCGCCGCATCGTCGAGGGTCTCGCGCTGCTCGCCCCGCTGGGGGTGCTGATCCCGATGGCGCACGGCAGGCTCGACGCCTCCCCCCTCGGCTCCCTGGTCCGCACGGTCGCCGCCGGCGCCCTGATCTCCCTCGGCATCGAACTGCTGCAGACCGACGTCCCCGGCCAGGTCGTGGACGTCGACTCACTCCTGCTGAACACCGTGGGCGTGGCCCTCGCGCACACGGCGATCGTGCCCGCGGCCCGCGCCTGGCTCCGCCGCAGGTCCCGTCGCGCACATCGCACGACGACCCCCCAGGAGGAGCTCACTCAGGGTCGGACCCCGACGATTCCCAGGGTCGGGATAGCTCCCTAGAGTGACGCTTTGCCCGCTTCGTCGCCATAGCGTGGATGTCAGATGAGGCAAGGCATCCACTCGGAAGGCCCCGCCAGGGGGCCTTCGGCCGACGCTCGCGAAGGAGCCGCACCATGACCGCGCTCGCCCGACCCACCCATGGCCGCATGATCGGCGGAGTGTGCGCCGCGCTGGCACGGCGCTTCGGCACCTCCGCGACGACGATGCGCGTGATCTTCCTGCTCTCCTGCCTGCTCCCGGGCCCGCAGTTCCTGCTCTACATAGCCCTGTGGATCCTGCTCCCCTCGGAGGACAAGGCGAACAGGACACGCACGGCCTGGTGAACCACGGGAAACAGCAATCCCCCTGACCGGCCGACCCCGGTCAGGGGGAAGCGGACGTGCGGCTCAGGCCGTCGCGAGCCGCTGCTGGGCCCGAGCCGCACGCGTTCCGAGGACGGTGATCGTCACGACACCGAGCACCGCCAGCAGACCGACCGTGACCGTCCCGCCCCAGCCGCCCGCATGGAAGGCGACGGCACCCACCGTGCTGCCCGCGCTGGAGCCGATGTAGTAGGCGGACTGGTACAGCGCCGAGGCCTGGGCGCGGCCGTGCGTGGCCGTCTTGCTGACCGCGGAGGAGGCCACCGCGTGGCCCGCGAAGAAGCCGCCGGTGATCAGGACCAGGCCCAGCAGGACCAGCGGGAGGGAGCCCGCCAGGGACAGCAGCAGACCCGCGGCCGTCGTACCGCCCGCCGCGTACAGCGCACCGCGGCGGCCCAGGCGGCCCACCAGCCGGCCCGCCGTCGACGCCGACACGGTGCCGACGAGGTAGACCAGGAAGATCGAGCCGATGATGCCCTGGGGGAGGCCGAACGGCGCTTCCGTCAGGCGGTATCCGATCACCGTGTACACGCCGCCGAAGACCGTCATGAACAGCGCGCCGATCGCGTACAGACGGCACAGCAGCGGGTCGGAGAGATGGCCGCGCACCGTACGCACGAGCACCCGCGGCCGCAGCGAGCCCGGCTTGAAGTGCCGGGGTGCCGGAAGCAGCAGCCGGAAGGCGACCGCACACGCCACCGCGATGGCGCCGATCACGCCGACCGCGACCCGCCAGCCCCACTCCTGCGCGACCCAGCCGGTGATGACACGGCCGCTCATCCCGCCGACGCTGTTGCCCGCGACGAACAGCCCGATCGCCGTGACCAGAGCCTTGGGCCGGACCTCCTCGGCGAGATACGCCGTCGCCGAGGCCGGCAGACCCGCCAGCGCGGCGCCCTGGACCGCCCGCAGCGCGACCAGGGCGGTCAGGTTCGGCGCGAAGGGGACCAGCAGCCCGACGGTCACCGCGACCGCCAGCGACGCCGTCATGACCGTACGGCGTCCGAACCGCTCCGACAGCGCGCTCATGGGCAGCACGAACAGGGCCAGACCGCCCGTCGCCGCCGCCACCGTCCAGCTCGCCTCGCTCGCCGCCACCCCGAACTCGCCGGAGATCAGCGGCAGAAGGGCCTGCGTGGAGTAGAGCAGTGCGAAGGTCGCGACACCGGCGAGGAAGAGGGCGAGGCTCATCCGGCGGTAGCCGGGGCCGCCCGGGGCCATTCGGGAGTCGACGACAGGGACAGTGGGTGCGGCGCCCACGAGGGTGGACGCCCCGGTACTGGCGGGAGACATGCTTCGAAGCTACGTACCGCCCCACTCATCCGTCCAATGCATGAACTCTCCATAATCGTTCCCATGACGCATCAACACAGCTCACAGCCTCGCCTGTCACCATCCAGTGACACAGAAGACATGACAGACCTGTCGAGGCTGCTCGCCCCCCGCCTCGCCTACTTCGTCGGCGTCGCCCGCACCGAGCACGTCACCCGGGCCGCCCACGAGATGCAGGTCCCGCAGTCCACGCTCTCCCGCGCCATGGTCCGCCTGGAACAGGATCTGGGCGTCGACCTGTTCGCCCGCCACGGCCGCACCGTCTCCCTGACCCCCGCCGGCCGCACCTTCCTCGCCTCGGCCGAACGCGCACTCGCCGAGATCCGCCGCGCCGCCGAGGAGGTACGGGCCGACGCCGACCCGTCCACCGGCAAGGTCGCCTTCGGCTTCCTGCACACCATGGGCGCGGAAACGGTCCCCGGCCTCCTGCACGCCTTCCGCGCCGACCACCCGCGCGTCCGCTTCAGCCTGGTCCAGAACTACGGCGAGGCCATGATCGAACGGCTCCGGGCGGGTGAACTGGACCTGTGCCTGACCTCCCCGGTCCCGGACGCCCCGGACCTGGTGGCCCGCCGCCTCGACGAACAGAAACTCCGCCTCGTCGTCCCCGCCGACCACCCCCTCGCCACCCGCAAACGCATCCGCCTGGCAGAGGCCTGCGACGAAATCTTCGTCACCCTGGAGCCCGGCTACGGCCTCCGCCGCATCACCGACGACCTCTGCAAGGAGGCGGGCTTCAAGCCGCGCATCGCCTTCGAGGGAGAGGAGGCGGAGACATTGCGGGGCCTGGTGGCGGCGGGCTTGGGCGTCGCCCTCCTGCCCCCGCCCGCGGTACCACGCCCAGGGGTGGCCGAGCTGACGGTCACGGCCCCGCGCGCGGCCCGCGAAATCGGCGTCGCATGGCTGGCCGACCGCCCGGACACACCCCCGGTGGCCGCCTTCAAGAAGTTCTTGCTCTCAAGAAGGGGCAACTTGTTGCCCACCTAAGGGCAGCGGACCTAAGGGGCGCGGGGACCTGCGCGACCGGCCCAAGACGACCCGCACCCGCCGACGAACCACTCACCCCAACGACGCTACCGGCGCAACGACTTACCGAACCCCGCAGCCAACGGCATCCGCAACCCCAACGGCGGCGGCGCAGCGAACGCATCCTGAACAGGCCGGGAGAAGTCCCGACCGAACAGCACCCCCATGACGAAGTCCCCGGCCAGTGCGAGGACTTCATCCCGGTGCTGATGCAACCCGTGCCGATCCGAGTGCACTTCGAACCGGCACACCTCCCGATTCGCCTTCTTCGCCCGCGCCGCCAGCCTGAAGGACAGCTCGGGGTCGCAGACCTCGTCATTCGTGCCGTGCACGATCATCACCCGCCGCCCTCCGAGCTGCTTCACCGGTTCGGGCGAGGCCGCCACGTCCTCCTCCGGCAGCCAAGGGGCTATCGCCAGCACGGAGTTGACGGCTTCATGGCCCCCCGCATGCAGGGCCGCCCGCCCGCCCATGTCGATCCCGGCGAGGCACACCGGAACGTCGCCGTAGCGCCGTACGACCTCGTCCGCGGCCCACAACGCATCGCTCGCATGGTTCGCGGCGCTGCCGTTCCACCCGCGGAACCGGTAGTGAACGACATGCACGGCGAGCCCTTCGCCCCGCCCGGCCCGCATCAAACGGCGCCCCAGGGTGCGCAGATACGACGTCGCCAGCAGCGGCGCCGGTTTGCGCTGTGAGACCTCGTCACCACCGGGAAGAAGGAGCACCACGCCGCTCACCGCTGTCGGCTCCGGCCCGATCGCCCTGCCCAGCCGGGCTCTGCGAACCGGCGTCGCTTGCTGTGCCATGACAGAACAGTGTCAGAAGGAAGGGTGTACGCCACCCGTCCGTGGGGTCACCGTTACGTATCGACGGATTCGTACACCGCCCGAACGTCACCGAAAGAAATGGAACGATCAGCCAGCAATCTACGCGCATAGGCCTTACAGTGCGGAAATGACGAGCGAGACTGCCCCCAAGGCGAACATCCCGAGCTCGGACCAGATCCGCCGGGCCCCGAAGGTTCTGCTGCACGACCACCTCGACGGCGGGCTCCGCCCCGGCACCATCGTCGACCTCGCCCGCGAGACCGGCTACGCCCAACTGCCCGAGACGGACCCCGACAAGCTCGGCGTCTGGTTCCGCGAGGCGGCCGACTCCGGCTCCCTGGAGCGGTACCTGGAGACGTTCAGACACACCGTCGGCGTCATGCAGACCCGCGACGCCCTCGTCCGGGTCGCCGCCGAGTGCGCCGTGGACCTCGCCGAGGACGGGGTCGTCTATGCCGAGGTGCGGTACGCCCCCGAACAGCACCTCGAAGGCGGGCTCCGTCTCGAAGAGGTCGTCGAGGCCGTCAACGACGGGTTCCGGCAGGGCGAGCGGCTCGCGCGGGAGAACGGCCACCGCATCCGCGTGGGCGCCCTGCTCACCGCCATGCGGCACGCCGCCCGCGCCCTGGAGATCGCCGAACTCGCCAACCGCTACCGCGACCTGGGCGTCGTCGGCTTCGACATCGCGGGCGCCGAGGCCGGTCACCCGCCGACCCGGCATCTCGACGCCTTCGAGTACCTCAAGCGCGAGAACAACCACTTCACGATCCACGCGGGCGAGGCCTTCGGCCTGCCGTCCATCTGGCAGGCCCTGCAGTGGTGCGGCGCCGACCGGCTCGGACACGGGGTGCGGATCATCGACGACATCCAGGTGCACGCCGACGGCTCGGTGAAGCTCGGCCGGCTCGCCTCGTACGTCCGCGACAAGCGCATCCCGCTGGAGCTGTGCCCGAGCTCCAACCTCCAGACGGGCGCCGCGGACTCGTACGCCGCCCACCCCATCGGCCTGCTGCGCCGCCTGCACTTCCGCGCGACGGTGAACACCGACAACCGCCTCATGTCCCACACCAGCATGAGCCGGGAATTCGAGCACCTTGTCGAGGCATTCGGTTACACGCTCGACGACATGCAGTGGTTCTCCGTCAATGCGATGAAATCATCGTTCATTCCTTTCGATGAACGACTGGCCATGATCAATGACGTGATCAAGCCCGGATATGCCGAACTCAAGTCCGAGTGGCTTTTCCGACAGACCACGTCTACCAGCGATTCTCCCGACCGGCAGGAGTGACGCGCCCAGCTGCACCCACACGGAGCGCGAACCTCATTCACAATCCGTCCTCATTTCGATGTTTGCGGAGGCGTGCGGCGCGTGTTTACGGTCGAGAACCGCTCACAACCCCGTTAACGAATTTCGAGGACGCATTTCATGAAGCAGTCTGCTGCCAGGACCCTCGGTGTCGCCGCTCTCGGTGCCGCCTTCGCCGCCGCGGGCGCCGGCGCCGCGAACGCCGCGCCGGTCAGCCCGGAGGCCGCCGGCGCGGCGCTGGACACCGTCACCAGGACGCTCCCGGCCGAGAACATCTCCCAGGCCACGCCGGCCGCCACCGCGGGTCTGGCCCAGGGCCAGGAGGCGCTCACCACCGGAGTGGCCGCCGCGCAGCCGGCCGCCGAGCAGGCCGTGGTCGGCGGCCCGACCGGTGTGGCCGCCGCGCTGCTCGGGGGTGTGCCGGTCCAGCTGCCCGGCGCCGAGGGGCTGCCCCTGCAGACCCTGCCGCTGAACGGCGTTCCGCTCGCCTGAGCCCGCCTCGCCATCCCCTCGCTGGGGCGCGCCCGCCGACGGGGTGCGCCCCAGCGGTGTGTCGGCGAGATGCCGTTCGACCTGCGCTTTCGCCCACTCCGGGGGCCATTGTCAGTGGGCTGCGGTAGCTTCCGAGGTGGTGGGCGCGACGAGGCGCACCACGGGATACGGCCCCAGGGGTGGGTGGACGATGAGCGACCGTACGGCGACGACGACGGACCTCGATGTCAGGCTGGAGCAACACCGCGTCGAACTGACCGGGTACTGCTACCGCATGCTCGGCTCGTCCTTCGAGGCCGAGGACGCGGTGCAGGACACCATGGTCCGCGCCTGGCGGAGCTACGACAAGTTCGAGGGGCGCTCCAGCCTCCGCTCGTGGCTGTACCGCATCGCGACGAACGTGTGCCTGGACATGCTGACCGCCGGCAACAAGCGCGCGAGGCCGATGGACCTGACGGAGTCGACACCGCTCGCCCGGGCGGCGCTCTCCCCCCGGCCGGACAACACCTGGCTGGAGCCGATGCCGGACAGCCGGGTGCTGCCCACGACCGACGACCCGGCGGAGGCGGCCGTCGCCAAGGAGTCGGTGCGGCTCGCCTTCATGGCCGCCCTGCAGCAACTGCCGCCCAAGCAGCGGGCGGTGCTGATCCTGCGCGAGGTGCTGGCCTGGCGGGCGAGCGAGGTCGCCGAGCTGCTCGGCACGACGGTCGCGTCGGTGAACAGCGCGCTGCAGCGGGCCCGCGCGACGCTCGCCGAGCAGCAGCAGCCGGGCGGCGCCGCCGCCGTCTCCGACCCGCTGGACGAGGAGCAGCAAAAGCTCCTGGAGCGCTATGTCGCGGCCTTCGAGGGCTACGACATGACGGCGCTGACGGCCCTGCTGCACGAGGACGCCATCATGACGATGCCGCCGTTCGACCTGTGGCTGACGGGCGTCGAGGACATCACGGGCTTCATGACGACACTGGGCGCCCCGTGCGCGGGCTCGCGTCTGGTGCCGGTCCAGGTCAACGGGCTGCCGGGGTTCGCCCAGTACAAGCCGGACCCGGAGAAGGGCGGCTTCAGCCCCTGGGCGGTCCAGGTCCTGGAGATATCAGACGGCCGGATCACCGGGTTCCACTGCTTCCTCGACACGCAGCGCTGGTTCCCGCTGTTCGGGCTCCCTCTCCACCTCGAAGCGGAGGCCGACCAGGTCGAGGAGGGCGTGTAGCGCGGGGTCGGGGTCGCGCAGCCGTATGCGGCCCCCCGCCCGCCGGGCGGCCAGCTGCAACCGCGCCAGCAGGTCGACGGTGCCGAGGCCCGGCGGCCCGAGCCCGCCGACGTCACACACCACGACCCCTGCCCCGGTGGCTTCCAACCACGCCCGCACCGCCTCGCACAGCTCCGGCACCTCGTCCCGGGTGACGGGGCCGGCGAGCACGAGTACAGCGGGTGTCATGGCGTCCACGATCGGTAGACCGGGCGGGCGGGCGTAACTCATCGGCCGGACGTCCGCCGACCGAGATCACGTTGACCCGTCCCCCTCCTTCCCCGGAGGGTTGCCTGTATGCCACATCCATCAGCGCATCGCCGAATACCCTGCGGCCCCCTGCCCGCCAAGGGGGTTCCGTGCAGGGGGTGTTGACCGGGTTCGCGGTGATCGCGGTCGTCATCGGGGTGGGCTATGTGATCGGCCGGCGCGGCTACCTCGGCGACCAGGGCCGCGAGGTCCTCACCAAGCTGGCCTTCCACGTGGCGTCCCCCGCCCTGCTCTTCACCACGCTCGCGCAGACCGACCTGTCGGTGATCTTCTCCAGCCGTCTGCTGGTCACGGCCCTGAGTACGGCCGCGGCGGCCTCGGTCTTCGTCGCGGTCGGTGTCGTACGGCGCTGGGGCGTGGGCCGTACGACGATCGGCGCCCTGTGCTCCAGCTACGTCAACTCGGGCAACCTCGGCATCCCGATCGCGGTGTATGTGCTGGGCGACGCGTCGCTGGTGGCGCCGGTGCTGCTGTTCCAGTTGGTCGGGGTCACGCCGATCGCCCTGACGATCCTCGACCTGTCGGGCGAGGGCGAGAAGGGCCCGCTGTGGCGGCGGCTGCTCACGCCGCTGCGCAACCCGATCGCCGTCGGCTCACTGGCGGGCGTCGCGGTGTCGGCGGCCGGCGTGAAGGTGCCGGCCCCCGTCCTGGACCCCCTGACCCTGATCGGCGGGATGTCGGTCCCGGCGGTCCTGCTGGCCTTCGGCATCTCCCTGTGCGGCAGCACGATGCCCGGGCGGGGCCCGGACCGTCTGCCGGTGCTGCTCTCGGTCGCCCTGAAGTCGGTGGGCCAGCCGGCGGCGGCCTGGGCGCTGGCGGCGGGGGTGTTCGGCCTGCGGGGCGCTCCGCTGCTGGACGTGGTGGTGACGTCGGCGCTGCCGGCCGCGCAGAACCTGTTCACGTATGCGTCGAGTTATGGGGTGGGCGAGCGGTTGGCGCGGGACTCGATTCTGGTGTCGACGGTGTTGTCGGTGCCGATACTCGTGGTCGTCGCCGCGTTGTTGGGCTGAAGACGTCAGCTCAGCGGGAAGATGCCGGTGTCGAGGACCAGCTTGAACGGTGCGGGCAGCGTCAGCTCCTCGCCGTACTCCACCGAATCGAGGACTCGGTATGTGCCGCTCTGCGGTTCTCCGTAGAGCGTCGCCGTGGGACGCCCGGACTGCCAGGCGTCCAGGAGGAGGTAGAGCGGTACGCCCGCGACGGCGTAGCCGTGGGCCTTCTTGATGCGATCGTGGTTCGCATTGCTCTTGGACGTGACCTCGACGACGAGTTCGGCTTCGCCGGCATGCACGCGCGTGCCACGGCGCAGGGCAGCCCGCGGCACCACGCACAGGTCGGACATGAAGAGCCCGCCCGTCTCCGGGCACGTGAGGCCGAGTGTCTGATAGATGCCCCAGTCGTCCGGAATCGCTGTGTACAGGCGACGCTGAACCAGCTCAGCAGTGTCGTTGTGCTCTTCGGACGGCGGAGGCGACACGGTGACGATCCCTTCGATGATCTCCACCTTGCTGCCCTCGGGAGCGTCCGTCCCCTCCCAGACACGGACGAGCTCGTCCCAGTCCGTGTTCCCGGGGGAGCCGGACTCGGCGGCGAGTGCGCCCATGGCGGTCTCCAATCGGTCGTCACCGATCCCAGCATGCCGAACGGGACCGGCGCCGGTCCACCGATCCCGTTGACCCGAATGAGGAAACCCCAGGTCAGGCAATACGCTCCAGCACCACCGGCGACGCCGTGAAGTCCGTCCCCGGCGCCGCGACGTCGTACGAACCCTCCACCGCCTGGAGCGCGTACTCGAAGCGCTCCGGGGTGTCCGTGTGCAGGGTCAGCAGGGGCTGGCCCGCGGTGACCGTGTCGCCCGGCTTGGCGTGCATCTCGATGCCCGCGCCCGCCTGCACCGGGTCCTCCTTGCGGGCGCGCCCGGCGCCCAGGCGCCAGGCGGCGACGCCGATGTCGTAGGCGTCGAGGCGGGTGAGGACACCGGAGGACGGGGCCTTGATCACGTGCTGCTCGCGCGCCACCGGCAGCTCCGCGTCGGGGTCGCCGCCCTGGGCCGCGATCATGCGGCGCCAGACGTCCATCGCCGAGCCGTCGGCCAGGGCCTTCGCCGGGTCGGCGTCACGGACACCCGCGGCTTCCAGCATTTCCCGGGCCAGGGCGACCGTCAGCTCGACCACGTCCGCGGGGCCGCCGCCCGCCAGGACCTCCACCGACTCGCGGACCTCGAGGGCGTTGCCCGCCGTCAGGCCCAGCGGGGTCGACATGTCCGTCAGCAGGGCCACCGTCTTCACGCCGTGGTCGGTGCCCAGGCCCACCATCGTGGACGCCAGTTCCCGCGCGTCCTCGATGGTCTTCATGAAGGCGCCGGTGCCGACCTTCACGTCCAGGACCAGGGAGCCCGTGCCCTCGGCGATCTTCTTCGACATGATCGAGGAGGCGATCAGCGGGATCGCCTCGACCGTGCCGGTGACGTCGCGGAGCGCGTACAGCTTCTTGTCGGCGGGGGCCAGGCCGTCGCCCGCCGCGCAGATCACCGCGCCGGTCGTGTCGAGGACGTGCAGCATCTCCTCGTTGGAGAGGAGGGCGCGCCAGCCGGGAATCGACTCCAGCTTGTCCAGGGTGCCGCCCGTGTGGCCGAGGCCGCGGCCGGACAGCT
This sequence comes from Streptomyces sp. NPDC049627, assembly GCF_044465645.1. Lineage (NCBI taxonomy): Bacteria > Bacillati > Actinomycetota > Actinomycetes > Kitasatosporales > Streptomycetaceae > Streptomyces > Streptomyces sp. NPDC049627. The sequence goes on along the minus strand of NZ_JBITLW010000007.1, from coordinate 501,733 downwards.
GGGGGACGGCGGCACCGCAGGCCGCCACCAGGGGCGCCAGCGGGAGGGTGATCTTGTCGCCGACGCCGCCCGTGGAGTGCTTGTCGGCCGTGGGGCGGGACAGGGACGAGAAGTCCATGCGCTCGCCGGAGGCGATCATCGCGGCCGTCCAGCGGGCGATCTCGCGGCGGTTCATGCCGTTGAGCAGGATCGCCATGGCGAGCGCGGACATCTGCTCGTCGGCGACCTCCCCGCGGGTGTACGCGTCGATGACCCAGTCGATCTGCTCGTCACTGAGCTCACCGCGGTCCCGCTTGGTGCGGATGACAGAGATTGCGTCCATGGCCATGGCTTTCCTTCCGGCCGAACATTCAGAAACGGTACGGCCCCTCCGAGCGGCTCGCTGGAGCAACTCGGAAGGGCCGCACAGGAGTTACTTGGTGAGGTGGCCCGGCCCGAAGGCCTGGGGCAGCATCCGGGACAGCGGCAGGATCCCCGCCGGGGTCTCCAGCAGCAGCTCCGAACCGCCGAACTCGTACAGCAGCTGGCGGCAGCGGCCGCACGGGACCAGGATCTCGCCCTGGCCGTCCACGCACGTGAAGTGCGTCAGCCGGCCGCCCCCCGTGTTCTGCAGCTCCGAGACCAGCCCGCACTCGGCGCACAGCGACAGACCGTACGAGGCGTTCTCGACGTTGCAGCCGGTGATCGTACGGCCGTCGTCGACCAGGGCCGCGACGCCGACCGGGTACTCGGAGTACGGGGCGTAGGCACGGGACATGGCGTCCCGGGCCGCCGCGCGCAGCTTGTCCCAGTCGACGTCGTGGGAGGCGGCCGAGGTCACTTGCCCTGACCCTTCCGGTACGGCAGACCGTCCGCCTTCGGCATCCGCAGGCGCTGCGCGGACAGCGTGAGGACGATGAGCGTGATGACGTACGGCGTGGCGGAGACGACCTGGTTCGGGACCTCGTTGGTGCTCGCGTACCAGGCGAACACCAGGGCGCCGACGACCGCGGTGATCATCGACGGTGCGTACCTCTTGGTGAGCACCAGCCAGATGGCGCCGATGATCAGCAGAAGCGCGCCGAGCAGCAGCAGGGCGTGGACGTTCTCCGAGCCGCCGCGCAGGTTGAGGCTGTCGGTGTAGCCGAACAGGCCCGCGCCGAGGGCGAGGCCGCCCGGCATCCAGTTGCCGAAGATCATCGCGGCGAGGCCGATGAAGCCGCGGCCGCTGACCTGGCCCTCCAGGTAGAAGGGGTTGGCCACGGTGGACAGGAAGACGCCGCCGAGGCCGGCCAGGCCGCCGGAGATGATCACGGCGATGTACTTGTACTTGTAGACGTTGACGCCGAGGGACTCGGCCGCGACCGGGTTCTCACCGCAGGAGCGCAGGCGCAGGCCGAAGGCGGTGCGCCACAGGATCCACCAGGTCGCCGGGATGAGCGCGACGGCGATCAGGGTCAGCCACGAGACGTTGGTGACCAGGCCGCCGAGCAGGCCGGCGATGTCGGAGAGGAAGAACCAGCCCTGCTTGTTGAGGTCCCGCAGCGCGTCGGACAGGCCCGGCACGGTGAAGTGGCCGAGGGAGTCGACCGCCGGGGACTGCTTGGCGGAGCCGCCCGGGTGGCCCTCGAAGGCGAGGGGCGCGAGGTAGCGGGTGGCGCCGAGGGCGAGGATGTTGATCGCCACACCGGAGACGATGTGGTTCACGTTGAAGGTGACGGTGACGAAGGCGTGCACCAGGCCGCCGATGCAGCCGCCGATGATGCCGACCAGAACACCGGTCCACGGGCCCCACTGGAAGCCGGCCCAGGCGCCGAACCAGGTGCCGAGGATCATCATGCCCTCGAGACCGATGTTGACGACGCCCGCCCGCTCGGCCCACAGGCCGCCGAGACCGGCGAGGCCGATCGGGACGGCGAGCTGGAGCGCGGTGGACATCTGGCTGACGTTGGTGATGCCGTCCGCGCCGGTGACGATGCGGACGATGGAGGTCAGCGCCAGGGCTCCGGCGATGACCAGCAGCAGGACGGGCCACGACAGGCGGCGGCCGGTCGGTGCCGCGGGCTGCAGCGAGGGCTGGTTGACGTCGACCGCTGAAGTCTGCGGGGTGGTCATCGGCCGGCCACCTCCTTCTTGGTGTTGTTGGCGCCGAGCACGTTCCCGGCGGCCAGCTCCGCGCCGACCCGGCGCTGCTGACGGCGCAGGCCCCACTCGCGTACGGCCTCGTAGGAGACGACGACCGAGAGCACGATCAGGCCCTGCATGATGACCGCGATCTCCTTGTCGTAGCCGTGGAAGTCCAGCTCGGGCGATGCCTTGTCGAGCCAGGCCCACAGCAGGGCGGCGAACGCGATGCCGACCGGGCTGTTGCGGCCGAGCAGGGCGATGCCGATGCCGAGGAAGCCGATGCCGGTGGGGAAGTTCAGGCTGTAGGTGTGGGTGTCGCCGAGCAGGATCGGCAGGCCCGCGAGACCCGAGATGGCGCCGGAGAGCAGCATGGCGGTGAGGACCATGCGCTTGGGGTCGACGCCGGAGGCCGCCGCGGCCGACTCCGAGGCGCCCGAGGCGCGCAGGTCGAAGCCGAAGCGGGTGCGGTTGAGGACGACCCAGTAGCCGATGCCGAGCAGGACGGCGAGGAAGACCAGGCCGTAGATCTCGCCGGCGTCGCCCATGTCGATGCCGGGGACCCAGCCGGACTCGTGCATCTCACCGGTGGTGTTGTTGTTGCCGACCTTGACGCCGAAGACGTTCGGCAGCCACAGGTAGGCGATGACGGAGGTCGCGATCGCATTGAGCATGATCGTCGCGACGACCTCGCTGACGCCCCGGGTCACCTTGAGGACACCGGCGATGCCGGCCCAGAAGGCGCCCGTGAAGAGCGCGGTGAGGAGCAGCAGCGGGATCTGGATCGCAGCCGGCAGGTCCACGTGGGCGCCGACGATGGCGGTCATCATGGCGGCGAGCTGGTACTGGCCGTCGACACCGATGTTGAACAGGTTCATCCGGAAGCCGATGGCCACCGCGAGGGCCGCGATGTAGTACATCGAGGCCTGGTTGATGATCAGCACCTGGATGTCGGAGTACGAGGCCTGCTCGAACATCAGGGTGTACGGCTCGACCGGGCTCTTGCCCGAGGCGAGCAGCACGATCGCGCTGAGCACGAAGGCCACGGCGAGCGCGATGACCGGTCCGGCCACCGCGAGGAGCACGCGCTCCTTGTCGAACTTCTTCATCAGCGGGCCTCGTCTTCCGGAGCCTCGGGAGACTTACGGATCTCGGGGGTGTCTGCGCCGGGCTCGGCGGTCTCTTCGTGTTCCAGGTGACCGGTCGCGGCACCGGTCATCGCCGAACCGAGCTCCTCCGGGGTGATGGTGGCCGGGTCGGCGTCCGCGACCAGCTTGCCGTTGTAGATCACCCGGAGCGTGTCGGACAGGCCGATCAGCTCGTCCAGGTCGGCGGAGATCAGCAGCACGGCCAGGCCCTCGCGGCGGGCCTCACGGATGTGGTCCCAGATCGCGGCCTGCGCACCGACGTCCACACCCCGGGTGGGGTGCGCGGCGATGAGGAAGCGCGGCTTGTGGCTCATCTCGCGGCCGACGATCAGCTTCTGCTGGTTGCCGCCGGACAGGGAGGCGGCGGTGACGTCGATGCCGGGGGTACGGACGTCGTACTCCTCGACGATGCGGCGCGTGTCCGCCTGCGCGGCCTTCGGGTCGAGCCAGACGCCCTTGGCGTTGGGCTTCTCGGTGACGTGGCCGAGGATGCGGTTCTCCCAGAGGGGGGCCTCCAGGAGCAGGCCGTGGCGGTGGCGGTCCTCGGGGATGTAGCCGATGCCCTGCTCACGGCGCTTGCGGGTGGTCCAGCCGGTGATCTCCTCGTCGATCAGGGTGATCGTGCCGGAGTCGGCGGGCTTGAGGCCGATGAGCGCGTCGACCAGCTCGGTCTGGCCGTTGCCCTCGACGCCGGCGATGCCCAGGACCTCGCCCGCGTGGATGGTGAAGGTGATGTCGTCCAGCAGGGCCTTGCCGCCGGGTGCCGCCAGGCGCAGCTTCTCCACCGCGATGACGGGCCGGTCGGTGACCGTCGACTCCGCGGTCTCCGGCGTGGGCAGCTCGCTGCCGACCATCATCTCGGCGAGCTGGCGCGGGGTGGTCTCGGCGGGGACGGCCGTGCCGACGGTCGTGCCGCGGCGGATGACCGTGATCTCGTCGGCGACGGAGAGGACCTCGCCCAGCTTGTGGGAGATGAAGATGACCGACAGGCCCTCGGCCTTCAGCTCGCGCAGGTTGTCGAAGAGCGCGTCGACCTCCTGCGGGACGAGCACGGCGGTCGGCTCGTCGAGGATCAGCGTGGTGGCGCCGCGGTAGAGGACCTTGAGGATCTCCACGCGCTGGCGGGCGGCGACGCCGAGCTCCTCGACCAGGAGGTCGGGCTTGACGCCGAGCCCGTAGCGCTCGGAGATCTCCTTGATCTTGCGGCGGGCCTTGACGCCGATGCCGTACAGCTTCTCGCTGCCCAGCACCACGTTCTCGAGGACGGTGAGGTTGTCGGCGAGCATGAAGTGCTGGTGCACCATGCCGATACCGCGGGCGATGGCGTCGGCCGGCGACGAGAAGCTGACCTGCTCGCCGTCGACGGCGATGGTGCCCTCGTCCGGCTTCTGCATGCCGTAGAGGATCTTCATCAGCGTCGACTTGCCGGCGCCGTTCTCACCGACGAGGGCGTGGACGGTGCCCTTGCGGACGCTGAGGTGGATGTCGTGGTTGGCCACGACGCCCGGGAAACGCTTGGTGATCCCGGCGAGCTCGACGGCGGTCACCTGACCGTTGACCGCCGCGCCGGCCGGAGGGCTGCTGGACGCGTTGATGGCGCACTCTCCTGGGGACGGGGGTCGTCTACGCGCGTAGCGCCCCTATGGCCTGAAAGGGGGCCGACGCACCGCGACAACGGGGTACGGGGGAACACCTCCCGAGGGAGAGCCTCCCCGTACCCCGTTGAGCGGACGTAACCCCTGGGTTACCGCTGCTCAGGGTGTGAGGGGGTGTCGCACGGATCCTGCCGACGGCCATGGGACACCCCCTGTTGTGCTCAGCTCGTCTTGACCTTGATCTCGCCCTTGACGATCTTCTCCTTGGCCGTCTTGATGGCTTCCTGGACCTGGGCGTCGTCCGCGAACTTCGGGTTGGAGTTCGACAGGCTCACCTGGCCGGTCTTCAGATCGCCACGAACGATACCGGTCTCGGGCTTGCCGTTCTCGACCAACTTCGCCAGGTTGTAGACCGCCTTGGCGACGTCCTTCATCGCCGAGGTCAGGATCGAGTCCTTGTACTTGGCGAGGGCTTCCTGGTTGTACTGGTCGGAGTCGACACCGATGGCCCACACCTTGTTGGCGGCGGCCGCCTCGATGACGCCCTGGCCGGACAGACCGGCGGCCGCGTAGACGACGTCGGCCTTCTTCTCGATCTGGCCCTCGGCGGCCGACTTGCCCTTGTCGGGGCTGGAGAAGCCGCCCTCCTCCGCGGTCTGCGTGAGGTACTGGGTCAGGACCTTGACCTTGGGGTTGGTGTCCTGGACGCCCTGCTCGAAGCCGGCCTGGAACTTGTGGATCAGCGGGATGTCCACACCGCCCACGAAGCCGACCGTGTTCGTCTTGGTGCTCTTGGCGGCGGCGACACCGGCCAGGTACGAGGCCTCCTCCTCGGAGAAGACCAGGTCGGCCACGTTCTTCGCCTCGACCGTGGAGTCGTCCACGATGCCGAAGGTGGTGTTCGGGAACTTCTCCGCGGCGCCCTTCACGGCGGCGGCGTAGGAGTAGCCGATGCCGATGACCGGGTTGTAGCCCTGCTTCGCCAGCGACTCCAGCCGCTGCTGCTTGTCGGCGTCCGTCTCACCGTCGGTGGGCTCGACATCGGCGGTCTTGTAGTCGAACTCCTTCGCCGCCTGCTCCAGGCCCGCGTACGCGGCGTCGTTGAAGGACTGGTCGCCCTTGCCGCCGACGTCGTACGCGATGGCGAGACCCTTGTCGCCGCCCTTCGAGTCCGACGACGCGGACGTCGAGGTGCCGCCGCAGGCGGAGAGCGCGAGGGCCAGAGAGGCGGTCGCTGCGCCTGCGACCGTGATCCGGGAAATCCGGCGCATGTGTTGTAGCTCCTGTCGTACAAGCGCCGGACGGTACAGCTCGGTACAGCTTGCAGCTACGGCGCTGGCTTTCGCTGCAGAGTAACGCGCGTAGACCTCCCCGAACACCCCTTCTGTTCACCTTGTTATCCGGCCGTGGCCAACTCCACGCGCGGCCTTGACCAAGGGCTTGCCGACAGCAAAGGGAGGGTGGCGGTGGGTGACGCGGAACGCGGACATCCGGGAACGGCGAAGCGGGCGGGCACCCTCGGATGCCCGCCCGCCTCACAGAGGTCACCGGCACACGGCTGTCACCGGTGCACAGCCGCTGCGACTACTCGGTCTTGACCTTGATCTCGCCCGCGATGATCTTCTCCTTGGCCGTCTTCACGGCGTCGGCGAGGCCCGCGATCTTGGCGTACTCCGGGTTGGACTCGGACAGGCCGACACCGTTGACCTTCAGGTCGAAGGTCTGGGTGCCGGTCAGCGGCTTGCCGTCCTCGACGGACTTGGCCAGCGCGTAGACCGCGCCACCGACGTCCTTGAGGGCGGAGGTGAGAATGGACGCCTTGTAAGTGGCGAGGGCGGCCTGCTTGTACTGGTCGGAGTCGACACCGATCGCCCAGACCTTTGCCTTCGCGGCGGCCTCAATGACGCCCTGGCCGGACAGACCGGCGGCGGCGTACTCGACATCGGAGCCCTTCTCGATCTGGCCCTCGGCCGCTGCCTTGCCCTTGTCGGGGCTGGCGAAGCCACCCTCCTCGGCGGTCTGCGTCAGATACTGCGACAGGACCTTGACCTTGGGGTTGGTGTCCAGCACGCCCTGCTTGTAGCCGGCCTCGAACTTGTGGATCAGCGGGATATCCACACCGCCCACGAAACCGACGACGTTCGACTTGGTGGCCTTGGCGGCAGCGACCCCGGCGAGATAGGAAGCCTGCTCCTCGGCGAAGACGAGGGATGCCACATTGTCACCCTCGACCGTGGAGTCGACGATCCCGAAGGTGGTTTTCGGGTACTTCTTGGACACGGCCGTTATGGCCGGGCCGTAGGCGTAGCCGATGCCGATGACGGGGTTGTAGCCCTGCTTGGCCAGCGAGGCCAGGCGCTGCTCCTTGTCGGCGTCCGTCTCGCCCTCGGTGGGCTCGATGTCGGCGGTCTTGTAGCCGAACTCCTTCTTCGCCTTCTCCAGACCGGAGTACGCGGCATCGTTGAAGGACTGGTCGCCCTTGCCGCCAACGTCGTACGCGATGGCGAGGCCCTTGTCGCCCCCGTCGCCGCCGTCGCCGCCGCTGTCACTGCTGGTACCACCGCACGCCGTGGCAGCGAGCGCGAGCGACGCGACCCCCACCGCGACACGGGTCAGTTTGGATATCCGACGCATCGTGAAGTTCCCCATTCTCCAAGCCCCGCAGTGGGTGCTGAGTTCGGCGCACATTAACGCGCGTAGACACTCCTGGGAACGGGGTTCCGCATGGCCGTTATCCATTCGTGCCGATGGCCGGTTAAGTCCATGTGAACCACCGGATCGAAAGGGGCACATGAGGGCGTTGCACCTCTTCCGTACCACACGCTCCGTATACCTGGGGTGCCTTCAGCGTGATGGCATGCGCTCAGGTCTGATCGCCATGCGCTCCAGGCTGCCTCGCCTCCACTCCGGCCGCAACCGGAGTGGAGGCGTCGGGTCACTGTCAGGCGGCGCCGTCGAGCAGCGCCGCCGCCGTGAAGAGCTCCACCCCCACCGCGATCGCCGACTCGTCGACGTCGAAGTCGCCCTGGTGGAGGTCGCGGCCGATGCGGTCGCCGGGGGTGCGCACGCCCAGGCGGGCCATGGCGCCGGGGACGTGCTCCAGGTACCAGGAGAAGTCCTCGCCGCCGAGGCTCTGCTCGGTGCCCTCGACGGAGTCGGGGCCCCGGCGGGCGGTCATGGCGTCGCGGAGGAGGTCGGTCGTTTCGGGGTCGTTGACGACGGGCGGGACGCCTCGGATGTAGTTGATCTCCGACTTGGCGCGGTGGAGGTTGGCGATCTCGTCGATGGCGGCGACGACGAGGTCGGGCGCCTGCCGCCAGGTGTCGAGGTCGAGGCAGCGGACGGTGCCCTCGAGCTCGGCGTGCTGCGGGATGACGTTCGGCGCGTGGCCGGACTCGATGCGGCCCCAGGTGACGGCGAGGCCGCTGCGGGCGTCGGTGCGCCGGGCGACGAGCGCGGGGACGTCGGTGACGACCCGGGCTGCGGCGGTGACGAGGTCGGTGGTGAGGTGGGGGCGGGCGGTGTGGCCGCCCGGCCCGTCGAGGGAGATTTCGAGCCGGTCGCAGGCGGAGGTGATCGCGCCCTGCCGCAGGCCGATCTTCCCGGCGTCCACCTTGGGGTCGCAGTGCAGGGCGAGGATCCGGCCCACCCCGTCGAGCACCCCGCATTCGACGGCGTCGGCGGCGCCGCCGGGCAGCACCTCCTCGGCAGGCTGGAAGATCAGCCGGACGGGGCGGGGCAGCTGCCCGCGCCGGTGCAGCTCGGCCAGGACAAGCCCGGCGCCCAGCACGACGGTCGTGTGCACGTCGTGCCCGCACGCATGCGCCCGGTCGGGCACCGTGGAGCGGTACGGGCAGTCACTCTTCGTGTCCGGGATGGGCAGACCGTCGATGTCGGCGCGTAGGGCGAGCATGGGCCGCTCGCCATCCGGCTCCCCGATGTCACAGATGAGTCCGGTTCCGATGGCGAGCACGCGCGGCTGGAGGCCGGCCTTCTCCAGGCGGGCCTTGATCGCGGCGGTCGTACGGAACTCCTGGTTGCCGAGCTCCGGGTGCATGTGCAAGTCGCGCCGGAACTCGATGAGTTCGGCACGGAGCGCCTCCGGCAGGGTGCCAGGGAGGACGGCTTCCCCGGGTTTGTCGGCCTCGGACTCTGGGGACATCAACTTGTTCACCCTCTGAAGGGTAGGACGCCGAGGTGGCCAACTGAGCCTCGATCAACAAAAGTTCAACCCGTTAGGGGAAGAAATCCTGGCCGCCAGACGCATGGGTGTCGGTTGAGATGGGTAGGTACTTCTGCTCTCTACCCATACCACGCTCAGCGCCACCTCGACGGTTTTGTCCACCTGATGGGATCGTGCTGTACGAAAGAGAGCTTCCGTCCCAGAGCCCTCGCCGCCAGGCGGCCGCACAGAGCACGGCCGCCGCTCGTGGGTAACACCCTGCATCCTGATTGCGGGCCGGATCTGGCCTATCGCCAGTGGGTCTTCTCCGGGGAGCGCATCCGCGCGACTGTCCCGCGCAAGCTGGCTCTACACGCACCGAACCAGATCTACTGGAGCTCATCCAGATCGCCCTCGACCGGCTCACCCGGATGCCCCTGCTGCACCGCCCGGCTCTGGAAACCTCGCCGCCTTCGGCTGTGGCTTTCTCTGCCGCCCAGCTCATTACCACCGACTGCCGCCACATCCTCTGCATGGAAAGCCATTGACCATGAGCCGACGCGATCACAGCGTTCTAACGCGGATCAACGTCCCCCCCGACACCCTGGCCGACCGACAACATCCCGTCCCTAAAGGCAGCACCACCCTGGAGCGGTGGAACCCGGTGCCCACCCGACGCGGCAGCCGTGCGATAAGCCTGCCCGCCAAAAGAAGCCCGCTCGGAACGAACAAAAGGGTCCGTCAGCTTACTGACGGACCCTTTTGCAAGAGAGGCTAATGCGTGTCCACCCATGCCCTCACGATGTGGCAATTGTACCTGTCACCTTCGACCACCGACTCCGCCCCGCTATGACCCGTGCGTTTCGTCACCCAAGCACCGTAGACGGTAATAGAGTAAGGGTAGCTGGCCGAGTCGCATTTAGCCGCGACACGATACGACCCGAACCCGCCATCACACCAGGCAACTGCCATGTTAACGTCGCTAACGCGCTCGGCATGGCAGTCAGATACGACTGCCTGTGCAGTACCGCTGAAGGCGGTCATCATGCCCGCCGCAAGTCCGGCAACCACCAGGACTCTGAGGCCTGCTGCATGGTTCTTGAGTCTGTTCAATGGAGTCCTCGCAAAAGTCAAGTTGGGTGCAGCCAATGTGAGGGTCCGTAAACTAGCCCGTACTGCACCAGGGAGCGTTTCGGCGAGCGGCACTGAGGCTAGCCGAGTTGACTGAATGCGGCGAGCGGATTTCGGACAACGGTTGCCGCCATGACCAGAAATAGCATCACGCCCACGGACGCGGTACGGCGATTGAGGCCGTCACCGATCGAGGTAGTTTGACCATCGGTGCACGTGGCACAGGGCACATGTCAGCGGCCACCAGACAAGTTGCACGAGGCTGCAAGCTGGCATCTGCCTGCCGTGACCTGACCGGCGCGTCGAGGGCATAGCGGATGTGAGTGGAACCTTCATCAGGCCGCAAGTGACGCAGCTTGCAGGCTTGTTGAGGTGATGCGGGGTCGGTCACGGCTTTTCCGCTGGCTGGGCGGGTGCCGGTGGTCGCGGTGCCTTACCGCACGAACACGCTGCCCGCCAGCCCGAATTCTCAGCCGTTGTCATCGGCCGTGACCATTTCGAGCAGGAAGGCAAAGTGCTTCCTGACCCCTCGCGCACAACCCGAGTGACAGCGCCGGGTTGGATCAGTTGAACTGCCAGCCGTTCCCCGCCCACATGCTCTGTGACCTCACCGGCGCCACTGAGTTCTACCCGGCCACACGTCCGCCCAGCCCGATTACCCGCGGACAGGGAACTTACGGCACCAACCGGGTGAACTCCCGGACGCCTCTGCACCCACCGCACTAGGGTGCGACCACGTGACCGCCGAGAACGCCCAGAACCCCTCGCCCCCCGAGCACACGGGCTTCCTGGAGGCGACCAGAGCCTCTTACGACGCCATCGCCCCCGCCTACACGGACGCCTTCCCCGACTGGCTGGCCGACAGCTCTCCGCTGGACCGTTCCCTGGTCACCGCCTTCGCCGAGCTGGCCCGCGACAACGCCCCGGCGCCCGTCGCCGATCTCGGCAGCGGGCCGGGTTACATCACCGCCCGCCTCCACGGCCTCGGCCTGCCGGTCTTCGGTGTCGACATCTCGCCCCAGATGGTGGCGCTGGCCCGCCGCGCGCACCCCGAGCTGCGGTTCCACGTGGGTTCGATGACCTCCCTCGACCTCCCGGACGAGACGCTGGGCGGGATCGTCGCGCTGTACTCGATCATCCACATCCCGACCGAGCACCTCGCCGCCACGTTCGCCGAGTTCCAGCGCGTCCTGGTGCCCGGCGGTCACGTACTCCTCGGGTTCCAGTCCGGCTCGCCCGACGGCGACGAGGAACACCTCCACCTCGCGGAGCGCTTCGGCCACGACATCTCGCTCGACTACTACTGGCGCACCCCGGACACCGTCGCCGCCCACCTGGCCAAGGCGGGCCTCCAGCTCCAGGCCCGCGTCCTGCGTGAACCGGTCGGCGAGGAGACACGGCCTCGCGCGTTTGTCCTGGCCCGCAAGCGTCCGTGATCTACGTGGCCAGTTCGCACCAGACGAACTTGCCCCGGTTGCCGTGCCGGGCAAGCGGCTGCCACCCCCACAGGTCGGCGCAGGCCCGGACGAGGGCGAGGCCGCGACCGTCCTCCCCCAGGTCGGCCGGCTGATCCAACGACCTTGGGGGTTCGGGCGGTTCGGGGTCGGCATCCCACGCCCCGATCCGCAGCACGCCCGCCGACCAGCGCACGCGTAGGGCGGCGGGGCCCTTCGTGTGGCGTACGGCGTTGGAGACCAGCTCGGCGGCGAGCAGTTCGGCGGTGTCGACGAGGTTGATCAGGCCGTGCAGGGTGAGGATCAGGCGGAGGGTGCGGCGGGAGACGGTGACGGCTCGGAGGTCGTTCGGGATGTAGAGGGTGTACTCCCAGGGTTCGGACTCGGTTTCGGGCATGCGTCAGCTCCTCTTCGGTGGGGTGGGGTTGCGGTCGGCGGGCGGTGGCAGTGCCGCAGCCGTCGTGGCAGGACGGAGTGGTGCGCTTCCGGAGGTCCGGCGTTCCGCAGAGTGTGCGTCGCATCACCGACGGTAGGGCCACAATTTGGGACCGTGCAAGTCGTTGCCGTAATCTGCCCCTCGAACGAGGTGCTCTCTCAAGGCAGTTGGGTGCGAGGAGGAAGGCATGGCGCGCAGGAAACAGCCCACCGCACGCCAGGAGCGTCTGGGCTCTGAGCTGCGCAAACTGCGCGAGACCGCAGGGCTCAAGGGACGCGACGCCGCAGCGCTGCTCGGGACGGACTCGGCTCAGTTGAGTCAGATCGAGTTCGGCACAGCCGGTGTGAGCGAGGAGCGCGTACGACGGCTTGCCGCCCACTACGCCTGTACGGACACCAAGCTGATCGAGGCGTTGGTGGCCATGGCGACGGACCGGACACGCGGTTGGTGGGAAGAGTACCGAGGCCATCTGCCCACATCGTTCCTGGACTTGTCCGAGCTGGAACACAACGCCACCTTCCGGTGGGACGTGGACCTGCTCCATGTGTCAGGCCTTCTGCAGACCGAGGACTACGCACGGGCACTCTTCTCGACCCGCATTCCGGAACTGCCCAAGAATGACCTTGAGTTGCGCGTTCGACATCGCATGCAACGGCGCCGGATCATCGAAGGGGCCACGCCGATCCCGTACGAGGCGGTGATCCACGAGGCAGCTTTGCGGATCAGAGTCGGCGGCCGGGCCGCCGCACAAGCTCAACTCGCCCGCATCCTGGAGATCTCCGAAGCGGACCACGTCACTGTCCGTGTCATCCCCTTCGCTCTCGAACGCTTCGACGACACTGGCAGCTCCATGATCTATGCAGGCGGCTCAGTCCCGAAACTGGACACCGTGATGCGCGACGGTCCTCACGGCACGACGTTCATCGACTCCGAAGCCCAGCTCGGCGTCTTTCGAACGCTTTTCCGTAGAGTAGAAGCTGCATCACTCGACCCCGAACGGTCGCGTGAACTGATCCACAAGGTGGCCCAGGAGCTGTGAGGCAACGGTGAACACTCCGGACAACTGGCGGAAGTCGTCCTACTCCGGTGGCGGTGACGGCAACGCCTGCGTGGAAGTCTCAGACCGCCGCACCCACATAGCTATCCGCGACTCAAAGGCCCCGGCCCACGGAACCCTCACCTTCCCCACCGAGGCCTTCACCCCCCTCATCGAAGCCCTGAAGATCACACAGCCGAAACCGCCGACAACCGGTGCACATCCCGCGCCGTCCCCGTAACCCCCGACAAAAACCCCTGCGCCCGTGGCGACGCGTTCTCCGTCAGCCACGCCGGGTCGATGTCGCACACGGCGACCCGGACCTCCGTGCCGGTCAGCGCCAGCGGCAACGTGTGCACCACGGTCGACGGGAAGCTCAGGATCGTACGGCCGATCGGGCCGCGGCGGGCGATCAGCTCCAGCGGCAGGTCCGGGCGTACGACCTCCAGGCCCGTCTCCACCGCCAGCCGGTGGAGTTTGTCCGCGCTCTCGCGGCGGTGGGCGAAGTAGCGGGTGGCCCCATGGGCCTTGGCCAGGGAGCGGACGGCCTCCAGGTAGCGGTCGCCGTCCACCACTCCCGTCTCGACCAGCGACGTGCCCACCATGTCCGCGCCCTTGGTGATGCGGGGCGGGCCGAAGCGGGCGCGGGTCCAGGCGAAGGTGTTGGCGGTGACCGTGACGCCCTCCGGTGTCTCCTCCATCGGCATGGACGAGAAGATCTCGACCGTCCTGCCCGCGCTAGGCGTCAGACGTTTCCGTGCCGCCGAAGACACCGGCGCGAAGACCAGATCCCTCGGGCCGGGCCGGCCGCCCTTGCGGTGCCAGCGGACCAGGCGCTCGCCGCGGGCGAGTTGGGCCACGAACTCCATCGTCGCCGTGCCGTCGTCGACGACGACCAGGTCGCGGGCGCGCGTGATGGTCAACAACAGCTGCACATACCGGGAGAAGGGGTCGCCCAGGACCACGCGCTCGGCGCGGCGCAGCAGACCCGTCAAGCCGCCGATCGTCTGGAAGGGGGCCGCCGCGCCGCCCCGCGCCTCCTCCCAGCGGACCTCGTGCCCGTCGTCGCGTGCCAGCTCGGCCATCCGGCGCAGCTGGCCGCGGGTCATGGGGTCGATCGGGGACAGGACGACGAGGGTGAGTCCCGCGCCGACGGTGTGCGCGTGGGCGTGGGCCCACTCCAGCACGTTCAGGAGCTGTACCGGGCTCTCGACGAAGGCGAGAGTGTGGGGGCCGGTGTTCCCGGCGCGGGGGCTCATCGACGTACGACCGTCCCGTCGTAAGGCGCTCATGCGGCGCTCGTATTCAGAAAGTCGCTCAAACCGGCTCCGAGCCCGAGCGCCCCGCGGGGAGCACTCGGACCCGGACTCAGCAGGTTCTGTCTCAGACCGAGACCGGCTCGCCCGCCGCCGCGGCGATCTCCGCCTCGGCGACCACGCCGGCGACGCGGCGCAGCTTCTTCATCGGGCCGAGCTCGGAGTCGTAGACCTTCTTGACGCCGTCACCGAGGGAGGCCTCGATGGTGCGGATGTCGCGAACGAGGCGCGTGAGGCCCTGCGGCTCGACGGAGGCGGCCTGGTCGGAGCCCCACATCGCGCGGTCCAGGGTGATGTGGCGCTCGACGAAGGTGGCGCCGAGGGCGACGGCGGCCAGCGTGGTCTGCAGGCCGGTCTCGTGGCCGGAGTACCCGATCGGGACGTTCGGGTACTCCTTCTCCAGCGTGTTGATCACGCGGAGGTTGAGCTCCTCGGCCTTCGCCGGGTACGTCGAGGTGGCGTGGCACATCAGGATGTTGTCCGAGCCGAGGACCTCGACCGCGTGGCGGATCTGCTTCGGCGTCGACATGCCGGTGGAGAGGATGACCGCGCGGCCCGTCGCGCGCAGGGCGCGCAGGAGCTCGTCGTCCGTCAGGGAGGCGGAGGCGACCTTGTGGGCGGGGACGTCGAACTTCTCCAGGAAGGCGACGGCCTCGGTGTCCCACGGGGAGGCGAACCAGTCGATCCCCTTCTCCTTGCAGTACTCGTCGATCTGGCGGTACTCGTCCTCGCCGAACTCCACGCGGTGGCGGTAGTCGATGTAGGTCATCCGGCCCCAGGGGGTGTCGCGCTCGATGTCCCACTGGTCGCGCGGGGTGCAGATCTCCGGGGTGCGCTTCTGGAACTTCACGGCGTCGCAGCCGGCCTCGGCGGCCACGTCGATGAGCTTGAAGGCGTTCTCCAGCTCACCGTTGTGGTTGATGCCGATCTCGCCGCAGATGTAGACGGGGCGGCCGGGGCCGACCTCGCGCGAACCGAAGTTGCGGATGCGGGAGTAGGTGCTCATGGCAGAGATGTCCTTACTTGGTGAGGGAATCGAGAGAGGGGCCGAGGATCCAGCTGGCGATCTCTCGGATCGCGCCGTCGCCACCGGGGGTGGCGGTGACCGCGCGTGCGGCGCCGCGCACGACGTCGTGGGCGCTCGCGACCGCCACGGGCCAGCCCACGAGGGCGAAGCACGGGAGGTCGTTGACGTCGTTGCCGACGTAGAGCACGCGCTCAGGCGCGATGCCCTGCTCCTCGCACCACTGCTTGAGTGCGAGGTCCTTCCGGTCGATGCCGTGCAGCACGGGAATCTGCAGCTTCCGTGCGCGGGCGGCGACGACCGGGTTCTGCTCCGTGGAGAGGATCAGCATCTTCAGGCCGCTCTTGCGCAGAGCGGCGATGCCGAGGCCGTCTCCGCGGTGCACGGAGACGAACTCCTTTCCATCGGCATCGATCAGCACCCGGTCGTCGGTCTGGGTGCCGTCGAAGTCCAGTACGACCGCGTCGATGTCGTCCGTGGTCGGGAGGGCGCCTGGCCGGTCCGCGTCGAACAGCGGCGCCAGCGCCCGGGCGCGGGCCAGGTCGTGGGGATCGTCGATCTCCAGGACCCGGGCGGGGTCGGTGCGCACGAGCTCGGTGCGGCCGAAGAAGCGGTGCTTGTGCTCGCGGAAGCCTCTGGCGTCCATCGCGTAGGCGGCGCCGGTCTCCAGGAAGTCCTGGGGGCGGTCCTGGCGGCGGGGGCGGAAGGACTTGTCGTGGTTGACGCCGTAGCCGCCGGTGGTGGCCGCGCGCTCGGTCTCGGCGGCGGTCGCGTCGTCGTCGCCGTGGCGCCACACGAAGCCGTGGAAGGGGGCGACGGTCAGGGAGGTGTCGGCGCCGTTGGCGACGATGGCCTTGACGACGGCGTCGATGTCCTCGCGGACGATGAAGGGGCTGGTGCACTGCACGAGCAGGACCACGTCCACCGGCGCGCCGTGCAGCGCCTCGTGGGCGTCCATGGCGTGCAGCACGGCCGCCTCGGAGGTGGCGGTGTCGCCGGCGATGGCGGCGGGGCGCAGCACGACCTCGGCGCCGGCCTGGCGGGCGGCGGCCGCGATGCCCTGGTCGTCGGTGGAGACGACGACGTCGGTCACCAGGCGGGACGCCCGGCACTCGCGCACCGCGCGCGCCACGAGCGGGACGCCGCCGACGGGCATGAGGTTCTTCGCGGGCACGCCCTTGGAGCCGCCGCGCGCGGGGATCACGGCGAGGACTCGGCGTACCGATGCGCCCTCGCGTGACGGGGAGTCAGACATGGATTGCACTCCTTGCGCAGAGTTCGCAGAGCTATGGAGGGCGGCGGAGCCGCCCGACAGGGGCGCGGGGCTGTCTTGATCAGCGGCTCCACCGCGGGGCGCGACCGGCCCCGACGGCGCCGCAGCCGCCCGACGATCCGAAGCGGCATTTCCCGAGGCGCTCACAGCTCCCCCATCCGCCGGATCACCGGGGCCACCCGCTGCACCCCGTGCCGATAAGCCCCCCGAGCGGCCCGGCGCACTATTTGCCGAACAGGCCCCGGCTCCTTGTCGTGCGCGGGAGCGCCTGGCAGCGGACTGCCGTCGACGCCGAGGTGGTGGCGGGCGAGGATGCCGGGCAGATAGCCGGGCGCGGTGGCCGGCGTGTAGTACGGGGTGAGGGCGGGCATGCCGCCCGGGCGGTCCAGCAGCTCGGTGATGCGCTCGCGGGCCGCGTCGAAGGCGGTGGCGTACGTGCCGTCGGCGCACACGCCCTGCCGGGACACCCACTCCTCGTCGGGCACCGGGCGGTGGCCCTCGTCCAGCTGGTCCCAGGAGGCGAGGCAGCCGGAGCCGACGAAGTGGTGGTTGCCGAGCACCTCGCGCACACCGAGGTCGGTGAGGACGACGGTGGGGATTCGGCGGTGCAGCGACTCCAGCGCCGCCGTGGAGCTGATGGTGACCAGCAGGTCGGTGCGGTCGAGGACCTCGCCCATGTTGCCGTAGACCAGACGGAAGTTGGCCGGCGGGTCGAGCCGCTGGACCAGCTTCTGGTACGGCAACTCCTCGATGTGCGTGGTGTGTTCGCCCGGCTTGGAGCGCAGCTTCAGCAGCACCTCGCGCTCGGGGTGCCTGCGGGCGTGCCGGATCAGGCGGTCCAGCAGGTACGTACGGTCCTTGCGGCTGTCCGGCACGGAGGGCTGGGCGGCGAAGACGACCGTGTAGGGGTCGTGCTCGCCGGTGTAGGGCTCCCCGCCGAGGAACGGCAGGGCGACCTCGGTCACCGACGAGGCGTCGGCGCCGACTCCCTCGTACACCGCGCGGAAACGCTCGGCGTCCTGGCGGGAGTTGGCGAGGACGAGGTCCGCGCCGTGCCGCAGCAGCAGGCCGTCGGCGAGCTTCTCGTAGACGACGCCGACATAGCCGGTGACGACGACGGGCCGCCCGGGCTTCCCCTCCCAGACCCGCTTCAGGCCGTGCAGCATGGCCTGCACACCGCCGCCCACGAGCGCGAGGACCAGGACGTCGTACGACTCCTGCGCCATGGTGCGCAGGAACTCGACGGCGGTCACCTCACGGAGGGAGTCGGCGTGGACGCCGACTTCCTGCAGCTGGCGGGCGGTGGGGGTGGCCCGGCCGCGCAGGAGATATCCGTCCAGACGGATGTCCGATTTTTCGCTGTTCTCCGGTGCAATACGGTTCGCGGTGAGCGCACCCCATTTCCACCGGGTATCGGAATCCGCGAGTACGGCAACTCGCCGGGTCTTCGTCGCACTTACTGGCACGTCGAAGACGCTAGGAAGCGATTCCGAGGTTCTGCCCAACCCGAATGCAACAAACGGTTAACAGCACATCGACGAACGGCGAATCGGGACCCGGAGTCGTTGAAAAGAAGCCCGGTTCACGGCATCGCCACGCGTCGTTCACCTCGAATCAAGGCGAGCGTCAAGACGAATGCCGGGCTTCGGCCTAACGTCCATTGCGTGGTCAAGCTCTCCGTCATCGTGCCGTTCTACAACGTGCAGCAATACGCGCCCGACACCCTGAAGAGCCTGCGTGCGAACGCACGTGAGGACTTCGAATTCATTCTCGTCGACGACTGCTCGCGCGACGGGACACCAGAGATCCTCGCGCGCGCGGAGCGCGAGCTTCCAGGCGCGGTACATGTCAGACACGAGAAGAACGGAGGACTCGCGACCGCGCGCAACACCGGTATCGACCGGGCGCGCGGCGAGTACCTGACGTTCCTCGACGGCGACGACTGGCTGGCCCCCGGCTACTACGCCGAACTCGTCGCCGCCATCGAGAAGTTGGACTGCGACTTCCTGCGCACCGACCACGTCCAGTGCACCGCCCGGGCGCGCTCCGTGCAACGCGTGCCGCACGGGCGCCGGAACGTCGTGATGACGCCGCGCGAGGCGATCCTGCCCGCCGACCGCTCCACGTCCGTCGACTACGCGTACGCCTGGGCGGGGATCTACCACCGCCGACTGGTCGACAAGGGGCTGCTGCACTTCACCGACGGGCTGCGCACGGCCGAGGACCGGCCCTGGATCTGGAAGCTGCACCGGGAGGCGGATTCCTTCGCCGTGGTGAGCCTGCTCGGCGTCTTCTACCGGCGCGGGGTCGCCTCGTCGCTCACCCAGATCGGTGATGTGCGGCAACTCGATTTCATTCGCGCGTTCGACCAGGTCATCGAGGAAACCGCGCAGGACGCGCAGGCGGAGACACTCCTGCCGAAGGCCGTGCGCACTTACTGCGCCATCATTTCCCATCATCTGGGATCCATCGAAAGGTTCGAGCCCGCGGTGGCGAAAAAGCTGAAATCCATGAGTGCCGCGGCCCTGCGGCGCATGCCGCAGAACGTACTGGACGAGGCGCTCGACTCCATGGACATCCAGCGCGCCGCGAGGCTGCGCCGGCTGCGCCGCCGCCCCGCCCCCGCGGGGGCCGCCGCGTGACCACCCAGATCTTCCAGGCGTCGACGCTGTACGGCACGGCCACCCTCGCCGCCGCCCTGGACTCCGGCTGCTTCCGCCCCGCCGACCGGCGCATCCTGCTGGTCTGCAACAACGCGGCGACGCCCGAGACGACACCCGGCCCGGACGAGGTGTCCGGCTTCGAGCGGCTGCGCGACCGCTTCGACGACGTGGTGTCGTACAACGAGGCGATCTTCCCTTTCCACCCCGGTGGCTGGTCGCCCCGGCAGGACGACCTGCCCCTTTGGGAGCGGTATCTGCGCCACGAGTGGCAGCTCGGGGACGACGACGTCGAGTTGGCCGTCGAGTCGATCCAGGTCAACCCGTCGCTGGCCCTCGCGCAGATCTTCACCGGCGCCCCGGTCACCGTCTACGCCGACGGCCTGATGAGCTACGGCCCGACCCGTAACAAGATCGACCCGCTGGTCGGCACCCGGGTCGACCGGGTGCTCCACCTCGACCTGGTGCCGGGTCTGAAGCCGCTGCTGCTCACGGAGTTCGACGTGCCGGCGGAGATCGTGCCGACGCCGGCCATCACCAAGGTGCTGGCGGAACTCGTGGGCTCCGGTGAGGCGTTGCCGGAGATCGAGGAGCCCGCGCTGCTGCTCGGGCAGTATCTCTCCGCGCTCGACATCCTCACCGCCGAGGAGGAGGAGCAGCTGCATGTGCGGATGCTGAAGGGTGCGGCCGCACTCGGCCACGACAAGGTGGTGTTCAAGCCGCACCCCGCCGCGCCCGCCCGCTTCACCCGCAGTCTGGAGAAGGAGGCGGAGAAGCTCGGCGTCGAGCTCACCGTGCTCGACTCGCCGGTCCTGGCCGAGGTGCTGTACCAGCGGACGCGCCCCGCGCTGGTCGTCGGCTGCTTCTCCACCGCCCTGCTCACCGCGTCCGCGCTGTACGGCCTTCCCGTCGCCCGCGTGGGCACGGACCTGCTGCTGGAGCGGCTGACGCCCTACGAGAACAGCAACCGGGTGCCCGTCACCATCGTGGACGCCCTGCTCCCGGAGCTGGGCGACCGTGCGGCGGTCACCGAGCAGCGCCGGGGCATGGACGTCGACGCGCTGGGCGCGCTGGTGAGCGCGGTGGGCTTCGCGATGCAGCCGAAGATCCTGCCGCGGCTGCGTGAGAAGACCGAGCAGTACCTGGCGAAGAACCTGAGCGAGCGCACGATGCGCTACTTCAAGCGCAAGCGCCTGACCTCACTGGCGCTGCCCGGCGGGGTACCGGCCCAGCTGGCCTTCATCCCCCGCAACGCCACGGTCCGCCGCGTCGCCCGCAAGGCCCGCAGCCTGCGGCGGGCGGTTCGCCGCTAGGCGCTCCGCTGGAAGCACGGTAATGAATCCGCGGGCCGGTGGGGGCTGGTCGCGCAGTTCCCCGCGCCCCTTACGGGGCGCGGTACCGCACCGGGCTTCATCAAGCACGGTGGGCGGCCCGGACACCGAAGCGACACAAAGGTGAACTCACGCGGACGACCGGACGAACCTTGCCTCTCGGGCCGAAGTCATGGGACGGAATCGGACTAGTGTGCTGTGGTCCGGCTGAATCCCAGCGAGGGGAATCCTGTGATCGACTCGCCCGAGGACACTCAAGTGACCTCCACGGGCACCGTGGTCCGCACCGTCCTGCCACCGGCCGTCACGTCCCGCCCGCCCAAGCCGGACAAGCCCCGTGAGACCCGGCTGCGCGCCCTGGACGGGCTGCGGCTGATCGCCGCGCTGATGGTGGCGGCGTACCACTACGGCGGCCGCGGCGGCGAGGTCACCGATGCCTGGGGAACCTCGCCCACCCAGCAGTTCCCCACGCTGCACGGCTACTTCGCGTACGGCTGCCTGGGCGTCCAGGTGTTCTTCGTGATCAGCGGGTTCGTCATATGCATGAGCGGCTGGGGCAGGCCGCTGAAGTCGTTCTTCGCGTCCCGCGCCGCCCGGCTGCTGCCGGCCTACTGGGCGGCGATCATCCTCGTGACGGCCGTCTTCGCCCTGCCGGTCGTCACCTACAAGGCGGTCTCGCCCAGCGACGCGCTCCTCAACCTGACGATGCTTCAGCAGCCGCTGGGGGTCGACCGGGTGCTGGGTGTGTGCTGGACCCTGTGGGCGGAGGTCCGTTTCTACGCCCTGTTCGCGCTGTGTGTCGTACTGCCCGGCGCGACCCGTAGCCGGGTGATCCTCTTCTGCGCCGGCTGGACACTCGCGGCCGCCATCGCGGAGGCCGCGAACCAGCCGCTCCTCGACATCGTGCTGATGCCCGAGTACGCCCCGTACTTCATCGGCGGCGTCGGCCTGTACCTGGTGCACCGCGACCGCAGGGACGCGTACGCCTGGGGCATCGTGATCGTGAGCTGGCTGATCGGCCAGCACTACGCGGTCGACCGCCTGTGGCACGCGCCGGACGTGGACGCGTTCTCCTACCGCAGCTCCTTCGGCATCGTCCTGGTGGTCACCCTGGGCTTCGTCGCCGTGGCCGCGATCGCGCTGGGCTGGCTCCACTGGGCGAACTGGCGCTGGCTGACGGTCGCGGGCGCGCTGACGTACCCGTTCTACCTCGTCCACGAACACCTGGGCTGGGTCGTCATCAAGGCACTCCACCAGGGGCTGAACATTCCGTCGTACGCCACCGTCCTGCTCACGGTCGCCGCGATGCTGCTCCTCGCCCGGCTGCTCAACCGGTACGTGGAGGACTGGGCAACGCCGCTGATACGCCGCGAGCTGTCCGGGGTCTCCAGGAAGAGCTGACTCCAGGAAGAGCGGATCCCGAGGAAGGATCAGGGAAGCGGTAGGACACCTGGTCAGCGGGGATACGACGCCCACCGCGCGGGAGCCTGAACGTACGCTCCGCCTTCAGCTGGGCGACTGGTCCAGCGCCCTCAAGTCCGGCCGCACCCGGGCCGCCCGTGCCGCCCACCCGAACGTCGAACTCTGCCTGCGCCTCGCCGAGGTGGCGCAGGCATGGGGATATCCCGTCTGAACGCCGGCCCCGCGCGCCGCCGGGGGCGACGCCCCAAGGCAGCGGCTCACGTCCAGCCGCATCCAGCCCCACACAGCCGATCCGGCCACCGAACTCCCCCACACACCGGTGACGGAGCCGACCCAGGCAGGGCGACTCCCGGCCAGACCGGCCACCCCCACCCCTCACCGGGACAACTTCCGCCACAGCGATCCACGCCCAGGCACATCCAGCTCAAGCCGGGAAGCCGTCGCCACACCGCCCGGCCCCCCTGCGCCCCGCCCCCACGCGATGTTGTCCCGTCGTTCATCTCGTGGCCGGTTTCGACTGCCCACCGGGGGCAGGCGCCCGAGTGCCCGTCCGATCCGCAGGTTCCCCAACGGAGTGCTCGCCCATGGCAGCCAACGAGTCCACACCCGCCGCCCGCCGCCCCGGCACCCTCGACGACGTCCCCGGCTGGTTCCCCGCGCTCGACCAGATGCTCTTCGACTGGCTTCTCGACCGGCAGCAATCCGCGGGGATGCGGGGCGACCTGCTGGAAGTCGGGGTGTACATGGGCAAGAGCGCGATATTCCTCGGGCGCCGCCTCCAGCCCGGCGAGCGCTACACGGTGTGCGACCTCTTCGAGGGGGACGCACCGGACGACGCCAACCGGGCCGAGTCGCAGAAGTCGTACGGCTCGCTGACCCGGCGGGCCTTCGAGGAGAACTACCTCTCCTTCCACGCCGAGCTGCCCCGGGTCCTGCATGGTCCCAGCTCGATCGTGCCCGACGAGGTCGCACCGCGCTCCTGCAGGTTCGTCCACGTCGACGCCTCGCACCTGTACGAACATGTGTACGGCGACATCGGCGCGGCCCAGGACCTGCTGGTGCCCGACGGGATCGTGGTCCTGGACGACTTCCGCTCCGAGCACACACCGGGCGTCGCGATAGCCGCCTGGGAGGCCGTGCTCAGCCGTGGCCTGCGCCCGATATGCCTGAGCACCCAGAAGCTGTACGGGACGTGGGGCGACCCCAAGCCCGTCCAGGACGATCTGCTGGAGATGGTGCGGGCGCGCACGGACTGCCGCCTGAGCGTCCAGCAGGCGGCAGGGCACCGCATCATCCGCCTCAAGTCCAAGGGCACCCAGGCCCCGCCGTTCCCGCCGTCCCGGTACGCGAACGCCATCCCCGCACAGCCCGCCTCCCCCGACGCGCCCGCCCCCAACCCCGCGCGCCCCACGGCCCCCCGCAGCCGCGCCCGCAAGCTCGCCGCCGACCTGCTCCCACCGGTCGTCACCCGCGCGGTCCGCAACTCCCGGCGCCGGACGCGCTGATCCGCGGCCCCCTCCGCCGCCGCCCTCAGCCGATCCCGTACCGCACCTCGACCCCTGCGATCACCAGGGCCAGCCCCTCCTCGAAGTGCCGGTCGTAGTCCGTGAAGATCTCCGCGCCCGCCTGCGCCGACAGCGGAAAGTCGGCCATCAGGCGGGCCCGCTCATCCACCTCGTAGCCCTCGCGGCGCTCGCCCGGCAGCGGCTGGACGCCCTGTTCCTCGGTGACGAAGCCGAGGGTGTAGAGGTACGTCGTCGTGACCGTCCGGACCGCCCGGGCGAGGGTGAAGCCGGCAGCCGTGAACAGGCGCAGGGTGTCCTCCATCTGTTCGGCGTGCTCGATGCCGGTGAAGCGTGAGCCGCTGAAGACCTTCGCGCCGTCGCGGTAGCCGAGCAGCGTCGCGCGCAGTCCGCGGTTGGACTTGAGCAGGCGTTCCTGCCAGGTGTCCGCGGGGTCGAGGGGGGCCGCGGCGACCATCCGGCGGTACATCTCCGTCGCCATCTCGTCCAGCAGCGCTTGTTTGTCCTTGAAGTGCCAGTAGAGGGCCGGCGCCTTGACGTCCAGCTCCCTGGCGATGGCGCGCAGGGTCAGGCCGTCCAGTCCGACCTCGTTCAGGAGCTTGAGGGCGGTGTCGGCGACGCGGTGGCGGTCGAGGGGCGCTCGGCGTTCTGCGTTCACGCTTGACAGCTTAACGGCGTTAAGGGCACGCTCATGACCGACGGCACTTAACAGCGTTAAGGAGGATCACCCGATGCGTACCGATATGGGCATCGACCTCGACACCGACGTCCTGATCGTCGGCGCCGGCCCGACAGGCCTGGCCCTCGGCATCGACCTGGCCCGGCGCGGGGTGGACGCGCTGGTCGTGGAGCGGGCCGACGGGCTGTTCCCGGGCTCACGCGGCAAGGGCATCCAGCCGCGCACGATGGAGGTCTTCGACGACCTGGGCGTATTCGACGCGATCCGCGCGGCGGGCGGCGACTATCCGGTCGGGATGATCTGGCAGGACGGCCAGCGCGTGGGCGAGCACCGGATGTTCGACCCGGCCGAGGCGACGGAGGACTCGCCGTACACCGAGCCGTGGATGGTGCCGCAGTGGCGGACGCAGGAGGTGCTGTTCGCGCGGCTGGAGGAGCTGGGCGGAAAGGTCGCCTTCGGCCGGGAGGCCGTCGGGATCATCCAGGACGAGGAGGGAGTGACGGTCCGCTTCGCGGGCGGCGAGAGCGTCCGCGCGCGGTACGTCGTCGCCGCCGACGGCGGCCGTTCCGCGGTACGGCGGTCTCTCGGCATCGGCATGACCGGGGAGACCGTCGACCCGAGCCCGATCCTGGTGGCCGACGTCAGGATCACCGGCCTGGACCGCGACAACTGGCACGTCTTCCCACCGAGCGGGGAGGCCGAGGGCTTTCTGGCCATCTGCCCCCTCGCGGGTACGGAGGACTTCCAGGTCGTGGCCCAGTTCGCGGAGGGGGCGGCCGTGGACGTCTCGCTGGAGGGCGTACGCAAGGTCGTCGCCGCGCGCTCCCACCTCGCGCCGGAGGACGTGACCGAGGTGCGGTGGGCCTCGGACTTCCGGCCGCGGGCGGCGCTCGCGGACCGGTTCCGGGACGGGCGGGTGTTCCTCGCGGGGGACGCCGCGCATGTCCACTCACCGGCGGGCGGGCAAGGGCTCAACACCAGCGTGCAGGACGCCTACAACCTGGGGTGGAAGCTGGGGGCGGTACTGCGGGAGGGGGCGGATGCCGCTCTGTTGGACACGTACGAGGAGGAGCGGCGCCCCATCGCCGCCGACATGCTCGGCCTGTCGACCGGCGTCCACCGCGGCGAGATCCGGCGCGGCGAGGCCACCCGCCAACTCGCCCTGGGCTACCGCGAGTCGACGCTCACGACGGAGACGCGGGCGACGCCGGGTCCGGTACGAGCGGGCGACCGCGCACCCGACGGCACGCTGGGCGGCGTACGGCTCTTCGACGCCTTCCGGGGGCCGCACTGGACGCTGGTGGCAGTCGGAGTGGAGGCCCCGGAGCTGCCCGGGTCGATCGGCGTGGTCCGGGGAGAGGCGCAGGCGTCGTACGGAACCGGCCTGTTCCTGGTACGGCCGGACGGCTATGTGGGGTGGGCGGGTGACAGGGGCGACGGATTGCGGGAGTACCTGGCGGGAGCAGGTCTCCGGTAAGGCACTGGCGTCATGCACTGGCCGGGCGCGGGAGTCAGGCACTGGCGAGAGACAACTTCACCGCAAACCCGAGGAACAACGCCCCCGCCGCCGAAGTCGCCCCCGCCGACAACCGCCGCCGACGGCGAAAGGCGTCGGCCAGCTTCGTCCCGCTGAAGATCAGCGCGCTGAGGTACAGGAAGCTCGCGAGCTGGGCGAACGCCCCCAGGACGACGAAGGAGAGCGCCGGGTAGGCGTACCCGGGGTCGACGAACTGCACGAAGAAGGCGACGAAGAACAGGATCGCCTTGGGGTTGAAGAGGCTGATGACCAGCGCACGGCGGTACGGCCGCTCACCGGCGTCCACGGGCTCCGCCGCCTCGGCCACCGGCGACCGGCGGGCCCGCCACATCCCCCACGCGGCTCGCAGCATCCCCACCGCAAGCCAGGTCAGATACCCGGCCCCCGCGTACTTCACGATCCCGAACAGCACGGCGTTGGCCTGCAAGAGGGAGGCGACCCCGGCGGCGGACAACGTCATCAGCACGGTGTCCCCGCACCACACCCCGGCCGCCGCGGTGTATCCGGCCCGCACCCCTCGCCGGGCGGCGACCGACAGGACGTACAGGGAGTTGGGGCCGGGAAGCAGGACGATCAGGACGAGGCCTGCCAGATAGGTGGGAAGGTCTATGACACCGAGCATGGAAGGAGTGTCGCACTCAGAACGCGTCCGACGGCACGTAGGTGCCCCACACCTCGCGCAGGGCGTCGCACACCTCCCCCACCGTCGCCCGGGCCCGCAGCGCCTCCCTCATCGGGTACAGCACGTTCTCCTCCCCCTCCGCCGCCTTCTTCAGGGCGTCGAGGGCCGAGTCCACCGCCCCCTGGTCCCGTTCCGCCCGCAGCTTCGCGAGCCGTTCCGCCTGCTGGGCCTCGATGGCCGGGTCCACGCGGAGCGGCTCGTACGGCTCCTCCTCGTCCAGCTGGAAGCGGTTGACGCCGACCACGACCCGCTCGCCGGAGTCCGTCTGCTGGGCGATGCGGTAGGCGCTGCGCTCGATCTCGCCCTTCTGGAAGCCGCGCTCGATGGCCGCGACCGCGCCGCCGAGGTCCTCGACCTTCCGCATGAGCTCCACGGCGGCCGCCTCGACGTCGTCCGTCATCTTCTCGATGACGTACGAGCCCGCGAAGGGGTCGACCGTCGCCGTCACGTCCGTCTCGTACGCCAGGACCTGCTGGGTGCGCAGGGCGAGGCGGGCGCTCTTGTCCGTCGGCAGCGCGATCGCCTCGTCGAAGGAGTTGGTGTGCAGGGACTGCGTGCCGCCGAGGACCGCCGCCAGGCCCTGGACGGCGACGCGCACCAGGTTCACCTCCGGCTGCTGGGCGGTCAGCTGCACGCCGGCCGTCTGCGTGTGGAAGCGCAGCATCAGGGACTTGGGGTTCTTCGCGCCGAACTCCTCACGCATCACCCGGGCCCAGATCCTGCGTGCCGCGCGGAACTTGGCGACCTCTTCCAGGAGCGTCGTACGGGCCACGAAGAAGAAGGACAGACGGGGCGCGAAGTCGTCGACGTCCATGCCCGCCGCCACCGCCGTGCGGACGTACTCGATGCCGTCCGCCAGCGTGAACGCGATCTCCTGCACGGGCGAGGCGCCCGCTTCGGCCATGTGGTACCCGGAGATCGAGATCGTGTTCCACTTCGGGATCTCGGCCCTGCAGTACTTGAAGATGTCGGCGATCAGACGGAGGGAGGGCTTGGGCGGGAAGATGTACGTGCCCCGCGCGATGTACTCCTTCAGCACGTCGTTCTGGATCGTGCCCGTCAGCCGGTCCGCGCTGACGCCCTGTTCCTCCGCGACCAGCTGGTAGAGGAGCAGGAGCAGGGCCGCGGGGGCATTGATCGTCATCGACGTCGACACCTTGTCCAGCGGGATCCCGCCGAACAGCACCCGCATGTCGTCGACCGAGTCGATCGCCACGCCCACCTTGCCGACCTCGCCGTGCGCGATCGGCGCGTCGGAGTCGTGGCCCATCTGGGTGGGCAGGTCGAAGGCGACGGAGAGGCCCATCGTGCCGTGTGCGATCAGGTCGCGGTAGCGGGCGTTGGACTCCGTCGCCGTGCCGAAGCCGGCGTACTGGCGCATGGTCCAGGGGCGGCCGGTGTACATGGAGGGATAGACACCGCGGGTGAAGGGGTATGCGCCGGGCTCGCCCAGCTTTTCGGAGGCGTCCCAGTCGCTCAGCGCGTCCGGCCCGTAGACCGGCTCGATGGGCAGTCCGGACTCCGACTCGCGCGCCATGGTGTGCCTCCGCGTCCGCTGTGCTGGTTGGTTCACCCTGTCTCCCACCATGCCCCCTGGTTCGCAACCGGTCACGCGCGGGGAACATCCCTGGGGAACATCTCTGAGACGACGGGGGGTCGGGATGCGTACCAGGGGCATGGGGAGGATCCACGTCAGGGCCCGGCGTACACCGGCCGCCGTGCTCGCCTCGGGTGCCGTGCTCGCGGTGTTGTGCGGATGCACCGTGCAGGCCTCGGGCGAAGAGCACCGTTCGCCGGTGCGCATAGAGCTCCCGAGCAGCACGCCGTCCGCGAAGTCCGCCCCGCCCGACGACGACAAGCCGAGCGCCACGCCCCCGCCGGCGGCACCCGCCGTGCTGTGGTCGCGGGGCGACGAGGGCCGTGACGTACGCGAGCTCCAGGCCCGCCTGCGGCAGATCGCCTGGCTCTTCGACGGGCCGACGGGGACGTACGACGACCTGACCGAGCAGGCGGTGCGGGGCTTCCAGGGCAAGCGCGGGCTGCCGAAGACGGGGAAGACCGACGAGGTCACCTGGCAGCGGCTGCTGAGGATGACGCGCGAGCCCGGCAAGTGGGATCTGTACCTGATGGGCGGGCAGCCGGCCGACGCGCCGGACGCGCGGTGCCTGACCGGCCGGGTGCTGTGCATCAGCAAGTCGAGCCGGACGCTGCGCTGGATGGTCGACGGGCGGACGGTCCTGACGGTGCCGGTGCGGTTCGGGGCGCAGTACACACCGACACGGGAAGGTGTGTTCAGCGTCTACTGGAAGTCCCGGCACCATGTGTCGACGCTCTATGACTCGCCCATGCCGTACGCGATGTTCTTCAGCGGCGGCCAGGCGGTGCACTACTCGTCCGACTTCGCGGCCAGGGGCTACGCCGGTGCCTCGCACGGCTGCGTCAACGTGGCGGACGAGCGGGCCATCGCGGAGATGTTCGCCCGGGTGAGGACCGGCGACAAGGTCGTCGTCCACTGGTGAGGCGGGGGGGCTCCCCGAAGTGCGGGAGAAGTGGGGCGCGGGCGGGACCGGGGGAACGTGTCCCGCCCGCGCCGATGCACGAGCCGCAGGTACGGGGGGAACCCCGGCTCTGTGCGACGGCCGATGACCAGTCGGCTCACTTTCATCAGCGCCACCCGGTCCGAAAACGTCACTCCCGGCGCGAAGATTTTTCTACGAGATACAAAACCGCAGGTCAGCGGCTTGTGGCGGGAGTGACGGCCAGGAGCTGCACTCAGCTCAGAGCGCGCTGTACGACGGGCTCGGGGTCGCGGCGGCACCGTTCGTGCGGTGGCCGTTGCCCCGCGCGGGGTGCTCGGCGCCGTGCCCGCCCTTGCCGCGGCCCTTGCCCTCGTCCTTTCCGTCGCCGCCCTTGCCCTCGTCCTGCTGGGCGGTCGTGCTCTCACCGGCGCCGGTCAGGACTCCCGTGCAGTACTTCCACACACGCGCGGCACTGCCCGCCGCGCTCTCCAGGGCACGGCGACGGTCGCCGGACAGCTGCTTGCCGTCGCGCATGTCGCGGCAGGCCGAGACGGACTTCCGCCGGCCGCCCGACTGCTTGCCCCCGTGCTCACCGGCGGACTCACGGTCCCCGGCGGAGCCACCCGGTGCGGTGCCCCGCGGGGCGCCGGGTCCGGGGGAGTTCTTCGAGGTGCCGGGGGGCGTGGGCTCGTTCCGCGCGCCGAGGTCCGGCGAGGGCGAGATGAGGGGGCGTTCCGGTGGCACCGCCGCCGAGACCGAGGCGGCGGGGCGGGCCGGGTCGTCGCCGCCGAACGGCGTCCTGAGCACTCCGGTTCCGGCCGCGACCGCGACCCCGCCGACCATGCCGACGGCCAGCGCGGCGGCCAGGCCGAACCGCACCGGACGGCCCCAGCGGGGGCGACGGGCGGCGCGGGCGGGGCCGCCGATGCGGACGAGCCCCACGTCGCCGGCCCGGGAGGCCGGGGAGCCGGAGCGGTGGCCGACCGTCATGGCAACGTCGTCACGGTCCGCGCGCGCCGCGCGGAACGCCGCCAGCGCGGCCGCCTCTCCGGGGAGTTCCGCGCTGCTCAGCGGGGGTTCGAGGGTCAGAGCCTCAAGGGTCTTGGCGAGCTGTTCGGCCTGGTCGCGATCAGCCGCGTCGACAGCTTCGAGTGACTCTCCGCGCAGCAGTCGCTCCGCCGTATCGCGGTCCAGCCACCTGTACTGCTCGTCGGCCATCACACATCCTTCTGCGTCCGCGGACGCATCTGCGTCACACTCGCAGACGTCACCGCGCGGTCGCGGGTTCCTCGCTGGGGAGGCAGGGCGTCGAGGACCCCGGCCGATTCCGGATCGTCGCCGAGCAGCTCGGCCAGCCGCTTCAGGCCCCGGTGCGCGGCGGTCCGTACCGCACCCGGACGCTTGCCCAGCGTCTCCGCGGCCGTCTTGGCGTCGAGCCCCACGACCACGCGCAGGACGACGGCCTCGGCCTGGTCCTGCGGCAGCCGTGCGATGAGGGAGAGGGTGCCGTCGGTGGCCAGGGCCTCCATGGCCTCCCCCGCGGTGTCGGACTCGGCGGCCTTCCCGGTCAGCTCCGTCTCGTCGCCGCCGATGGCGGGGCGGCGGCCGCGCATGCGTATGTGGTCCAGCGCACGGTTGCGGGCTATCCGGGCGGCCCAGCCGCGGAAGCGGTCCGCGTCCCCGCTGAAGCGGTCCAGGTCACGGGCTATCTGCAGCCATGCCTCCGACGCGACGTCCTCGGCGTCGGGGTCGCCGACCAGCGTCCGTACGTACCCGAGCAGCCGCGGGTGCACGGATCGGTACACAGTCCGGAACGCGGTCTCGTCCCCGTCCTGTGCCGCAAGCACCGCGGCTGTCAGCTCCGCGTCGTCCCCCAGCACTGGTGGTGGTGCCCTTCTTTGCGCCCAAGCCGGCGCCGCTCTCGCGGACCGGAATTCTCGCCGTCGTGGTTCCTCATAGTGACTACGGTCCAGGGCCGCTGGTCCGTCGGGTGGTCTTTTCTCCTCCGCCGTCGGCGCGAAAGGCACGTTACGGCGTGAAAGCGCTGCTCGTCCATGTCCGTACAACATGCAACCACCTGGGAATCTGCGAAAGTGTCCGCCCGGGTGTGACAGAAAACGCAGTCGCGGCGCTGTAGAGAGTACGGGCCGCCGCGCGGCCCGTGCCGCGCGACGGCCGGGGCCTCTCCTGTGGGGGGTGGCGGCCCCGGCCGTCGCCTCGGCGCACGGGGCACGGCCCCTGGCGGGTGGAGACAGCGGATATCGAGCGCCGCCGGACGAGAGACGGCGGGCGCGGTCAGGGCCTCTCGCCGAGCGTCAGTTCTTCGAGCCGTTCCCCGGGGCCTTGTCGCCCTGGTCCTCACCCGCGCCACTGTTCGTGTTGCCCGCGCCGCCCTCGGCGTTGTCGGCGCCGCTCTCCGCATTGCCTGCGTTGTCCGCGCCGCCGCCGTCGGCACCGTTCGCCGCACTGCCGTCGGCCCCGTTCGCCGCGTCGCCCGCTCCGCGGCCCGGGGTGGCCGTCTGGCCCGGCCTGCTCGTGGGCGTGGTCCGGGCCAGCTGCTCGGCGCAGTACGCGGCCACCTTGTCCGCGCCGCCCGCCTCCGTGACCAGCCGCTGCCAGGCCGTCGAGTCCAGCGCGTCGCCGCGGCCCCCGACCTCGTCGTAGGCACGGCACTTGGCCTCGGTGTCCTGGGCGGCGGCCGGGTGCTCGGGCTTGCCGGAGGCGGCGCCGGACGCCGCGGAGGAGGGTCCGGTGCCCGGCCGGTCGGAGGCACCGGCCGACGGGGTGGGTCCGCCCTTGTCGCCGGCGTCGTCCGGCGCGTGGGACGAGCCGATCGCCGCGAACGCCACTCCGCCCAGCGTCAGGCTCGCGGCGAACAGGGACAGGGCCGTCTTCAGCGACCGCGCCAGCCGCCGCTGCTCCCGGGGCCGCCAGTCGTCCCGGTGCCGGGTGCGCGCCCGGTGGGCCCCGGCGGCCCGGGCGGCCAGGTACGCGGCCACGGCACGCTGCTCGCGCTCGGAGTCCACGGGGTGCCCGCGCAGGACGGCGGCGGAGAGCAGCGCCTCCAGCTCGGCGTCGTCGAGCGCCAGGGCCCGGCCGGACGCGTGGCCGTGGGTCATGCCGTCAGGGTGCACACGCCGACGGCCGAGGGCTCCACCGCCGCTCTGCTGTTCACCCATGTCCGCTTCCCGTTCCTGTCGAACTGCTCTGTCTGCCGTTACGGCCCTTGGTCCCCCCGCGTCGTACGTGATCTACGTGACCTGTATGACTGCTGTGGCTCACAACCTCGTAGAGCCTGTACGTCCCCCACGCTCCGTACGACTCATCGCGCCGTTCATTTCGATTCCCCCAGCGTCCGGGGGCCGTCATCCGTCACACCTGCGGCGCCCAGCTGCTGGGCAAGGCGCTTCAGTCCCCGGTGCGCGGCCGTGCGCACCGCACCCGGGCGCTTGCCGAGGACGCGTGCCGCGGCGGGGGCGTCGAGGCCTACGACGACCCTCAGCAGCACCGCCTCGGCCTGGTCCCGCGGCAGCCCCCGGAGCAGCTCCAGGGCGCGCTCGGTGGAGAGCGACTCCAGCGCCTGGTCGTGCGTGCTGTCCGGACCGGGCAGGTCCAGTACGTCCTGTTCGAGCGCCGACGACCGGGGCCGTACCTTCTGCCGGCGCAGATGGTCCAGCGCCCGGTGCCGGGCGATCGTCGCCGTCCAGCCCCGGAACCCGGCTCCGTCGCCCTTGAACCGGCCGAGGTCGCGGGCGATCTCCAGCCAGGCGTCGGACGCCACGTCCTCCGCGTCTCCCCCGACCAGCCCGCGCAGGTACCCGAGCAGCCCCGGTTGCACCAGCCGGTACGCGACCGCGAACGCGGCCTCGTCGCCCTCCTGGGCCCTCGCGACAGACGCGCCCAATTCCTCGTCGTGCGCGTGCACGCGGCGGGGTTTCCCTCCGTGGCCCAAGAACTGTCCTCGTCCGTACCGGTTCGTGACGAATCCGCACCTTGCGGCACGCCCACGTTGTCGACGTCCCTCCACGCACAACAGCGCCTGGCTTCACAGAAGTGTCACAGCGCGGACGTCGCCGCTCCCTCCGGCAGGGCGACGGCCCCCGTGTACGGCCCCGCCGTCCGCTCGGTCACTTCCTGGGCATAGCGGATGCCCTGGGTTCCGTACGGGATACGCAGGACGCACCGGAAGGTGTGCGAAGTGATCCGGTACGTCGAGGGGTTCAGCACGAGCGTCTCCTCGGCCCGCTCCACGGTGATCCCGCTCTCCGGTGCCGTGACGCCGGCCGCGCGCAACTGCTCCAGCGTCGGGGCGAGTTCGCGCAGCGCCTTGCGTACGACGCCCTGGTCCCGCACGGCGGGCAGCGCGGCGGACGTCGTACGGACGCGCAGTTCGACGCTCCGGTCCGAGGCGGTGAGGGTGACGGCGTCCCCGTAGTCCGCGAAGGCGTCGAGGGCGGCCATCGGGTCCTCGACCTTGTCCGCGATCTCCGGGTCGGTGAGGGGCCCGTGCCGCCAGGCGGCGTCGCCGTCCTTGACGTACCCGACGCCGTCGACGACGTAGACCGCCTCGGACCTGGTCGTGCCCTTGCTGCTGCGGATGCTGCCGACCGAGTGCAGCGCCCATGAGGCGCCGGTCGTCCGGTGCACGGTGGCGGAGTACGTGGCGCCGCTGGTCCGGCCCTGGAGGACCAGGCCCTCACTCCCCTTCACCGTGAACCGCCAGCCCTTCTGGGCGGCCATCGCCTTCTCGGCCAGCGCGAGGAAGTCGGCGGAGGTCTCGGGTGCGGGTGCGGAGGAGGAGTCGACGGGGGCGGGTGCGGCGGCCGGGCGGCTCGGTTCGGCGGGCGGCGCGTCGTCGGCCGCGCACCCCGTGAGGGCGGCGGAGAGGAGGAGCGCGGCCGTCGCCGTGAGCGGTGTTCTCATGCCACGGCCCTCCGCGCCCGCCCGTGCAGGGTCAGATAGAAGATCTGCAGGGACTCCTCGGGGCCACCGAGCTCGAACCGGTTGAGGACCTTGCCGAGCGGGTTCCAGACCCGCCCGTCCGGCATGCGCACTCCGACCCGCTGGCCGAAGTAGGCGCACTGGTCGGCGTCGAAGTCCACCCACACCGCCCCCGCCCGGCGCACGAGGACCTCACCGACGTACGCCCCGAGCCCCAGCAGCGTCCCCCGCGCGCCCTCCCGGTCGGCGCCGCCCTTGCGCAGTCCGTCGATCAGGGAGTCGACGATGCGCAGGCTGGCCACCGAGTAGTCCAGCGGCAGCCGGTGCCTGGCGGTGACACCGGTGACGAAGGCCGCGGCGTACGGTCCCATCCCGCGGGCGCCCGGCGCCCGTTCCTCCGCTGTGCCCACGGGACCCCACCCCTTTGCTCGTTCGGCGGAGGGACTCCTGCCGGTCCCCCCGCTGACCCAGCGGACGATGCCTCGTGAGCATCACTGGTAACGGGCGTGTTCCTTCCCACACGGTGAAGTCACCCGACGCGTACAACCTTTCGACTCCTCGTGTGTCCGGCCATGAGCGTCGAACCGCCGCGGTGTCCCCGTACAACCATTGCGGCTGATCGGGGGTCAGAGACCTTGCCGCGCACCCGCGCTGAGCGGCGGGGACTTCGCACAGCCAGGTTTCAGGAATGGCATACGATGCGCGCGCCCCCCTCATAAAGCCCGCGTAAGAGGATGTACACGTCATGTCTATCCGTAGCCCATTCCGTTCGGTTCGTGGCATATCTGCCGCCGTCGCCCTGCTCGCGATCGGCGCGGCGGGCTGCTCGGATGTCTCCGACGCCGTCGACAGCGCCAAGGACGGCGCGAAGAAGGTGGCCCGCCAGCGGTCGGTGTTCTCGCTGGAGATCGGCGACTGCTACAACCCGAACACCAAGGGTGAGGGCGAGGAGATCCTCGTCGAGATCGTGCCCTGCGACGAGGCGCACGAGGGCCAGGTCGTCGGCGATTTCAAGCTCGACGACGCGAAGGCGTACCCCGGCGACGAGAAGGTCTGGGCGGTCGCCGACAAGCAGTGCCCGGTGGAGGCGGGGAAGGTCGCCCCGGACACCTGGGCGCTGCCCAAGGGGGTCGCCGTCTTCTACTACACCCCGACCAAGGAGAGCTGGGCGACCGGCGACCGCGCCGTGACCTGCACCTACACCAAGGAGAAGGGCCGGTTCACCGGCTCGATGACGGCCGACGCGAAGTCGCTGAAGCCCGAGCAGACCACGTACCTCAAGGGCGCGAACGCCGTCTACGACGCGCTGTGGGCGAACCAGCCGGAGTCGGACACCGTCGAGGACGACCTGGCCGGCTACAAGAAGCAGGCCAAGGCCGTCGCGGCCGCCCTCGACACGCACCTCGCGGGCCTGAAGGGCATCGACGGCACGGAGGTCGGCAAGCTCCGCGAGCAGCTGACGAAGACGGCCCAGAGCTGGAAGAAGGCCGCGAACGCCGCCGACGCCGACGCGTTCTACATCGCCTACGACCCGGCCTTCACCGGCCTCGACCCGAACAAGACGGTCGCCGCCCGCAAGGAACTGGGCCTGGCCACCACCGTCCCGGCCGACGACGCCGAGGTCTGGTCGAGCTGACGCCCTCAGGCGGGCGCCGACACCCTCGGGCAGGCGGGGTCGCAACTCCCCGGCCACATGCGGAGCGCCCGCCTCCGCGGACACCGGCGACCCGTTCGGCCCGCCGGTTCCGCTCGCGGACCTGCCCGGCCATGACCTCACGGACCTCCCGTCCGACACCGACGTCTGGTCGAGCTGACACCCTCGGGCGGGCGCTGACACCCTCGGGCAGGCGGGGTCGCAACTCCCCGGCCACGTGCGGAGCGCCCGCCTCCGCGGACACCGGCGACCCGTTCGGCCCGTCGGTTCCGCTCGCGGACCTGCCCGGCCATGACCTCACGGACCTGCCGTTCGACGCCGAGGTCTGGTCGAGCTGACGCCCTCGGGCGGGCGCTGACACCCTCGGGCAGGCGGGGTCGCATCTCCCGGGACACGTGCGGAGCGCCCGGCGCCGAGGATGCGAGGTCACCTGACCCGGCCGGGACCCCACCCATTCACGGGGTCCCGGCCGGGTCATGCCCGGCCGCGGCGCGCTACCACCGCGCCTGCTCGCGCGACTGGCCCCGTGTCGCGTCCCGGCACAGCAACCGCAGCGATCCGTCGCCCGCGAAACACCGCCGCGCCTCGTCGATCGGGTCCCACAGCCGCCCGTCCGGCGTACGGATCCAGTGATCGCCGCCCGACGCCCACCACTCCGCGCCGGTCTGACGGACGATCACCTCCCCGGCGTACGCGCCGAGACCGCGCAGTGTGGTCTCCACGGCGGCATACGGCGTGCCCTCGTCACGCAGGCCGTCGATCATCCGGTCGACCCGCCACAGGCTCTGCGCCGAGTAGTCGAGCCGCAGCCGCGCTCCCTCGCGCATCACCGCCACCGCGTCCGCCGCCCACCGCACCGGCTTCGTCGCAGCTGAGGGCCTGGTTTCCTGCTGAGTCGTCACATTGGGGAGAGCGTGGCCGAACTGCTTTTCGTCACCCGGATCCGGGGGCTTTCCGGGACCGGTGCAGGACCGCCGCACCTCCGTCCCACGACGCCCACAGGACTCCCTCACGAACCAGGTTTACGCGAGGCGCCGGGTTGACGCGGGAGTGACGCTTCGCCGCTCCCGTGCGCTCCAGTCACTGATGAGCACGTACCTCCATCTGCGCGCGGTGCCGCCCTCGGCGCTGCGCAACAGCGCGACCTGGTTCCAGCGTCTGTTCGAGGACGACTGGAACACCGTGCGGGAGCGGATCGGCCGGCATCGCGAGGAGGTGCTCGACAAGCTGTACGGCGACGTCGAGACCCTCTACTCCGGCATCCCCCCGAACCACGCGCCGGAAGGCCCCCGGACCCAGGTGGTCCTCGGCGGCCGCCCGGTGTTCCACACCGACTCCGCCCTGCCGCCGTTCCTGCTGCTCACCGCCTCCCAGGTGACCGGAGTCGCCGCGTACCTCAAGGCGGCCGACTTCGACGGCCTGTGGCGGCACGCGCGCATGCAGCTGCTGCGGCCGTACTCCGTGCCGGACGCGGAAGCCGAAGTGCGCGGCCTCTTCGCTGCGACACACCGCGACCTGACCGCGTTCTACGCACAGACGGCCCACTACGGCGACGCGGTGGTGAAGTGGCTGATGGTCTGACAAACAGGCCTCACGACGAGAACCCGACGAACAGAACCTGCCGAACAGAGGGGCAGCGCGTCAGACCCTCCCCCGGGCCCGCCGCGACACCACCGCCCGCAGCACGCGCCGTCCCTCCGTCGACACCTCCAGCGCCCGCCGCAGCCCGCCCGCGCCATGCCCGGCGAGCAGCTCCAGCACGCTGACCTGGCGGCGCAGCTCGGCGGCGACGAGCGGCGACATGCCCTCCGTACGGCCCTCACGGCGTGCGTCGACCGAGGACGCCTCGTCCTCCGCGGGGTCGAGAAGCCGGTGCACCTGGAGCGAGGCGACCGAGCAGGCGTCGGCCCATATCCGCGCCTCGGCGGCGGACCGGACGGCCGGCGCGGCGGCCAGCATGCGCCGGGCGAGCAGCGCGGCCTCGTCCTCGACGCCCTCGTCGTCCATGACCTCCGCGATGCCCAGCTTGGCGCGCACCTGCTCCAGCAGCCCACCCCAGGCGGCCGGGTCCCCACCGGTCGCGAGGTTCGCCCAGAGCGGCCGCAGCACCTCGTCGTCACCGCCCAGCAGGGGCACACACCGATCCAAACAAGCCAACCCGCTGGCGGCCAGTCCGCGTTCGTCGGCCTGAGCGATCAGTTCCACCAGGCTCATCCACGCCTCCTAAGCGGGTCTTTTGTGAGGGTCGGGGTCCCCGCACAGGCCCCTGGCAGGCCCCTTCCTAACGGAGCCCGCACTTCCCCTTACTGCGTGCGACGGGCCCTGAGTGTCACAGCGAAACGACACCCAGCCGGTCGAGCAGCCGGAAGAAGAGGTTTTCGGCCAAAGGGTCCGCTTCAGCGGTGAGTACGTCCACGAGCGACTCGGCGTTCACCTCGTGCCCGGCCTCGGCGGCCCAGGCGACGGCCCGCTCGGCGGCGTCGGAGGGGTCGAGGAAGTAGTCCTCGACCGTGAGCCCGTCCTCGCCGAGGTACGCGGCCATCGCGGTCCGCCCCAGACAGGTCGTCCACGCCCCGCTCTGCGGCGCCGCGGCCTCCACGACCACGCAGTCGCTGTCCATGACGTACCCGAACAGCGCGGGCGCCCCCGTCTCGCGGGCCAGGTCGTTCATGTTCCCGACGTCGCCCTCCCCGCTCGGGTACTCCCACACCTGCCAGTCGCCCGGTGCCCGCTCGCGCAGGGCCAGGCCCTCGACACCCGACAGCGCGTCCAGCTCCGCCAGCGGCCGCTCCCCGCGGCCCACGACGAAGTACCCCCAGTAGCCCATCCCGGTTCCCCCTGGCTGTTCGGTTCGGCTCGGGCCGAATACACCACAGTCGTACGGATGTCCGCAGCCGTATGGGCCAATCGACAGCTCGGCTAGCCCAGCCGGTCGGCCAGCCCGCGGAACTCGGTCCAGGAAAGCGCCGGGCTCCTCGCGTCCCACAGCTTCTGCACCGTCGCCCTCAGCGGCATCCGGATCCCGGCGGCGACCTGCGCCTGGGTCTGCGAGTCGGCGATGTCGCACCACACCGCGAAGGACCCGCCGAGGATCTGGCCGTCGTACGCACTGGGCACGGCCACCGCGCCCCGCAGCACCCGCGGCGTCCACTGCTCGTAGATCCTCTCGCCGGTCGGAAGGGGGAACATCCGCGGCTTCCCGAGCACGTAGTACAGGAACTCGTCGTTGTAGTTGATCAGCTTGCGCCCCGCGTCCAGATACGCGACGGGCACCCGCGCACCGATCTCCTTGCCCGTCCAGTACGCGACCTGGATCCGCTTGTCGGGCTGCACCGACGTGTCCCGGAAGAAGCCGTCGTTCCACGCCAGTGCGGTCCTGCCGTGGGCGCGGACGGTGGCGGCGCGGTCGTTGAGCCAGCCGGTGGTGAGGTCGGCGACGGTGCCGCCGGAGCCGTAGGCCTCGCGGGCGGCGGCGGCGAGCTGCGGGTAGGACGCCTCCGGATCGGAGACCACCAGCGCCTGGTACTCGTCGCCGCCGAGGTGCCACTGGCCGCCGGGGAAGAGGCCGGCGTACTCGTTCAGCAGGTCGTCGACGATGTCGGCGGACTCGTCCTTGGAGATGTCGATCGCCCCGGGAGTGGCCACGCCGGACGCCTTGCGCAGCTGCAGCTCGGGATGCGCGGCGATGACCGCCCCCAGATGCCCGGGCGAATCGATCTCCGGTACGACGGTGATGTGCCGGCCGGCGGCCAGCGCGACGATCTTCCTAACCTGCGCCTTGGTCAGATGCTGCTGGGACACGATCTCGGGATGGCTGTCGGACTGGATCCGGAAGCCCTGGTCGTCGGAGAAATGAAGACCGAGCTGGTTGAACTTCAGGTCGCCCAGCTCCCGCACCCGGTCCTCGATCCAGTCCGCGGTGAACGGCTTGCGGGCGATGTCGAGCATGAACCCGCGCACCGGCTTCGCGGGCGCGTCACGCACGACGCCCTCCGGCGCCGTACCCCCGCCGTGGACCTCCTGCTTGAGCGTCCGGGTCCCGTAGAAGACCCCGGCCTCACCGGGCCCGCTGATCTCCACGCGCCCATCGCGCACGGTCATGGTGTACGACTCCGCTCCCGCACCCGCCCCGCTCTTCAGGGCGAGCCGCACGTCCCCGGCGCGCACGTCCTTCTTCTCGCCGGCGTACGTCAGCCCCAGCTCACCCGCGATGAGCCGCCCCTCGTCGGCGAGCCCGGCGTCGCTCACCACGACGCGCTCCCCGCGCGCGGGACGCCAGCCGGGTCCGCGGGCTGCGGTGTGGGAGCGCACGGCGGGGATCGTCCGGGGCGCCTTGGAGAGCGGGTACGACCGGGTGGGTGTCGGGGTCGGGGCGGTCGTCCTCTGCGAGCCCGGCGGCGAGGCGGCCTGTGACGTGCCGGGGGCCGTACCCCCCTGCGGCGACCCGCCGGCGTCTCCGTCGTCGCCGGTGGCCAGGAGTCCGAGGCTCACCCCGGCCGCGACCGTCACGACGACCACAGCGACGATCAGCACCCACGTCTGCGTCAGCGCGCTCTTCGCCGATGACCGGCGCTTGTGCTTGTGCTGGCTCACAGCGCCAACCTAAGCGAGCCCGGGGACACTCGCCCCGCGAGCTCCGTCAGCCGTCCACCACACGTTCCGAAACTCTCCCGTTCGACTGAAATTCGGGCATCCGTCGGACACGTCACGTCCACACTCGATAACGTGGCGCCACTCCTCTCCCAAAATCCCCTGCCGAAACCCACGTGACGCCCACACACCTTCCTGGCCGAGTCGCCATACCGTCGCTCCCCGAGCAGACCCGCACTCCACCGTCCCCGAATGCGCTGGAGTCCTTCAACACCGCTCCCGCCGACGAGGTCCACGAGACTCTCCTCGCCTGCCTGCACAGCCCGCGCTGGGCCACCCGCATCGCAGGCCACCGCCCGTATCCCGACGTCGACTCCCTGCTGGCGGCCTCGGACGAGGCGGCGTACGACCTGGCCCCGGGCGATTTGGCGGAGGCGCTGTCAGGAGAAACGTTGCCGGTGCTGCCGGAGAGCACGTACGGAGCAGCACATACGGCACTGAGCGCAGCAAATGCCGCCTATGAGGCACGCTTCGGCCACGCGTTCGTGATCTGCCTGGACCACCTGCCGCCGGACGAGGCCCTGGACCACGTCCTGGCGGGCATCCGGTCACGTTTGACGAACGATCCGGAAGAAGAGCGGGTCGTGGCGGCAGAGGAACTCCGGCGCCTCGCAAGGGGCCGGTTGGTCGGCTCCCTGAGGGGCGCGGGGAACTGCGCGACCAGCCCCAACGACGCCGCACCCGGCAAAAAACAGGACGCACCAGCCCATTAGCCGCCAATAACCCATCCGCGTGCCAGTTTGATCACACCGCACGCCCCCCGCTCAGCCCAGCGGCAGCGCATGGCTACGATGCTGGGGGCCGGTGGACCGTACCCGGCCGGGCCCGACCGACAGGCAAGCCGGCGCGGCCCCAATCCCCGCTCCCGGAGGAACTTCCGTGCCGGCTGGAACGCTGTACCGCGGCCGGGAAGGAATGTGGTCCTGGGTGGCTCACCGAGTCACCGGCGTCCTCATTTTCTTCTTCCTGTTCGTTCACGTGCTGGACACCGCTCTCGTCCGTGTCTCCCCCGAGGACTACGACAAGGTCGTAGCCACGTACAAGACGCCGATCGTCGCGCTGCTGGAGTACGGCCTCGTCGCCGCCATCCTCTTCCACGCGCTCAACGGCCTGCGCGTCATCGCCGTCGACTTCTGGTCGAAGGGCCCGCGCTACCAGAAGCAGATGCTCTGGTCCGTCGTCGGCCTGTGGCTCGTGCTGATGCTCGGGGCCATCTACCCCGTTCTCGGCCACGCCGCTCGTGAACTGTTCGGGAGCTGACGCGCATGTCCACCACTGAGAAGACCGCCACCGGTATCGGCCCCGTCGAGGGCGAGTCCCTCTACAACGTCGACAACCCGGCCCCCTACATCGAGGCTCCGCGCAAGCGCACCAAGAAGACCCCGAAGTCCACGCGGGGCAACTTCGAGATGGCCGCCTGGCTGTTCATGCGCCTGTCCGGCATCGTGCTGGTCGTCCTGGTCATCGGCCACCTGCTGATCCAGCTCGTGCTGGACGGCGGCGTGTCGAAGATCGGCTTCGCGTTCGTGGCCGGCCGCTGGGCGAGCCCGTTCTGGCAGGTCTGGGACCTCCTCATGCTGTGGCTCGCGATGCTGCACGGCGCCAACGGCCTGCGCACGGTCATCAACGACTACGCGGAGCGCGCGAACACCCGGCTGTGGCTCAAGGGCCTGCTCTACACCGCCACGGTGTTCACCATCCTGCTGGGCACGCTGGTGATCTTCACCTTCGACCCGAACATCCGCTAGGCACGGGGCTGAGGCAACCACCATGAAGATCCACAAGTACGACACCGTCATCGTCGGCGCCGGTGGCGCGGGCATGCGCGCGGCCATCGAGTCCACGAAGCGCAGCCGCACCGCCGTGCTGACCAAGCTCTACCCCACCCG
This sequence comes from Streptomyces sp. NPDC049627, assembly GCF_044465645.1. NCBI lineage: Bacteria > Bacillati > Actinomycetota > Actinomycetes > Kitasatosporales > Streptomycetaceae > Streptomyces > Streptomyces sp. NPDC049627. Next base: position 459,568 of record NZ_JBITLW010000007.1, on the reverse strand, counting down.
CTCCCACACGGGCGCCGCGCAGGGCGGCATGGCCGCCGCGCTGGCCAACGTGGAGGAGGACAACTGGGAGTGGCACACCTTCGACACGGTCAAGGGCGGTGACTACCTGGTCGACCAGGACGCCGCCGAGATCCTGGCGAAGGAGGCCATCGACTCGGTCCTCGACCTGGAGAAGATGGGCCTGCCGTTCAACCGCACCCCGAACGGCACGATCGACCAGCGCCGCTTCGGCGGTCACAGCCGCAACCACGGCGAGGCCCCGGTCCGCCGGTCCTGCTACGCGGCCGACCGCACCGGCCACATGATCCTCCAGACGCTGTACCAGAACTGCGTCAAGGAGGGCGTGGAGTTCTTCAACGAGTTCTACGTCCTGGACCAGCTGATCACCGAGGAAGACGGCGTCAAGAAGTCAGCGGGCGTCGTCGCGTACGAACTCGCCACCGGCGAGATCCACATCTTCCAGGCCAAGGCGGTCATCTACGCCTCCGGCGGCTGCGGCAAGTTCTTCAAGGTGACGTCGAACGCGCACACGCTGACGGGTGACGGCCAGGCGGCGGTCTACCGCCGTGGCCTGCCGCTGGAGGACATGGAGTTCTTCCAGTTCCACCCGACCGGCATCTGGCGCATGGGCATCCTGCTGACGGAGGGCGCCCGTGGTGAGGGCGGCATCCTCCGCAACAAGGACGGCGAGCGCTTCATGGAGAAGTACGCGCCGGTCATGAAGGACCTCGCGTCCCGTGACGTCGTCTCCCGCTCCATCTACACGGAGATCCGCGAGGGCCGCGGCTGCGGCCCCGAGGGCGACCACGTCTACCTGGACCTGACGCACCTCCCGCCGGAGCAGCTGGACGCCAAGCTGCCCGACATCACGGAGTTCGCCCGTACGTACCTCGGCATCGAGCCGTACACGGACCCGATCCCGATCCAGCCCACGGCCCACTACGCGATGGGCGGCATCCCGACCAACGTCGAGGGTGAGGTCCTGGCCGACAACACGACGGTCGTCCCGGGCCTGTACGCGGCCGGCGAGGTCGCCTGTGTGTCCGTGCACGGCGCCAACCGTCTGGGCACGAACTCGCTGCTGGACATCAACGTGTTCGGCAAGCGGGCCGGTATCGCGGCGGCGGAGTACAGCCAGAAGGCGGACTTCGTCGAGCTGCCGGAGAACCCGGCCGAGCTCGTGATCGAGCAGGTGGAGCGGCTGCGCACCTCCACCGGCACCGAGCGGGTGGCGACGCTCCGCAAGGAGCTGCAGGAGACCATGGACGCGAACGTCATGGTGTTCCGCACCGAGCAGACGATCAAGACGGCGGTCGAGAAGATCGCGGAGCTGCGCGAGCGCTACAAGAACGTCTCGATCCAGGACAAGGGCAAGCGGTTCAACACCGACCTGCTGGAGGCCATCGAGCTGGGCAACCTGCTCGACCTGGCCGAGGTCATGGCCGTGTCGGCGCTGGCCCGCAAGGAGTCCCGCGGCGGTCACTACCGCGAGGACTACCCGAACCGCGACGACGTCAACTTCATGCGCCACACCATGGCGTACCGCGAGGTGGGCGACGACGGCACCGAGACCGTCCGCCTGGACTACAAGCCGGTCGTCCAGACCCGCTACCAGCCGATGGAGCGTAAGTACTGATGGCAACCCCCGTTATGGACAAGGTGGAGGCCGAGTCCGCCGCGTCCCCGTACATCACGGTCACCTTCCGGGTCCGCCGCTTCAACCCGGAGGTCTCGGCCGAGGCGACCTGGGAAGACTTCCAGCTGGAGATCGACCCGAAGGAGCGCGTCCTCGACGGCCTCCACAAGATCAAGTGGGACCTGGACGGCACGCTGACCTTCCGCCGCTCCTGCGCCCACGGCATCTGCGGCTCGGACGCGATGAGGATCAACGGCAAGAACCGTCTTGCCTGCAAGACCCTCATCAAGGACATCAACCCCGAGAAGCCGATCACGGTCGAGCCCATCAAGGGTCTGACGGTCCTGAAGGACCTGGTCGTCGACATGGAGCCGTTCTTCCAGGCGTACCGGGACGTCATGCCCTTCCTCATCACGAAGGACACGAACGAGCCCACGCGCGAGCGGCTGCAGTCGGCCGAGGACCGCGAGCGCTTCGACGACACGACGAAGTGCATCCTCTGCGCCGCCTGCACGTCCTCCTGCCCGGTCTTCTGGAACGACGGCCAGTACTTCGGCCCGGCGGCCATCGTCAACGCCCACCGCTTCATCTTCGACAGCCGTGACGAGGCGGGCGAACAGCGCCTGGAGATCCTCAACGACAAGGACGGCGTCTGGCGCTGCCGCACGACCTTCAACTGCACGGACGCCTGCCCGCGCGGCATCGAGGTCACGAAGGCGATCGCCGAGGTGAAGAAGGCACTGATCACGCGCCGCTTCTGAGATCGCCCGCAGTACGGCACTCCGTACAGCGGTGAGGGCCCCGTTCCCCGGTTCGATACCGGGGAACGGGGCCCTCCGTCGTTCACCACTCCCTGGCATCAGCCTTGCGCATCAGTTCGACGGCCGAGTCCGTGTCGCCGGCCAGCAAGGGATGCAGGAGCTCGACGTACCGCAGCTGGCCTGCCAGGGACTTCTTCATCTGCTTCAGGTTGTGGGCACTGAAGGAAACGCCGCCCCGCCTCTCCACGATGCCGGCGGCGATGGCCAGCGGCTCGACGCCGGCTGTGAACAAGGTGGGCTTCGTCCTCACGCCCACGTGGATCTCCAGGGACGCCTCCCGTTGATCCAGGTAGGTCTCGTACTCCAAGACGCCACGCGTGTAAGTGGCCACAGGCAGGACTCTCTCGGTCTCCACCGGACCTTCAAGCCCGAGCCTGGCTGCGACGCTGTCGAATGCCGCACGCACCTCTTCGAAAAAGACCTTCGCCGCCGGAACAGCCACCCTCAAACCTCCTTGCGATCAAGACACCCATGGCACCGGGACCAGCCAACTACCCTGAGAGCACTGTGACTTGAGTGGCTCAAGTTGCACACTGCCCCCCATGGCACTCCTGAGGAAAACCGCAGCCGTACTCTCCGCCGTGGCGGCCGTACTGCTCGCGACATCCCCCACATCCTCGGCGGGTCCCGCTCACTACGGGACGCTCGCGCGGGAGAACTTCGACCGTCTCCCTCTGGGTCCGGTGACGGAAGGGCCCGGCTGGACCACCGACGCCTCCGACGGCACGCTGACCGTCGCCCCCAGCAGTACGGGCCACGGCCGCGAACTCCGCATCCACACCGAGGGCAATGGCCGGGCCTTCCTGGTCTTCCCCGGCCTGACGGCCCCCGGAAACAGCTACTGGGCCCGTCTGCGCCTGCGCGTGGACGCCTTCCCGACGGCCCCCGACTGGGCGCACTGGACGATCGCCGAGGCATCGGGACAGGGCTCCCCCACCTTGGTCCGGCCCCTGGGCGGCCAGTACGCCCCCACCGACCAGGGCAACTTCTGGGGCGTCGGCTCCGATCTCGGCCCCACGGGCGACTGGACGTCCTGGAAGACCTCGGCGCCCGCCCGGGCAGGGGCCTGGCAGTGCGTCGAATTCCACCTGGACGCGACGGACAACCGCGTCACGGTCTACTTCGACGGCGTGGAACAGCCCGACTTGACGGTCTCCACGAACCGGCACGGCGGCACGTCGGACCCCTTCGTCTTCCCCGCCTTCGACAAGCTGAAGCTGGGCTGGCAGCTGTACCAGGCCGGCCCGACGCCGTCGTCGTACGACATCCGCATGGACGACATCGCGGTGAGCACGCGGAAGCCGGGCGGCTGCGCCGCCGGCGGGTGACACCAGCGGGTCTCCGTCACCTACCGCGCCGGTCGACCGCCGTCAGGTCGATCTCGATGTCGAACGGCACGGAGACCTTGAGCCGGTCGTGGAAGATGCCGGTGAGGCCGTAGGACTTGGTGGCCGGGTCGAGTTCGTAGACGTAGACGACGGGCAGCCCCTTCTCCTCGTCCTTCTCCACACGCCAGAAATGGGGGACGCCCGCGGCCGCGTACTTGCGGGGCTTGACCTCGCGGTCGCGCTCGCGGGAGTCGGCGGAGACGACCTCGACGGCGAGGAGAATGTCCTCGGGGCTGTACCAGGTCTGATCGGGTCCGGTGTTCGCCTCCACGGGGAAGACCAGGATGTCTGGCTCCGGCCGGTTCTTCGCGTCCAGCTTGATCGTCATCTCCCGCATGACGTCCAGCCGGTCCGGCGCCTGCGCCAGCAGGGCGTTGTCCAGCAGACGCATCGTGCGACCGTGGAACCGGGTTTGCGGACTCCTGAAAACGAGGCTCCCGTCGATCAACTCCGTGTGCGGCGGGAGGTCCGGAATCCGGTCGAGGCCGTCCGCGGTCCAGCCTTCAGGGGGCGGGATCGGCCGGCGGTACGCCGGCTCGTCGTCCGGGCCGTCGTCCGGGCCGTCGTCGGATGCGGCGCTCATCAGTACTCCCATGGGGCGGAGTCTCGCCAGTCGATTCAGCGTATCCACCAGGAACGCCGGGCGCCTCGCCTCAACGAGTGATCCAGAACCGGCGCCGCCGTACCGCCAGGCCCCTGCCGGCGACAGGACGAGTCACCCCGGACAATCCCCGTTTCCGGCCGATCATCGCCTTACCCTGACGGTATGTCAGATGACGAGTCGTACGAGCTGCTCGGGTTCGACAACGTGCTGCTGCCGGTCGGCGACCTCGGCGAGGCCGTCCGGTTCTACGAACGTGCCGGGTTCGCGGTCGGGTTCCGGCTCGACGAGGCCGGGATCGCGCTGCTGAAGGTCGGGGGCGAGACGCCCGGGATCCTGCTGCGGCACGAGGAGGCGCTGGGACACCGGCCGCCGCCCTGGCCGTACCCGCGGGTGTGGCTGGAGGTGCCGGACGCGCGGGCGGCCGCGCGGGCGTTGGGTGACGCGGGCATCGCACCGCTCGACGAGCCCTTCTCCGTCGCCACCGGCTGGACCGTCGAGGTCGCCGACCCCTGGGGGAACGTCGTCGGGTTCACGGACTACACCAAGCGGCCGGAGCTGGCGCGCAGATCATGACGTGACGCAGGCCTCACACCCTTGAGTTGAACACGTTCAAAGCCAGGTCTAGAGTCTTCCCTGTCAGCGTTTTGAACGCGTTCAAAGAAGGGGGAGGCCATGGACCGCACGGTCATCGCCTACGTCATCTACCTGGTCGTCAGCATCGCCCTGACCGTCTGGGTGGCCCGCACACTCAGCCGCAACGGACGGATCTTCCTGGCCGACGTGCTGCGCGGCAACGAGAAGCTCGCCGACGCCGTGAACCACCTCCTGGTGGTCGGCTTCTACCTCGTCAACCTCGGTTTCGTCGCCCTGTACCTGAGCGACGACGACACCATCCTCGACACACGCGGCGTCTTCGAGGCCCTGTCGACCAAGCTCGGCGTGGTGCTCCTGGTGCTCGGCGTGATGCATCTGGGCAACGTCTACGTGCTCAACAAGATCCGTCGGCGCGGGATGATGGAGCGCGAGCAGGTACCGCCGGTCGCCCCGCAGGACTGGGTCGCTCCGACCGCCGGGGCGTGACCGAGTGGCCGGCATGACGAACGCCGCCGCGGCCGGCGGGCCCCAGGCACCGAGCCCCGGGCCCGCCGCCCCGGTCCGCCGGCTGACCGTCCTCTACGACGCCGACTGCTCCCTGTGCGCCTTCCTGCGCGACTGGCTCGCGAAGCAGCCGCAGTTGGTGCCGCTGGAGCTGGTGCCGGCCGGGTCCGACGAGGCCCGGCGGCGCCACCCCGGCCTCGACCACGGCGCCACGCTCGACGAGATCACCGTCGTCGGCGACGCCGGGCAGGTCTACCGGGGCGGCGCCGCCTGGATCGTCACGCTGTGGGCGCTGCGCGAGCACAGGGGACTCGCGCATCGCCTCAGCACTCCGTCGGGGATACGGCTCGCCAGGGGGGCCGCACTCGCCGCCGCCAAGTGGCGCGGGGCACAGTGGGGCGGGGCGCAGAACCGTGGCGCGCAGTGGGGCGGGCGCGGGTATCGGCGCGCGGACGGGTGGTCGTACGACCCGAGTTGGGGCTGGACGTACAACCCGCCGGGCTGCGACAGCGGTACTTGCACGACGCAGTGAGCCGAGAAGGTCCAACCCGTCCTTAACGACCCGCTTTCTCACCCGGTTTTGGCATGCGCCCTTCCAAAACCGCCCGCGGGTTGGCACGCTGCCTCCCGGTTCTCCACTCCGCTCTCGACCGACTGTCTGTCAGCCGGGCGGCCCACCCGGCTGCCCGGTCCCCCCATCGCAGAAGGAGTACGCGTGAGAGGCATGACCCGCGTCACCCGCATACCCCGCCCCTTCCTCGGCGCCCTGGTCGGTGTCACCGCACTGCTCACCGCCGGCGCCCTGGCCGCACCCGCGGGCGCCGCGCCCAGGCCCGACGGCGCCAGCGGCGTCAGCTCGGTCTCGTCCGGCGCGCAGCGGCAGGCCCGTGACTTCTGGACGTCGGAACGGATGCGGGAGGCCACCCCGCTCGACCTGGTCGACGTCAACGGCCACTTCGACGGAGGCTCGGCACCCCTCAAGGGCCGCGCGACCACCGTCGCGCCCAGCGCTCCGGCCGCCACGGCCGGCCAGGCCGCCGCGGACATCGGCCTGCTGGCCTTCCCGAACAGCGGCGGCCAGTGGTCCGGCGGCGGTGCGGTCGTGTCCACGGCGGGCCGGGTGTTCTTCACCTACCAGGGACGTACGGCGTCCTGTTCCGGCAACGCCGTCACCAGCGCCAACAAGAGCACCGTGATCACCGCGGGCCACTGTGTGAAACTGGAGGGCGCCTGGCACACCAACTGGGTCTTCGTGCCCGGCTACCACGACGGGCAGGCCCCGTACGGCCGCTGGACCGCGTCGAAGACGCTGTCCACGCCGCAGTGGACGGCGAGCGAGGACATCAACTACGACGTCGGCGCGGCGGTCGTGGCGCCGCTGGACGGCAAGCGGCTGACAGACGTCGTCGGCGGTCAGGGGCTGGCCTTCAACACCGGCTACAACCTGCCGATGTACTCGTTCGGCTTCCCGGCCGCCTCCCCGTACGACGGCGAGAAGTTCATCTACTGCAGCGGCACCACCAGCCGGGACTTCCTGCTGTCGAACGACCACGGCATGAACTGCAACATGACCGGCGGCGCCAGCGGCGGCCCCTGGTTCACCAAGTTCGACGAGTCCACCGGCACCGGCCTGCTGTCCTCGGTGAACAGCTTCAAGTACAACTTCCTGCCGAACCGGATGTACGGCCCGTACTTCGGCGCCGACGCCCAGAACCTGTACCAGACGGCACAGGCATCCTGACCGACGGTCCTCCTGACGGACGGCCGAAACAGCACTCGTTAGGCTCTCGTTCCGTGCCCTCGAAGAACGAAAGCCCTGAACAGGGCGACACGCCCAGCAAGTCCGAGCAGACCCGCGCCAAGTCCGAGCAGACCCGTGCGCTGATCCTGGAGACCGCCATGCGGCTGTTCCAGGAGCGGGGCTACGACAAGACGACGATGCGGGCGATCGCCAAGGAGGCCGGGGTCTCCGTAGGCAACGCGTATTACTACTTCGAGGGCAAGGAACACCTGATCCAGGGCTTCTACGACCGGATCGCCGCCGAGCACCAGGCGGCGGTCCGGGACGTCCTGGCCCGGGAGACCGACCTGGAGGCCCGGCTGGCGGGCGTCCTGAAGGCGTGGCTGGACATCGCCACGCCGTACCACGAGTTCGCCGTGCAGTTCTTCAAGAACGCCGCCGACCCCGACAGCCCGCTCAGCCCCTTCTCGCCCGAGTCGGAGCACGCGCGCGTGGAGGCCATCGACATCCAGCGGCAGGTACTGGCGGGCGCGACGAAGACCAAGGTGCCCGAGGAGCTGCGGGACGTACTGCCGGAGTTGATGTGGCTCTCGCAGATGGGGCTCGTCCTGTACTGGATCTTCGACCGGACGGAAGGGCGCGAGCGCAGCTACCGGCTGGCCGAGCGGGGGGCCCGGCTGACCGCGCGGGGCGTGTCCCTGGCGCGGTTCCGCGTACTGCGGCCGCTGGTGCGCGAGGTACACGAGCTGTTCACGGACTTCCTGCCGGGGATGACGAACGCGATTCCGGATCCGGCGAAGAGGAAGACGGACGGGAGCGCCAAGGGGGCGCCCGTCGAGGACGAGCGCCCCTGAAACCGCCTCGGGCGACGCTCAGTTGACGGCGTCCACCCCGCCCTCGGCCAGCTCCACGTCGTACACCAGCGGCCCGTCCGCCACGACCACCTGGCCCGCCCGGGACCCGTACGACTCGGCGCTCGTCGCCAGCAGATACGTCCCCGGCGCCGGCACCGAGACGATGTACGAGCCGTCGGCCAGGGACGTCACCCGGTCCAGCCGGCGCCCGCCCTTCGTCAGCAGCGTCACCGCCGCGCCGTCGACCGGCTCACCGTCGGCGGTGCGGACGAAGCCGTGCACGACCGAGGCGCTGCCCGCCGGAACCGGACCTGCCCCGGCCACCGGCGCGGCCTCCTCCTTCGGCTCGACGGCCAGGTGCGGCAGCCGCTTCTCCAGCCAGTCCGGCAGCCACCAGTTCGCCTTCCCGAGCATGTGCATCGCGGCCGGCACCAGGGCCGTCCGCAGGATGAAGGCGTCCAGGGCGACGGCGGCCGCGAGACCGATGCCCGCCATCGCACCCTCCATGTCGCCGCTCAGCACGAACGCGCTGAACACGCAGATCATGATCAGGGCGGCCGAGTTGATGACCCGGCTGGTCTCCGCGAGACCGACGCGGACGGCGCGCGCGTTGTCCCTCGTGTGGACCCACTCCTCGTGCATCCGGCTCACCAGGAACACCTGGTAGTCCATGGACAGGCCGAACAGCAGGGACAGCATGATGACCGGCAGGAAGGAGGTGATCGGGCCCTCCTTGCCGACGCCGATCAGTTCCGTCCCCCAGCCCCACTGGAAGATCGCTACCAGGACGCCGAAGGACGCGGCGGCCGCGATGAGGTTCATCAGGGCGGCCGTCAGCGGCACCACCAGCGAGCGGAAGGCCACCAGCAGGAGCAGGAAGCCGAGCGCGATGATCGTCGCGACGAAGTACGGCAGGCGGTCGCCGGTCACCGACGCGAAGTCCTTGAACACCGCCGTCACCCCGCCGACGTGCGCCTCGGCCCCGGACTGCGGGATCACGTCGTCGCGCAACCGGTCGATCAGCCGGTCCGTCTGCTCGGACTGGGGCGAGGTGTCCGGAACGACCTGGATGACCGTGACACCGTTCGCGGGCGGGAGGCCGGCCACCTGGGCGACTCCCTCGGTCGAGCGGATGCCCTCGACCAGCCCGGCGGGGGCGTCGCCCTCGACGACCACCTGGAGCGGGCCGTTGAAGCCCGGGCCGAAGCCCTCGGCGAGCAGGTCGTAGGCCTGGCGGGTCGTGGTGGACTCCTGGTGGTTGCCCTGGTCGGTGGCGCCGAGGCGGAGCGAGAGCACCGGTATGGCGAGGACCGCCATGACGACGACGGCCAGCGCGGCGACCGGACGCGGGCGCCTTTGGACGTACGACGACCAGCGCGCCGCGAGTCCGCTCGTCTCCTCCGGTTCCGGTCCCGCCGCGGCCAGCTTGCGCCGCTGCCGGCGGCTGAGCACCCGCATGCCGAGCAGTCCGAGGAGGGCGGGCAGCAGGGTGATCGCGGCCAGCACGCTCAGGACGACGGTGAGCGAGGTCGCGACGACCACGCCGTCCAGGAACCGCATGTTCATCACCAGCATGCCGGCGAGCGCGATGCACACCGTGCCGCCCGCGAACAGCACCGCGCGGCCGGAGGTGTTGAGGGCGGTCACCGCGGCCTCCTCCGGCTTCATCCCGCGCAGGATGCCGCGGCGGTGCCGGGTGACGATGAACAGGGCGTAGTCGATGCCGACGCCGAGGCCGATCAGCGAGCCGAGCAGCGGGGCCACTTCGGGCACGTCGGTGACATGGCTCATCAGCATCGTCGCGATCATGCCGGTGCCGACGCCCGCGATCGCCACGACGATCGGCAGCAGCATCGCGAAGAGCGAGCCGAAGGCGAGGAAGAGCACGACCGCCGCCGCGAGGATGCCGACCGCCTCCGCGATGCCCTGCGGCGGCTCCTGGGTACGGGCGATCGCCTGGCCGCCCAGCTCGACCTGGAGACCGTCGCGTTCGGCGGCCTGCGCCGTGTCGACGACGTCCTCGACCAGGTCGATCGGGACGGCGTTCGCCTGCTCGGTGAAGGTGATCTGGGCGTACGCGATCCGCCCGTCCCGGCTAATCTGCGCGCCTCCTTGGGCCGCGTACGGATCGGTGACCTCACCGACCCCCTTCATCCGCCCGATCTCCTCGAGCGCGGGCTCGATCCGGGACCGTACGGAATCGTCCCGTACGGAACCGTCGTCCACCTTCCACACCACCGTGTCGGTGTCACCCGCGCGTTCCGGGAAGGCCTTCTCCATCAGGTCGTACGCGGTCGCGGAGTCCGTGTCCGGGAGGGAGAAGACGTTCGCGTAGTTCGTGCCCGCGGCCGAACTCGCCGCACCCAGGCCGAACAGTGCCCCCAACCACAGCAACAGGACCACCAGCCGGTGCCGATAGCACCACCGTGCCAATGCCGCCACGCTCAACGCTCCTTATTCGGTTCGGTCGGTCCCCCAGGTCCTGGGCAACAGGATTGGCGGCGGCACGCGCGCGTGGCAGGCGTGAGCCATGACTCTCAAGGAACTCCAAAGCGAACAACCGCCCGACTGTCAGTGGCCCCGCCGATACTGGGGGCATGACGACGGCTTCCGGCACCGTGCTGGTCGTGGAGGACGAGGAGTCCATCGCGGACGTCCTCGCCATCGCCCTGCGCTACCACCGTTTCGAGGTCATGATCGCGGGCACGGTCCGCGAGGCGCTCGCCCTCGCCGAGCGCACACGGCCCGACGTGGCGCTGCTCGACGTCATGCTCCCGGACGGCGACGGCCGCGCCCTCGGGCGTGAACTGCGCGAGCGGCGCCCCGACCTGGCGCTCGTCTTCCTCACCGCGCGCGACGCACCGGCCGAGATAGTCGGCGCGCTCGGCTTCGGCGACGACTACATCACCAAGCCGTTCAACATCGACGAGGTGGTCGCGCGGATCACGGCAGTGCTGCGCCGGACCCGGCCGGCCGACGTCCTGCCGCAGCGACCGCCGCTCAGCTACGGCGACCTGGAGCTGGACGAGACGACGTACTCGGTGCGCCGCGCGGGCCGGACCGTCGAGCTCACCCCCACTGAATACGCGTTGCTGCGCTTCCTGGTGCGCAACGGCGGCCGGATCGTGCCCAAGGAGCAACTCCTGCGCCACGTCTGGCAGTACGAGCACACCCCGCCCGAGTCGACCGTCGTGGAGACCTACATCAGCTATCTGCGGCGCAAGCTGGACGCCCTGGGACCGCCGGTGATCACCACGCGGCGGGGCGTCGGATACGGGCTGGCATGAGGGCCCCCAGGATCCTCGGCATCTTCGACTTCTGCCGCCGGCGCGGCATCCACTCGCTGCGCGGCAAGCTGACGCTGGCGAACGTGGCGCTGCTGGCCGTCGGCATCGCCGTCGCCACCGCGGTCAGCCTGATGACCGCGCGTTTCTACCTGCTCGACAAGGTCGACACCGAGCTGAAAAGCGCCCGCACCACGCTGGGGAACGCCGGGTTCACCCTTCAGCAGATCGAGTCGCTGAGCGAACTGGGCATCGCACTGGACAAGTTCACCGGCGACGGAGCCACGGACACCGATCCGCTGCCGAGCCCGACCATGGTGTACGTCGCGGTCGACTCCGCCGGCCGGCCGGTGGCCCTGGGCCCGCTGAAGCCGACACCCCGCCAGCATGCGCTCGCCGCCGCCGCGCAGGACCCGGTCGCCCTCGCCGCCGACGAGGAGCCGCGGGACGTACGGGTCGAGGGCGAGCGCTACCGGATGGCCGCCGCCCGGCTGTCGGACGGCACGGTGGTGCTGATCGCCGTCCCGACCGAGGGCCTGCACGAGGGCATGGGCAAGGCGCTCAGGATGGACCTGGCCGTCGGCACGCTGCTGCTGGCGCTGCTCGGCTGTCTGACGATGTTCAGCGTGCGCCGTCGGATGCAGCCGCTGGAGGACATGGTGGAGACCTCGTCCGCCATCGCCGAGGGCGACCTGGCTCGGCGCGTCCCCTCCAGCCGAGAGGCCACCCTGGAGGTCGAACAGCTCCGGGTCGCCCTCAACTCCATGCTCCACCAGGTGGAGTCGGCGTACCGCACGCGCGAGCGCAGCGCGGCCCAGCTGCGCCGCTTCGTCGGCGATGCCTCGCACGAGCTGCGCACCCCGCTGTCCGCGATACGCGGCTACCTCCAGCTGTACGACAAGGGGATGCTGGTCGAGCCGGCCGAGCGCAAGCGCGCATGGGACCGGATGAACGGCGAAGTCGACCGCATGGGCCGCCTCGTCGACGAGCTGCTCACCCTCGCCCGCCTCGACCAGCGGCCCGAACTGCGTTTCCGCAACGTCGACGTGAGCCGTCTGGTGCGCGAGTCCGCCGAGGACCTGCGGGTGCAGCAGCCCGAGCGGCCCCTCACGGTTTGCGCCGACGGCACGCTGCTCGTGCGCGCCGACGAGTCGGGGCTGCGCCAGGTGCTGGGCAACCTGATCGGCAACGTCCGCACGCACACGCTCGCCGAGGTGCCGGTGCGGCTGGGGGTGGAGCGGGCCGACGGGGTCGTACGGCTGTGTGTCGAGGACGAGGGGCCGGGACTGTGCGCGCAGGACGCGGCACGCGTCTTCGACCGGTTCTTCCGGGCCGGCGGGGGTGCGGGCAGCGGTCTGGGGATGGCGATCGTGCAGGGGGTGGTGGAGGCGCACGGCGGGGAGGTCAGCGTGCGGACGGCGCCGGGTGAGGGCTTGAAGGTGACGGTGACACTGCCCACGCCAGGGGCGCCTTTACGGTCGTAACCGGTCTGCTGCGTCTCATGTGTCGGCGGCGGCGTGGGCGATGACCAGCGCCCACACCGTCTTCCCGTGGTGCCCGCGGCTCCACACCCCCCAGGCCGCAGCGAGGCTTTCCACCAGGTGCAGGCCCCGGCCGGTCTCCTCCCACTCCCCCACCATCCGTGGGCGGGGCTCGTGCCGGCCCTCGTCCGACACCTCGATCAGACAGGATCCGTCGGCGAGCGCGGTCACCGCGACCTCGAACTCCCGCTCCAGGAGAGGCCCGTGGCGTACGACGTTGGTGGCGAGTTCCGAGACGAGCAGCACCGCGTCCTCCAGCGCCGGATCCCGTGGCCCGTGCCCCCAGTCGGCCAGGTGGTCCCGGACCCGGCGCCGGGCGAGACCGACGGACGCCGGGTGCCGGGGCAGCCGAAAGGCGTTGCGTCTGACCACGTTTGCTCCTCACCCCGCGCACACCTTGGTCACATGGTGCAGCGCGGAGTGACCCCCTGGCACCACCAGGGGGAATGTCAAGGCCGCGAGATCGCGTCAGATCCAGGACAGGCGCCAGAGCCGGAAGACACCGGTGCCGTCCGACAGATACTGGCCGCCGCCGACGTCCTCGCTGGTGACGACGTACTCCTTGGCCTGCCACAGCGGAATGACCGGGACGTCGCGGGCGACGGTCTCCTGCACCGAGCGGAGGTCCCGGATGGCCTCGCTGCGGTCGGCGTACTGCTGGCTCGCCGTGATCAGCCGGTCGACGCCCTTGTCGCTGTAGCCGGTGTTCATGGTGCCGTCGGTGCCGATGAGCGCGCTGCCGTAGGTGTCCGGGTCGGGGTAGTCGGCGACCCAGCCGACGGCGTACGCGTCGAGCTTGCCGCCCGCCCAGCGCTTCTGGAAGTCGGCCCACTCGTACCCCTTGACCGTCACCTTGAACAGGCCGGTCGCCTCCAGTTGCCGCTTGATCTCCGCGGCCTCCTCGGCGGCGGCGCCGCGGCCGGTGGCGTAGCCGTAGGTGAAGCGGACGGGCCGGGTCACGCCGGCCTCGGTGAGCAGGGCGCGCGCCTTGGCGGTGCTGAGCTTCGGATAGGTGTCGAAGAACGACGTCGTGTGGCCGGTGATGCCCGTCGGGATCAGCGAGTACAGCGGGTCGACGGTGCCCTTGTACACCGTGGCCGCCAGCCGCTCGCGGTCGATCAGCCAGGCCATGGCCTGCCGGACCCGGACGTCGTGCAGCGGTGAGCCCTGGCGCGTGTTGAAGTACAGGTTGCGGATCTCGGAGCTGTCCGCCTCGGAGACGCGCTGGTGCGGGTCGGCGGCGTTCAGGCCGGCGAGGACGCGGGGCGGCAGCGTGCGGGTGGCGACGTCGACCTGCTTCGCCTTCCAGGCGTCGTCGAGGGCGTCGGCATCCTTGTAGTAGCGCAGTTCGACGGGGCGGCCGGTGCCCTTGAGGGCGCCCGTGTAGTGGGTGTTGGGGGCGAGGACGGCCTTCTTGTCCTTCGTGTACGCGGCCAGGGTGTACGGGCCGGTGCCGTCGACACCGTTGTCGGAGCGCAGCGCGTCCGCCGGATACTTCTCGCGGTCGACGATGGAACCCGCCCCGGTGGCCACCTTCAGCGGGAACGTGGCGTCGGGCGACGCCAGATGGAAGGTGACCGTGGATCCGCTCGCACTCACCGAGCCGAGCGTGTCCAGCAGGGAGGACGGACCGACGTCCGACTTGATCCGCTTGACGCGGTCGAAGGAGTACTTGACGTCCTGCGCGGTCATGGCGCGTCCGCTCGGGAACGTGAGGCCCTCGCGCAGTTCGCAGCGGTAGGTACTCAGTCCGGTGCCGACGAAGCCGCAGCTTCGGGCCGCGTCCGGCACGGGTGTGGCGCCGCCCGGCTCGAACGTCAGCAGTGACTGGAAGACGTTGTTGAACAGCGCCCAGGACCCGGCGTCATAGGCGCCGGCCGGGTCGAGCGACGTGACCGCGTCCGTCGTCCCGACGGCGATGGTCCTGCCCTGGTCCTCCTGCGACGGCAACAACTGCCAGCCGCCCACTCCCACGGCCGCCAGCACGAGCAGCGTCGCGAGAATCCGCATGCGAACAGAACGCATGGGTGTGCCTCTCCCCAGGCCCTGACGGGCCCCCGCATGAGCAATGGATGTGCGCCACTCCCCTTGGTGGCGGCCACTCCCCTTAGTGGCGCGCACACCTAATCACACGTGTTTCACCACGGGGAAGGGGATTTTGGTGACATGGGAAAGAACTTACCTACGGGCGTTTCCAGCGGGTTTCACAGGCTGTTCACAGCGTGCCCGTCAGGCCTGACGGGACGCCAGCTCGACGACCGTGATGTCGGACGGGGCGCCCACGCGCGTCGGCGGGCCCCAGGCGCCCGCGCCCCGGCTGACGTACAACTGGGTGTCGCCGTACCGCTCCAGACCGGCCACGGTCGGGTTCGCCAGCTCCGCCATGAAGTTGCCGGGCCAGAGCTGGCCGCCGTGGGTGTGCCCGGAGAGCTGGAGGTCCACGCCGTGGTCCACGGCGTCGTGGATCTGGACCGGCTGGTGGGCGAGGAGCACGCACGCCCGTGCCGTGTCCCGGTCGCCGAGGGCCTTGGCGAAGTCGGGGCCCTGGCCCTCGTCCTCGCCCGCGACGTCGTTGACACCGGCCACGTCGAAGTGGGGCAGCTCGGTACGGGCGTTCTCCAGGGGGCGCATGCCCAGTCGGCGTACCTCCTCGACCCACTGCTCGGCTCCCGAGAAGTACTCGTGGTTGCCGGTGACGAAGAACGTGCCGTGCCGGGCCCGCAGTTGGGCCAGCGGGGCGGCCGCCGGGCCGAGGTCCTTCACACTGCCGTCCACCAGGTCGCCGACCACCGCGATCAGGTCCGGCTGGGTGCCGTTGATGGTGTCGACGACCTTCTGGGCGAAGCCCCGGCCCAGGACCGGGCCCAGATGGATGTCGCTGACGACCGCGATCCGGTAACCGTGCGCCGCCCGCGGGAGCTTGGCCAGCGGGACGGTGACCCGCTTCACCTTCGGGCCCCGCAGCACGCCGTACGTGCCGTAGCCGACGGTGCCGACGGCGGCCGTCGCGGCGGCACCGGCGACGACTCTGGAGACGAAGAGGCGGCGGGTGGGGGTGGCAAGGGGGCGGGACGGGTCGGTCGTGACCGCGGGGGACGGGTCGGTTGTCACCGCGGGGGACGGCTCGGTCGTGACCGCCGGGGACCGGTCGGTCGTGACCGCCGGGGACCGGTCGGTCGTGACCGCCGGGGACCGGTCGGTCGTGACCGCCGGGGACCGGTCGGTCGTGACCGCCGGCGTCGGGTCCGCGTCCAGGTCGGGGGATGTGGCCGCTGTCACTCCTGCCGGGACCGGCTCCGGCTCCGGCTCCCGTACGGCTTCCTGGGCGCGCGCCCGCCGCTCGACCCACCGCCTCAGCAGTGGTCGTACGGCTTCACCCGCCAGCACCCCCAGCAGCAGGTACAGCGACAGGGCCAGCCACAGGAAGCCCGGCCAGCCCAGCATCTGCTGAAGCAGGAAGGGCGCGCCCGCCCGTTCGGCGACGAGGGCTCCGACCATCAGCGCCCAGCCGCCGACCATCACCACCGCGCCCGCGCGGCGCACGAACCCGGGTCCGCGGGTCGTGTCGCGGAAGAGGCGGCGCCACACGAACCAGTTGCCCGCCACCAGGGCGGACAGCACAAGCAGTGCGACAAGCGCGAAGACGATGACCACGCCGACGTTCCCTTTCCTTTACGTGCCGAGTGAACGTCCCGGGCCGTGGCCGAGTTCCTATGACGTCCGGCGCAGTGCGCGCACTCCGCGCAACCCGATGACGCCGATGACCGTCCCCAATACGAAGGAGACGACTGCGAGCAGCAGGTGCACCCAGAAGTACGCCGTCGGGTGACCGTCGTCGAACGCGAGCCCGCTGCTGTCCTTGATCAGGTTTTTGACGAAAGTGACCCAGATGACCCAGCTCCACACCCCGAAGGCGAGCAGGAACCAGGAGACGGGGCGGCTGAGCTTCATAGGTTCAGTATCACCGTTGCGTGTCCGGTTCCCCGAGCGGGGTGGGGAGGGAAGCGGGACTTCCGTGGGAACGGCATGTACTTTCTCCGTCGTGCCCGCACCCAAGAAGACCGCCAGGCGATCCCTGCTGGTCACTTCCGCCGTCCTGTCGTCCCTCGCGCTGACCGCGCCCGTCTCCCACGCGGCTCCCAAGCCGTCACCGAGTACGAGCCCGTCGGCCACTCCCCCGGCGAACATGTCGACCGTGGGCGGCGAACGGCTGGGCCGGCCCGGCACACAGGTGAATCTCGCGAGCGGCGTCCCCGTCCTGCCCAAGGACGTGAGCGCCCGCTCCTGGGTCGTCGCCGACGCCGAGACGGGCGACGTGCTCGCCGCGCACAACGCGCACTGGCGGCTGGCACCCGCGAGCACCATGAAGATGCTGTTCGCCGACACCGTGCTGCCGAAGTTCCCGAAGACCATGGAGCACAAGGTCGTCCCCTCCGACCTGGCGGACATCGGTTCCGGCTCCAGCATGGTCGGGATAAAGGAGGGCGAGACGTACACGGTCCACGACCTGTGGCTGGGGGTCTTCCTGCGCTCCGGCAACGACGCCGTGCACGTCCTGTCGAAGATGAACCAGGGCCTGAAGAACACCGTCGAGGAGATGAACGAGCACGCCGAGGAGCTGCAGGCCCTCGACACGCACGCCGTGTCGCCCGACGGTTACGACGCTCCGGGCCAGGTCTCGTCGGCGTACGACCTCACCCTGATCGCCCGCTCCGGGCTGCAGAAGAAGGACTTCCGCGAGTACTGCTCGACCGTCACCGCCAAGTTCCCGGGTGAGACGAAGAAGGGCAAGAAGGGCAAGTCGGTCCGCGAGTCCTTCGAGATCCAGAACACCAACCGGCTGCTGGCGGGCGACAGCGACATCCCCGTCTACCAGGGCATCGCGGGCGTCAAGAACGGCAACACCACGAACGCCGGCGCCACGTTCACCGGCGTGGCCGAGCGCGACGGCAAGGTGCTGCTCGTCACCGTCATGAATCCGGAGAAGAGCGAGCACAACGAGGTCTACAAGGAGACCGCGCGGCTCTTCGACTGGGGCTTCAAGGCGGCGGGCAAGGTCCAGCCGGTGGGCGAGCTGGTGCCGCCGAAGAGCGCGGTGCAGGCCAGCGCGCAGCCGGGTGCGAACGACGCCGGGGAGGCCGGGGGCAGCGGGGACGGCCAGAAGTCCTCGAAGCCGGCGGTGGGTGCCTCGGCCGCGAGCGGTTCGAGCGGTGTCGGGATCGCGCTCGGCATCACCGGCGGGGTGCTGGTGCTGCTCGCGGCAGGCGTGTTCCTGGTCAACCGCCGGTGGCCGCTGCCCGACCTGGTGCGCCGTCGGAGCCGCCCCTGACGCCGGGCTTCGCGGGCGGGCCCGAGCCTTGGGGCCCGCCCAAGTCATCGGGTTCGCGGGGGCCTTCGGGCTCACGGGGGTTTTCGGACTCGCGGGGACTTTCGGACTCGCGGGGACTTTCGGACTCACCTGAGTCCTCTGAACCGTCTGAGGTATCGCCCTCCCCGGCGAGTTCGGTCTCCTTGCTCTGGGTCGCCGTCCAGGCGGCGCAGAACACCACCAGCTTGGCGGTGAAGTTGATCCACAGCAGGAGCGCGACCGGCACGCCGAACGCGCCGTACATGCTCTTCGTGGCCACGCCCTGCATATAGCCGCTCAGCAGCAGCTTCAGCAGTTCGAAGCCGATCGCGCCGATCAGCGCCGCCACCATCAGCCGACGGCGCTGCGGTTCGACACCGGGCAGCAGGGTCAGCACGTACAGCAGGAGCAGGAAGTCGGCGAGTACGGCGACGAGGAACGCGGCGATGTGCAGCAGGACGCCGCCCCAGCCCCCCTCGTCGATGCCGATCTGCCTGGTGATCCAGCCGACCATGGCGGAGGCGACCGTGGAGGCCACGATCGTCACCAGGACCGCGCCGCCGAGGCCGACCAGGACACCCGCGTCCTTGGCCTTGCGCAGGACGGGGTTCTCCTCGTCGTCGGGCAGCTCCCACACGGCGCGCAGACACTCCCGCATGGAGCCGACCCAGCTGATGCCGGTGAACAGCAGCACGGCGCCGGCGATGAGGCTGATGGTGCCGGCGTTCTGGACCAGGGCGTCGATGTCGAGCTGGTCGGAGATGCCCGGCACCTGATCGGCGAGCTTGTCCTCCAGTTTGTCCTGCTGCGCCTGGCTGAGCGTCGCGGCAGCGATCGCCGCGGCAACGGTGAGCAGCGGAAACAGCGCGACGAAGCTGATGAACGTCATCGCCGCGGCCAGCCTCGTCCACTTCACCCGGTCCATGCGCTCGTACGACCGCCACGCGTGCGTGGTCATCAGCCGGGCCACCATGGGCCCGACGCCGGGGAGTTTTTTCAGCCAGTCCATGATCAGACTCTGCCCTCCGTGCGGAAGACCAATGTCCGAGTGCCCCAAAACCTCAGGACCGTAGCCAGCACCATGCCGATTCCTGCGCCGGACACGGTGTCCGCGCGCTGGGAGGTGAAGCCGAGGCCGTAGTGGCTGATGCCGAGACACAGCAGCTGTACGGCGGCCCCGGCGCTGTTCACCGCGAAGAAGACGGCGTAGGGGCGCACGCCCCTCGGGTGGGTGTGGCGGTAGGTACCGAGGGCGTTTCCGGCGTAGGCGACCGTGCAGCCGGCGACGAAGGCGAGGGCCTTGGCGGTGAGGGGGCCGAGGGCGGCGGGCCCGCGCAGACAGGTGAAGACGGCGAGATCGACGACGTAGGCGAGAAGACCGACGGTGGCGAAGCCGACGAGCTCGCGGCGGGTGGCCTTCGGCCCGGTGAGGGGGCGGTGGGGCGCGGGTTCGGCTCGGTCGGCCCACGCGCGCGTGCGCGACGGTTCGTTTCGGTCGTCCCACGCGCGCGTGCCTACCAATTGGCGACCGCCAGCCCGTACATCGCCAGCCACACCACTCCGATGAGGGCGAGCGCCCGGTCGCGCAGCACGACGTCCTCGGGTTCGCCGGCCGTGCCGCGGTCGGCGAAGACGGCGTAGCGCAGGATCGCGAGGATGAAGGCGACCATGGACAGTTGCCGCCAGGGCAGCACGCCGGTGTGCGGGACGCCGCCCTCCTCCATGGCCCACAGGCAGTACCCGAGGACGGCGACCCCGGCCGCCAGCTGCCAGACGAAGCGCAGATAGCCGGTGGTGTACTCGGTGAGCAACGCGCGCGTGGCACCCGCTTTCCCGGCCATCTGCACCGCCTCGGAATAGCGCTTGGCCGACACCATGAACAGCGCCCCGAACCCGGTCGTGATCAGGAACCAGCGCGACAGGGGGATGCCCAGTGCGAGCCCGCCGACCATCGCCCGCATCAGGAACCCGGTCGTGACGACGGCGAGGTCGACGACCAGGACGTGCTTGAGGCTGACGCAGTACGCCAGTTGCATGCCGATGTACGACGCGAGCAGGGCCGCGACGGCGGGCGAGGTCAGCCAGGCCGCGGCGGCCGGCGCGAGGACGGCGAGGGCGCCTCCGACGGCGTAGGCGACGGGCACGGGGACCTGTCCGGCGGCGACCGGGCGGTGCCGCTTGGTGGGGTGGGCGCGGTCCGCCTCGGCGTCGCGGGCGTCGTTGATCAGATAGACGGCGGCGGCACAGGCCGTGAAGAGCGCGAAGACGAGCGCGAGTTGAGTCAGGGCATGGGTCGAGAAGAGCCGGCCCGCGGCGGCCGGGGCGGCGACGACCAGGAAGTTCTTGACCCATTGCTTGGGGCGTGCGGTCCTGAGGAGGCCTTTCAGAAGGCCTTTCAGAAGTGCGCGCGGACCGCGCTTGCGGGGCTGCGGTGCGGACTGGCGTGGGGGCGTGCGCTGCTCGTGCAGCGCCGCCTGCCTGGTGCGCGCGGCACTCGTGAAGGGCGCGGTCTCAGTCATGTGCGCCCCCGCTCCTCATCCAGGCCGCCCCCACGCACGCCGCGAACACCCCCAGGGCCGCGCCCGCCGCCACGTCCGAGGGGTAGTGCACGCCGACGACCAGGCGCGAGACGCACATCGCGGCGGCGAGCGGCGGGATCGCATACGCGCCGAGCATGCCGAAGGCGACGGCGGCCGCCGCGGCGGAGGTCGCGTGGGAGCTGGGGAAGGAGTGCCGGCCCGCGGTGTGCACGAGGGGCACGACGTGCGCGGGGCGGGGGCGGCGCACCACCCTTTTCACCCCCATGCTGACGAGGTGCGCCCCCGCGGTGAGCGCCGTTCCCCGCAACCAGGCGCCGCGTCTCCCACCGTCCACGGCGGCCCCCGCCAGTCCCGCCGCCAGCCACAGCGCGCCGTGCTCGCCCGCCCGGGAGAGGGCACGCGCGGCGGCGGCGACGCGTGGGTCACGGCCGCGGGCATGGAACGCCGAGAGGATCCGGCGGTCCGCTCCTGCGAGGCTTCGGTGGTCCATGTCGTCGAGGCGGTCGAGGTGGTCCATGTGGACCCACTGTTCACGCCGACCCTGCAAGAACTACGGCAATATTGAACGACATCCCATTAATCACCCATTTCGGGGAGAGGCAGGATGTTTCATAACTGATCGCCCGCACAGGGGCGCTACGGTCGCCGACATGCCTGCCGACACCGTCTCCGTCACGGGATGGGGCCGCACCGCCCCCACCACCGCCCGTCTGATCCGTCCCCGGACGTACGAGGAGGCCGTGGCCGCCGTCCGGGACTGCGGGGCGCGCGGGGGCATCCCGAGGGGCCTGGGGCGGGCGTACGGGGACGCGGCGCAGAACGCGGGTGGCGCGGTGTTCGACATGACGGGCCTGAACCGCGTCCACGCGATCGACGCGGACGGCGGCACGGTGCTGTGCGACGCGGGCGTCTCACTGCACCGGCTGATGGAGGTCCTGCTGCCCCTCGGCTGGTTCGTGCCGGTGACCCCCGGCACCCGCTATGTCACCGTCGGCGGCGCGATCGGCGCCGACATCCACGGCAAGAACCACCATGTCTCGGGCTCCTTCTCCCGCCATGTCCTGTCCCTGGAGCTCCTGACCGCCGACGGCGGGATCCGCACCGTCCGCCGCGGCACACCCCTGTTCGACGCGACCACCGGCGGCATGGGCCTGACCGGCGTGATCCTGACCGCGACGGTCCAACTCCAGCCTGTGGAGACCTCGCTGATGTCGGTCGACACCGAACGCGCCCGGGACCTGGACGACCTGATGGCCCGCCTGGTCGCCACCGACGATCACTACCGCTACTCGGTGGCGTGGATCGACCTGCTGGCGCGCGGCGCCGCGACGGGGCGTGCCGTGCTCACGCGCGGCGACCACGCACCCCTGGAGGCGCTGCACGAGGGCACGCGCGCGTGGAGAGACCCGCTCGCCTTCCGCCCGTCCCGCCTGCCCGCCGCGCCCGCCCTCTTTCCGGAAGGACTGCTGAGCCGCCGTACCGTGGGCTGGTTCAACGAGCTCTGGTACCGCAGGGCGCCACGCGCGCGTACCGGCGAACTGCAGTCGCTCGCCACCTTCTTCCACCCGCTGGACGGCGTGCCCCACTGGAACCGGATCTACGGCCGAAGCGGCTTCGTGCAGTACCAGTTCGTGGTCGGACACGGCCAGGAGGACACGCTGCGCCGGATCGTGCGGCGTATCTCCGAGCAGCGCTGCCCGTCCTTCCTGGCCGTCCTCAAGCGCTTCGGGGACGCCGACCCCGGCTGGCTGTCCTTCCCCGTGCCCGGCTGGACACTGGCCCTGGACATTCCGGCCGGCCTGCCCGGCCTCCCCGCGTTCCTCGACGAACTGGACGAGGAGGTGGCCGCGGCCGGCGGGCGCGTCTACCTCGCCAAGGACTCCCGGCTGCGGCCCGAGCTGCTCGCCGCGATGTACCCGCGGCTGGACGACTTCCGCGCGCTGCGCGCCGAGGTGGACCCGCACGGGGTGTTCATGTCGGACCTGGCCCGCCGCCTGGACCTGTAGCACCCGCCCTCGGATCTTCCGGACTCCCGGACCCCCGGACTCCCAGACCCCGGACTCCCAGACCCCTAGGAGCTGTCGTGAAGGACGCCTTCGGCCTCCCCCAGTCCCTGCTCGTCCTCGGCGGTACGTCCGAGATCGCGCTGGCCACCGCACGCCGCCTGATCGCGCGCCGTACCCGCACGGTCTGGCTGGCGAGCCGCCCGTCACCCGCCCTGGAGCAGTCCGCGGCCGACCTGCGCGCCCTGGGAGCGGACGTACGCACCGTGGCCTTCGACGCGCTCGACCCCGAGTCCCACGAGACGGTGCTCGGCAAGGTCTTCGCGGAGGGCGACGTCGACATGGTGCTGCTCGCCTTCGGAGTCCTCGGCGACCAGGCGCGCGACGAGCGCGAGCCGCTGAACGCCGTGCGGGTCGCCCAGACCAACTACACGGGCGCCGTGTCGGCCGGCCTGGTCAGCGCGGGCGCACTCCAGGCCCAGGGCCACGGCTCGCTCGTCGTCCTCTCCTCCGTCGCCGGCGAGCGGGCCCGCCGCGCCAACTTCATCTACGGCTCCAGCAAGGCCGGCCTGGACGCCTTCTGCCAGGGCCTGGGCGACGCCCTGCACGGCACCGGCGTCCACGTCATGGTCGTACGCCCCGGATTCGTACGGTCGAAGATGACGACCGGCCTGGAGGAAGCGCCCCTGGCGACGACCCCGGAAGCGGTCGCGACAGCGATCGAGGGGGGCCTGCGCCGCCGCTCGGAGACGGTGTGGGTACCGGGCGCACTGCGCCTGGTGATGTCAGCGCTACGGCATGCCCCACGGGGCCTGTTCCGACGTCTGCCGCTCTAGCTCAGGGGCGCCGTAGCGCCCTCAGGGGCGCGGGGAACTGCGCGGCGACCAGCCACGACGCACCCGCACACGACCGACAACCCATCGCGGCACCCACCCATCGCGGCACCCACCCGTCGCGGCCCTCCTAGCGGAGCGCTTCGCGCTCCACATGCCCGGCCTGCGGCGGCACCACCGCACTCCCGAAGGCGAAGTCCCGCAGTTTGCGCCACACGCCGTCGGCGCCCTGTTCGTAGAGGGCGAAGCCGGTGCAGGGCCAGCCGGCCTCGTAGTCGGCGAGTTCCGCGAAGGCGCGGTCCATCGCTTCGTCGTCGATGCCGTGCGCGACCGTGACGTGCGGGTGGTACGGGAACTGCAGTTCGCGTGCGACGGGCCCGGAGGCGTCCCGGACCTGCTTCTGGAGCCAGGTGCAGGCCTCGGCGCCCTCGACGACCTGGACGAAGACGACCGGTGAGAGGGGCCGGAAGGTGCCGGTGCCGGACAGCCGCATCGGGAAGGGACGGCCGGCGGCCGCGACCTCGACGAGATGCGCCTCGATCGCGGGCAGCAGCGCGGCGTCGACCTCTGTCGGCGGCAGCAGCGTGACATGGGTGGGGATGCCGTGAGCCGCGGCGTCGCCGAAGCCCGCGCGCCGCTCCTGGAGCAGGCTGCCGTGAGGCTCCGGGACCGCGATCGACACACCGATCGTTACGGTCCCCACGTCGTCTCCTGTCGTCTGTTGGTGAGCGCGGGTGGCCGCCGTGGCAGCCACTCGGCTATCGACTGTACGGCTATGGCCGGGCTGCGGGCAGGCGCAACCGTAGTGATATGCAGCGCTGTGCGGGCTCAGTGCTTGGCGGGCAGGAAGCCCACCTTGTCGTACGCCTGGGAGAGCGTCTCCGCAGCGACGGCGCGCGCCTTCTCCGCGCCCTTGGCCAGGATCGAGTCCAGCGTCTCCGGGTCGTCCAGATACTGCTGGGTGCGCTCCCGGAAGGGCGTCACGAACTCGACCATGACCTCGGCGAGGTCCGTCTTGAGCGCACCGTAGCCCTTGCCGTCGTACTTCTGCTCCAGTTCCGCGATTCCCGTCCCCGTGAGGGTCGAGTAGATGGTGAGCAGGTTGCTGATGCCCGGCTTGTTCTCCACGTCGTAGCGGATGACCGTCTCGGTGTCGGTGACCGCGCTCTTGACCTTCTTCGCGGTGGTCTTCGGCTCGTCGAGCAGGTTGATGAGGCCCTTCGGCGTGGACGCCGACTTGCTCATCTTGATCGACGGGTCCTGAAGATCGTAGATCTTCGCCGTCTCCTTGAGGATGTACGGCTTCGGGACGGTGAAGGTCTGGCCGAAGCGGCCGTTGAAGCGCTCGGCGAGGTCGCGGGTGAGCTCGATGTGCTGGCGCTGGTCCTCGCCGACCGGGACCTCGTTGGCCTGGTACAGCAGGATGTCCGCGACCTGGAGGATCGGGTACGTGAACAGGCCGACGGAGGCCCGGTCCGCGCCCTGCTTGGCGGACTTGTCCTTGAACTGGGTCATGCGGGACGCCTCGCCGAAGCCGGTGAGGCAGTTCATGACCCAGGCGAGCTGGGCGTGCTCGGGGACGTGGCTCTGGACGAACAGCGTGCAGCGCTCGGGGTCGAGTCCGGCCGCGAGGAGCTGGGCGGCGGCCAGGCGGGTGTTGGCGCGCAGGTCGGCGGGGTCCTGCGGGAGCGTGATCGCGTGCAGGTCGACGACCATGTAGAACGCGTCGTGGGACTCCTGCAGGGCAACCCACTGGCGGACGGCGCCGAGGTAGTTGCCGAGGTGGAACGAGCCTGCGGTGGGCTGGATTCCGGAGAGCACGCGGGGTCGGTCAGAGGCCATGCTCACCATTCTCTCAGGTCTCCGGGGCCGGACCGGAACTGGTCGGAAACAGATGGGAACCGATCCGTCTTCCGCGGTGTAACAAGAGTGTGAGGACGCGGGAGGGGGGCCGCATCGTCGATGAGGCCGCGGTGATCGCACGCGTACGCGCCGGGGAGCCGGAGGCGTACGCGCAACTGGTGCGGGCCCATACGGGCATCGCGCTCAGGGCGGCCGCCGCGCTCGGGGCGGGTGCGGACGCGGAGGACGTGGTGCAGCAGGCCTTTGTGAAGGCGTACTGCTCGCTGGGCCGGTTCAAGGACGGCGCGGCGTTCAAGCCGTGGCTGCTGTCCATCGTGGCCAATGAGACGAGGAACACAGTGCGCACGGCGGCCCGCCAGCGCACGCTCGCGGGGCGCGAGGCCGCGTTCGTGGAGGCGGAGCCGCTGATACCGGAATCGGCGGACCCCGCGGTGGCCGCGCTGGAGATAGAGCGCCGTGCCGCTCTGCAGGCCGCCCTGGAGAAGCTGAGCGAGGAGCACCGCCTGGTCGTCACCTACCGCTATCTGCTGGAGATGGACGAATCCGAGACGGCCCAGGCCCTGGGCTGGCCCCGGGGCACGGTGAAATCCCGGCTGAACCGCGCGCTGCGGAAGCTGGGGCGGCTGCTGCCGGACTTCCAGCCCCGGGAAGGGGGTGATGAGCATGGGTGACGGCGGGACGCCGCCCGACGGCGGCGGAGGCCACGGAGGCGCGGAGTGGCCTGGTCGGCGGGGCGGAGGCGGAGGCACCGGTGGCCGTGGCCGGCCCGGCGGGGGACGCGGCATCGGTGATCGTGGTCGGCGTTCCGACGCCGCGCGGTTGCCGGAGGAGCTGCGGGCGCTCGGGCGCTCCCTGGACGCGCCGGGGGCGGCGGACGGCGCGGAGACGATGGTCGAGCGGGTGCTCGGGCAGCTGCTCGCCGAGCACGCGCCTGTCCCGGTGGCCGAGCCGCCGGGTGCCGCCGAGCGGCTGCGGGCGGTGCGGCGCTGGACGCGGGCGCGGTGGCGGGCGCTGACCACGGTGCTGTGCGGCCTGCTGACGGTGCTCGTGCTCACGCCCCCGGTGCGGGCGGCGGTCTTCGACTGGTTCGGCTTTGCCGGAGCCGAGGTGCGGTACGACCCGTCGGCGGTCCCCTCGCCCGGCGCCGAGGTCCCCGGCTGCGGCCACTCGGTGTCCCTGGCGCAGGCCGAGCGCCGGGCCGGGTTCCGGCCCGTGGTGCCGACGGAGCTGGGCGGGCCGGACGCGATCACGGTGTCGGGTGAGCCGGGGGGACGGTTCGTGGTGAGCCTGTGCTGGCGCGAGGACGGGCGCACGATACGGCTGGACGAGCGGCGGGCGAGCCTGGACATCGCCTTCACGAAGACCGTGCGTGAGCAGCCGGAGTGGATCTCGCTGGAGGACGACGGCCCGGACGGCGACCTCTCGGACCCCGCCCTGTGGTTTCCCCGGCCGCACCTGCTGAGGTTCGTGCTGCTGGACCCGGAGGGAGGCCGCTACACCCGCCAGGTCCGCACGGCCGGGCCGACGCTGCTGTGGACGCACAGGGCACCCGAGGCCGACGGCGGCGACGGCGACGGCGACGGCAGCGACGGCAGCGACGGCGCCGACGTGACGGTCCGGCTGGAGGGCGTGGCGTCGAAGGGGCGGGCGGTGGAGATCGCGAGGTCCGTCAAATAGTCGCTCCGGAGTGGGAACCCAGGTGGGTCGGGCGGTGTACCAGAAGTGACATTGCGGCTCGGACGGGCCGCACAGGGATCGCTCGGTTTGGGGGTTCGGATGGGCGGACATGGGCTCGGCCGCTGGGGAGACCGGTTACGCCGACGGGGACAGCGGGACGGCTGCTCGGGAGATCGGTCGCGTGGGCCCGGACTGGGGGCCGTGACAGGAGCACTGGCTGCGGCGCTCGCCCTCCTGGTGTGGGGTGCGGTGCCCGCGTCGGCCGGAGGACCCACGAGCGTCCTCCTGGTCTCACCGGAGAGCACGGAGACAGCCTCGCTGTACTACTCCGACAAGGAGTACGGCAAGCTGGAGCGGTTGCTCGGCACCCCGGGCACCGGCACGCGTGACAAGCCGCCCGAGGCAGGTCTGCTGGCAGCCCGCCAGATCAACGTCACCTGGATGGTCCACGACGTGACGCCCTGGCGCCTCGACCGGGTCTTCCCGGTCGATGACGGGCAGGCCGTCTGGATACACACGGCGGCCAACCTGGAGACGACGACGAACGGCACCTGGCACCGTGCCGATCATCCGGCCCAGTTGCGTGCACTGCTCAAGAAGCTGGGACTGATGGGCAAGGCCACGGGCGAGGGAAGCTCAGCGATCTTCCCGCCGGCGTGGGAGGTGTACGGGGCTGACGACGGGGCGAAGGGCTCGGCCGAGGCTGCGGCCAAGGCGCCTGCGGCGACCGAGGCGTCCCGGGCCCAGTCGTCGGGGCCGGGTGACGGATCGGAGTGGTGGTGGTCAGTGCCGGGCGCGGCGGCCGGGGCGGTGCTGGCACTGGTCCTGCGCCCCTTCATCGCCCGCCTGCCACGGAGCCGCCTGCGGGACGAGCCGGGGCCGAGGCAGGAGCTGCGCGACATATGAGGGCAGCGATGGACCGACCGGGACGGTGAAGGGCTGTGGAGACATCGGCCCAGGCTGAGAGCCTGCCGCTTGACGCCGGGCACCGTGCCGCCTGCCCCGCTGCTGCCGCCGTCGGCGCCGAGGACCATCGCCCGCGAGCCTGCGGAGAGCTGTGAGCTGAGGCTGTCATGGGCGAACCCGTGCCCGATGCCAAGCTCCGCCCTGCGCTCACCGCAGGGCATGACCGGTCAGTCCGTCACCCGACAGCCCTCAACCGCCGACCGGGAGCTGCGGCCGGCCACCTCACCTGAACGCCATCAGGTGCAGGCTACCGACCGCGCGCCCTCGGTCCGGGGACCGCAGCCGACAGCCGCGACCCCGAGCATCGGCCCTGGGCGTCGGCCCTGGGCGTCGACGCCCCTCGGCCTCAGCCCAGGTCGACCTCCGGGTACAGCGGGAAGCCGGCCACGAGGTCGGTGGCGCGGTGGGAGATCTCGTCGGCGATCTTCGCGTCGAGGACGTGAGCGGCCTTGGACGGGGCACCCGACTTGGTCGTACCGGGCTCGGTGGTGGTGAGGACGCGGTCGATGAGGGCGGCGACCTCGTCCATCTCGGCGGTGCCCAGGCCACGGGTGGTCAGGGCCGGGGTGCCGATGCGGATGCCGGAGGTGTACCAGGCGCCGTTCGGGTCGGCGGGGATGGCGTTGCGGTTGGTGACGATGCCGGACTCGAGGAGGGCCGCCTCGGCCTGGCGGCCGGTGAGGCCGTAGGAGGAGGTGACGTCGATCAGGTTCAGGTGGTTGTCGGTGCCGCCGGTCACGAGGGTCGCGCCCCGGCGCATCAGGCCCTCGGCCAGCGCCCGGGAGTTGTCGACGATGCGCTGGGCGTAGTCGCGGAAGGACTCCTGGCGGGCCTCGGCGAGGGCGACGGCCTTGGCGGCCATGACGTGCGGGAGCGGGCCGCCGAGGACCATCGGGCAGCCGCGGTCGACCTGGTCCTTGAGGGAGTCGTCGCACAGGACCATGCCGCCGCGCGGGCCGCGCAGCGACTTGTGGGTGGTCGTGGTGACGATCTGGGCGTGCGGGACGGGGTCGAAGTCACCGGTGAGGACCTTGCCGGCGACGAGACCGGCGAAGTGGGCCATGTCGACCATGAGCGTGGCGCCGACCTCGTCGGCGATCTCACGCATGATCCGGAAGTTCACGAGACGGGGGTAGGCGGAGTAGCCGGCGACGATGATGAGCGGCTTGAACTCGCGGGCCTGGCTACGCAGGGCGTCGTAGTCGATGAGGCCGGTGGCGGGGTCGGTGCCGTAGGAGCGCTGGTCGAACATCTTGCCGGAGATGTTCGGGCGGAAGCCGTGGGTGAGGTGGCCGCCGGCGTCCAGGGACATGCCGAGCATGCGCTGGTTGCCGAAGGCCTGGCGGAGCTCGGCCCAGTCGGCCTCGGTGAGGTCGTTGACCTGGCGAACGCCGGTCTTCTCCAGGAAGGGGGCTTCGACGCGGTCGGCGAGGACAGCCCAGAAGGCGACGAGGTTGGCGTCGATGCCGGAGTGCGGCTGGACGTAGGCGTGGCGGGCGCCGAAGAGCTCGCGGGCGTGCTCGGCGGCGAGGGACTCGACGGTGTCGACGTTGCGGCAGCCGGCGTAGAAGCGGCGGCCGACGGTGCCCTCGGCGTACTTGTCGCTGAACCAGTTGCCCATCGCCAGGAGGGTGGCCGGGGAGGCGTAGTTCTCGGAGGCGATCAGTTTGAGCATCTCGCGCTGGTCGGCGACCTCCTGGCCGATGGCGTCGGCCACGCGCGGCTCGACGGCGCGGATCACGTCGAGGGCGGAACGGAAGGCGGTGGACTCCGTGGAGAGGGGCTCGGCTGACATCAGGGACCTCCGGACGTTGGCGTTCAGCGTTCACGGTACGGCCCAGGCGCACGGCACTCGGTCTGGACTTCGGTCCAGGGGCCGCTCCCCGATGGTTGGTCCATCCCAGCGCGCCAGTCACGGCCCGCTGATCAGCCTACCGGGCGAGCCGACCGGCCCAGCTCCCGTGTCCACCATGCGAGCGACGATAGGAAGGAGGCCACTGCCACCCCAAGGAGATCCCGTGAACGCTACGGAGACACTCATCGCCACGGCCGACGCGCACACCGCGCACACTTACCACCCGCTGCCCGTGGTCATCGCCACCGCCGAGGGGGCGTGGATGACGGATGTCGAGGGGCGGCGGTATCTGGATCTGCTGGCCGGGTATTCGGCGCTCAACTTCGGGCATGGCAACCGGCGGATCATGGAGGCGGCGAAGGCGCAGTTGGAGCGGGTGACGCTGACGTCGCGGGCGTTTCATCACGACCGGTTCGGGGCGTTCTGCGAGCAGCTGGCCGAGCTGTGCGGCATGGAGATGGTGCTGCCCATGAACACGGGAGCGGAGGCCGTGGAGACGGCGGTGAAGACCGCCCGGAAGTGGGGGTACCGGGTCAAGGGCGTGCCGGCGGAGATGGCGAAGATCGTGGTCGCGGGGAACAACTTCCACGGGCGTACGACGACGATCATCAGCTTCTCCACCGACCCGGAGGCGCGGGCGGACTTCGGGCCGTACACGCCGGGCTTCGAGATCGTGCCGTACGGGGACCTGACGGCGATGCGGGAGGCGCTGACGGAGAACACGGTCGCCGTGTTGCTGGAGCCGATCCAGGGCGAGGCGGGGATTCTCGTCCCCCCGGCCGGCTATCTGCCCGCGGTGCGGGAGCTGACGCGGGAGCGGAACGTGCTGTTCGTGGCGGACGAGATCCAGTCGGGGCTGGGGCGCACGGGCCGTACCTTCGCGTGCGAGCACGAGGGGGTCGTGCCGGATGTGTATGTGCTCGGGAAGGCGCTCGGGGGCGGGATCGTGCCGGTGTCGGCGGTGGTGTCCAGCGCCGCGGTGCTCGGGGTGTTCCGGCCCGGGGAGCACGGGTCGACCTTCGGCGGGAATCCGCTGGCCTGTGCGGTGGCGCTGGAGGTGATCGCGATCCTGCGGACGGGCGAGTTCCAGGCGCGGGCGGCGGAGCTCGGCGAGCATCTGCACCGGGAGCTGGGGGCGTTGACGGGGACGGGGCGGGTGACGGCGGTCCGGGGGCGCGGGCTGTGGGCGGGCGTCGACATCGCCCGGGCGTACGGCACCGGGCGGGAGGTGTCCGAGAAGCTGATGGACCGGGGTGTGCTGGTGAAGGACACCCATGGGCCGACGATCCGCATCGCACCGCCGCTGGTGATCGGGGAGGAGGATCTGGACTGGGGGATTGACCAGGTACGGGGTGTTCTCGGGGGGTGAGCCGACCGGATCAAAGGATCACGTGCGGCAGGAAGCGGGCGTACTCGTCCGTGATCAGGCCGGACGATTCGCGGATGCCGAGGCCCGCCGACTCGTCCTCGACGACCCACGCGCCGAGGACGACGTGATTGCCGTCGAAGGCGGGCAGCGGGGCCAACTGCTGGTAGCAGCAGGGCTCGTCGCGCAGGGCGGGGGCCGCGCCCTTGTCGTGCACGGTGACGCCCGCGCCCTCCCGGCCCAGCAGGGGCTTGGCGACGTAGCCCGTGGTCCGCGCCAGCTCCCGTGGTCCGTCGAGGTAGGCGGGGAGGAGGTTCGGGTGGTCCGGGTAGAGCTCCCAGAGGATGGCGAGGAGGGCCTTGTTGCTGAGGAGCATCTTCCAGGCGGGCTCGATCCAGAGGGTGGTGCCGGTGCCGCCGCCGTTGTCGAGGGTGTCGAGGACGTGGCCGGCGAAGCGGTCGGTGGTGAGCCACTCCCAGGGGTAGAGCTTGAAACAGCTGCGGATGAAGCGCAGTTGGGTGTCGACGAAGCGGCCCGAGAGGCGGTCCCAGCCGATCTCCTCCATGGAGATCCAGCCGGTGTCCAGGCCCGCCTGCTCCGCGGTCTCCTTCAGATAGGCGACCGTCATCAGGTCCTCGCCGAGTTCGTCGGCCGAGGAGTACGCGAAGTAGAGCGGGCTGCCCGGAGGGAGCAGGGCGGACTGCTTCTTCCAGGCGGCGACGAGGCGTTCGTGGAGGGAGTTCCACTGGTCGGCGCCGGGGAAGCGCTCCTCCATCCAGAACCACTGGGGCGAGGCGGCCTCGACCAGTGAGGTGGGCGTGTCGGCGTTGTACTCCAGGAGCTTCGCCGGGCCGGTGCCGTCGTAGCGGAGGTCGAAACGGCCGTAGACGGAGGGGAGTTCGGCGCGGCGGCGCCAGGCCTCGGCGACCGCGTCCGCGATGCGCGGGTCGGTGATGCCGAGGTCGGCGAAGCGGTTCCCGGTGACGATGTGCTCGGCGGCCGTCAGGCACATGCGGTGGAGTTCCTCGACGACCTCCTCCAGCGCCTCGACCTCCTCCAGGGAGAAGACGTAGTGGGCGCTCTCGTCCCAGTAGGGGCGCAGGGAGTTGTCCGGGTGACGGGTGAGGGGGTAGACGAGCCCCTGTTCCTCGACGGTCTGCTGCCAGCCGGGGCGGGGCTCGATCGTGCGGCGCTGCATGTGCGTGTCCTGACGGTGTTCTGCCGGTTGCCTGCTCAGCCGCCGCCGCTGCCCGAGCCCGAGCAGCCGAAGCCGCCGCGGTCGACGGCCTCGCTGCGACTGAAGGTGCCGTAGTCGGCGCGGCCGTCGTCGACGTCGGCGTCGTAGTACCAGGCGGCGTCGGCACTGCTGCCGGAGCCGGTCTTCTTTCGGCCCTTGCCGTAGGAGGTGCCCGACGAGGTGGAGCCGGACTTGCAGTTCTTGTCCGCGATGACCTTGTAGCCCTCGTAGGTGTAGCTGTCGCGGTCCACGCAGCGGCGGTCCGGTTCCGAGCCGCAGGAGGTCAGGGCCGCGGCGATGACTCCCATGCCGCCGAGTACGACCGTGCTGGAGCGCAGCCGGCGTCGCGTTTCTGCCATGTGTGTCCCCCGATGATCCTGCTGTGGTGCCGATGAGCCGGTTGGTGTCCGGCGGACAGCCTAGAGATCGGTGACAGCGCCCGGGCAAGGCCCCCCGGGTGGCCCGCTCCCCCCTAAAGTCGCTTTGTGCTGTTTGGGATGGTGTGTGCGCTGGGTGCGGCGATCTGCTTCGGTACGGCCACGGTGTTGCAGGCCATGGCCGCGCGGGCGGCGAGCGCGCAAGGGGGTGCGGGCGGCGAGGCGGGGATGCTGCTGCGCGCGCTGCGGCAGTGGCGGTATCTGGTGGGGCTGGCCCTGGACGGGGTCGGGTTCCTGTTGCAGGTGGCGGCACTGCGGTCCCTTCCCATCTACGCCGTCGGGGCCGCACTCGCGTCCAGTCTCGCGGTGACCGCCGTGGTCGCGGCGTGGCTGCTGGAGGTGCGGCTGAGCCGGCGGGAGTGGGGCGCGGTGGCGGTGGTGTGCGCCGGGCTGGCGATGCTCGGGCTCGCGTCGGGCACGGAAGGGGACCGGGGCGGGTCGGACGCGTTGAAGTTCGCGATGCTCGGGGTGGCCGTGGCGGTGCTGGCGCTGGGCTTGGCGGGTGGGTGGCTGCCGGAGCGGGGGCGGGGGGTGCTGCTCGGGCTGGCGGCGGGGTTCGGGTTCGGGGTGGTGGAGGTGGCGGTGCGGTTGGTCGACTCGGTCGACGTGTCGGACACGGTCGGCAACCCCGCCGCGTATGCGCTGGTGCTGGGCGGCGGCGCCGCGTTTCTTGCGCTCACCTCGGCCTTGCAGCGGGGCTCGGTGACCACGGCCACCGCGGCGATGGTGATCGGGGAGACGGTCGGGCCCGCGGCGGTGGGCGTGGTGTGGCTCGGGGACCGTACTCGCGAGGGGCTGGCGTGGCTGGCGGTGCTGGGATTCGCCGTCGCCGTGGCGGGAGCGTTGGCGTTGGCACGGTTCGGGGAGGCTCCGGGCGAGCGGACCGTGAGCGAGGAGGGCGTGCGCGAGGGCGCGGCGGACACGGAGGCGGAGGCGGACGCGCAGGCGGATGCGGATGCGGACGCATGAGCTCTGCACGCGCGTCATCCGGTCAGGGCAGCGCGGCGCACAACGCGTCCAGCGCCCCCGACCAGCCGTGGTCCGGCGGTGTCCCGTAGCCCACGACCAGGGCGTCCATCGGCTCGGCGCGGGCGTCGGCGTGGCGGTAGCGGGCGAGGCCGTCGACCACCAGGCCCTGCCAGTGGGCCGCCTGCACGACCGACTGCTCGGTGCCGGGCGGGAGCCGCAGGACGGCGTGCAGTCCGGCCGCGATGCCCGTGGCCCGGACCTCGGGGGCGCGGGCGGCGAGCGCGGCGACCAGGGCGTCGCGGCGGCGCCGGTAACGCAGCCGGGAGGCGCGCACATGGCGGTCGTAGGCGCCGGAGGTGAGGAACTCCGCCAGCGTCAGCTGGTCCAGCGCCCCGCAGGTGTCGACGCCGCCCTTCACCGCCGCGGCCTCCTCCACCAGCGCGGGCGGCAGCACCATCCAGGCCAGCCGCAGGCCGGGCGCGAGGGACTTGCTGGCGGTGCCGAGGTGGACGACCCGGTCGGGGTCGAGGCCCTGGAGCGCGCCGACGGGCTGGCGGTCGTAGCGGAACTCCCCGTCGTAGTCGTCCTCCAGGACCAGCCCGCCGGTGCGCCGCGCCCAGTCCACGACGGCCGCCCGCCGGTCCCGGTGCAGGGGCACGCCCATGGGGAACTGGTGGGCGGGGGTGAGCAGCACGGCGCCGGCGTGGTCCAACTCGCGCGGGTCCGTGCCGAGTTCGTCGAACGGCAGCGGGGTCGTGTGCAGGCCCGCCGCGCGCAGGAGTCTCCAGTGCTCCCTGAGGCCGTACGACTCGACCGCGACCGTCCGTACGCCACGCGCCCTCAGGACCGTGCCGAGGATCCTCAGGCCGTGGGCGAACCCGCCGCAGACCACGATCCGTTCCGGGTCGGCGCGCACGCCCCGTACGCGGGAGAGGTAGCCGGCGAGGGCGGCGCGCAGTTCGGGGCGGCCGCGCGGGTCGCCGTAGCCGAGGGCGTCGTAGGGGGCGCGGGCGAGGGCGCGGCGGGCGGCCCTGAGCCACTCCGTGCGCGGGAAGGAGGCGAGGTCGGGGAAGCCGGGGCGCAGATCGTACTCCGGGCGGCCGAGCTCGCGGCGGCGGGGTGCCGCGCCGGCCGGCGGGACGACCCGTCGCTCCGCCACCCGGGTGCCCGAGCCCTGCCGGGCGGTGAGCCAGCCCTCGGCGACCAGGTCGGCGTAGGCGTCGGCGACCGTGTTGCGGGCGATGCCCAGGTCGGTCGCGAGCGCGCGGGACGACGGCAGCCGGGTGCCGGGGGCGAGCCGGCCGGAGCGCACCGCCTCGCGCAGGGCGTCGGTCAGGCCGCGGCGCAGGCCCGGTCCGGTCGGTTCCACATGCAGGTCGACACCGAAAGTGGCCCATGGTTTCGCCATGGAAATGGACCATACTCCTGGGCTACCCGGCTCCTAGGGTCGAGGACATGACCACGACGAACCACGAGACGCCCGTGGAGTACGCCGCCGAACTCACCCCCCGTCTGGCGTGGGCCAAGCTGGCCCCCGACGTCTACAAGGCGATGATCCGGCTCGACACGGCCGCCAAGCAGGGGCTGGACCCGACGCTGTACGAGCTGGTGAAGATCCGCGCCTCCCAGATCAACCACTGCGCCTTCTGCCTCGACATGCACACCAAGGACGCCCTCGCCGCGGGCGAGAGCGTCGAGCGGATCATCCAGCTCGGCGCCTGGGAGGAGTCGCGGCACTTCTACACCGAGCAGGAGCTCGCGGCGCTGGAGCTGACGGAGGCCGTGACGGTCCTGACGGACGGCTTCGTGCCGGACGGGGTGTACGAGAAGGCCGCCAAGCACTTCGAGGAGGCCGAACTGGCGCAGCTGATCGCCGCGATCACGGTGATCAACGCGTGGAACCGGTTCGGGGTGGCCTGCCGTATGACACCGGGCCACTACCAGCCGGGACAGCACAAGTGACGGTCCGCACCCGGCTCCTCGACCCGGCGGTCGGGCGGGCCATGTCCGCCGTCAGCGCCGCCGCGAAGAAGGGCCTGGGCGATCCCGCGCTGGCCGAGCTCGTGGTGATCCGCGCCTCGCAGATCAACCACTGCGCCTTCTGCCTCGACATGCATCTCGCCATCGCCCGCAAGGACGGCGTGAGCGAGAAGCAGCTGGATCTGCTGGCCGCCTGGGAGGAGGCCGGGGACGTCTTCGACGAGCGGGAGCGGGCCGCGCTGGAGCTGACGGAGGCCGTGACGGTCCTGACGGACGGCTTCGTGCCGGACGAGGTGTACGAGAAGGCCGCCGCGCACTTCGACGACGTCGAGCTCGCCCATCTCCTCGGCCTGATCGTCGCCATCAACAACTGGAACCGGGTGATGGTCGGCCGACGCATCCCGCCCGGGAGACACACGCCATGAACAGCACCCGGGGGACACACGCCATGAACAGCACGCGGGGGTTACCCGCCATGAACAGCGACGGGGGTCACACACCATGAGCACGACCATCACCAAGGCCGACACGTTCCGCGCCCTGCACCGCCGACGCTCGCCCGGTGACCCGCTGGTCCTGCCCGGACCCTGGGACGCGGCCAGTGCCCGGGTCTTCGTCGAGGCCGGCTTCCCGGCGCTCGCGACGCCCAGCGCCGGAGTCGCCGCCTCCCTCGGTCACGAGGACGGGCGGACCCCGGCCGACGAGATGTTCGCGGCCGTCGCCCGGATCACCCGGGCCGTGGACGTGCCGGTGTCGGCGGACATCGAGGGCGGGTACGGGCTGGCGCCGAAGGAGCTGGTGGAGCGGCTGCTGGAGGCGGGGGCCGTGGGCTGCAACCTGGAGGACTCCGAGCACGGCGTCCTCCAGGACCCGCACCGGCACGCCGACTGGCTGGCCGAGGTGCGGGCGGCCGCCGCCGACCGGCTGTTCGTCAACGCCCGCATCGACACCTTCATCCGCCCGCCCGGTGCCGCCGACCCCAAGCAGGCCGCCGAACGGGCCATCGAGCGGGCCGCGCTGTACGTCGCCGCGGGCGCCGACTGCGTGTATCCGATCGGCGCCCCCACCGACGTACTGCCGCTGCTGCGGTCCGGGATCCAGGGGCCGATCAATGTGCACGGCACGGTGACCGGGGACGGCCCCTCGCCCACCGAACTCGGTGAACTCGGGGCCACCCGGATCACGTTCGGGCCGGGATTCCAGCGCAGTGCCGCTCAGGCGCTGCGGGACATCGCGGCCGACCTCACGAAGTGACCGTCAGGACAGCCACGCCTTCCATGTGGACTCGTGGCTGTCCACCCACTTCTTCGCCGCCTCCTCGGGCGACAGCTTCTGGTCGGCGATCATCAAGGAGACCTCGTTCTGGTCCTCGGTCGTCCACTTGAACTTCTTCAGCAGGGCCGCCGCCTTGCCGCCGTCCTTCGCGAAGTCCGCGTTGAGGTACTTCTGCAGCGGGGTGTGCGGATAGGCGCAGGCGACCTTCTCCGGGTCCGCGTCGCAGCCCTCCTTGTACGCCGGCAGCTTCACCTCGGTCATCGGGACCTTCTTGAACAGCCACTGCGGCTCGTACCAGTACGTCAGGAAGGGCTTCTTCTCCTTGGCGAACTGCCTGATCTGCGTGATCTGCGCGGCCTCCGAACCGGCGAACACCACCTGGTAGTCCAGGTCCAGGTTGTTCACCAGCGCCTTGTCGTTGGTGACGTAGGACGGCGAGCCGTCCATCAGCTGGCCCTTGCCGCCGCTCTCGGCGGTGCGCATCTGATCCGCGTACTTGTTGAGGTTCTTCCAGTTCGTGACGTCCGGGTGCTGCTTGGCGAAGTACGTCGGGACGTACCAGCCGATGTGCCCGGTGACCCCGAGGTCGCCGCCGGGCACGATCGTCTTCTTGTCCTTGACGTAGAGCTGCTCCTCGTCGGGGTGGCCCCAGTCCTCCATGATCGCGTCGACGCGGCCCTGGCTGAGCGCGTCCCAGGCGGGCACCTCGTCGATCTGCACGGTGTCGACGCGGTAGCCGAGCTCGTGCTCCAGCAGGTACTGGGCGACGGCCACGTTGGACTGCGCGCCGACCCAGGACTGCACGGACAGGGTCACGGACTTGGCGCCCTGGGCGTTGGCGAAGGGCGAGGCCTGCTTGGTCATGTCGGCGGCGCCGCAGCCGGTCAGCAACAGCAGCGACAGCGAGGAGACACCGGCCACCGCGGCGGTCGTGGTGCGAAGTCGCATGTCACGCTCCCTTCTTCGCGCGGCGCTCGGTGGGCTGGGTCACCCGGTCCAGCATCAGGCCCAGGCAGACGATCGCCGCGCCGGCCACCAGACCGGTCGCCAGGTCGCCCTGGGCGAGGCCGAAGACGACGTCGTAGCCGAGCGCGCCACCGCCGACCAGGCCGCCGATGATGACGACGGCGAGGACCAGGACGACGCCCTGGTTGACGGCGAGCAGCAGCGCCGGGCGGGCCAGCGGGAGCTGGACCTGGCGCAGCTGCTGGGCGGGGGTCGCGCCGAGCGAGCGGGCCGACTCCAGGGCGGCCGCGTCGACCTGGCGCAGGCCCTGGGTGGTGATGCGGACGACGGCGGGCAGGGCGTAGACGACGGCCGCGGCGACCGCGGGGGCGCGGCCCACGCCGAACAGCGCGACGACCGGGATCAGGTACACGAACTGCGGCATCGTCTGGAAGACGTCAAGGACGGGGCGCAGCAGCCGCTCGAAGCGGTCGCTGCGGGCGGCCGCGATGCCGGTCGCGAAGCCGAGGACCAGGGTGACGGCGACGGCCGCCAGGACCTGGGACAGGGTGTCGAGCGACGGGCCCCACACACCGAGGACGCCGATCGCGGCCATGGCGAGGACGGCGGTCAGCGCGGTGCGCCAGGTGCCGATCAGCCAGGCCAGGGCGGCGACGATCAGCAGGACCGACCACCAGGGCAGCCACTGCAGGCCGTCCCGCACGGGGTCGAGGATCCAGGTCGTGAAGTGGGCCGCCCAGTCGGCGGTGCCGCCGATGACGGGGACGCCGGAGTAGAGGTGGTCGGTCATCCAGTCGACGGCGCGGTTGACCGGCTCGGCGATGTTCAGGGTCCAGGCGTCGGGCCAGTCGAGGCGGCCGGTGAGACGTCCGGCGACGGCTACGGCGACGGCGGCCACGAGGGCGTACACCCAGCGCGCCCGGCCGTTCGGCTGCGGCTCGTCACCGAGCCCCTCGCCCGCCGCGCCGGTCACCCGGTCCAGGACGACGGCCAGCAGCACGATCGGGATGCCGGCGGCGAGTGCCGCGCCGACGTCGACCGAGGCCAGCGCCTGGTAGACGCGGTCACCGAGGCCGCCCGCGCCGATGACCGACGCGATGACCGCCATCGACAGCGCCATCATGATCGTCTGGTTGAGGCCGAGGAGGAGTTCCTTGCGGGCCAGCGGGATACGGGCGGTCAGCAGGCGCTGCCGCGCGGTGGTGCCGAGCGACTCGACCGCCTCCAGCACCTCCTTGTCGGCGCCGCGCAGGCCGAGGGCGGTGAGGCGGGCCATCGGCGGGGCGGCGTAGACGACGGTGGCCAGGACGGCAGCGGGAACGCCCATGCCGAAGACCAGGACGACGGGGAGCAGGTAGGCGTACGCCGGGAGCACCTGCATGGTGTCCAGGAGGGGGCGCAGGGCCCGGTCCATGCGGTCGGACAGGCCGGCGGCGAGGCCCAGCAGCGCGCCGACGACGACCGAGGCGAGGACCGCGACGACCATCAGCGCGAGGGTCTGCATGGTCGGGATCCACATGCCGAGGAACCCGCACGCCAGGAACGCGACACCGGTACCGGCGGCGAGCCGCAGGCCCGCGACGCGCCAGGCGATCAGGGCCGCGGCGGCGGTGACGCCGGCCCAGCCGGCGGCGAGCAGCACCAGGTAGACGGCGCGTACGGAGACGACGACCGCGTTGCTGATGTGGCCGAAGAAGTACAGGAACAGGGGGTGGCTGTCCCGGTTGTCGATGATCCAGGTGCTGGTCCTGGTGAGGGGGTCGGTGAGGTCGACGGTCAGTGCGTCCGGCCAGCTGCCGCTCGCCCAGCGGGCGTTGGCCAGCGGCACGAGGACCGCGGCGGCGAGGGCCAGCAGGGCGAGCTTGGCGACAGCGCGGTTTCTCAGGATGCCGGGGAGCGTGCGGGGAGTCGGTGCGGTGATCGTTGCCATCAGACCGCCTCCTTGGCGGTCCCGGCCACCACCTCGAGCAGCGCCTCGGAGTCCACCACCCCGACGCACCGGCCCTCGTCGACGACGCGTGCGGGAGCGCCCGCCCGTGCCACCGCCTCGATCGCCTCGGACACCGTCGCGTCCGGCGCGACCGCCGGGCCGTTGCCCTGCTCGCTCGCCGACGCGGTCCTCATCGCCGTACGGACGGTCATGACCTGTTCGCGCGGGACGTCGCGGACGAACTCGCGGACGTAGTCGTCGGCCGGGGAGCCGACGATCTCCTCCGGGGTGCCGAGCTGGACGACGGCGCCGTCGCGCATCAGGGCGATGCGGTCGCCGAGCTTCAGGGCCTCGCTGAGGTCGTGGGTGATGAAGACCATCGTGCGGCCCTCCTCGCGGTGCAGGCGGACGACCTCCTCCTGCATGTCGCGCCGGATCAGCGGGTCGAGCGCGCTGAAGGGCTCGTCGAAGAGCAGGACCTCGGGGTCCACGGCCAGCGCCCGAGCGAGGCCCACGCGCTGACGCTGACCGCCGGACAGCTGGCCGGGCCTGCGGTGCTCCATGCCCTCCAGGCCGACCTTGGCGACGACCTCGGCGGCCCGCTCGCGGCGCTGTGCCTTGCCGACGCCCTGGATCTCCAGGCCGTAGGCCACGTTGTCGAGGACCGTGCGGTGCGGCAGCAGGCCGAAGTGCTGGAAGACCATCGCGGCGCGGTGGCGGCGCAGCTCGCGCAGGCGGGTCTTGTCCATGGCGCGGACGTCCTCGCCGTCGATGGCGATCGTGCCGGAGGTGGGCTCGATCAGCCGGGTCAGACAGCGCACCAGCGTGGACTTGCCGGAGCCGGACAGGCCCATGACGACGAAGACCTCGCCCTTGCGGACGTCGAAGGAGACGTCCCGGACCGCCGCCGTGCAGCCGGTGCGCGTGCGCAGCTCGGCGGGGGCGAGCGCGGCCAGCTCCGGGTCGGCGGGGACGCGGTGCGCCTTCGGGCCGAAGACCTTCCACAGGCCCTCGACGGAGAAGACCGGCGCCGCGGTCGGCGGCTTGCGGGTCTCGGGCATCGTGTTCTCCGTCGTCGTGTTCTCGGGTGTCGTGGTCTCGGATGTCGTGGTCTCGGGCGTCGTCTCAGGGGTCGTACTCATCACGCCTCACCTCCCATCAGGTCCGCCGCCCTCTCCCCGACCATGAGCACCCCGATCATCGGGTTCACTGCGGTCATCGTCGGGAACACGGAGGCGTCGGCGATTCGGATTCCATCCAGTCCGCGGATCCGCAACTGCGGGTCCACCACGGCCAGTTCGTCGTCGGCGGCGCCCATACGGCAGGTGCCGGCCGGGTGGTACACGGTGTGCGCGACCTTGCGGGCGTACTCGCCGATCTCCTCGTCGCCCGTGACGTCCGGGCCGGGGCACACCTCGCGCTTGAGCCAACCGGCGAGCGGCTCGGCCTTGGCGATCTCGCGGGCGATCTTTATCCCGTCGACCAGGGTCCGCCCGTCGTAGTCGTCCTCGTCCGTGAAGTAGCGGAAGTCGAGGGCGGGCTTCACCGACGGGTCGGCGCTGGTCAGGTACAGCCGGCCGCGGCTCTTCGGCTTGGGGATGTTCGGGGTCATCGACACCCCGAACTCCGGCCGCTCGTAGCCCAGTCGCTCCGGGTTGTCCGTGAAGGGGATCTGGTAGAAGTGGAACATCAGGTCGGGGCCCTGGTGTTCGGGGTCGCGCCGCACGAACAGCCCGGCATCCGAGTCCATCGCGGAGTTGTCGGGGATGGGGCCGTTGGTCTCCCAGACGATCACCGACTCGGGGTGGTCGAGCAGGTTCTCGCCGACGCCCGGCAGGTCGAGCGCCACGGGTATGCCGAGCGCCTCAAGGTCCGCCTTCGGGCCGATCCCGGAGTGCAGCAGCAGGCGGGGCGAGTCGACGGCGCCCGCGCACAGGACGACCTCGCGCCGGGCCCGTATCAGCAGTTCCTCGCCGTCCTTGGCGCGCACGTGGACGCCCTCGGCGCGGGTGCCGTCGAGCTCCAGCTTGTACGCCCAGGTCTCCAGCAGGATGGTGAGGTTCTCGCGCTCGTCCATCACAGGGTGCAGATACGCCACCGACGCCGACGAGCGCTTGTTGTTCTCGGGGTGGTAGGCGAGGTCGAAGAAGCCGACGCCCTCGGTGAAGGGCTGCTTGTTGAAGCCCTCGACGC
Source organism: Streptomyces sp. NPDC049627 (assembly GCF_044465645.1). Classification (NCBI taxonomy): domain Bacteria; kingdom Bacillati; phylum Actinomycetota; class Actinomycetes; order Kitasatosporales; family Streptomycetaceae; genus Streptomyces; species Streptomyces sp. NPDC049627. The sequence continues at coordinate 417,164 of NZ_JBITLW010000007.1, read as the reverse complement.
GCGGGACACCGAGCGCGCTCTGGGCGGCGTCCACGAAGTCGCGGGCGATGGCGTTGCGGTCCTTCTCGTCGACGGAGACGATGTTGTTCTTCAGCCGGGCGTAGTACGCCTCCATCGGCACCGCGCCCCAGCCCTTGGCGCCGGCCTCCTCCCACTCGTCCCAGTCGGACGGGAGCGGCTTGAAGGAGATGAGGGTGTTGTGCGAGGAGCAGCCGCCGAGGACGCGGGCGCGGCTGTGCCGGATGTGGGAGTTGCCGCGGGGCTGCTCGGTGGTCGGGTAGTCGTAGTCCAGCTCGCCGCCGAGCAGGCCCATCCACCGGCGCAGGGTGAGGACGTCGTCGCGGCCGACGTCGCTGGGGCCGCCCTCGATGACGGCGACGGTGACGTCGGGGTTCTCGGTGAGGCGGGAGGCGATGACGGATCCTGCGGTGCCGCCGCCTATCACGACGTAGTCGTACTCGTGGGTCTTCTCGGGCATGGGGTGGTACTCCAAGGGGGGGGTTGATCAGGGCTGACCGGGGTGGGGGGGTGGGGGTAGGGGTCAGCCCGCGAACCAGCGCACCGGCTTGGGCGCGAGGTTCTGGTAGACGTGCTTGGTCTCGCGGTACTCGGCGAGTCCGGCGGGGCCGAGTTCGCGGCCCACTCCGCTCTTGCCGAAGCCGCCCCACTCCGCCTGCGGGAGGTAGGGGTGGAAGTCGTTGATCCAGACGGTGCCGTGGCGCAGGCGGCCCGCGACGCGCCGGGCCCGGCCGGCGTCGGCGGTCCAGACGGCGCCGGCGAGGCCGTACTCGGTGTCGTTGGCGAGGGCGACGGCCTCGTCCTCGGTGCGGAAGGTCTCGACGGTGAGGACGGGCCCGAAGACCTCCTCGCGTACGACCCTCATCTCGCGGTGGCAGTGGTCGAGGACGGTCGGCTCGTAGAAGTAGCCGTTCGCGGGCCGCTCGGCCGACGGCTCGGGGCGCTTGCCGCCGGAGCGCAGCACCGCGCCCTCCTTGAGCGCGGAGTCGACGTACCCCTCGACCTTGGCGCGCTGCTGCTCGGAGACGAGCGGGCCGCACTCGACGCCGTCGGCGGTGCCGCGGCCGAGGCGGATCTTCTGGGCCCGGCGGGCGAGTTCGGCCACGAAGCGGTCCCTGACGGACTCCTCGACGATGAGGCGGGCGCCCGCCGAGCAGACCTGGCCGCTGTGGATGAAGGCGGCGTTGAGGGCCTGGTCGACGGCGGTGTCGAAGGCCTCGTCGGTGGCGCAGGCGTCGGCGAAGACGACGTTGGGGTTCTTGCCGCCGAGTTCGAGGGCGACCTTCTTGACGGTGGGCGCCGCGGCCTGGGCCACCTTGGTGCCGCTGATCAGTCCGCCGGTGAAGGAGACCAGGTCGACGTCGGGGTGCTCGGCGAGGCGGGCGCCGACGGAGTGGCCGGGGCCGGTGACGATGCCCGCGACCCCGGCGGGCAGCCCGGCCTCGACCAGCAGCTCGATGAGCGCGATGGTCGTCATCGGCGTGATCTCGCTCGGCTTGACCACGAAGGTGTTCCCGGCGGCGAGGGCGGGCGCGATCTTCCAACTGGCCTGGAGGAGGGGGTAGTTCCAGGGCGTGATCAGCGCGCACACGCCGACCGGCTCATGGACGACGACACTGTGGATGTCGGCCGAGCCGGCGTCGACGACCCGGCCCGGGGCCTCGGCGGCGACGAGCTCGGCGAAGTAGCGGAAGGCGTCGGCGACGCAGTCGATGTCGACCCGGCCCTCTTCGACGGTCTTGCCGGCGTCGCGGCTCTCCAGCAGGCCGAGCTTCTCGCGGTCGCGCACGAGCAGGTCGGCGACGCGGCGCAGCAGGGCGGCACGCTCGGCGACGGGCGTGCGCGGCCACTCGCCCTGGCCTCCGTCGAAGGCACGGTGGGCGGCCGCGACCGCCAGGTCGGTGTCCTTCTCGTCACCCTCCGCGACCACGGCGAACGGCGCCGCGTCCGCGGGGTCGAGGATCTCGCGCGTCGCGCCGGAGCCGGCCGCACGCCACTCCCCTCCCACGTGGATGGTGCTGCGCGCCGTGAGTTCCGTACTTTCCGCCATGATCGGTGTTGCCTTCCGTTCCTGTTCAGAGCCCCTGCGTCACACAGGTGTCACACACGGGGACCGAGTGCGCCTGCCCCCCGCCTCCGGATGCATGCGCGATCCGTGACCGAAAGTGCGCCGGGTCACTGAACATAAGGACAAAATGGATAAAAAAGGAATCCGTAGACGGCGGCAAGGTTTTTTGACTAAAGTCAAAGAAATATGGAGCCAGTACCGACGGAGCACGTGACGGCCTTCCGCCGCTTCAACCGTTACTTCACACGCCGCATCGGCGTACTGGACGACCACTACCTCGGCCAGGACCGCCCGCTCGGCGAGGCACGGCTGCTCTTCGAGATCTCCGAGTTCCCGGCCGGCGCGTCCCTGCGGGAGCTCAGGAGCCGGCTCGGGCTGGACGCCGGATACCTGAGCCGGATGGCGAAGGCGCTGGAGTCCCAGGGCATGGTCCGGCTGAGTGCGCACCCGCAGGACAACCGGCTGCGGATGATCGAACTGACCCCGGCCGGGCGGGTGGAGCTGAAGGAGCAGAACCGGCGGGCGGGCGCGGTCGTCGCCGGGCTGCTCGAAGGCCTCAGCGCTCCGCAGCGCACCGAACTGACCGAGGCGATGGCCACCGCACAGCGCCTCCTGCGCCTCGCGGGCATCACCGTCGACCTGGTCGACGGCGCCGCGCCGGACGCCCGGGCCTGCCTGGACGTGTACGCGGCCGACATCGACGAGCGGTTCCCCGAGGGGTACGACAGGGCCTGGCTGGTCCGGCCGGAGGAGGTGTCCGGCGACGCCGGCGCCTTCTTCGTCGCCCGCGAGGAGGGCCGTCCCGTGGGCTGCGGGGCGCTGCGGCGCCTGGAACCCGGCGTCGGCGAGATCCGCCATGTCTGGGTGCACCCCGAAGCCCGCCGCCTCGGCCTCGCCCGCCGCCTGCTGGCCGCCCTCGAACAGGAGGCCGCCGCACGGCACTTGGCCGTGGTACGCCTCGACACCCACGCCGTGCTCACCGAGGCGCAGGCGATGTACCGGGCGTGCGGGTACACCGAGATCCCGGCCTACAACGACGACGTGTACGGCGGCCACTGGTTCGAGAAGCGGCTGCCGCAGACCCGTACCACATAGCCGGATCCGCCGGTCGCCGTTCTGAACTCTCCTTCCGGCCACGGAAGTTACGCCACAATGTTGTCGTGTCCACCTACCTGGAATCAGAGCTCGACGACGGTACGCCGGTGAGGTTCCTGCTCACTCCCCCGGCGGCGGCCCCCGAACCACCCCCCGCACGGGACGACGACCTCCCCGAGGGCATGGGGCGGGCCGTCCCCGTCGCCACGGGCGGGAGCCGGACCGTCGCCCGTCTCGCGACCGGCGCTCTGCGCAGCGCGCTCAAGCCGCTCGGGCCGCTGCTGCAGGAGGTGCACGACGCGGCCTCGGCCGCACCGAATCCGCCGAGCGAACTCAGCGTGACCTTCGGCGTGCAGGTCGGGCAGGACCTCAAGCTCGGGATCGTCGGCGGCAACGGGCAGGCGCACCTCACCGTCACCGCCAGTTGGAAGCCGTCGCCCGGCGCGGAGTGACCGTGGGGTGGTTCAAGCAGGTCCAGGCCGTGCCCGGCGACGACGCCGGCCCCTGTGTGGCGACCGTGTGCCGGGCTGCCGACGGCAAGACGGCGGGCGCGGCGGTCGTACTCGGCGTCGACACGGTGCTGACGTGCGCGCACGTCGTCAACGACGCCCTGGGCAGACCCATGTTCGAGTCCCGGCCGCCCGGTCTCGACGAGCTGTTCGTCGAGCTGAACCGGAAGACCGAGCGGTACCCCGCGCGCGTGGCGCACTGGGTCGGACCGCGGGCCCGCGACGGAGGAGCCGTGCGCGACGGCGACGGGGAGTGGCTCGGCGATCTGGCGGTGCTGCGGATCGAGACGCCGCCCGGCAGGGTCCCCGCGCCCGACCGCCGTACGGCCATGGTGCCCGGTCAGAAGGTGCGCGCCTGGCACGGCAGCGGGTACAGCGCGACCTTCGCCGATCTGCGGGTCGCCGCTCTCGACGGCCCGATCGGCTATCTCGACGGCAAGGGCACGGGCATGGCGGTCGGCCCCGGCTACAGCGGCGGTCCGCTGTGGTCCGAGGAGGACGGAGCCGTCGTAGGACTCGTGGCCGCGCACTTCATGCCGCCCTGCGATGCCGGCGGGGCCCCGCTGCCGCACAGCCCCCAGCACATGATCCGGCGCAGCTGGGGCATCCCCTGGCAGCGGATCGAGGCCGAGCTGCGTCCCCTCGGCGTACTCCTCACCGAGGACGCCGAGGACACCGAGGACACCGGCCCGGACGAACCCGCCTTCGGCATGCTCGTGAGCGCGGTCCGCAACGCCCTGCCGTCGCCGTACTCCCTCGGCGACACCGCCCGCCAGCTGGCACTCGCGTGCGACGTCGGGCAGGGCAGCCCCGTCAGTCCTCCCCCCATCGAGGAGTTCGCGGCCTTTCTGCTCCGCCATCCTCGCGCCCTGGCGGCCTTCACCGAGATCCTGCGGCCCAGGAACCCGGCGGCCACCAACCGCGTGCTGGTCGCCGGCCGGCTCTCCCGGACCCCGCTGCTGCTCTCACCCCGCGAACGCCAGCGACTGCACCAGCTGCTGCGCAAGGTGGACCGGCCGGTGCTGGAGCGGATCCCCGAGGCGGTGCGCGAGGCCGCCAAACGGGTGGCCGTCCCGACCGACGGGGACACCCTGGACGTCCTGCTGGACCGACTGGAGGAGCTGTCCGGGGACGGCCACTCCGACGACGGCGAGCCCCGGGTCCCGGCCCTGCTGCGGGTCGTCGAGTACGTCGCCGTGCTGTGCCCGGCGCCCCGGCAGGCGGAGCTCCGGCTGTGGTCGGACGGTGTGCGGGTGCGGCTCGGCATCCCGGAGGCGGCCCTGCGGGAGCGGCGCTCGGACGCCCAGGACTGGGCCCGCATGCTCCGCGGCCGCGCCCCGCGCAAGCGGGTCCTGGTCCAGGTGGCGCGAGCCGGGCGGGGGCGGCACCGGCTGCGCATCTGGTGCGACGAGGGCAGCGGGCCCCGGCAGGTGTCGACGGACAGCACCGCCTCCCACACGGCGTCCCAGGCGGCCCGCGAACTGCTGCGCGTCCTGGAGTCCCTCACGCCCTCCGCCGAGGACGGCGGGCGGCCGCTGGTGGAGGTGCTGGTGGACCGCGACGATCTCAACCTGCCGGTCGACGAATGGGCGGCCCAGGTACCCGGCGAGGTCGTGCCGGGGGTGCTCGGCGTGGAGTTCCCGCTGGTCGTGCACTGTCCGGAACTCCTGCGCCGGCACGAGCGTTTTCTTCCCGACTGGCGAGAGCGGTGGAGACAGCTCGACTCCGGCGAGACGCTCGTCGTCTCGGATCCGGCGCAGGACCCGAACCAGATCTACTACGAGCTGATGGGACGGCTCGACACGGTCCGCGTCTCCGTCGACGTGCCGCCGGAGCCGCGCAAAGCCATCGTTCAGATCTGTCTCGCCGTGGGCATACCGGTGGTGGTGTGGGACCGCGGCCGGGACACGCCCTCGCATGTCACCAAGCACATGGCGGACGTCGCCACCCGTGAACTGCCCGACGGGGTACGGGTCTACCGGGCCAACGCCCGGGGCACCCGCGCCCCCGAGTTCCCCGGCCGCCCGGTCCTCGCCTGGGCCGACGCCGACCGTACCGTGCCCCGACTGCACCTGAGCGAACCACAGGAGAGCGCATGACCTCCGCTCCCGAGGCCGACTGGCGCCTCTTCCGCGGCGACGGCGTCCCGCGCGCCGTCACCCTGCCCTCGGCGCCGCCGTGGCGCCGGTTCACCCCGACCCCGTCCGTCCGCCCCGAACTGCCGTATCTGATCCAGCCGGAGCACGCCGACGTCGTCAACGCCGCCCTGCATCTGCGCCGCCCGCTGCTGGTGACCGGACCGGCCGGCACCGGCAAGTCGTCGCTCGCCCGGGCGATCGCGCACGAGCTGCGGCTGGGCGAGCTGCTGCGCTGGTCCATCAACAGCCGGTCGACGGTACGGGAGGCGCTCTACCAGTACGACGCGATCGGCCGCCTGCGGGAGACGACGCTGAGCCGCGACCGGGGCGAACGCGAGCCGTCGATCGGCACCTTCATCAGGCTGGGCCCCCTGGGCACGGCGCTCGTCCCGTCGGCGGCCCCGAGGGCGCTGCTCATCGACGAGATGGACAAGGGCGACGTCGACCTGCCCAACGACCTGCTCACCGTCTTCGAGGAGGGCTACTTCGACATCCCCGAACTGACCCGCCTCCCCGAGGACATGGCCGACGTGGAGGTCCAGACCGCCGACCACCGCGGCACGGTGATGGTCCACCAGGGACGGGTGCAGTGCGCCGAGTTCCCGGTCGTCGTCATCACGAGCAACGGCGAACGCGAGTTCCCGCCGGCCTTCCTGCGCCGCTGCGTCCGCCTCGCCCTCCCGGTCCCCGACGAGGCCCGCCTGCGCGCCATCGTCACCGCCCACCTGGGCGAGGAGGCCCTGCGCGACGCGGACGACCTGATCGAGGCCTTCCTGCGCCGCCGCGCCCCGGGCGAGCTGGCCACGGACCAGCTCCTCAACGCGGTGTTCCTGCGCAACGGCGGGGTGGACCTGGACGCGGAGGGCTTGCTGGACGCCGTGTTGCACCAGCTGACCGGGGCGTTGTGACGGCGATGGGGGTGGTGGGGGTGGTGCGCGGCCCCGAAGGGTCGCCCCCGGGGCGGGGGCACTGCGCCGTGCAGGGGTGCGGGGCTGTGGCATGCGCGGCTCCGCCGCGATCGCGGTCTCC
>NZ_JBITLW010000007.1:275639-410209 GCF_044465645.1 Streptomyces sp. NPDC049627 | reverse complement strand
CCCCGGGTGCGCACAAGGCCGGGAGCCCGGCGGCACGACCGGGCACGAAGGCGCCGCGTACGGCCCGCCTCCTGCCGCGGCACCACCGGCGGAGCAGTCGGCAGCGGTACGGCCGGTACGGGCGTGCGCGGCCCCGAAGGGTCGCCCCCGGGGCGGGGGCACTGCGCCGTGCAGGGGTGCGGGGCCGCTGTGGCATGCGCGGCTCCGCCGCGATCGCGGTCTCCCCGGGTGCGCACAAGGCCGGGAGCCCGGCGGCACGACCGGGCACGAAGGCGCCGCGTACGGCCCGCCTCCTGCCGCGGCACCACCGGCGGAGCACTCGGCAGCGGTACGGCCGGTACGGTCGCGGGGGCGTCGTGAGTGCCGGTGGGGGTGTCACGCGGCTCAGCGAGGTCCTGCGGGTGCTGGCGTCCGCGGGACAGGAGCTGGACGCCGATCAGGTGCTGGACGTGCTGTGGCTGGCCCGGCGGCTGCCCGGAGGGATCGACGCGCCGCTCGGCCGGCCCGCGGGCGTCGAGCCGCAGGCGCCGCAGTCGCCGGCCGCCGACGAGCCGGACGAGGCCGCGCCGAGCCGGCCCGCCAAGGGGCCCGACCCCTACGACCCGGACCTGCCCGACCTCACCGCCCCCTCCCTCTACGCGGCCGCCCGGCAGCCCTCGCCGGCGATCCCCGAGATCCGGCTGCGCCAGGACCCCGGGCCGAGCAAGGCACTCCCCGTGCGGGTACCGGAGGACAAGGCCCTGACCGGCGAGCTCGAACTGGGGCGCGCGCTACGGCCGTTGCGGCGCCGTCAGGCCAGCCCGCACCGGCTGGAGATCGACGAGGAACGCACCGCCGCCGAACTCGCCGAGACCCTGCTGCCCGACGTGGTGCTACGCCCCGTGCAGGAGCGCTGGCTCCATCTCGTGCTGCTCGTCGACGACGGCCTGTCGATGCTGCTCTGGCACCGCCTCGGCGCCGAGCTGCGCACGCTCCTCGAACGCCTCGGCGCCTTCGCCACCACCCGCGTCCTGGGCCTCGACGCCCGCAGCCCCGATGAACCGTGCCTGCACGCCCGGCCGTTCCGCCCCGACAGCACCCCCGTACCGCTGAGTGCGGTCAGCGACCCCTCGGGCCGTACCCTCGTGCTCGTCGTCAGCGACGGCATGGGCGCCGCCTGGCGCAGCGGCGCCCTGCACTCCCTGCTGTCCGTCTGGGCCTCCCGCGGCCCCGCGGCCCTCCTGCACACCCTGCCGCCCGACCTGTGGGACGGCTCCGGCATCCAGGCGGAGCGCTGGCAGGCGACGACCCGGCGGATCGGCGGCGCCAACACTTCCTGGGAGATCACCGACCCGGTCCTGCCGGCCGACCTGGCCCGCTTCGACGGCGTACCGGTGCCGGTCCTGGAGCCCACCGCCGCCTCCCTGCGAAAGTGGTCCCACCTGCTCGCCTCACCCGGCGCCACGGTCCAGCTGCCGCTGCTGGCCCGACCGCGCCGGTACGGCGACCAGGTCACCGCACCGCCCGACCCGGGCGACGCCCAGCACTTCCGGGACGCGGCCACCCCGGAGGCGTACCGGCTCGCCGCCCACCTGGCGGCCGTATCGCCCCTCACGGTGCCGGTCATGCGGCTCGTCCAGACAGCGGTGCCGTGGCGGGCCCGAACCTCCCACCTCGCGGAGGTCTTCCTCGGCGGCCTGATACGGCCGCATCCAGCGCCGGTGCCCGGACCGCTCCCCGCCAAACACCAGGTCTTCGACTTCTCCGACGCGTCGAGGTCGGTGCTGCTCGACGCGGTCCCGCAGTCCGAACTCCTGCGCACCAGCCGCAGCATCGGCCGCCGCCTGGAACAACTCGCGGGCAACTCCCCCGACTTCCCGGCCTGGCTCGCCCACCCGGACGGCTCCGCCCAGCTTCCCGGGTCGCACCGCCCGTTCACGAACGTGGAGCGGCGGCTGCTGACCCGGTTCGGGGTGTCGTTCGACCCGGGTGTGCACGGGCTGGAACGAGGGCCGGGGCAGGGTGCCGACTCACCGGACGGCTGGCAGCCGCTGACCGACGACGACCCCCGGCAGCTGGGCCAGTACCGGCTCCTCGCCCGCCGACGGCTGCGGCGGACGGTGGAGTACGAGGGCATCGACCGGCAGGGCATCCGGGCCATGGTCCGCACCGCGCGCTCCGATCTCCTCTTCGACACCTCGGAGTTGATCGCGCTGGAGGCCGAGGCGCTGCGGCGGCTGGACGGGCACTATGCGCCCGCCCTGCTCGTCGAGGCGGCCGACGCCGACAGCCGCCGGCACTGGCTGGCGACGCCCCCGGTCCACGACGGCTCCGGGAAACCGCCACGGCTCGCGGAGATCTTCAACCAGGCCCACCGGACCGGCACCGCCCCGTTCGACAAACTCACCGCGCTCCTCGTCGGCTGGCACCTGGCGAGCGCGCTGGCCCTGTGTCACCTCCACGGGATCGTGCCCGTGGACCTCAGCGCCGAGAACCTCTTCGTGCTGCGGCGGACCGTCCTGCTCGCCGACCTGTCCGACTGCGCGGTGGCCGGCCGGTATGCGGGGACGAGCCCCGCACCGACCCCTGAGGACAACGTGCGTGCTCTGGGCGAGCTGCTTCAGCTGGTCAGCAGCAAGGCGGGATGGGAGCTGCCCGGACAGCCCGAGGGCATGCACCTGTGGCAGGGGGACACCTGGGCGCCGCTGCGGCGGGTCGTGCTGCGCTGCCTCGACCCGGATCCGGCCGAGCGCCCCAGCGCCGGCGAGGTCGCGGACGTCCTGGCCAACTACATCGCCCACGAACACGTCCCCGCGCGGCAGCCCCACTCCACCATCCAGGAGGCGGTGCGAGCGCCGCTCACCCTGCCGCCGGCCGCCGTGTCACGCACCGTCGAACCGCCGATCCGCCCACCCCGGTTCGCCGCCGCCCGCCGCGAACGCGAGGCCCGGCTGGCCCGCCTGCGCCGGCCCCTACGCCACGCCCGGCGTGTCACCCTCGTCGGCGCCTACCACTACAGCGGCCGGGCCACCACGACGATGGCGCTCGGCTCGTTGCTCGCCGCCGTCCGGGGCGAGCCCGTCCTCGCCCTCGACGGGGCTGCCGACGAGGGCGCGCTCGGCGCCTTCCTCACCCACCGGAACCCGGCCACCGTGCGCGATCTGGCCGACCTGCCGGCCGAGGCGTCGTACGAGGAGGTCCGCGCCCGCACCACGGCCTTGTCGTCCGGCCTGGAAGTCGCCGCGTACCCGCCCGGCCATGTGCCCCCGAACCTCGCCCACGCCCAGGCGTACGCACACGCGCTGGCGCGAACCGCTCCCTACTACTCCTTCGTCCTCACCGACTGGGCTCCCCTGCGGCTCGACCGGTCGGCCGACACGGTCCTGGACCTCACCGACCGGTTGATCCTGTGCTGCGGCAGCGCCGGCTGGTTCATCGACGCCGCATGGCGGGTGCTCGACCGGCTGCGCGGCAGCGGGCGTCGGCGGCTGGCGGACGAGGCGATCGTGGTGGTGACCCAGGTGGAGGGGACGTCCGGCCGCCCCGTACCGGACGACCTCGCCGCACGCTTCGACATCGGCGCCGACCAGGTGGTCGCCGTCCCGTTCGACAAGACCCTGCACGCGCCGGGCTTCCGGGAGCTGGAGCGGTTGCGGACGCCGACGCTGAACGCGTTCCTGGACCTGGCGGAGTTGGTCGTACGGGAAGACGGCGGAGGGGCGTGACGGGGTGAAGCACGGGATCCCCGGGCGGCAGCCGCCCGGGGATCCCCTGTCAAAGCCGGCCGACGGCCGTCAGATGAGGCCGAGGGAGCGAACGGCCTCGCGCTCCTCCTCGAGCTCCTTGACGGAGGCGTCGATCCGGGCACGGGAGAACTCGTTGATCTCCAGGCCCTGGACGATCTCGTACTTGCCGTCCTTGGTGGTGACGGGGAAGGAGGAGATGAGGCCCTCCGGCACGCCGTACGAACCGTCGGACGGGATACCCATGGAGACCCAGTCGCCGTCGGCGGTGCCGTTGACCCAGCTGTAGACGTGGTCGATGGCGGCGTTGGCGGCGGAGGCCGCGGAGGAGGCACCGCGGGCCTCGATGATCGCCGCGCCGCGCTTGGCGACGGTCGGGATGAAGTCCTCGGCGAGCCACTTCTCGTCGTTGACGACCTCGGCGGCGTTCTTGCCGGCGACGGTGGCGTGGAAGATGTCCGGGTACTGGGTGGCGGAGTGGTTGCCCCAGATGGTGAGCCGCTTGATGTCGGCGACGGTCGAGCCCGTCTTCTTCGCGAGCTGGGTGAGCGCGCGGTTGTGGTCGAGGCGGGTCATCGCGGTGAACCGCTCGGCCGGTACGTCGGGCGCGGCGGCCTGCGCGATGAGGGCGTTGGTGTTGGCCGGGTTGCCGACGACGAGGACCTTGATGTCGTCCGCGGCGTGGGCGTTGATGGCCTGGCCCTGCGGCTTGAAGATGCCGCCGTTGGCCTCCAGGAGGTCACCGCGCTCCATGCCCTTGGTGCGGGGGCGGGCGCCGACGAGCAGCGCGACATTCGTCCCGTCGAAGGCGACGTTCGGGTCGTCGGTGATGTCGATGCCCTGGAGGAGCGGGAACGCGCAGTCGTCGAGCTCCATGGCGGTGCCCTCGGCGGCCTTGAGGGCCGGGGTGATCTCGAGCAGACGCAGCTTGACCGGAACATCCGCGCCCAGCAGCTGGCCGGAGGCGATGCGGAAGAGCAGGGCGTAGCCGATCTGGCCGGCCGCGCCGGTGACGGTGACGTTCACGGGAGTGCGGGTCATGGCGTTCTCCGTATGACAGCTGGCGGTGGGGCGTCCCTGCCCCGGGGTGCGGGACGTAGAGATGATCGATCTCTTGGCGTCAAGAGATCCACCCGTCAGGCTATCGCGCATCCGGGATCTCGCACGGCCGGGTCCGTGTGGCCCGTCCCACAGAAAGACGATCACGGGGAAAAGGGGGCGGCCGCCCGGTCCGGGAGAGGGGGACTTGGGCGGCCGCCGGGTGGGGGTACCGATTGCCGGACTCCCGTGGGGGTACCGTGCGCGTGCCCACTTTCCCGACGGCCATTCCTGCCGACCGAAATCTTTTCCGCTCCCGCCGCCCCTACCCGTTCCCTCCTGAAGGGGCGGTCGGGTCGCGCCCCCAAAGGGGCGCGGGGAACTGCGCGACCAGCCACCGGTAGCCGTTGGTCGCGCAGGCGGCGTCAGCCACCGCGGCGCAGGCGAAGCGTCGGCGGGTGGGCGAACCCCCTCCCGGCGCCCCCTACGGAGTGCACCCCTCCTGGCCCGCCGCCAGCGTCACGCACGCCGTCGCCTCGCCCGCGTCCTTCACGGCCACCATCGGCGTGTACGCGATCGTGTCCCCGGCAACGGTGATCGACCCGGTCTGCTTCGTCTTGCCGACCGTCACCACCACCTCGTCCCCCTGCGCGGCCCGCGTGATCCGCCCCCACGCCGCACCGCACGTCTCGCTGTAGCGCACCTCGACCACGGCCGTGCCGACGGTCGCGGTCTTGGCGGTGGTCACCAGGTCCCCGCTGCAGCCCATGCTCTCCGCGTCCTTGCCGGTGCAGGAGTCACCGCTGCACTTCACCCCGGCCGGCAGATCGGGGTCGGTCGTCGCGGAGGGCGAGGGCGACTTGACGGCGTCCCCGCCCTTCTTCCCGTTGCCGCCGTCGGTGAGGTAGAACACCGCCGCGATCACGACCAGCACACCGACGACGCCCGCGAGGAACATCGTCAGCCGCCGCTTGCCGCCACCACCACCCGAGGACCCGCCTCCCGGCCGGGGCCCCTGCGGAGGCTCGCCGTACGGATTGGGCGCCCCGGGCGACCACCCCGACGCCGCGACGGACGTGCCGGACACCTCCGACGCCCCGGACGTCGCGGACGCTCCGGACGCTCCCGACGCCCCCGCCTTCGACCCCGTCGTACGACCACCCGACGGCGACGGACCCCGATATCCCGCCAGTCCCCACGAGTTGCCCCCGGAACTGTCCGCGGAACCGCCCTCCCGGACGTCACCCCCCGCAGCGTCCTGCACCTCCGGCGCCGTGGGCTGCACCGGCACCGCGGGCGGCACGGTCGGGGCCACACCCGCCGGGCCGGCCACCCCGGACGTGGGCGCCGCCGTCGCGCTGCCGCTCCTGCGCGCGGTCCTGCCCGCCTTCCCGCTCCCCTTGGCGTTCGCCGGCGGCGCCCCGAACTCGCTCAGCGCGGCCCGCGCCTGGGAGATCCGGATGGCCTCCATGGTCATGTCGTGGCGCATCTCCGAACGACTCCACGCCCGTTCGGCGAGCTCCCACATCGTCGTCAGGTGGATCGGATTGGTCCCCGTGACCTCCGCGAGCGCCACGATCGCGCCCTTGGGCGCGAGCAGCCGTCCGTTCAGATACCGCTCCCAGGACGTCTTGCTGTATCCCGTACGGTCGGCCAGCGCCGCGATGCTCAGACCGCTGCGGTCCACGAGCCGCCGCAGCTGGCTCGCGAACTCCCTGACCTGCGGATCGAGTTCATCCGGCAAGGCCCTCCAACGAGGCATTGCTTCCCCCCTCTTCCCCCCGGTTCGTGCTGGTGTTTCTCGCGTTCCCCCGCGCGTGGTGCCCTCTGCCGAGTCCCCGTTCTGGCTACCCACAGGGATGCGCCCAGTAAGGATCTCAGTTCCCGGGGTGGGGGCGCACGGGAGCGTTGGGACCGTGGGCATGCACCGTCGCACGCCCACCGATTGGCGTCCAGTGTTCCACCGGCTCCCCTCACCGGCCGACGCAACCCTGGCAGTAAGCCCTTACAGCACAGACGGGACGCCCCGAGCCGTCCCGATCGACCACGCTAGCCCGCTTGTTGGACGACTTCGTTGCAAATCCGCGAACTTGTCAACACATCGACACACAGAAAGCACATAAACGGTCACCTGCGCCACAGATGACGGATGCGGGCAAGTCCGGCACGGCGGTCCCGTATGACTCAGCCCAGCGCGAGAGTCCCGATGACTCCCGTCAGCACCACAACCACGACCAGCGCGACCGCGACCACCAGCAAACGGCGCGACGGCGCCTCCGGCTCCTTCGGCGGCGCGTCCCACCAGGGAAGGGTGGGGTCGTCCTCGTACTCCTCATGGACCTCGTAGGTCCCGTGGGTCTCATAGGCCGCGCGTACTTCAGTGTCTTCGACGGATCCCTCCGGCTTCACCGCCGTCTGTGACGACGCCGTCGCCGGCTTCGGCCACGCCTGCACCGCCAGTTCCCACCGCACCCCGAAGCGCTCCGCCTCCTCCGTCCCGACCCCGGCGACCCGGCACAGCGCGACGACCGCCTGCCGGGGCGGGGGCTGGGTGGCGTTGAGGTAACGCTGCCAGGAGGACTTGCTGTACGCCGTGCGCGCGCCCAGCGAAACCAGACTCAGGCCCGTGCGGTCCTTGAGCTGCCGCATCTGCTCCACGAAGTGCCGTACCTCCGACGGCAGATCGTCGGGCAGCGGCTGCCAGGCACCCATCGCTCACCTCCGAACCAGATCACGATCAGGTGACGACACGAAACCGCTCATCGGTTCCCGGGGACGCCACGGCCCGGCCCGGCCGGCCGGCCGACGTAGCGGAACGGTCACCTCCGTGCCACAGCGCGCTGACAGGCGTTGAACAGCTCTGCCCCGTGCCCGAGGGTTGACGCGGACGGCGGTCCGTCCTTCCTCGGGGGAGGGGGCGGGCCGCCGCCGCGAGCCGGGCGTCAGCTGTCCACGGTGAAGTGCAGCGCGTCCTTCAGGAACGGGACCTTCAGCAGCGGATCCGGCTGCGCCATCAGCGCCAGCAGCACGATCACGAGGCCCAGCAGGCCGTACGTCACTATGTCCGTGAAGCGGGACCGTACGGCGAGCATGCCGACGCCGGGCAGGAGCCATCGCAGCGCCGCGCCGGCCAGCAGGGCGCCGCCGATCACCAGCGTGCCGGCCCGGAAGACGTCGAGCGCGGTGATCAGCAGACCGATGCCGACCAGGCCGAGGACGAGGAGGACGGGCCACTGCCGGGCGGGCGCGGGCGCGTCACCGGCTGCGGCGCGGCCGCCGCCCTCGGGGCGGGCGGTGTCCCGCGTGAACAGCGGGAAGCGGCGGGTGGTCCGCCGGGGCCTGCCCTCCGCGTCCGGCGCGCTCACCGGGTCGCGGACCTCGATCTCCTCCGCCTCGGCAGTGTTCTCCGCCCTGCCGGCGGCCTTCTCAGCCGACACTGCGCTCCGCCGCCTCGACCACGTTGACCAGCAGCTGTGCCCGGGTCATCGGGCCCACGCCACCGGGGTTGGGGGAGATCCAGCCGGCCACCTCGGCGACGCCGGGGTGGACGTCGCCGACGATCTTGCCCTCGGCGTTGCGCGAGACGCCGACGTCGAGGACGGCCGCGCCCGGCTTCACGTCCTCGGGGCGGATCAGATGGGCGGAGCCCGCGGCCGCGATGATGATGTCCGCCTGCCGCAGGTGCGCCGACAGGTCGCGCGTGCCGGTGTGGCACTGGGTCACGGTCGCGTTCTCGCTGCGCCGGGTCAGCAGCAGCGGCATCGGGCGGCCGATGGTGACACCGCGGCCGACGACCACGACCTCGGCACCCTTGATCTCGACGCCGTACCGGCGCAGGAGGGTGAGGACGCCGTTCGGGGTGCAGGGCAGCGGGGCGGGCTCGTTCAGGACGAGCCGGCCCAGGTTCATGGGGTGCAGCCCGTCGGCGTCCTTGTCCGGGTCCATGAGCTCCAGGATCCGGTTCTCGTCGATGCCCTTGGGCAGCGGGAGCTGGACGATGTAGCCGGTGCAGGCCGGGTCCTCGTTGAGTTCGCGGACGACCGCCTCGATCTCCTCCTGGGTCGCCGTGGCTGGCAGTTCGCGCTGGATGGAGGCGATGCCGACCTGGGCGCAGTCGCGGTGCTTGCCGGCGACGTACTTCTGGCTGCCGGGGTCGTCCCCGACGAGGATCGTGCCGAGGCCGGGCGTGACGCCCTTCTCCTTCAGCGCCGCCACGCGGGCGGTCAGATCGGACTTGATCGCGGCTGCGGTGGCCTTGCCATCGAGAATCTGGGCGGTCATGGCTCCCATCCTCCCGGATGACGCCCTCCGGGTTCCAATCCGGGTCCGGCTGCGGCCCCGCCCGCGGCCCCTGTGGCCTCGGCCGCCGTATCTCCCCCCGTATCCCCTCATGATCAGTGATGTTGCACTTGCACAACACATAGGGAATGCGGCTGGACAAGTAAGAGGAGACTAAAGAACGATGTGACGGCAGTGCCGCGGGCAGTACCGGGGGGACAAACCGCATCGAAGCCCTTCCTCCGAACCGTGCCGCGCGTCCCCGCACTCGGACAACGGAGGAAAGACCGCCATGAGTTTCGGCGACCCGAACAACCCTTACGGCCCGCCGCCCCAGGGCCAGCCCGGCTACCCGCCCCAGCAGCCGCCGGCCCAGCCCGGCTACGGCTACCCGCAGGGCGCCGCTCCCCAGCAGCCGCCCGCCTACGGCTACCCGCAGGGCCAGCCGGCCTACCCCGGCTACGCGGGCGCCAACATGATGCCGGTGCAGATGCCCGGCCTGATGAAGACGGCTCGTGTCCTGCTCTTCATCCTCGCCGGCCTGCAGATCCTGTTCGGCATCATCACCGGATTCGCCGTCGCCGCCGTCCAGGACGTGTCCAACGGCGTCGGCACCGGCGACGACACCGACACCCTCGCCGGCCTGGGCTTCCTGGTCGCCGGTCTGCTGCTGGCGCTGGGAGCGCTCTCCATCTTCCTGGGCGTGAAGTTCAAGAACGGCGGCAGCGGCATCCGTATCACCACGATCGTGTACGCGTCGCTGATGATCCTGGGCGGCATCGTCAACATCGTGAACGGTGCGAACGGTTCCGCCACCTTCGGCGGGCTGATCTCCCTCGCCATGGCCGGCATCATCCTCGCCTCGATGGTCAACAGCCAGGCGTCCACCTGGTTCAACCGTCCGCGTTACTGAGGTAGAGCCCGCGGACGGGGCTCACTTCACGCCAATCACAGCCGAGGGCCGTGTTCCACCCGTACGAGGGGGACACGGCCCCGCTGCGTCCCCCTACTCTGACGTGGGTAGCCGTCAGGCACGGGGAGACGCACCTTGTACAGCATCATCGTGGTACCTCCGCCGACCACGGAGGACGAGAACCGGCCCGCCCAGATCCGGCTGGCGCCCGGCGAGCGGATCGGGTTCGGGCGTTCCGTTTCCGACAACGACCTCGCGATCGCGCACGAGGGGGTCTCCCGCAGAGCGGGTGAGATCACCGCGCAGGGCGCCTTCTGGATACTGAGCAACCTCAGCCGGGAGCAGACGTACGTCGTGGAGAACCCGGAGGGCGCGGGCGAGCACATCAAGGTCGGGCCTGGGCGGATGGACGCGCCGATCCCCTTCGAGTTCTCGCGGATCGTGCTGCCGGCGGCCGGTGATCTACTGCCGATCGAGGTGTGGGCGCCGCGCCACGACTACCTCACCGCCGAGGGCGGTCTGGACGGGGCCACCACCGCGCCCGCCTTCTCCGTGGACCGTACGAAGCGCTACTTCGCGGTCCTGGCCGCCCTGTGCGAGCCCCGGCTGCGCGGCGAGCCGCACGCCCCGCTGCCCACGGTCGACCAGGTCGTGGACCGTCTGCGCCCCGCCTGGCCCGCCGCCTCGCGCACGTCCGTCCAGTGGAACATCGACTACCTCGCCGTGAAGCTGCGCCTGAAACCCGGCCCGGAGACGGCCGACACGGGGCCCCGGCTCAACGGCAAGAAGGAGTCCCTGGTCTCGCTGGCACTGCGCTTCGACCTCGTACGGGAGGACGATCTCGTCGTGCTGAGCGGGCCGTCCCCGTCCGCCCCGGCGTCGGGCCGGGGGGCCCGGTGACCGAGCCCTACGCCGTGCCGGTGCCGAAGGGGTACCGGGTGGGCCCGTGGGAGGTGCGCGAGCCGATCGCCACGGGGGCGTTCGGGAGCGTGTACGAGGGGAGGCGGACGGACGGCGCGCAGGACCTGCCCCGTACGGCGGCCCTGAAGTTCCTGCCCACCGGCACCGGCACCCCCCGCCAGCTCACCCACCTGCGCGAACTCATCGACCGCGAGGTCGAGTTGCACCGTCGGCTGAAGCAGCCGCGGCTGATCCGGATGTACGACACCCTCACCGTCGACGACCCGGCCCGCCCCGCCCTCGACGGCGCCACCGTCCTCGTCCTGGAGAAGGCGGAGGGCTCCCTGTCCGCCCTGCTCGCCGCCGAGCCCCGGCCCGCCGCCGGTCCCGCCCTGCTCGCGCAGATCTGCGAAGGGCTGGCGCAGCTGCACCGTGCCGGCTGGGTGCACGGGGATCTGAAACCGGCCAACGTGCTGTTGATGCGGGACGGTTCGGCCCGGCTCGCCGACTTCAACATGGCGGCGGAACTGGAGGGCACGCACGCGTACACGCCCGCCTTCTCCACGCCCGACTACACGCCGCCGGAGCTGCTCTGGTCGGAGATCGGCGAGCGGGGCCGCCGTATCCGCCCCTCGGCCGACGTCTGGGCCTTCGGCGTCCTGGCACATCTGCTCCTGACCGACTCCTTCCCGCTGCCCGGCGCCACCCCGACCGCCCGCCGCGACGCGGCCGCCGCCTACGCCCGCGGCACCGACGAACTGCGGCTGTCACCCGAACTCCCGGACACCTGGCGGGGCATCGTGCGGGACTGCCTGACCCGTACGCACGCCGACCGGATCGGCACCCAGGAGCTGCTGCGCCGGGTGGAGACCGCGGCCGGCACCGTCCGCTCGCCTCGGCTGCCGCGGGCCCTCCTCCCCCGCCGCTCCCGCCGTACGACGACGCTGGCCGCCGCGACCGCCGTGGTGGCGGTGGCCGCGCTCGGCTACGGCGTCAGCAACTGGGCCGATGCCGGCACGGACGGGAACGGGGGCGGGTCCCCGGGCGGCAGGACGGCGAAGGTCACGGCCGCCGGCTACGGCGCCTCCGAACTCCGTACCGACAAGGGCATCCCGGTGGCCTACCGCCGGCTGATCGTCGACGCCGCCCACGACTGCGTGCGGCCGGAGGTCACCCCGGCGCTGATCGCCGCGCTGCTGAAGGCGGAGAGCAACTTCGACCCGGACCTGTCCGACCCGTCCGTGGGTGCCGAGGGCGAGTACGGCATCGCGCGCTGGACGCCGAGCCTGCTGCGCTGGTGGATCCGCGCGGACGGCGTCCCGGCGGAGGAGACCCCCAGGCCTCCCCTCACGCCGGCCGAGTCCATCCCGGCCGTGGGCCGCTACCTCTGCTACATGGAACCGCTCCTCCATCACAAGGGCTTGTCCGGCGACCGCCGGGTGCTGCTGGCGGCCGCGTACCGGACGTCGACCAAGGTGGTGAACAACGCGGGCGGGGTTCCCCCGAAGTACCGCGACTACGCCGCCCGCGTCGCCCACTACCTCAAGGAGTACACGCCGCCCGGCAAGAAGTGACCCTGAGAGGTCCGAGGTACCGCGCGTAGGGCTTCGGCGCCACCGTGGTCGTGTCCACCAACGGGGGTGGCACGACCGGAAGGACACCGACCATGAAGCGCATGCTCGCCTCGCTGGGCGCGGCGGCCGTACTCGCCACGGGGGCGATCGCCCTGACGCCGACGGCGGCCTCCGCGGCACCGGACGGCTGCTGGGGCAGCGGGCCCAACAACTCCCGCTACTGCCACAACTACCAGGGCGGCAACGTGATGTTCAACGGCAACGTCGCGGGCTGGCTGAACGCGGGCGACAACTGGTTCGTCTGCCAGAAGAAGTTCCCGGGCCAGGAGAACCCGCCGGTCGGCGACGCCCGCAACGACTGGTGGCTGTGGACCCAGGCCGACACGAACGTCAGCAACGGCGGCTGGGGCTGGTTCCCCGCCAACAAGGTGTCCGGCGGCGTGAACTACGGGGCGATCCCGGGGCTGCGCACCTGCTGATCGTGCCGGGTGCGTGAGCGTGGCCTCCGGCTCCCTCGGGGGAGGGTCGGAGGCCGCGCCCACGCTTGTCGGTGTGCGGAGTAGATGGTCAGGATCCGGCTCGGTGACCCCATGGCCAGACGCCTCATCCGAAGAGCCCAGGCCGAAGTCCGTCCGGGTCCTGGCGTCCGGCTTTCGGCTCCTGGCCCGGACCACTGCGGCCGGCTGCACAAGCCCAGGTCAAAAGAGCCTTCACCCTTTCGTGGCAGCCCTCAGCACAGAGGCTCCCACCGGGGTCAACGTGTGGAGAACGCTCGCGCCGTTCCGGCTGGTGGTGAGCAGGCCGGCGTCACGCAGCGCGCTGGCATGTCTGCTGGCGGAGGACGCCGAAACTCCTGCGGCGCGGGCGAGTTCACCGGTCGTGGCGCCGGTGGACGCGGTGTACAGGGCCACCGCTCGGGCGCGCCCCAGCAAGGCGATCAAGGACTGTCCGGGGGCATCGGCGCTCACAGCGCCGCCCGGGGCGTCCGGCTCGTGGAGCAACGAGTACCAGAGCACGGGCGGCAGCTCCGAGTCGGCGAAGGCGACCGGCTCGCCCCAGTTGAAGTACGACGGGACGAGCGTGAGCCCGCGGCCGTTGAGATACAGGTCCCGGTCGGCGGCCTGTTTGGGGTACGTGACCTCCAGCACGGGGGAGCGCCAGCGCAGCAGCGGCCCCAGCCCCGCGAGCATGCCCTCCACGCCACCGTCGAGGAGCCCACGGCAGCGAGTCGCCCGCTCAGACTCGATACACGCCTGCATCTGCTCTTTGTAGGGGACGACAACGGCGTCGTAGTACGTGTGCAGCATGCCCACGAACTCCTTGCGGGCTTCCAGCCGGGCCAGCTGCCCGGCCCACGAAGGAGCTCCGGCGGTCCGTTCAAGGATGCCCATCTCCTTCAGGACCCGTTGTGGAGGCGTGGCCAGCATGGATTCCACCGCCACGTCCCAGCGTCCCGACCCATGGGCAGGAGTCAGAAAGTCCGGAAAATAGGCGGCCCTTGGATACAAGGGGAGGAGAACCTTGCGTACGAGACGCTCCAGCCCTTTCTCCCGCAGCTGCTGCCGTGCCATGTGATACCACCCGGCGTAGGCCCACCGGCCTTTCCGGGACTGAAGTCGGTGCAGACTCGCCGCGATCTCCCAGAGCGGATCGGGAGCCGCGGCGAGCCTGGTTCTGGCCAGGTCCGCGTCACTGAAGTGAATGCGGAGCATCTCGTTCTCCCCCTTGAACTGAGCCTTTGCTCTGCAGCGCATCAGCGGTGGTCCGGCGCTGCCAGCTGAGTGATCTCAGATCTCAGCAAATCAAGAAGCGATAAACGAGGGATGAACGGGCATGGCCTACGCGATCAGCCTGCTGCTGACCCCCGGCGCATTGCCTCAGTGCGTAAGGCAGTACTCGTACCGCAGGTACGGCCACGTCTTCGGGCCGACCTTGCCGTCCTCGACGAGGCCCGCGTCACATTTGTCGTTGACGATCTGCTGAGCTCTCTTCGCTGCGGCCTGGGACTTGGAGCCGAAGATGCCGTCGACTGTGCCCGGGTTGAGGCCGTAGTGCTGGAGCAGGCACTGGGCCTCCTTGCCGGCCGCCGTGACCGAGGTCGAGGAGGGCTGGACGGTGGTGCCGATGTAGTAGCCGGCGAAGACGTAGCCGCGGTCGTCGATCCCGACGTGGCATGCGTACGTTGCCGCATGGGCGGTGCCGACGTTGCTGATGACGGCTCCGCTCAGTACGACGAGCGAGGAGATACCGAGGGCGATGGCCCGCTTGCGTACGGCAGTAAGTGTCATGGGATGTCCTTGGAATGAGTGGAGAGTCCGGCCTCGCAGGAAGCGATCAGGCGGCTATGGAGGCTCCCCGGCGTTCGAACTGTTGAAGTGGACGCGGGTGCCGCCCCTGTTCTTGACCCTGTCGTACTGATGGACCGCGGCGAGCTTGTAGGCCCCACTGTCGGTGCGCTTGGAGGAGTCGCCGCGGAAGAACGACACCGCGCCCGACTGATGGCCGGCGCTGTAGACGACCTGGGAGCTGGACAACCACGCAAGCCGGTCGTCGGCCCTGCTCCAGGTCGCGTTTCCGACCATGCCGTCGGCGGTGAGGTCGTAGCGCTTCCGCCATGCGATGGTGGCGGTCCGCGTCGCCGGACCGAACTGTCCGTCGATGTCGCCGATCTCCAGGAAGTCCTCCGCCGCGAGGATGCTCTGCCAGAGGACGACGACGTCGGTGTTCGAGGAGTGCTGTACGCACCGGAGTTCTCCGCGTATGCCGCCTGCGTGACCTCTGGGCCTGATTGAGCCGTTGCCCCTTCGCTTTGAGAACAGCGACACATCGTTGCGGCTCGACGGGACGGTGGTGAAGACATCGAACTGAGCCTCGCAAGACACCGGGATCAGCATTCGTCGGCCCAGTCGAGCGCGGTCCGCTTGACCGGGACGGCGGCCGGATCACCGGGGTCCAGCCCCACGACCCAGCCGAACTCGTCCGCTCTCGCCTCGCGAGCGGCGAGATCGAATCGCGGGGTCGGGCTCGTCGGTGCCGAAGGCGGCGTTGAAGTTCTCCTCCGCCGCCAGGTAGGTGCCCCAGGGGGTGATGCCGTGGCCGCCGCAGGCCAGCACGCCTCGTGACCTGCCGTCGACCGCCACGGGACCGGAGAACCGGACCGGTGAGTCGCCCGTGATCCTCCGGTTGTACGCCGAATCCACGGCCTTCCATACGCCGCCGGACTCTCGTACCTCCAGCACGGTGAGACCCTGCGCGGCGGTGCCGGAGAGACCCGCTGGCTGTGAGCGTCGCCCTCTCTCTCCGGGCAATACCGCCAATGGGTACGACCGTGCGGTGGAGGAACCCAGAAGACCTTGCTCAGTCCAGCCATCGCAGTTCCGTGGAGTACACGGTGCAGTCGCTGCAGCCCTTGTGCTGCGCCCTGGTGATATGGCCACCCGAACTCGAAATCTCCGCCTCGGTCGAGCTGTGCACCCACGACGTCCACCCGCTGTATGTGTAAGCGCGGACCCAGGCATCGCCCTTGCACGACCCGTAGTCGGAGTACTTTCTGGTGATCGCGTATGTCGTGCCGACCGCTCCGAAGTACGCGGTGTCGCAGCTTCTCCTCCACTTGATGTTGTCTTCTCCCACGGAGATGATGCTGTCGGCGGCGGTGGCGGTGGTTGTGGTGAGCAGGAGAGCCGCGGCCGCGGCACCGAGAACTGTTGCGGTACGCCTGAGCATGGGGATCGATCCTCCTATGCGTGTGCACATTTCGGGTCTTTCAGGACCTGTCCGCTGATTGCGTTGCCAGACACCCTCACATGTGGGCGTCGGCACGGACAGGCACTTTCGGCACAGCTCAAAAGCCCAGGTGGCGCGCTGTTCGTCGGCAGTCTCGCCTTCTACGCGGCGTCCGGTCAGAGCCGTTGGCCGGGGCTGCTCGACTTCCTTCGGGTCCACCCGTGGGTGGTGCTCCTCGTTCTGGTGCCCCTGGCGTTGACAGGCCTGTGGCAGACGCCGCGCCGCGACCGTGCGCAGGCCCCTCCGCCCCCGCCCAAGGCGTACCGGCGTTCTGGCCAGGTCCGCGTCACCTGAAATGAATGCGGACCATCTCGTTCTCCCCCGTGAACTGAGCCTTTGCTCTGCAGCGCATCAGCGGTGGTCCGGCGCTGTCAGCTGAGTGATCGTAGGTCTCAGCGAACCAGGACGCGATAAGCGAGGGCTCAACGGACGTCAGGCGCATGTCTAGTTCCGCCTGCATCGGCGTCGTGTTGCCCAACCTGAACTCGTGAAGTCGTCGGAGTCTGGTCCACTGGGTTGAGGTCGGGTGCGTGGGAAGGCAGCTGGTGGACGGTCAGCCAGTCCAGCCGGGAGATGAGCTGCCGCATCCCGTAGGCGAGATGGGCGTTGAGGTTGAGTCCCAGACGAGCACGTTGGGCCCGCCGAGCTGGGTCCAGGGCAACGATCGAGATCCGGCAGCGGGAGCGGCCCCGGATCACGGGCGTCTGTCCGCGCCGGGCCCAGGTGCGGGCAACAGTCGGCGCCATCGAGAAGCCGGACTCGTCCTCGAAGACGATCCATGCCCCGAGCGCCGCCGCGACGTTTCCCCCTGCGGCCAGGTCTCCTTCACCCAGCCGGTGACCTGGTCCCCGTCGCGTTCGACGGCCCATCTGGCCGGTACCTGGCAGGAGAAGCCGTGCCGGACCAGCAGCTTGCGCACGCCGTGGAACGTCGGCCGCTCCCCGCGGAGCGCCCCCGACCTGGGCTTTTGAGCTGTGCCGAAAGCGCCTGTCCAGGTCGACGCCCGCGCTGTGAGGATGTCCGGCATCGCATTCTGCGGGCAGGTCCTGAAATACCCGAAACCCAGACTCACGTAGGAAGATCGACCGTTTACGTTCAGGCGCACTACAACCGTTCTGGGTGCAACGGTACTTCGGAGCGGTCGGCACGACGTACGCGCAGACCAGAAAGACCCCGGCGGAGAGGGAAAAGGCCAGAGCACAAGGGTTGCGCCGACTGCACCGTGCACTCCACGGAGCTGCGGTCGCTGGACTGAGCCCGCCCCTTTTCGAAGGGCGATGTTCTCGGAAATTCAGAAGTGCAACGACAGATTGGACAAGAAAGGTGCTCATGCGCATCAAGTCTGCGGTTCTCTCACTCGGCATCGCCGCCGCGTGTACGGGGCTCGCCGCTTCCCCGGCCACCGCCTACAACAACAGCGACCTCGACACAAAGGTTTGGACGCAGGACACCGGCCAGTGCCTGAACACGTGCGCCTACGAGGACTGGGAGCACGACATCGACGGCACCTTCTTCAAGCGGGACTTCGGCGGCAAGGCCCTCAAGATGCACATATACAAGGGCGGCAAGACCGTCGCCCAAGTCGAGTTCCACCCGTACGACGAAGTGCTGTGGGTCTACGACGGCGTCACCGACGGCGACACGGTCTACGTCCGTCTGAAGTGGGACGAAGGCCCGCTCACCAACGCCGTCGACGCGAAGTACTGGGCAGCGGACACCTCGAAGGCGATCGACTCCAACTCGGTCCAGCTCGCCAGTGACGACGACATCGACGAGGGCACCAATGTCGAGCTCCGCGTCTACGACGACAAGGCGCTGACCGACCCGATAACCGGTTGGTACACCCTCGACGCCTGACACCCGGGCCGGTCATGCCCAAGAGTGGCCGGCTCCACCCAGGCGTGCGCCGCCAGCATCGATGTCTCATGATCGGCCGTCAGCTGCTGCCGGCGGCCGATCCGCGTCCGGTGGTCGTGCTCTCGCGCACAGGCGATGAACTGGGCTTTTGCGATGAGGCTCAAGTGCCTGGTTGGGCTGATGGCGGACTGCGAGTCTGCTGCTGTCACAGGAACCCACAATCCCGGGGGAGTTCATGAAGAAGAACCGCATGCCTCGCAGCAGGGCCGTCCTGGCCGTCGCCGCCGTCGCGCTGTCGGCACTCGGCTCCGGCCTGGCCGGCGCGCCGGCCGCCACCGCCGCGTCCTCGGCCGGGTGGTGCAACGGCAGGACCTACGTCACGTTCCCCAGTGGAGCCAAGGGCTACGTCCCCACCCACAACGGCAAGTGGAACTGCACCATGTCCAGGGGTGCCGCCGGGGAGCACGTCAAGGTGCTCCAGCGGACTCTCAGGGACTGCTACGGCCAGCCGATGGACGTCGACGGTCAGTTCGGCCCCGACACCGAGAAGCACCTCCGGTACGCCCAGAACATGACCGACGAAATGTATCCGGTGAACATCGAGGGGGACGGCGTCTACGGGCCGATCACCGCGGAGTACCTGTCGCACTACGCCACGAAGTCCGGTAGCCGGCACTGCAGTTCACTGCACACGTAGGCTCCGGATCTCAGAGAAAGGAACAAACGAGCGTGCTCATCGCACAGAGAGCGACATGGGCCCAGCGCATATGGATAGAGAACGACATCCTGCTGCGTACCGGTAAAACGAATCAGTGGTTCATCGATTACTACGGGCAGTCGCCCAGACCGTCCTCGGGGCCCTGGAGGCCTTGGGAAGGGGGTGTGTTCATTCATTACATCGGCAGTTTTTTCTCGTTTTCTCCCGACAACGAGGAGGACTGCCAGACGAAGATCGCTGAAATCTGGAAGGAGCACACTCTTTTCCAGGACGTGGGCGATATCGAGTACAACTTCCTCGTCTGTCCGCACGGCGTCGTCTATGAGGGACGTGGCTATGAACGGGGCGAGGCAAATGGCGGGGCATCGATCAAGGTCGGCAACAGCACGGTGGGGTACCGATTCGTCGGGCGGAACACGGGTTTCTACTCCATCCAGGGAATGCTGGGCAAGGACGACGCGCCCACATCCAAGATGCTCACCTCGATGCGCAATCTCATCTACCACCTGAGGTACGAGCTCAATTCCGACCGCAGAGCCGGACCGTACATTCTCCCGCACAGCGCGGGTGGCTGGGACACTGAATGTCCGGGGGACAAGCTCGGCCAGTACGCGAAGAACGGATCGGACATCGATCCCGATCCACCGAAGGACAGCGGTGGCCGTCCGGTCCCTCCGAGGCCCGACCCCGTGCTGAAGGTCATTCCCCGCGAGGGGTGGGGAGCCCGTCCGCCCCGAGACGTGGCCAAGGTGCCCGCTTCGGAGCGCACGGGGTTTGTCGTGCACTACTCCGCCGCGAACCCCAACCAGACCGTCCAGGCGATCCAGAACTACCACATGGACACCAACGGCTGGTGGGACATCGGCTACAACTTCCTGGTCGACCAGGCGGGCCGGCTCTACGAGGGCCGGGGCTGGCAGAACGAGGGCGCGCACACGCGCGGCTACAACCGCACGCACATCGCGGTCTGCTTCATCGGCGAGGACGGTGATGCAACCCCGGCGGCCAAGAGGTCGATCCGCAGCCTCTACGAGGCCACGAACCGCAAGATCGGCAAGACGCTCACCACGACCTACCACAGCGCTCTCGGCTCGACGGCCTGCCCGGGGAATGATCTGCGCTCCTGGGTGCGGGCCGGCATGCCCACGGACGGTCTGGCCGATGTGGACTGGGGGGCGGATACGCCCGGGCTCACCCGGTCCGTCGCTTCGCAGCAGAGCGCAGTCAACGGTCTGGGCCGCACACCGGCGCTGGTGGTGGACGGCATCTTCGGCCCGAAGACCGAGGCCGGCGTCAAGTGGCTTCAGGCGAAGGTGGGCGTCGCGGCCGACGGCATCTGGGGCCCGCTGACGGAAGCCGCCTACCGCGCGTACATCGGTGTCGGCAACAGTACGAACGGTCTCACGTCGATCAGGACCGTCGCAGCGCAGCAGAGGGCGGTGAACGCACTCGGCTACTCCCCAGAGCTCACGGTGGACGGGGTCTTCGGGCCCAGGACCGAGGCCGGCGTCAAGTGGCTCCAGGCGAAGGTCAGTACGGCGGCCGACGGCCTCTGGGGTCCCGACACGGAACGCGCCTACGCGGACTACACCGGTGACGGTTCGTACTCCAACGGCGGGCTCACCACCATCCGGCCCGTGACCTATCAGCAGAGCGCAGTCAACGGTCTTGGCCACACGCCGGCGTTGGCGGTGGACGGCATCTTCGGCCCGAAGACCGAGGCCGGCGTCAAGTGGCTTCAGGCGAAGGTGGGCGTCGCGGCCGACGGCATCTGGGGCCCGGACACCGAGGCGGCCTACGCCCGCTACTCGGACGGGGCCCGGCTGACGGTGGACGGCGAGTTCGGCCCGCGGACCGTCGCGGCGACCCAGGAGGCCATCGGCGTCTCGGCGGACGGGGTCTGGGGCACCGAGTCCAGGCGTGCCCTGCAGACGCATCTGAACACCTGGGCCGACGCCGGTCTCGTGGTGGACGGGAACATCGGGACGGCCACGGTGAAGGCCATGCAGCGCCACCTGAACCGCATGACGGGCGCCGGGCTCACCGTCGACGGCGACTGGGGCACGGGCACCACCAAGGCTCTGCAAAACGCTCTCAACCAGGGGAAGTTCTGATGGGTGACGAGGCGGCGAACGCCGCGCACCACAGAATCGCCGGGCCCGCATTCGGGGAATTCGTCCCGGTGACGGCCAGCGAGGCGGACACCGTCACCGTTCCCGACGGTTTCACCGTGGACGTCGTCGCGCCCTGGGGCATGCCCCTGCGCGGAACGGGTCCGGGATGGCGGGCGGACGGCGGCAACACGGCGGCGGAGCAGGCGCGGCAGGTGGGCAGCCACCACCACGGGGTCCGGTTCTTCCCTCTCGCGGATCGCCGTGGCCTCCTGGTGAGCACTGCAACAGCACCTTGACCGCCCGGGCCGACGCGGGCCTGATCGTGGACGGTGACATCGCTTCAGCCACGGTGAAGGCTCTGCAGCAGCGCCTCAACAGCATGACTGGTGCGGGTCTCGTCACCGACGGTGACTGGGGCCAGGCCACGACCAGGGCGCTGCAGACCGCCCTCAACCAGGGGAGGTTCTGAACGGCCTCGCGTGTGTGGCCGCTCCGTGACCGCTGCTCTCCAGCCACTCCCAGCGCCGGGACGATAGCCTCTCATCAGTCAACTGGCGCGACCTGAGAGCAGGTTGCGAGAAGGAGCAGGTCGGGGGACCCATGTCAGACCACCAGCCGATGCCGCCGGATGCCTCGGCGTCCGGGGACGCCGCACTGCGGCAGGCGGGGGCGAGCCCGTTGCGGCCCACGGACCCGCCGCGAATCGGCCCCTACATACCGCTCGGCCTCCTCGGCAGCGGCGGCATGGGGCATGTCTACCTCGCACGCCCCGCCGACAGCACTCCCGGCCTCGCCGCCGTCAAGGTGATCCGCCCGGAGTACGCCGAGGACGCCCGGTTCCGGCGGCGTTTCGAGCGGGAGGCCGCCGTGCACGCCCAGGTGCACACGCCGCGCACACCGGACCTGCTCGGCACCGGGTTCGACGACTCGCTGCTGTGGATGGCGACGCAGTACCTGCCCGGCCTCAACCTCGCCGACGCCGTCCGCGAGTGCGGTGCGCTCGGGGCCGCCGGGGTGTGGCGACTGGTGGCGGAGCTCGGGCAGGCCCTGTCGGCGCTGGCCGCCGCCGGCGTCGTCCACCGGGATCTCAAGCCGTCCAACGTGATCCTGTCCCTGCAGGGCGCGTACGTCATCGACTTCGGCATCGCGCAGCTCGCCGACAGCAGCGCGATCACCTCCACGGGCAGCCGCGTCGGCACGCCCGCCTTCATGGCGCCCGAGTATCTGCGCGAGGGGAGCTGCGACACCGCCTCCGACGTCTTCTCGCTCGCGGGAAGCCTGATCTACGCCGCCACCGGGCACGCCCCGTTCGGCGACGGTACGGGCGTCGACGTGATGCACCGGGTCGCGTTCGAGGAGCCCAAGCCGGAGGTCATGGCCGAACTCTCCGCCGTGGACCCCGCGCTGGCCGCGCTGCTGTCCGCCTGCCTCGCCAAGGACCCCGCCGGGCGCCCCACCCCGCGGCAGCTCCTCGAGGCCGCCACGGCCTCCGGTCACAGCCGCGGGACCTCCTGGCACGAGCCGCTGGACGCCCGACTGCTCGCCCGACGGCAGGCGTGCGACGTACTGGAACAGGTCTCCGTCCAGGAGACGGTCCAGCTGCGTGCGCCGACGGGGCGCGGGGCGTTCCCCGCTCACGACCCCGGCCCCGCTTCCGGGCCTCCTACGCCGCAGATGCCGTCCGGGCAGTACGGCACCCCCGCGCAGACCCCGGTCCCCGAGGGCGGGGTCAGCCGCAGGAAGCGGAAGGCGTACCTCTCCGTGGCCGCAGGCCTCGCTGTGTGTGCCGTGGCCGCGGGCGCCTTCTTCCTCACCCGCCCGTCCTTCGACGAGACGGCCTCGGCGGCCCCGACGGCGGCCGACAGCGCAACGGCCCGCGACGCGCAGGCCTCTCCCCTCCCCAGTTCGTCCACGTCGCCCTCCGGCGCCAAGGACAAGGAGAAGGAGAAGGAGCGGAAGGACAAGGCCACGCCGGGGACGGAGCAGGCCGGGGCGTCGCAGAGCCCGACCGCGACGGGCGGCGGTGCGGGCGGGTCCCAGGCCAAGCCCGGCGACGAGGCCTCCGAACCGTCCGACGGCAACGGAAGCGGGGGCGGCGGGGCCAGCACCCCGACCGCCACCCCCGCCAAGACGGCCACCACGCCCGCCACCCCGCCCTGGATCTCCCAGTGCACGTATTACTCCGGCACCGAGCTCACCGACTACGGCGACAAGGGCCAACGCGTCGTCCAGGTGCAGTGCATGCTCACCCGGCGCGGCTACAGCGTGGGCAGTTCGGGCGTGGACGGTGAGTTCGGCAGGGCCACCGAGTCCGCGGTCAAGCAGTTCCAGAGCGCCAAGGGGCTTGAGGTCGACGGTCAGGTGGGCCCCAACACCTGGGCGGCGCTGCGCAGTTCGACGTAGCGCCGCCAGGTTGGCGTTCTGTCAGTGGAAGAAGTGCCGCGTGCCCGTGAAGTACATCGTCACGCCGGCCTTCTTCGCGGCCTCGACGACCAGCTCGTCACGGACCGAACCGCCGGGCTGGACCACGGCCTTGACGCCGGCCGCGGTGAGGATCTCCAGGCCGTCCGGGAAGGGGAAGAACGCGTCCGAGGCGGCGTACGAGCCCTGCGCGCGCTCGGCGCCGGCACGCTCCACGGCGAGCTTCGCGGAGTCGACCCGGTTGACCTGACCCATGCCGACGCCGACCGAGGCACCGTCCTTGGCGAGCAGGATGGCGTTGGACTTGACGGCCCGGCAGGCCTTCCAGGCGAAGGCGAGCTCCGCCAGCTCCTCGGCGGACAGCGCCTCACCCGTGGCGAGGGTCCAGCCCGCGGGGTCGTCGCCGTCGGCCTGGAGGCGGTCGGTGACCTGGAGGAGGACGCCACCGTCGACGGGCTTGACCTCGACGGGGTTGCCGGGGCCCTCGGGGCAGCGCAGCACGCGGATGTTCTTCTTCTTGGTGAGGGCCTCCAGCGCGCCGTCCTCGTAGTCGGGCGCGACGATGACCTCGGTGAAGATCTCGGCGACCTGCTCGGCCATCTCCTTGCTGACCGGCCGGTTGACGGCGATCACACCGCCGAACGCCGACAGCGGGTCACACGCGTGTGCCTTGCGGTGGGCCTCGGCGACGTCCGCGCCGATCGCGATGCCGCAGGGGTTGGCGTGCTTGATGATCGCGACGCAGGGCTCGGTGTGGTCGTACGCGGCACGGCGGGCGGCGTCCGTGTCCGTGTAGTTGTTGTACGACATCTCCTTGCCGTGCAGCTGCTCGGCCTTGGCGAGGCCACCACCACTGGCGTCGACGTAGAGGGCGGCGGGCTGGTGCGGGTTCTCGCCGTACCGGAGGGTGTTCTCGCGCTCCCAGGTGGCGCCGAGGAAGTCCGGGAACTGCGACTCGTCGACGGGGGCGTAGGAGGAGGCGAACCAGCTCGCGACGGTCACGTCGTACGCCGCCGTGTGCTGGAAGGCCTCGGCCGCGAGGCGCTTGCGGGTGGCGAGGTCGAAGCCGCCGTTCTGCACGGCCGCCAGCACGTCGGCGTACCGGGCCGGGCTGGTGACGACCGCGACGGACGGGTGGTTCTTGGCGGCGGCACGCACCATCGACGGGCCGCCGATGTCGATCTGCTCGACGCACTCGTCGGGAGAGGCCCCGGACGCGACGGTCTCCCGGAACGGGTAGAGGTTGACGACGACGAGGTCGAACGGCTCGACGCCCAGCTCGGCCAGCTGCCGCTGGTGGTCCTCCAGGCGCAGGTCGGCGAGGATGCCCGCGTGCACGCGCGGGTGCAGCGTCTTGACGCGGCCGTCCAGGCACTCGGGGAAGCCGGTGAGCTCCTCGACCTTGGTGACGGGGACGCCCGCGGCGGCGATACGGCCCGCGGTGGACCCGGTGGAGACAAGCTCCACGCCCGCCTCGTGCAGCCCGCGCGCGAGGTCTTCGAGGCCGGTTTTGTCGTAGACGCTGACGAGCGCGCGACGGATGGCCCGCTTGTTGCTCTCGGCGGTGGCGGTCACTGGATAACTACCTTTCGTCCCTCAATGCGATAGCCGTTGCGGGCGAGCCGCCCCACGACCTCGACGAGCAGCCTTCGCTCGACTTCCTTGATGCGCTCGTGCAGAGCGCTCTCGTCGTCCTCGTCCCGGACCTCGACCACGCCCTGGGCGATGATCGGTCCGGTGTCGACGCCGTCGTCGACGAAGTGGACGGTGCAGCCGGTGACCTTGGCGCCGTACGCGAGGGCGTCACGGACGCCGTGGGCACCGGGAAAACTGGGGAGCAGAGCCGGGTGGGTATTGACGAACCGCCCGCCGAACCGAGCCAGGAATTCCTTCCCCACGATCTTCATGAACCCGGCGGAGACGACGAGGTCGGGTTCGTACGCGGCGACGGTCTCCGCCAGGGCCGCGTCCCACTCGTCCCGGCTGCCGTACTCCTTGACCTTCCGCACGAAGACCGGCAGCCCGGCCCGCTCGGCCCGCGCGAGCCCCTCGATGTTCTCGCGGTCGGCTCCGACGGCCACGATCTCCGCGCCGTACGCCTCGGGGCCGACGGCGGCGATCTCGTCGAGGAGCGCCTGCAGATTGGTGCCGGATCCGGAGACCAGCACGACGAGGCGCTTGACACGCTCGGCCACGGGCTTGGCGGCCACGGTGGGGCCCTTTCTCGGGGGTGCGTTTGTACGGTCGTACGAATGCTTCGCGCCCCGGGATACGGGGAAGTCTACGAAGCGGCCGACCGTCAGCAACGATACCGGCACTTCGGGCGGCCCCCTCGGGACGGGGGCGTGACCGGGAGGTAGCGTCTGGTGGGGCGGACTCGGGAACGCGGTCGGCGTGCGGCACGTTCTCGAAGTGACAGTTCATGCCGGACAGCCGTATCAGCCGTTTCACCAATCAGCCGTTTCACCAAGGGGAAGACGCTCACTTGATGCCGGACCGCAGCCTGCGACTCCACATGCTCCCCCCGCAGCCTGTGCAGGGAGGGGAGCACAGCGGCATGCTGCTGCGGGAGCGCCCTGCCTCACCGCCCGACGCACCCTCCGGCGGGCAGCACGGCGACGAGCGGGGCGGCGACGGCCGGCCTCAGGGCGACCGGGGTCGCGGCGGCCGGCCGCGCGAGGACAACCCCTTCGCACCGCCGCCCGAGGGCACACCGGACCGCCCGTGGCAGCCTCGGCGCCCCTCCGGCGAGGACGGCGCGCAGGGGTCGGGTGAGGGCGGCGGCCACTCGCCCTGGGGCAGCCAGTGGAGCGACCGCCAGCCGGGCCGCTCGCCCGGCGGTTTCGGCGACCGCCCCCGCGGCGGCCAGGACGGCCCCGGCTCAGGCGGCCCCGGCACCGGCCCGCGCTGGGACCCCACCGACCCCGCCCAGCGCCGCGCGCGCTACGCCCTGCTGTCCGGCATGTGGGCCTTCTTCTTCGCCCTCTTCAGCTGGCCGTACGTGGCCCTGCTGCTGGGCGCGCTCGCCCTCTACTGGGGCACCAGCAGCCTCCGCACCAAGCCCCGCACCCCCGACCCCGACACCCCCGCCCCCCAGCCCACGGGCCGCCCCCAGACAACAGCAGCGGTGAGCGGCCTCGTCACAGCGTCCCTCGCCCTCGCGGTGGTGGCCGCCGGGTTCACGGCGCAGGTGGTGTACAGCGACTACTACACCTGCACGAACGATGCGCTGACCAACGAGGCGAAGCAGTCGTGCAATGAGCTTTTGCCGGAGGAGTTGCGGGGGGTTTTGGGGAATGGGGACTGAGTTGCGGGGGCCTGGGGAACGGGGCTGAGTCGTCCTAGCCCTCCGGTCCGGCGGTCACTTCCCAGGGCCGGGCGGCTTCTGCAGCCCGTCCGGCGTTTGAGGACGAGGCCCCTTAAGGGCCGAAGCGGGGGTCTGGGGGCCGCAGGCCCCCAGGGACCGGGGTCGAAGGGGCAGCGCCCCTGGAGGATGGGACGGGTAGGGGCGGCGGGGGCGAGAAACTTCGGCGGTGCGCCCCGGGCCTCCCGTCGGTCACTGCTGCGTCGCCGTGTCCTCAGAGGCGGCGTCCACAGGCGGATCCGGCTCCTCAAGGGCATCGGACGCGTCCGAGTCCTCAAGGGCATCCGATGAATCCGCGCCTCCCACGGCGGCCGACAGCTCCGGAGCCCCAACGGCATCCGCCGGCTCGGTCGCCTCCGCCGGCTCCGTCGCGTCCTTCATCGCCGCCCAGCCCACCGCCCGCGAGGCGTCGTCATGCCAGGGCGAGGGCGGCGGCTCCGGCGACGGCTCGCTGGACGGGAAGTCGTACGGCTCGAACGTGGTGTCGTGGTCGTACTCCACATACGGGATTTCCTCGTCGCGCGCCTCGTTCAAGGTCTCAGGTTCACCCTTCGCGGACCGAACGGGCGGATCGTCCCCCTGAGACGGAACAGCCTGCCCATGCCCATGCCCATGCCCATGCCCATGCCCAGGCCCCTGCCCTTGCCCCTGCTCCACCACCAGGTACGGCTCCTCCTGGTCGTAAAGCATGCGCCCCGCCCCTGCCCCCGCGCCCTCCCCCTCCTCCGACTCCGCCGCCCGAGACCACCACCGGCCCACCACCGGCAACCGCTCCCGCAACCGGCGCCCACCGACACTTCCCGAACCGCCGGCACCGCTCTCCCCGGACGCCTCCACCCGAGGTCCACCGATCCCGACCCGCGCCCCCGGCGTCTCACTCACCGGCCCCGCCGCCACGCCCCGCCCCGCCCGGCACCGCCACGCCCGCACCACCACGGCCACCGGAACCGCCGTCACCAGGACCCACCCCAGCGTCGCCGCCCCCACCTGCCACCACACCGGCCCGAACTGCGCCAGCACCCCCACCCCCAGCGGCCCACCCGACAGCACGGCCAGCACAGCGAACAGGCCCCCGCAGCACACGGCGGCCTGCGCCGCAACGCCGGCGGTCCGCCCACTCGACCAGACCACGACAGGCGCCAGCGCTTGCCCGGCCCGCCCCCTGCCCGCCGTAGCCGCTCGCCCATCCGTGGTCCGCACTCCCTCAGTCACTCCCCCACGCTGGGACGGGTCCCTCTCAGCCGCTCCCCCACCCCTGACGTCACCAACACCACAAGCCGCGACCCTCGCCACAAACCACCCCACCACCACCCCCGCCACAACCGGCACCGCCCCAACCCCCCACCGCACCGGCCCCCCATCCGCCGCCCCCGGCACCGCCTCCAGCAACGGAAGCGGCGGCAGCAACGGCGCGGGCGCCGACGACACCGGCCCCACCACATGCCCCACCCCGAGCACGAACCCCGGCCCCAGGACATACGACGCCGCCCACACCGCCGCGTTCGGCACGAGCGCCGCGCACAGCAGCAGCACCGCGAACCGCCCGGACCAGCCCTCCGTCAGCTGCAGAAAGGACGCCCGCGCCGCCGCCCCGTGCCACACCAGCGACCCGCCCACCAGCACCGCCCCACCCCCGACGAGCACCGCGACCCCGGCCCCCGCGGCCCGCCCGGCGACACCGAGCCGGGCCCGCGCCGCCACCCCGGGCACCAGCCGCCGTACCCTCCTCGGCAACGCCACCAGCACTCCCTCCACCACCTCGGGCGGCCGCCCGCACGCCGTCCACACCCCAGCCCCCGCAGCGACCGTCACGACCAGCGGCACCCACACCCCGGTCCACCACCACTCCGGCCGCAGCTCCCCCCGCGCCGCGTACAACGCGGCCGCCGCCCCGACCCCGAGGTACCCGAGCACGACGCCCGCCCACGCCGTGCGCCCCGGCACGAGCGGCTCCCCCTCACCCCCGTCCGCCGCCGCGTCCCGCGCCGCCCGGTGCACCAGCAGCACCGGCAGCACGAACAGCAGCAGCGGCGTGACGCCGACCGGCGCGGGGACGCCGGAGAGGGTGTCGGCGCGGACCAGTTCGGCGCCGTGCGCGAGCAGCCACAGCACGGCGGCGATCCGCAGCGCACCCCCAGGCCCGCTGTCCGGATACGGCGAACTGACCCACAGCACCATCACGAGCACGGCGAACACACCCAGCCCCAGCCCGGCCGCCAACGCGCCGCTCAGGAGGCTGGCGGCCAGTCCGGGCGTTCGGCCGTGCGGGCGCGAGTGCGAGGACGACGGGGGCGTTCGGCGAGCGGTCATCTCGATCACGCCCGCCATGCTCCCAACGACACGCGCTTTTCCGTCGTAACAGGCGAAGCTCCGATGTGTCGCTCAATATATGTTTATGTACTTTTTCGCACGGAAGGGCGCCCGGTGACGCAGACCCCTGCAACCCCGCTCCCCCCGCCCGAGGAACGCCGACATCTGCGTGAGGCGGCCGGATTGACGCAGGCTCAGGTCGCGACACGGGTGGGCGTCAGCCGCGAGACGGTACACGCGTGGGAGAACGGCCGTACGACACCGCGCGGCCTCAGGAAAGAGACGTACGCCCAACTGCTCCGATCCCTCACCGAAGGGACGGAGACTCAGCAGGGCCCGACGGCGGGAGAGGTGACACGAAGTCAGCAGCCGACGCGCCCCCTCACCCCCGCCCAGGCCTTCGACGCGCTCTACGCCTTCTGCGCCCCCGCCCTCGCCCGGCAGACCTACCTGCTCACCGGGCGCCGCGAACTCGCCCGTGAATCCGTCGAGCGGGCCTTCCAACTCGCCTGGCAGCGATGGCCCGAGGTGGCCCGCGACCGGGACCCGGCGGGCTGGGTGCGGGCGACGGCGTACGACTTCGCCCTCTCCCCCTGGCACCGGTTCCGCCCCCGCTACCGGCACCCCGAACCCCCGCCCGCCGACGCGTCGGACCGCGCCCTGCTGGACGTACTCCTCAAACTCCCGCCACCACAGCGCCGCGCGCTTCTCCTCTACGACGGTGTGGGCCTCGACCTGCCCGAAACGGCGGCGGAGTCGGAGGCGAGCACTCCGGCGACCGCGAAGCGCCTGCTGCACGCCCGCGCCGCGGTCGCCGACCGGCTACCGGCGCTGTCCGACCCCGCCGAACTCCACTGCCGCCTGGCCGAACTGGCCTCCGCCGAGCGTCTGCGCGCCGCCAGACCGCCGGCGGTACGCGAGGCCGGCGAACGCCGGGCCCGCTTCTGGACCCGGGCGGCGATCGCGTTCACGGTGACCCTCATCGGCACGACGGCGCTCACGCTGCGGACAGCTCCGACCCGGTACGAGCCGCCGGTGCCGCCGGGGGCGACGGTGCTCGGTGTGCCGCCGAGGGTGGCGCCGGGGCCGTTGTCGGAGAGGGAGCTTGAACTGCGGAAGAAGCTGAAGGAAGAGGCAGCGAGCGGGCCGGTGAGACTGGTCCCGGAAGCCGGCTGAGTGATGCGGCCATGCGGCGATGCGGTGATCCGCCGTTGCGACTACGGCCGTCTTCCCGCCGCGGACCCGTTGTGGCCGGTCGCGCAGTTCCCCGCGCCCCTGGGGCGTTGCAGTCATGTCGCTGGGGCGGCACGGGTGGGCGCAGGCAGCAACCGTCAGCGCGGCGAGCGACAACGCCGTGGGCCCGCCCCCACGCAGGGAACGGGCCCACCGACCTTCAGCTGAGCGCCCTTTGAAAGGTCAGCCGCCGAGAATCTCGCGCGCCAGCTTCGCCGTCTCCGTCGGCGTCTT
Source organism: Streptomyces sp. NPDC049627 (assembly GCF_044465645.1). NCBI lineage: Bacteria > Bacillati > Actinomycetota > Actinomycetes > Kitasatosporales > Streptomycetaceae > Streptomyces > Streptomyces sp. NPDC049627. Next base: position 379,747 of record NZ_JBITLW010000007.1, on the reverse strand, counting down.
GCCGACCTTGACGCCCGCGGCCTCCAGGGCCTCCTTCTTCGCCTGGGCCGTGCCCGACGAACCGGAGACGATGGCGCCGGCGTGACCCATGGTCTTGCCCTCCGGCGCGGTGAAGCCCGCGACGTAGCCGACGACCGGCTTGGTCACGTTGTCCTTGATGAAGGCCGCGGCCCGCTCCTCGGCGTCGCCACCGATCTCACCGATCATCACGATCAGGTCGGTGTCGGGGTCGGCCTGGAACGCGGCGAGCGCGTCGATGTGCGTGGTGCCGATGATCGGGTCACCACCGATGCCGACGGCGGTCGAGAAGCCGATGTCACGCAGCTCGTACATCATCTGGTACGTCAGCGTGCCGGACTTCGACACCAGGCCGATACGGCCCGGCTTGGTGATGTCGCCCGGGATGATGCCGACGTTCGACTGGCCCGGGGTGATGATGCCGGGGCAGTTCGGGCCGATGATGCGGGTCTTGTTGCCCTTCTTGCCGGCGTACGCCCAGAAGGACGCCGTGTCGTGCACGGCGATGCCCTCGGTGATCACGACGGCCAGCGGGATCTCGGCGTCGATGGCCTCGACGACCGCGTCCTTGGTGAACTTCTCCGGCACGAAGATGACGGAGACGTTGGCGCCGGTCTTCTCGATGGCCTCCTTGACGGTCCCGAAGACGGGTACCTCGGTGCCGTCGAAGTCCACGGTCTGACCCGCCTTGCGCGGGTTGACGCCGCCCACGACCTCGGTGCCGTCACCGAGCATGAGCTTGGTGTGCTTCATGCCCGTGGCGCCGGTCATGCCCTGGACGATGACCTTGCTGTCCTTGTTGAGCCAGATAGCCATGGTGTTTGGTGTCCTCGTCCTGAGTGCTTACTTGGCGGCGTGGGCCAGCTCGGCGGCCTTGTCGGCCGCGCCGTCCATGGTGTCGACGCGCTGCACCAGCGGGTGGTTGGCGTCGGTGAGGATCTGCCGGCCGAGCTCGGCGTTGTTGCCGTCGAGACGGACGACCAGCGGCTTGGTGACGTTCTCGCCGCGGTCCTCGAGGAGCTTCAGGGCCTGGACGATGCCGTTGGCGACCTCGTCACAGGCGGTGATGCCACCGAAGACGTTGACGAAGACGGACTTGACGTCCGGGTCGCCGAGGATGATCTCGAGGCCGTTGGCCATGACCTGGGCGGAGGCGCCACCGCCGATGTCCAGGAAGTTGGCCGGCTTGACGTTGCCGTGCTTCTCACCGGCGTACGCGACGACGTCCAGGGTCGACATGACCAGACCCGCGCCGTTGCCGATGATGCCGACCTCGCCGTCGAGCTTGACGTAGTTGAGGTTCTTCTCCTTGGCGGCGGCCTCGAGCGGGTTGGCCGCGTCCTTGTCGTGGAGCTCCTCGTACTCGGGGTGGCGGAACTCGGCGTTCTCGTCGAGCGACACCTTGCCGTCGAGGGCGATGACCTCGCCGGAGGCGACCTTCGCGAGCGGGTTGACCTCGACGAGGAGGGCGTCCGACTTGATGAAGGTGTCCCACAGCTTGATCAGGACGTTCGCGACCTTGTCGGCGACCTCGGCCGGGAACTTCGCCGCGGCCACGATCTCCTGGGCCTTGGCCTCGTCCACGCCGTCGATGGCGTCGATCGCGATCTTGGCGACGGCCTCCGGACGGGTGGCCGCCACCTCCTCGATCTCCATGCCGCCCTCGACGGAGGCGATGGAGAGGAAGGTGCGGTTGGCACGGTCGAGGAGGAAGGAGACGTAGTACTCCTCCAGGATCTCCGGGGCCGTCTCGGCGATCATCACCTTGTGGACCGTGTGGCCCTTGATGTCCATGCCGAGGATGTCGGTCGCCCGGGCGACGGCCTCGTCCGCGGTCGCGGCGAGCTTGACGCCACCGGCCTTGCCACGGCCGCCGACCTTCACCTGGGCCTTGACGACGGACTTGCCACCGAGACGCTCGGTGGCTGCGCGGGCCGCCTCAGGCGTGTCGATGACTTCACCGGCCAGCACCGGTACATCGTGCTTGGCGAAGAGGTCCCTCGCCTGGTACTCGAACAGGTCCACGCGCTTCCGTCCCTATCAGTGATCTCGCGGTTCGTTGGATGCGTGGGCGTGCCGCGAAGGGCAACGTGACGGTCCGCATGTGTCACAAGGGAGGCGCACACGGTGTCCGAGCGCGCGGCATGTCCGTCTCGCAGGTTATCGCTGCTTGCAGGAGGCCCCTAAATCGAGGGTCACACCTGAGCGGTGATACCTGTCACATGATGCCGCGATCAGCAAAGATCTCTGGCACGGCGTGCCGACTGTGAGGAAACGGGAACACGACGGAGCACAAAGCGGAAGGACCTCACCGGGCTGGGGTTGACCCGGTGAGGTCCTCTGAGCAGCCCGAAGGGGCACGAATGGGCCGCCCCTGTGGGCTGTCGGCCGGGTGATCCCCACCCCAATGGGGATCACCCGGCCGTTCCGCGGGGTTCCGGTCGGAACAGCCGACGGCTTTCGGCCGTCCGGGGCGTCTGCCCCGCGGAGTCGGTCGGCCGGGTCACATGAGCGACCCGGGTGTCACGGGGATCAGACGCCGTACGGGTTGCCGTAGTGCAGGTCCTGTGCGGCGTGAGCGGTCTGGGCGGTCTGGGCGGCCTGGACGTCCTGCGCGTAGCCCGGGGTGGCCGAGTGGGCCACGCCGTGCACGCCCGTGACGGCGTTGCCGGCCAGCGGGCCGGCCGAGTGCTGGACCGTGCCGGTCAGGTCCCCGGCGAAGGGCGCGACCTGGCCCGCGACGCCGTGGGCGAAGGGGTCGGCCTCGCCGACCACCCCGCCCGCGAAGGGCTGCACATCGCCGACGACGCCGTACGCCAGCGTCGTGGCGCTGCCGCCGACGCCCTGCACGGCCGGCTGGACGGTGTCCATGACCGTGTCGACGACGGGATGCACGGTGCCCGTGACGCCGTACGCGAACGGCTGCACGTGAGCGGCGGCACCCTCGGCGAAGGGGACGGCCGGCCCGGCCACCCCGTGCACGAAGGGGTCGACCTCGCCGACGACGCCGCCTGCGAAGGGCCGGACGTCGCCGGTCACGCCGTACGCCAGCGCACCCGCGTCCGCGACGGCCTGCCCGGCGACCGGCACGACGCCGTGCACGGCGGTGCCGGCGACGGGCGGCAGGACCGTGCCGGTGCCGTCCGCGGCGACCTGGCCGACGAGACCGGTGGCGTACGGGGGTACGTCCGCGGCGACGCCCTGAGCGACCGGCTGCACGTCGGCGACGGCACCGTAGGCGACGGGCCGGACGTCGGCGACGGTGCCGTGAGCGAGGTCCTGGACATCGCCGACCGCGCCGTGTGCCACCGGCTGCACGCCCTGCACGACCCCGCCGACGACCGGCTGGACCCCCTGGACGGCACCGGCGGCGACCGGCTGCACGCCCGCGACGGCGCCGGTGGCCACGGGCTGGACGTCGGCCACGACGCCGTACGCCAGCGCGGTCGCGGCGTCGACGGTGTGACCGGCGGTCTGGGCGACCCCAGCCACGGCGCCCCGGGCGACCGGCACCACACCGGCCACCGCCTGGCCGACGACCGGCTGCACGCCGGCCACCGCGCCGCCGGCCACCGGCTGGACGCCGGCCACCGCGTTACCGGCGACCGGGGTCACCCCGGCCACGGCGTGGGTGGCGGCGGGGGCCACACCGGCGACGGCGTGCTGGGCGGCCGGGACGACGCCCGCGACGACGTGCCCGGCCACGGGCACCACGCCGCGCACGGCCTCGGTGGCGATCGGCGGGACGACCACGTCGGCGGTCTGCTCGACGACCGGGGTGACGGTGCCGGGGACGGTGCTGACCGTGCCGACGACCTTCTGCTGCACGCCGCCGACGGTGCCGGTGACGTGGCCGGGGACGGCGGAGACGGAGGCCTCGGCGGCCGTCCTGGCCGCGGTGGCCCTGCCGGTGGCGGTGGACCGCGCGTCCGCTGCCGTGGCGGTGGCCGTGCCCTGGACGTGGGTGACGGCGGCGTGGGCGACGTCCTGCACGCCCGCGCCGGTGCGGCCCGCGCCCGCGACGGCGTACTGCGCCTTCGTCCGGACGACGCCCTCGACGCCCTGCGCCTGCGAACGCGCCGCCGCCTGGGTGCCCTGCAGCTTCGTCTGGGCGGCGGCGAGCGCCTGCTCCAGCTCGGGGGCGAAGGCGGCGAGGGGGCCGAAGAGGTAGTCGATGGCGTCGGGGAGGTGCGGGGCGTCCTGGTCCCTGACGTCGCCGGCGATGTCGGCGGCGCCCTCGGAGACCTGGGCCTGGGCCTGCCCGGCGGCCTTCAGCGCCGCCTTGTCCGCGCGGGCGGCCTTGGCGCCCTGGATGACCTGGGCTGCGCCCTTGGCCTTGGCGGCCTTGGCGGCGGACGGCACCGCGACCTCGGCGTCGACGTAACGGCGGGCCTGGTCGGCGGTGCTCACCGGAGCCGTACCGGCCGTGTCGGTGACCGTGCCGGTGGTGCCGTCGGTGACACCGGAGACGGTGCCCGTCACGTCGGAGACGACGCCGTCGACGGTGTCGGTGACCACGCCGAGCAGGCCGGTGGCGTCGTTGCTGTCGGCCGTGGCGGTCGCGTCAGTCGCGTCGGTCGCGTCGGTGGTCGTGTCGGGTATGGAGAGGGTGGAGGCGGGCAACTCGTCCGCGCTGGCGACGGTCGAGCCGAGCGCCCAGGCGCCGGTGACACCGGCGGCTATGACGATCGAACGGCGGATGTTCTTGTTCATGCGTGCGTCGGATCCCTAGATCTCGGGGCTCCGAAGGCCCCCGGAGAAACGGATTCGGGAAAAGCTCCGGGGCTTCGGACGGTTTTGGGGACATTCCGGCGTCCGTTCCGGTCGCGGTCCGGGGAGTTGGGGACCAGCGGGACCGGGTACGGCTCCGGCGGCTTCCGTCCGGGGGATGTCGGGGACATCCGGGAACTGGGGGGTCCGGACGGGCGGGCAGACCTGTTTCCGCCCCCGCGCGGCAGGTCTACGGCGGGGAAGGCCGGCCTGTCGGCCTAGGCGGGGGAAACCGGAATGTCCCCGTGCCGGTCCTGGATCTCGTCCGCGACGGCTTGGGCGGCGGCGCCGGGCACCAGCCGCAGCGGCGCCCGCCGGCTCAGCGAGACGGCGTGCGCGTCCCCGTGCCGCGACGTGTTGTTGTCGCCCGCCGAACGGCTGCCCAGCACACCGGCCGGGTGATCGGCGGGCGCCTGCTGGACGGGGGCGTAGATGGAACGCGCCATGCGGTGTGCGTCCCCGGCTGCCGAGTTGCCGGACGCCCCGGCACCGGCGACGACCAGCGGACCGTAGGTGCCGGAAGCCGCTGTGCCGGTACGGCCCTGGTCCTCGCGTATGCCACCAGCGGCGGGTGCCGTCGATCCCGGCCGCGGCGTCGTGGTGACGGGCGCGGGCAGGGTCTGGGCCGGGACGCCGGGGAGAGCCGGCGCTCCGGGAAAGTCAGGCGCATCGGGCAGGCCGGGGATCTCGAATCCCGGCAGGCTCGGCCAAGTCGGTGACTCCGGCAGCACCGGCAGCGAGGGCAGCGTGGGCAATGACGACAGCGGCGGCGCCTCGGCCAGGCCCGCGGTCACCGATTCGACGACGTCCCCGACCGGCCCGAGGACGCGCTCACCGACGGTGCCCATGACGCGGTCGGTCACGGGGCGGAGGACTTGGCCGCCTCTGCTGTCGGTGTTGCCGGTGTCGTCGGAGTTCCCGGTGTCGTCTGTGCCGGCGGTGTTGTCGGCGTCGGACGCTCCGTCGGTGGGCTGCGTGGCCGACGCGCTGAGGGCCGGGGCGCTCGAGACCGGCGGCTGTGAAGTCACCGGGTCGGCCGGGGCTTGCGGTCCGGGCTCGCCGGGAGGCGGCGTGCCGGCCTCGGTCGCGTCGGTCACCAACCGCTCGACCGTCGAAGTGCCCGAGTCCACCGACACCCCGTCCGCCGCATACGCCTGCTCCCCGCAGAGGAACCCGAGCGCGAACAGACCGCCCACCAGCAACCCCACCTGCAGCGCACGCCGTCCGGCCGCCGTGCGCAGGACGCGCACAGCGGCTAGCGGCAAGGCGGCTGGCCAGGTCAAGGCGAGGCGGGTCCTCCCGTGCGGCGGAACGAAGTACACGCGACGAGCAACGAGTCGGCGCGACGCGGTACGGACAAGCGGGGCGCGGCGCACCGCTGAAGAGGCGTCGATCCTCGCACGCCCCTCCCGAGGTCGCGCAAGCCCCCCGTTACCGATGGGTAGTCATGTCCGTTTTGCTGGCCCAAGTCGGTCGTCACCAGGTCGACAAATCACCAGCAGATCCACGGCCTTGCCCGCCTCACTCCTCCCTCTCATTTCGCTTCATTTCCCCCCCGGGCGGCATCCGGCACGGGAATCGGCCGCTTCTCGATCGCCGCCGCCATGACCTCCGGGAACAGGTCGGGCGTACAGGCGAAGGCCGGTGCGCCCAGCGCCGCGAGCGCGGCCGCGTGGTCCCGGTCGTACGCAGGCGCCCCCTCGTCCGACAGCGCCAGCAACGCCACGAACTGCACCCCGGACGCCTTCATCGCGGCGACCCGCTTGAGCATCTCGTTCCGTATGCCTCCCTCGTACAGGTCGCTGATCAGCACGACCACCGTCTGCGCGGGCCGGGTGATCTGCGACTGGCAGTACGCGAGCGCCCGGTTGATGTCGGTGCCGCCCCCGAGCTGGGTGCCGAAGAGGACGTCGACCGGATCGTCGAGCTGGTCGGTGAGGTCGACGACGGATGTGTCGAAGACCACGAGCCGCGTGTTGATGGACCGCATGGAGGCCAACACGGCCCCGAACACCGACGCGTACACCACCGACGCCGCCATCGAGCCCGACTGGTCGATGCAGAGGACGACGTCCTTCTTCACGGACTGCGACGCCCGCCCGTACCCGATGAGCCGCTCCGGCACGACCGTCCGGTACTCCGGGAGGTAGTGCTTGAGGTTGGCCGCGATCGTGCGGTTCCAGTCGATGTCGTGGTGGCGCGGCCGGTTGACGCGGGCGCTGCGGTCCAGGGCGCCGGTGAGAGTGGCCCGGGTACGTGTGGCGAGCCGCTTCTCCAGGTCCTCGACGACCTTGCGCACGACGGCCCGTGCCGTCTCCTTCGTGGTGTCCGGCATCGCCCTGTTGAGCGAGAGCAGCGTGCCGACGAGGTGCACGTCCGCCTCCACCGCCTCCAGCATCTCCGGCTCCAGCAGCAGCGTGGACAGACCGAGCCGGTCGATGGCGTCCCGCTGCATGACCTGGACGACCGACGAGGGGAAGTACGTCCGGATGTCCCCGAGCCAGCGCGCGACGGACGGCGCCGACGCCCCGAGCCCCGCCGAACGGTCCTTCCCCGACTGCGCCCTGTCCCCCTTGCCGTAGAGAGCGGTGAGCGCCCCGTCCATCGCGGCGTCCCGCCCGGAGAGCGCGCACCCGGTGCCGTCGGCGTCGTCCCCGCCCAACACCATCCGCCACCGCCGCAGCCGCTCCCGCGCCGGATCCATCGCCTCGGTCGTCATCGGCACGCTCCCTCACGAGGCCGCTCCCACAACGGGATCACCGGCACGGTCGTCGACGTCGGCCGGCCTTGCGCCGGGTAGCCGTGCGATGGCCCGACGGCTTCCACCACTCCGGCCCTCGCCCTCGGTTCGCTCGCTCCGTCAGTAGTCATCCGCTCGCCCCCACAAGGTCGTTCTCGCCAAAGCTGCTGTCACCACCGCTGTCACCACCGCTGTCGCCATGGCCGCCGTCGCCATGGCCGCCGTCGCGAAGGCCGCCGTCGACGAGCCTGGGCTTGTTGGCCCCTCCCGCTCGCTGAAGCCCGAGGAGCAACCGCACCACCGGCACCACGGCATCTGCCCGCCCGGCGTCGAGCTCGGCGGCGAATCCGGGTATGCCGACGCCGCCGACCCCGGCGCTGCGCCGCTGCCCCGGACCACGCCGCACCAGCTCCCCCAAGGTCCGCCGCACCCCCGGCTCATACGCCGAGAAAGTGCGCCTCAGCAGCGGCAGCACATCTGTGAACGCCTCTGCCGACACCCCCGTCAGCCACGCATCGACCAACCCGAGCAGCCGCTCGTCGTGCACGAGCAGCATCCCGCCACCCGATCCCCCACCGACGAACCCCTCGATCCACACGGCCGCGTCCGCCGGCGGCGTCCCCGGCGACAGGGCGAGCCCCATCAGCCGCGCCGCCTCGTCCTGCGCCAACTCCCCGTCGTCCAGCAGCAGCCGCACGGCACGCCCCCGGATGACACCGGGCACGCTGTCCCGCCGGGACAACACCCGGAGCACGGCGTGCCAGCGGTGACGCAGGGTGCCGTGGCCGAGGGTGGTGGGCGAGTTGCTCACCGCGTCGCCCAGCAACCCCACCGCTCCCTGCACCGCGTCCACATGCCGCCGCATCTCCTCGGCCGCGTCCGCGTCCAGGGCCGCGCAGGCCGGGGGCAGGCCGACGAAGATGCGCTCGGCGAGGCCGGCGGCGACTTCCGCGAGCGCCCCGGTGTCCGTTCCGCGGACGTCGCCGTACCGCAGGGAGCGGACCAGTGCGGGCAGGGCCTGGGCGAGGTGGCCGACGTCGGCGTCGAGGGCGGCCCGGTCGGCGAGGATCCGCATCACCGCGGGCAGCGCGTCCGGGAGTTCGGCGAGCAGGCAGCGCTCGGCGAGTGCGGTGACGTCGGCGAGGCCCTGCGCGGCGACGGCGTCCGCCTCGGCCTTGGCGGTCGCCGCGGCGAACACGGTGGTCCCCCACACCCCGGCCTCCGCGACCCGCACGGACAACTCGGGCTCCCACCGCAGCCGCCACGTCTCCCGGAACGTCCCCGTACTGCCCCGCGACGCGACCGGCTCGCCCCACTCCACGCCGAGCAGCCGCAGCCGGTGCAGCAGCCTGCTGCGCTCGGCGTCGTTCTCCTTGCGCAGGTCGAGCTCCAACTCCCGCTCCAGCGCCTCCGGTTTCAGCCGCAGTCGGCGCTGGATCCGGTCGAGGTCCCGCTGCAACGGCACGGCCGGTGCCGACGGCGGCACCTCCCCCAGTACGTCGCCCACAACGAGCCGGTCGTGCACCAGCGCCAGCGGCACGTCCGAGCCCTCGCACATCACCGCCCGTACCGCGTCGGTCGTCTCGCTCAGCCCCGGCAACGGACGACCACGCATCGCCGCGAGCGTCTCCGCCAGCCGTACCGCCTCGATGACGTGCGCCGAGGACACGATCCGGTCCTCGTCCCGCAGCAGCCCTGCCACCTTGGTCAGCCACCGCTCGACCGGCCGGTCCGGGGCGCTGAAGAGGTGCCCGTACCACCCCGGCGAGTCGATCCCCGCCCCGTAGCCACCGGCCCGGGCCAGCCGGCGATACGTCCACGGCACCCAGGTCATGTCCGCCTTGACCTTGGGCAGCCCCTTCAGCAGTGCCTTGTCGGCGGCCACGGTGCTCTTCTGCCGCAGCGCGGGCACATGCCACGCCCCGCACACGACGGCCACATCGTCGCCGAACTCCCGCTGAACGCCGCGCACTTGGAGCCGCATATGGGACTCCCGCACAAGATCCCGCTCATGCCCGCCGCTCCCGTACGCCTCCCGCAACGCCCCCATGGCCTCCTCCAGCACCACGAACGGCGCGAACGCATCCCCGTTCCCCACGCCCCGGTGCTCGACGACGTCCTCCCACCACCGCTCGGGGTCGTCGTAGCCGGCGGTTTCGGCGAGCACGGCGAGGGGATCGAGCCGGACGTCGGTGCCGGGATCGCTCTCGTCCGGCCCGCCGTTGCCGGCCGAGCCGGGTGCGGGCACAGGATCTCCCGCCCCGGCGGCGTCAGCCGGATCGCCGTCCCGGACGCCGCCCTCGGCCCCCGGCTGAGCGTCGGCATCCCGGTCACGCGCCTCACCGGACTCCGCGTCGAGCGCCTCCTCCTGCTTTCCCCACGCCAGCGTGTGTGTGGCCGGCAGGTCGATGAAGCGGGCCGGGACCCCGTGCTCCAGAGCCCAGCGGATGGCGACCCATTCCGGGGAGAACTCGGCCAGGGGCCAGAAGGCCGAGCGTCCGGGCTCGTCCACGGCGTGGGCGAGGAGAGCGACGGGCGGCCGCATGGCCTCCTCGGCGGCGAGCGGAATCAGGGCATCGGCCTCGGGCGGTCCTTCGATCAGCACGGTGCGCGGCCGGGCCGCGTCCAGCGCCGCCCGCACCGCCCGCGCCGACCCGGGCCCGTGGTGCCGTACGCCGAGCAGCAGCGGCCACGATGGCTTCACGAGCGGGGTGGGTGCGGCCGGGGTGCCCGACTCCGCCCGCACATCGCCCACTGGATGGGCGCCCGTCTCCAGGCCACCGCTCTCCGCCATGTCAACGCCTGTCACACCGAACCCCCTCGCCTCCGCGGTTACCCCGTGTCCTCATCGCACGCCCTCCCGAACCCGACCTCGCAGCGCCCCGGTCACAGACGCCCTCGCCGCCCCGCCGCTCACCTCACCGACACGCCTTCGCATCTCGGCGTATGCCGCCCCTCACCCCCTGGCCTTGCCCTGTCCCCATCCACATGGCCCGCGCCCTGTCCCCATCCGCATGGCCGAGCCTTGTCCCGATCCGCATGGCCCGCGCCCTGTCCCCATCCGCATGGCCGAGCCTTGTCCCGATCCGCATGGCCGCGCCCTGTCCCCGTCCGCCGGGCCGCCCCAGTCAGAACGTCTGCGGACCTCCCTCACGGGCCGCCCCGGTCAGGACGTCCGCGGACTCCTTCACGGGCCGCCCCGGTCAGGACATCCGGGGACTCCCTCACGAGTCGCCCCAGTCGGGGCCGCCACTGATGCCCCGCACCGGCCCTCCCGTCAGGACCGACGCTGACGCCCCGCCCCCGCCCTCCCCTCAGGACCACCGCCCCCCGCGTCGCTCACCGGCCGCCCACGCTGCCTCCCGCACCCGACCTCGCGGCACCACTCCCGCGAGACGCCCGGCCACGTACACGCCCGGCTTGGATCCCCCCGTCTTGGAACCGCCATTGGGGCGGCCCCACCCCAGGTCGTCGTCGTTCACGCGCTCACCTCCCGGCACGCCCGATAGAAGTCCGTCCAGCCGTCCCGCTCCCGCACGACCGCCTCCAGGTACTCCTGCCAGACGACCCGGTCCGCCGCCGGATCGCGGACGACGGCGCCGAGGATGCCCGCGGCGACGTCACCGGGCCGCAGCACTCCGTCGCCGAAGTGGGCGGCCAGGGCAAGGCCGTTGGTGACGACGGAGATCGCCTCGGCCGTCGAGAGCGTGCCGCTCGGCGACTTCACCTTGGTGCGGCCGTCGGACGTCACCCCGTCGCGCAGCTCACGGAAGACGGTCACCACCCGGCGGATCTCGTCGATCCCGTCGGGCGCGGCCGGCAGGTCGAGGGAGCGGCCGATCTGGTCGACCCGGCGGGAGACGATGTCCACCTCGGCCTCGACGCTCTCCGGAAGCGGCAGCACGACCGTGTTGAAGCGGCGGCGCAGGGCGCTGGAGAGGTCGTTGACGCCACGGTCGCGGTCGTTGGCCGTGGCGATGAGGTTGAAGCCGCGGACGGCCTGCACCTCCTGCCCCAACTCCGGTATGGGCAGCGTCTTCTCCGACAGGATCGTGATCAGCGTGTCCTGCACGTCGGCCGGGATACGGGTCAGCTCCTCGACGCGGGCGGTCATGCCCTCCGCCATGGCCCGCATGACCGGGCTGGGCACGAGGGCGTCCCGGCTCGGGCCGTGCGCGAGCAGCTGCGCGTAGTTCCAGCCGTACCGGATCGCCTCCTCCGGCGTGCCCGCCGTGCCCTGCACGAGCAGCGTCGAGTCGCCGCTGACCGCCGCGGCCAGGTGCTCGGATACCCAGGTCTTCGCGGTGCCGGGCACGCCCAGCAGAAGCAGGGCCCGGTCGGTGGCGAGCGTGGTGACGGCGACCTCGACGATGCGGCGCGGGCCCACGTACTTCGGCGTGATCACGGTGCCGTCCGGCAGCGTGCCGCCGAGCAGATAGGTGGCCACGGCCCACGGCGAGAGTTTCCAGCGGGCCGGGCGCGGGCGGTCGTCCTGCGCGGCCAGCGCGGCGAGTTCATGGGCGAAGGCGTCCTCGGCGTGCGGTCGCAACGCCACGGACGGTTCGGCCTCCTTCGCTTCGACGGACGTCGGTTCTACGGACACAGGCATGGCAAAGTCCCCCTCCAGCTCGGCCGGTTCAGCCGCCGTTTCGGATCTGGCATCCACGTTGCACCACGCCACTGACAATGCGTTCCGACCTGCGCAAACGCGCTCGCGGAGCCACTCGCTGCCCCTCGGCCCCGGCCGATTGTCAGTGGTGGGATCTACCTTCGATGGCATGACTCAGCAGGGGGTGCGCTGGACTGCGGACCAGGTGCTGGCACTGGCGCCTGACGCCGCGTCACGCACAGCGGGAAGCAAACTCGGAGCGGCGGGGCCGTGGTCCGAGGCGGGGAGTTCCGACGAGGGGACGGTGTGGGGGCTGTGCAAGGGCAGTGGCAGCAAGCCGTATCAGACGGTCATCGACGTCGCGGACGCGGCGGGGCCCGCGTACAAGTGCAGTTGCCCGAGCCGCAAGTTCCCGTGCAAGCACGCGCTCGGACTGTTGCTGCTCTGGGCGGGCGGGGACGGCGCGGTGCCGTCCGGGCCGGCGCCGGACTGGGCGGAGCAGTGGATAAAGGGGAGAAGGCAGCGGGCGGATGAGAAGCGGGCCGCGGGCGCGTCGGGTTCCTCGTCGGGGACCGGTGACCCCGGGGCGGCGCGGCGCAGGGCGGAGCGCCGCGCACTGCGGGTCACCGCGGGGGCGACGGAGCTGGAGCAGCGCCTGGCGGACCTGCTGCGCGGCGGTCTGGCCGGCGCGGAACAGGCGGGGTACGGCCTGTGGGAGGAGACAGCGGCCCGCATGGTCGACGCCCAGGCCCCCGGCCTGGCCGCCCGGGTACGGGAACTGGGGGCGATCCCGGCGTCCGGCCCGGGGTGGCCGGTGCGCCTGCTGGAGGAGTGCGCCCTTCTTCACCTCCTCGACCAGGGCTGGCTTGGCCGCGAGCGGCTGCCCGACGGCCTGGCGGACACGGTCCGTTCCCGCATCGGCCTGCCGGCCTCGGCGGACGGCCCGACCGTGCGGGACCGCTGGCTGGTCCTGGCCCAGTACGACACGGCGGACGTGAAACTGACGACGCGCCGGATATGGCTGTACGGCGGCGAGTCGGGCCGTACCGCACTGCTCCTCTCTTATGGGGCGGCCGGCCGGGCGCCCGAGCTCGCCCTGCCCGTCGGTCTGACCCTGGAGGCGGAGGTGTCGGCGTATCCGGGCGCCGGGCAGGTGCGGGCGGCTCTGGGCGAGCAGTTCGCACCGCCCGCTCCGACCGCGATACGGCCACCGGGCGTGACGACGGTCGAGGCGACGGCCCGTTACGGCGAGGCGCTCCGCGACGACCCATGGCTGGACTCCGTCCCGGTCACCCTGGACCGGGTCGTACCGACCCCGGACGGCGACTCCTGGCAGCTGGCGGACGCCGATGCCGACACGGCCCTGCCGCTCACCCCCGCCGCACGGGCCCGCCCGGGCCTGTGGCGCATGGTCGCGCTGTCGGGCGGCGCCCCGATCAAGGTGTTCGGGGAGTGCGGCCACCGCGGCTTCACCCCGTTGACGGCCTGGCCGGAGGGCGCGGGTGAGGCGGTGCAGCTGTGCTGAGCGGCGCGTTTCGCAGCGGCTGGCCGCCGCCACCGCCCACCCTTACGGCGTCCGCCGTCCCGGCCGTCCCCACCCGTCAGGCCCACCGACTCGACCCCACCCGGCTCCGGTGACCGCTCCACCACTCCACGACATCCGGCACGAGGGCCACGAGGGCCACGAAGGCAGAGAGGAATGAACCTCATGAACAGTCCCGCGACTTCGGTGGATTCGCCGGCGCCGGACGCCTGGGAGGACCTCGTCACAGCCGCCCTGCTCGGCACGGACCGGCGCACGCCCCCGGGCTGCGAGCCTGGCCCGGAGGCGCCGACGGCACTGCTGGACACGGCGGCGGTGGAGACCGTCCGGCGGCGGGCGGGGCTACGGCCGGCGCGAGCGGCGCAGCGACCCCAGCCGGCTCCCGAGGACCCGCGTCCCGCGCTGCCCCCGGCAGCGGCCCGCCGGCTGGCGATGCTGCTGGCCGATCGTCCGGGCGCGGCCGGTGGCGGCCGCAGAGGCACGGCACCGGACCTCATGGAACTGCTCCCCCAGTGGCTCGCGACGGCGAACGCCCGCGGTTTCGCGCCGCCCCCTCAGGCGCTCCCCGCGCTGCTGGACGCGGCGCGGGGACGTACGGATCTGCGGCCGGCGGCGCTGACGTTCGCCGGCCCGCGGGCGGTGTGGCTCGCCCGGCTGAACCCGGACTGGCGCTTCGCCCTGCGCGCGGCACCCGGCCGGGGTGCGGCGCTGCCGCACCTGGAGGACGCGGCCGAGGTCCAACAGCTATGGCGGGAGGGGCTGTTCGCCGAGCGGGTCGCCCTGCTCTCCGCGATACGGGCGCATGAGCCCGCCGCCGCGCGCGAGCTGCTGGCCAGCACGTGGGCGACGGAGCGGGCCGAGGACCGGCTGATGTTCCTCGACTCGCTGCGCACCGGGCTGGGACCGGAGGACGAGCCGTTCCTGGAGCAGGCGCTGGCCGACCGGAGCCGCAATGTCCGGGCGACGGCGGCGGAGTTGCTCTCGGCGCTGCCGGGTTCGGCGCTCGCCGCGCGGATGGCGGCGCGCGCCGGGGCGTGCGTGGCGCTGGACCACACCCAGCAGACGCCGACGATCGGTGTCGAGGCACCGCACCAGTGCGATGCGGGCATGGAGCGCGACGGGGTCGTACCCAAGGCTCCGGCAGGACGGGGTGAACGGTCCTGGTGGTTCGGTCAGTTGATGGAGGCGACACCGCTCGCCGCGTGGCCGGGGCGGCTCGGGGGACGTACACCTCGGGAGATCGTGGAGCTGCCGGTGGCGGACGACTGGCAGAGCGAGCTGCACGCGGCCTGGTGCCGGGCGGCGGTGCGGCAGCGGGACGCCGAGTGGGCGCGGGCGCTCCTCGGATCACCCTCGGCACCCGAGGCCGGCGGCCCGGGCGCGGTGTCCCTGGCGGAGCGGGCGAAGCTGCTCGGCACGCTGGGCTCCGCCGAGCGGGCCGAGTGGGTGGCGGGGTTCATCGCGACGCACGGTCTGTCCGAGGCGTTTCAGCTGCTCGGGGTGTGCGCGGTGCCGTGGGCGGCGCCGCTCGGGCGCGCGGTGGTCGACGCGCTCAACATCGCGCGGGACGCGGGGAGTTATCCATGGAGTTTCAGTGGCGTGATGGGCTTGGCCGAACGCTGCCTCGATCCGGCCGAGGCGAGCCGTCTCGACGCCCTGCTGGCGGTACCGGACGAACCGGAGGACGCGTCTCCGGGCGCAGGCGGGTACTGGGCGGAGGCGTTCCAGCGACTCGTCACGACGTTGCGGTTGCGGGCGGCCATGGCCGAGGAGCTGGAGCCGGTGCCCACCCCGGACCACCCGCTCCGCACAACGGTCTAGGCTCCGGCCGGCTGACGCACGTTGGCCCGCACCCAGTCCACGATCGCCTGCGTCGTCGCCCCAGGCGTGAAGATCTCCGCGACGCCCTTCTCCTTCAACGGCGGAATATCCGCTTCGGGGATGATTCCGCCACCGAAGAGCAGAATGTCCTCCGCGTCCCGCTCCTTGAGGAGGTCGATCACCGCGGCGAAAAGGGTGTTGTGGGCGCCGGAGAGGATGGAGAGACCGATCGCGTCCGCGTCCTCCTGGATCGCGGTGTCGACGATCTGCTCGGGTGTCTGGTGAAGCCCGGTGTAGATGACCTCCATGCCGGCGTCGCGCAGCGCCCGCGCGATCACCTTGGCTCCCCGATCGTGGCCGTCGAGCCCCGGCTTGGCCACCACCACGCGGATCGGACCGGCTGCCACACCCATCACTGCCTCCATGAAGCGACTACATCCATCCGTACCGACAAGTACTGCCCATATATGAGTTATGCCGCACACGGCGCACATGTCATACATGGTGCGCGTATTGCGCGTTTCCGCCGCTCACCGCGCCGAACGCGCCTCCACGGCACGGACGCCCGGGCCACACCGCCCGGGGAAGTGAACGAACGTTATCTCCAGCATCCCGCAACCGGCAGTTTCGCGGTGCAGACCGAGGGGGAAATCACACGGTGGGACACGTTCGCCGCGCACCGTTCCACATCACCGCGGCACACGGGCCGCAGCAGCTTGCGGCCCCGCGTCGCAGCGGAACCACGCGCAACGGGAGCCGCAACGAGGTCGCCGCACCACCGCGCCGCAGGGCCGCGCGACGTGAGGGTGCGGCGCATCGACGGTGGCACGAAGGGCACGCAGGGCAGGTAAGGCACGACAGCGGGGAGCCTCGTCGCCACACCGGCAGGGAGCCTCGTCAGGTCACCGGCGCATCAAGGCCGACCGGGCCGACTCGCGTCACGCGCCTCACTTGTCCCACGCACCCTCCGCTCGCCCCGCCGGCCGCCTCCGCCGCGACTTCCCACGAGGGCACACGGGGGCCGGAGCCGTCCTCCTGCGTGCCACAAGGAGGTCGGGCCATGAAGGTCACCGGGGCAGCACTCCCCTTTCTCCCGCTCTGCCGGCGCCTGCTCCCAGGCAGGCTCGCCGGTCTCTCCCTGGCCCTGCTGAAGGCGACCGCCCTGGAGATCGCGATCCTCGCCGGACACCTGCTCCTCTATCCCTCCGGCATCACCCAGGAGCGCCGGTCCACGCCCACGCTCCCGACACAGGGCTCCCCGGCCGCCAGGGGCACCACCCAGCTGCCGACGGAGACCGACCCCCCGGTCGTCCTGCTGCACGGTTTCATCGACAACCGCTCGGTCTTCGTCCTGCTGCGCCGCAGCCTCGCCCAGCACGGCAGGCACCAGGTCGAGTCGCTCAACTACTCCCCGCTGACCTGCGACATCCGCATCGCCGCCGAACTGCTCGGCCGGCACATAGAGGAGATCTGCGAGCGCACCGGCAACCGGCAGGTCGACATCGTCGGGCACAGCCTCGGCGGGCTCATAGCGCGTTATTACGTGCAGTGCCTCGGCGGCGACCTCAGGGTCCGCACGCTCGTCACCCTCGGCACCCCGCACTCCGGCACCCGTGTCGTCCCGCTGGCGAACGCGCACCCGATCGTCCGTCAGATGCGCCCCGGCTCACCGGTCCTAGAAGAACTGAGCCGTCCCGCGCCCGGCTGCCGTACGCACTTCGTGAGCTTCTGGAGCGACCTCGACCACCTGATGGATCCGCTGGACACGGCCTGCATCGACCACCCGGACCTGATGGCGCAGAACGTCCGCGTGAGCGGCATCGGCCACCTCGCCCTGCCGGTGCACCCCGCCGTGGCAACCGGAATACGGCAGGCCCTCGACGCGGCAGGGGCGGGCGCCGAAGCCGCCCGCCGGGCAGGCGGCCTCACCGTGGCGTGACCGGCAGGCCCCGACAGCTCCACCGACGGCGCCCCGGCGGCGCCCTCGGTGCCCGCCTCAACACCTGAATCACACCAGCCACACAGCCTCGGGACAGCCGAGCGACCTCGAACAATCTTCGAACACAAGGCCAAACTCGCGCCCGCAGTCCGCCAAAACACGGCCGAATGCCCGTTTCCTGCGCGCGCGAAACCTGCCGAAGATTGTCGTGCCCGCATACCGCCGGGTACAGTCGCCGCACTGCTCTGGCAGCCCCTGTTGTCGAGGCGAGAGAGAAGTTGGTGAACGATCGTCACCCGTCGGGGACCATGACCTCCCCGACTCCGGCTTCCGATGCCGCCTCGGCGCACTACGCGCCCTACGGCGCCCAGGAAGCCCAGTACGGTGACTCCACCACGTACGGCACGTACGACGCCACCGGTTTCGACGCCGCCGGCCACACCACCACGACCTTCGACGCGGACCCCCTGTTCGGCTGCCTCCCCGGCGAGAGCGCGGGCGGGTACGACACCACGCAGTGGTCCACGGGCAGCCAGCAGACGCTGAACTACGACGCCTATGCGGCCCAGCACCACGCCGCCTACGACACCGGCGCGTACGACACCACCGCCTGGAACACCGGCCAGCAGCACCTCGCCTTCGTCCCGCACCAGGCCACCGGCCACGACACTTCCGGGCAGTGGGACGCGAGCGCCTGGCTCCAGCCCGACCAGTCCGGCGCCCCGGCCGACCAGACCCAGCAGTGGGAATGGGGCACGCAGACCTTCGAGACGGGCACGTACGACGCCACCCAGTGGAACGCCGACGGCGGCGCCGCACAGGCGTCCGACGCGTACGAACAGTCAGCAGAATCCTTCGATCAGCAGGCGACCGCGCACTTCGAGCAGATCGAGCACGGCGTCCCCGTCGGCTACGACGACTCCGCGACCGGCTACGACCACCCCGCGCAGGGCGACACCGACCCGACCGCCACCGGCGAACTCCCCGAAGCGGCCCCGCTCCTCGACGACCAGGAAGAGGCCACCCCGGCCCCCGCCCCACGCGCCGCCTCCCGCAGCGGGTCCCGCTCCCGCCGCCGTACGCCCCCCAAGCGCTCGGCGCTGCTGACGGTCGCCGTGCCCTCGGCGTGTGTGATGGGCGTCGCGGGGATCGCCGCGGCCTCCGTCGGCACCCTGACCGACGACAAGGACACGGCGACGACGGCCTCGGACGGCGCGGCCGTGAAGCCGTCCACCGCGAACAACAAGCTGGACGCCCAGCTCGAGACCCTCGCCGCCGGCGCCGACGACTTCGCCGACCGGGCCAGCCGTACGCAGGAGCGCATCGACCTCAAGGCGCAGCAGGCGGCGGAGAAGCGGAAGGCCGCCGAAGAGGCGGCCCGCAAGGAGCGACTGCGCCCCAAGTTCGCGCTGCCGGTCGCCCAGCAAGGGCTCAGCGCCTATTTCGGGCAGGCCGGCATCAACTGGATGTCCATGCACACCGGCATCGACTTCCCGGTCTCGTACGGCACGACGGTGATGGCCGTGACCGACGGCACCGTCCGCACCCAGTGGAACAGCGCCTACGGCAACATGATGATCGTGACCGCGAAGGACGGCACGGAGACGTGGTACTGCCACCTCTCCAGCTACCGTGTCGCCTCCGGTACGACGGTGAAGGCCGGCGACCCGATCGCGTACTCCGGCAACTCCGGCAACTCGACCGGCCCGCATCTGCACCTCGAGGTACGGCCGGCCGGCGGTTCGCCGATAGACCCGCTCTCCTGGCTGCGCAGCCACGGCCTGGACCCGTCGTAGGTCAGCGCACGCGACTCACCACCTTGTGAACCCCCGCCCTTCCAGCGGGGGTTCACTGCACGGGCAGGCTAGAGCTTCTCCACCGGCGCATACCGCAACAGCAACCGCTTCGGCTTGGTGTCCCCGAAGTCGATCGTCGCCTCGGCGTTCGCACCCGTGCCCTTCACCGCCATCACGGTGCCGAGCCCGAACTGGTCGTGCGTGACCCGGTCCCCGACCGCGAGCTGGACGACCGGCTTCTCCGTGGTGCGGCGGGTGGCGAAGCCGGATGCGCCCGACGCCGCCGAACGCGAGCGGGACGAGGACAGGGAGGCCGCCACCCCGGCCGCGGGACCGGAGGACATGGGCGCGGTCGCACCCGTCCGCTTCCAGTCCACGTGCGCCGCCGGGATCTCCTCCAGGAAGCGGGAGGGCGGGTTGTACGACGGCTGCCCCCACGCGCTGCGCATCGACGAGCGCGTCAGATACAGCCGCTCACGCGCGCGTGTGATGCCGACGTACGCGAGCCGCCGCTCCTCCTCCAGCTCCTTGGTCTGGCCGAGGGCGCGCATGTGCGGGAAGACGCCGTCCTCCATGCCGGTGAGGAAGACGACCGGGAACTCCAGGCCCTTGGCGGTGTGCAGGGTCATCAGGGTGATGACGCCGGAGCCGTCCTCCTCCTCGTCGGGGATCTGGTCGGAGTCGGCGACGAGCGCGACCCGCTCCAGGAAGTCCGCGAGCCCTCCCGAGGTCTCTTCCTCACCGGTCTCCTGCTCGAACTCCAGGGCCACGGCCGCGAGTTCCTGAAGGTTCTCGATGCGGGTCTCGTCCTGCGGATCGGTCGATGCCTGCAACTCGGCGAGATAGCCGGTGCGTTCCAGCACCGCCTCCAGGACGGTCGCCGGTCCCGCGCCGGACTCGACGATCGTACGGAGCTCCTCCATCAGCGTGTTGAACCGCTTGACGGCGTTGGTCGACCGCGCGGCCATGCCGTACGCCTCGTCGACGCGCTTGAGCGCCTGCGGGAAGCTGATCTTCTCGCGCTGGGACAGGGCGTCGATCATCGCCTCGGCGCGCTCGCCGATGCCCCGCTTGGGGACGTTGAGGATCCGTCGCAGCGGCACCGAGTCCTCCGGGTTGGCCAGCACCCGCAGGTACGCCAGGACGTCCCGGACCTCCTTGCGCTCGTAGAAGCGGACGCCGCCGACGACCTTGTAGGGCAGGCCGACGCGGATGAAGACCTCTTCGAAGACACGGGACTGGGCGTTCGTCCGGTAGAAGACGGCGACGTCCCCGGCCTTCGCCTCGCCCGCGTCCGTGAGGCGGTCTATCTCGTCGGCGACGAACTGGGCCTCGTCGTGCTCGGTGTCCGCGACATAGCCGGTGATCCGCGCGCCCGCGCCCGCGTTGGTCCACAGGTTCTTGGGCCGGCGGGACTCGTTGCGCTCGATGACCGCGTTGGCGGCGGACAGGATCGTCTGCGTCGAGCGGTAGTTCTGCTCCAGCAGAATCGTCGTCGCGTCCGGGTAGTCCTCCTCGAACTGGAGGATGTTGCGGATGGTGGCGCCCCGGAAGGCGTAGATCGACTGGTCGGCGTCACCCACGACGCACAGCTCGGCGGGCGGGATGTCGTAT
Source organism: Streptomyces sp. NPDC049627 (assembly GCF_044465645.1). NCBI lineage: Bacteria > Bacillati > Actinomycetota > Actinomycetes > Kitasatosporales > Streptomycetaceae > Streptomyces > Streptomyces sp. NPDC049627. Next base: position 358,897 of record NZ_JBITLW010000007.1, on the reverse strand, counting down.
TCGCTCGGCGGCACGTCCACGGGGTGCTCGCTGGTGCCGACGAGCTCGCGCACGAGCGCGTACTGGGCGTGGTTGGTGTCCTGGTACTCGTCGACCAGGACGTGCCGGAAGCGGCGGCGGTAGTGCTCGGCGACGTCCGGGAACGCGCGCAACAGATTGACCGTCGTCATGATCAGGTCGTCGAAGTCGAGGGCGTTCGCCTCGCGCAGCCGCGACTGGTACAGGGCGTAGGCCTGGGCGAGGGTCTTCTCGAAGCCGTCGCTCGCCTGTGCCGCGAAGTCCTCCTCGTCGATCAGCTCGTTCTTCAGGTTGCTGATCTTGGCGCTGAAGGACTTGGGCGGGAACCGCTTCGGATCAAGATCCAGATCCCGGCACACCAGCGCCATCAGCCGCTTGCTGTCGGCGGCGTCGTAGATCGAGAACGACGACGTGAACCCGAGCTTCTTGCTCTCTCTGCGCAGGATGCGCACGCACGCGCTGTGGAAGGTCATCACCCACATCGCGTTCGCGCGCGGCCCGACGAGCTGCTCGACGCGCTCCTTCATCTCGCCCGCGGCCTTGTTGGTGAAGGTGATCGCGAGGATCTGCCCGGGGTGCACATTCCGCTCGGCCAGCAGATGGGCGATGCGGTGGGTGAGCACCCGCGTCTTACCGGACCCCGCACCGGCCACGATGAGCAGCGGGCTGCCGGAGTGGACGACGGCGGCGCGCTGGTTGTCGTTCAGCCCCTCCAGGAGCGCGGCCGCGTCGATGACCGGGCGCGGGGCGCCGTCGCGGTAATAGGCGTCCCGGTCCGGAGGCACGTCGAACTTCCCGCCGAACAGATCGTCCGGAACCGGTTCCGGAGCGTGATCGTCCTCGGGCGGCGGCGGAGGTTCCTCCTCGTGGGCCCGTGGGGCCTGGAGGTCCGCCAGGAAGCTGTCGTCAAAGAGGCTGCTCATCGCTCTCCGAGTCTAGGGCGCCCCACTGACAGCCCGCGGCCGCCCTGAGAACATCGCCCGTTTCCGAGCCCGATGATCTTCCGAAACCCGCCCGCCCGACGGAATCTTGCGCTCCGGAATCCTCCGATCACGACCCGTCATCAATATCCAAAGGGGGTGCAATGGGATTAAAAGCGAGCAGGCATCACCAACACCCCATGGATCACAGACCTGCACAAACACGCCGTCACCCACTGTGATCCGCAACCCTCTGACTGAAGGTCACGAAAATGTATCGGGCATATCGAACATCAACCTTCACAGGGGCCACACGAGTTGGCTACCGTGCCGGGCAGGCCGTACGACCCCCACCGGCGAACGTCGCCGGGCCGCACGGCCTCCGCCGAGTCCGGTACGCCACTGCGACCGGAGCCGGGGACCCACCGAACCTGGGGTGAATCGGCCGGACTTCCCTCCCGGGACCGGCCGTAGGGCAACCCTTCCGAACCACCCGCCCGAACCCGACAGCTAACTCGGTAGGCGGAGCACGGAAGGAGTCGCCTCCCTTGGCGTCGCACCGCAAGTCGCGTCCCGCAGGGACACGCGTAGCAGGCATACGGACCCCCGCCCTCGCCACGGCGGCCCTCACCTCCGTGGCCCTGCTGTCCCAGACGGCCAACGCGAGCCCCTCGGCGGACGACAAGCCGAGCCTCGAAGAGGTCGAGAAGAAGGTCGACGACCTCTACCGCCAGGCGGAGTCGGCGACCGAGAAGTACAACGCGGCCAAGGAGAAGACCGCGACGCAGCGCCAGCGCGTCGACACCCTCCTGGACGACGTCGCCAAGCGCACCCAGGAGCTCAACGACGCGCGCGAGGAGCTCGGCCGCAACGCCGCAGCCCAGTACCGCACGGGAGCCGCCGCCCCCGACACCGCGACCTTCCTCCTGGCGGACAGCCCGCAGGACTACTTCGACCAGACCCAGCTGATGGACCGCATGACCGGCCGTCAGAAGGACGCGGTCGACGATTACTTCACGCAGCAGTCCGCGACGATGAAGAAGCGTCAGGAGGCCACCAAGAGCCTCGAGACGCTCACCGAGTCGCAGAACGACCTGCAGCAGGCCAAGTCCGCGGTCCAGCAGAAGCTCTCCGACGCCCGGGAACTCCTCTCGAAGCTGACGGCGGAGGAAAAGGCACGCCTCGCCGCGATCGAGAAGCGCAAGCAGGAGGAAGCCGCACGCAAGGCCGCGGAGCTGGCCCGCCAGCAGGAGGCGGAGCGCCAGCGCCAGGAGGCCGCACAGCAGCAGGCGAGCACCGAGCAGCCGTCCGACTCGAGCACCTCGGACTCATCCGCGACGGACTCCTCGTACGCCACCAAAGCCGAGAAGGCGCTGGCCTTCGCCCGCGCCCAGATGGGCAAGCCGTACGTCTGGGGCGCCACCGGCCCCGACTCCTACGACTGCTCCGGCCTCACCCAGGCCGCCTGGAAGGCCGCCGGCGTGGATCTCCCGCGCACCACCTGGGACCAGGTCAACGCCGGCACGACGGTCTCCCTCGCCAACGCCCAGCCCGGCGACCTGGTCTTCTTCTACGACGACATCAGCCACGTGGGCCTCTACATAGGCAACGGCATGATGATCCACGCCCCTAAGCCCGGCGCGTACGTCCGCGAGGAATCGATCTACTACGACGGAGAGTCGTCGATCCACAGCGTGGTCCGTCCGGCCTGACGCACGCGCGCAGCTGGGGGCGGCGTACGACTTTCACCCGGCGTCGGTGCGGGCCTGCTGGGGGCCCGCACGCCCGCGCATGCGGATCCGGTTCCGACCCCAGAACCAGGCCCGGAACCGCCCCCGAGACCGAAGTCACGTCCAAAGAACAGCGATGAAGACGTTCGCCGCGGTCAGCAGCCCCACGAGCCCGAACAGCCCCTTCTCCACCTTCTCCTCGTCCCGCTTCACATAGACGAGCCCGAGGATCACGATCAGCAGCGCCAGCTTCACACCGATCTTGATGTTGTTGACGGACTGGTCGTCCGCCTGGTTGAGCCCGACGAGGATCACCCCGGTGACCAGCATGGTCACGGCGCCGTGCAACATCGCGGGGACGAACCGGGCGGTGCCCTGACCCATCGCCTTCATCTGCGTGAAGAAACCACCGAGCAGCGCGGCGATACCGATGATGTGCAGGCCGACGAAGAGATGGATGAGTACGTCCATGAAGCCGGAGCCTAATCGGCTGCATATATGCGCCCCATAGCACCCCCCGTTCCCCGTGGCCCCCGAAACCGCCACATCGGTCATCACCCCGCGTCGACCCGACGCCCCCGCTCGGGGATCACGCTCACTTACGGTCATCCCCCGGTCCGCTCCCGGCACTTCCGCACAACGCGTCACCGACCCGACACAGGGAGGTTTAGCGTCCTCCACCAGGTGACCGGCTCCCCACCGCCGCCCGGGCCAGGGGCGGCAGTCGGACACCACCGCCGAGGAAAGTCCGGCGGCGGCCCGCTCCCCCTGTGTGGGCCGCCGCCGGACGCGTAGCCCGCCCCGGGGCGGTCGTACGTCCGCTCCCCCCAGGCGCTCATGCGCCCGCCGTTCTCCCGGGGCGGTGATACGCCCCCCGCTCCGGCAGGCGTGACGGGACCGGGCGGTCGTAGGAAAGGACGTGCAGTCCACGTGGCAGCGCATCGAAAGCCCCGTCAGCGCTCGGTCGGCGGCCGTACGGCCCGCACGGCATGGACGATCGCCCTGGCGGGCGCGGCGAGCGCAACCGGATTCGACGGGACGGGGCATGCCGAGCCGCAGCCGACACCGGCGCAGGTCAAAGCGAAGGTCGACAAGCTGTACCAGGAGGCGGAGGCCGCCACCGAGAAGTACAACGGCGCGAAGGAGCAGGCGGACGCGGCCGAGCGGCGGATCCGGACCCTGCAGGACGAGGTGGCACGCAGGACGGAGAAGCTCAACTCGGCGCGGGACGCGCTGGGTTCGATGGCGGCGGCACAGTACCGCGACGGCGGTCTCGACCCGGCCCTTCAGCTCGCGCTCTCGGACGACCCCGACCGCTACCTCGACGGGGCGGAGTTCGCCGAACGCGCCGGCAACCGGCAGGCGGCGTCCGTCGCCGCTGTCCGCCAGCAGCTACGGGAGATCGAGCAGCTGCGCGGGGCAGCACGCATCGAACTGACCTCGCTGAAGTCCCGCCAGGCCGAACTGCACCGGCACAAGAACACGATCACCGGCAAGCTGGACACGGCCCGGGGCCTGCTCGCCCGGCTGACCGCCGAGGAGCGCGCCCAGCTCCAGGGGGACGCGGGCCGCGCCGCACGCTCCTCCACAGGCAGCCGCGACGCCCTGACGGCCCCCGGTTCCGCCACGGCACAGGCCCCCAACTCGCGGGCGGCAGCCGCCATTTCGTACGCCTACTCCAAACTCGGCAGCCCCTACGTCTGGGGCGCCACCGGCCCGGACGCCTTCGACTGCTCGGGCCTCACCCAGGCCGCCTACCGCGCGGCCGGCCTCTCCCTGCCCCGCACGACGTACGCCCAGATCGACGCCGGACGCCGTGTCTCGCGCTCCGAACTCCTCCCGGGCGACCTGGTGTTCTTCTACTCCGGCATCAGCCATGTGGGCCTCTACATCGGCAACGGCCAGATGATCCACGCCCCGAACCCGTCGGCGCCGGTCCGGGTGGCCCCGCTCGACGAGATGCCGTTCGCGGGCGCCACGCGGGTGGCGTGAGCGAGCGGGCCGGGACCGGGCTCAGACCAGGCGCCGGGCCGTAGCCCACCGCGTCAGCTCGTGACGGTTGGACAGCTGGAGCTTCCGCAGGACCGCCGAGACATGGGACTCGACCGTCTTGACGGAGATGAAGAGCTGCTTGGCGATCTCCTTGTAGGCGTAGCCGCGGGCGATCAGCCGCAGCACCTCCCGCTCGCGCTGGGTGAGCCGGTCGAGATCCTCGTCGACCGGCGGCGCGTCCGTCGACGCGAAGGCGTCCAGCACGAACCCGGCGAGGCGCGGCGAGAAGACGGCGTCGCCCTCCTGAACCCGGAAGATGGAGTCGACCAGATCCGTGCCGGTGATCGTCTTCGTGACGTATCCTCGCGCCCCGCCCCGGATCACCCCGATCACATCCTCCGCCGCGTCCGAGACGGAGAGCGCGAGGAAGCGGACGGGCTGCTCGGTGTCCGCCATCAACGGCGCGCAGCGACGCAGGACTTCGACGCCGCCACCACCCGGGAGGTGCACATCGAGGAGGACGACTTCGGGCCGGGTCGCGGTGATGACCGTGACCGCCTGGTCGACGTCCGCGGCCTCGCCGACCACCTCGACGCCGGTCTGCTCGGTGCGGCCGATCTCGGCCTGGACTCCCGTACGGAACATGCGGTGGTCGTCGACGAGGACCACGCGCACGTGCCGCTCGCCCGCGCTCCCGCCGGTCGACTCCACAGGCTCGTTCGCCTCGGTCGGGTCGCTCATGACGTCTTCTCCGCCCTCTCCATCTCCAGCTCGACCTCCGTACCACCGCCCGGCACCGCCCGGAGCCGGGCCGTGCCGCCGTTGCGCTCCATGCGGCCGATGATCGATTCTCTAACGCCCATGCGGTCGGCGGGTATCGAATCGAGGTCGAAGCCCGGACCGCGGTCCCGGACGGACACGAAGACGGTCTTCCCCTCCACCTCGGCGTAGACCTGTACGGCGCCGCCCTCGCCACCGTACTTCGCGGCGTTCACCATCGCCTCGCGCGCGGCCTGCATCTGTGCGCCGATCTTCTCGTCGAGCGGGCAGTCGCCGACGACCACGACCTCTATGGGGACGCCGTGCTTGTCCTCGATCTCGGCGGCGTTGCGCCGGACCGCGTCGGCGAGGTTGCTGGGTTCGTCGGCCTCGTCCTTGCCGGTGCCCTCGGGTTTGTAGAGCCAGGTGCGCAGGTCTCGCTCCTGGGCGCGGGCGAGGCGGCGGACCTCGCCGGCGTTCTCCGCGTTGCGCTGGATCAGGGTCAGGGTGTGCAGCACCGAGTCATGGACGTGCGCGGCGACCTCGGCGCGCTCCTGGGCACGGATGCGCATCAGGCGCTCCTCGGAGAGGTCCTGGGTCATCCGGACCAGGTACGGCCCCGCGAGGAGCGTTATGCCGACGAGGACGACCAGGGCAGCCTGCAGGACGGAGCCGAGGTGGGCGGCGGAGCCCTGCAGCACGAAGATGCCGGAGACACCGGCCGTGACCAGCACTATTCCGCCCGCGGCACGCAGCAGCGTCAGGGTGCGCCGACGCCGCCCGACCTCCATCCAGCGCGCCCGGCGGGCGTTGTCCGCCTGGCGCCAGACCAGGGCGACGCCCGCGCCGACGAGCACGGCGGGCAGGAGATAGGCCTTGGCGCCATTGCCCAGGTCGACGCTGCCGACGAAGACCATCGCCACGACGACCATGAGGAGCAGCGCGACGATCTGCCCCTTGTCCGGCTTGCGGGCGACGAGTCTGCGGCGGCCGTCGGCCGCGGTCTCGGTGGCGAAGGGCGGCGGCCTCTGTGCGTCGACGCCGCCGACGCCGAGCGGCACGAAGAACCAGAACGCGGCATACAGCAGTGCGCCGAGGCCGTCCGCCATGAACAGGCCGACGAAGACGAGCCGCACCCAGATGACGGGCAGCCCGAGATGTCCGGCGAGCCCCCGCGCCACGCCACCGAGCCAGCGTCCGTCGCTGCTGCGGTAGAGCTTGCGCGGCGGCCGCGGTTCGACGAGGGGCGCTGCTGCGGCTTCCGGCATGCCATCGATGGTCACACGGCCGGACGACCTGGGCATCAGGGTCGACCCCCTAGACTCCCCTGATCTTCGAGGCCCGCCGCGTCGAACGCACCCCGGGCCCCCGCCTCAGGGCCGATATCAGGGTCCGACCAGGGTCGTTCCGACTCCCGTCAGGCCGACCCGCCCGTCACCATGGACACATGACAGATCACCAGCACGCCGCGGACTCCGTGCCCGAGCCGGACGCCGTGCCCCCGGGCACCCCGTCCGGCGCGGCGTCCGCGAGCGCCGCGGGTGAGGAACCGCGCGCACCCGCGGGCGCGGGAACAGGGACGCCCCCGGAAGCGGGCGTCCTCGCCCCGCCGCACAGGTTCCGGCGCTACCGGCGGCACAAGATGCTGGCCGGCGTGTGCGCCGGGCTCGGGCGGCAGTGCGACATGGACCCGGTGATCTTCCGGATCACGCTCGCCGTGCTCTCCGCGACCGGCGGCATAGGCCTCATCTTCTACGGCTTCGCCTGGCTCCTCGTCCCGTACGACGACGAGGACGAGAACGAGGTGCGCAAACTGCTCACCGGCCGCGTGGACGGCCAGGCGCTGACCGCCGTGCTGTTCGCGCTGGTCGGCTGCGGCGTGTTCCTGACGCTGCTGGCGAACGGCACTGTGCTGGCCTTCGCCGTCGTCCTCTCCCTCCTCCTGGCGGGCGCCGGCTACTGGTCAGGGCACCGCAGCGCCACCGACCCGGACCCGCTCGCCGCCCAGGCCGTCGCCGACGCCCCACCGGAGGCCCAGGCTCCACCGGCCCCCGCCGCCTACCCCTCCTGGTGGCGGGACCCCATCGTCAAGGACGGCACCCACGAGGGCGGCACGGGCTACCTCTGGGGCCCACGCGACTCCCGGGACCGCGACATCGCGGCAGCCGTCAACATCGGCCTCGGCACCCCCTGGGGCAGCCGCGAGGACCTCCGCGCCCGACGCCCCCGGCAGCCGAAGCCCCGCGGCCCCCGCTGGATCGGCGGCTGGGTGTTCCTGCTGGCCCTCCTCGCCGGCGCCCTCGGCACGGGCTCGACCTGGGAGGACCACGCCCTGGGCACCAGCCTGCAGACGGGCCTGTCCTGCGCCCTGCTCGTCCTCGGCCTGGGCATAGCGGTCAGCGCGTTCCTGGGCCGCACCGGAGCGGGCTCCATATTCCTCGCGGTCATCACGGCAGGCCTCCTCGCCGCCTCGGCAGCACTGCCCAAGGACATCGGCACCCAATGGGTCGAGCGGAACTGGCGCCCGACGACCGCGGCGGACGTACAGCGGCACTACGACCTCGGCGCCGGCGTCGGCACGCTGGATTTGACCCGGGTGGAGTTCACCGAAGGCCGGACCGTGATGACCAGGGCCGATGTGGGTGTGGGACGGCTGAAGGTGATCGTCCCCAAGGGCGTGACCGTGAAGGCGAGCATCGACGTGGGGGTGGGAGACATCCAGTTGCCGGGCGAAGACGAGCGGGACGTGGACGTGGCACCGGGCAAGCACAAGGAGCTGACCCTGACACCGGCCGCAGGCACCGAGGAAGCGGGCACGCTGGACCTCGACCTCAGCGTCGGCGTGGGACAGGCGGAGGTGAGCCGTGCTGCGTCATGAGTTCCAGCCCGGCCGACTGGTGGCCGGCACTTTCCTGACCCTCGCGGGCATCATCTACGCCGGTGATGCGGGCGGCGCCTGGGAGACGCCGTGGTTCGTGGTGATCCCACTGGTCGTGGGCGGCCTGTTCCTGGCAGGCACGGCGGCCGCCGTGGCCCGGGGCATACGCAGACGCCGCCGACCGGCCCACGGCACCACCACACCGCCCCCGGCCCAACAGCCCGACGCGCCCCACTGACGACGCGGGACCCGGCATCCGCTAGCGATAGCCTCCCGCCCGCTGTCGTCGCCGTGCGCGGAGTGCGGCGTCCACGGAGAGCATGGGAGCGCCCGCGAGGACGAGAGGCAGCCAGGCCATCAGATACGCCAGGTCATTGCCGTAGTAGTACGGATCGGAGGCCCAGCTCACCGTCAACCACAGACTCAGCGAGATGAGCGCACCGCCGAGCGCCGCAAGGCGGGCGAACAGCCCGATGAGGATGCCGATCCCGACGGCCAGCTCGCCGAAGGCGATGGCGTAGCCGAAACCGACGGGGTTCTTCAGAGCCATGTCGACCAGGGCCGGGATGGCCGAGGAGTCACGAACGGCACGCATCATGTCGCCGATCGAGCCCGAACCGGAGTCCTTCATGAAGGCGCTGTCGGTGAGTTTGTCCAGGCCGGCGTAGATGAACGTGACGCCGAGGAAGACCCGGAGCGGGAGCAGTGCGTACCGGGTGGCGGTGTCCCGCCAGTCCCGGCCGCCGTCGAGATAGGGGAGGTGCGTGTCCGTGTGCATACCGTGAGTCATCGCCCGTAGTCGCCTCTCGCCGCCGTGCCGTGACCCCTCAAAAGACCATACGTACGCAATGCCTGCCCGGCTCAATTTCCCCGCACACGGGTGTCGGCGCAGGGCCTGCCGCCCCCATGGGTGTGTGAGGGACAGCGGCCCGCAGTCGCCCACGGCGGGAAGGGGACGTGCCGGGGGGTGTCCGCCCGCAGCGGCGGGCGTCAAGACGCAGCACCTCTCTGCCCAACGGCAACCGCCCGACCGAGGACGGACACCCCCCGGCGCGGCCCCAACCACCCACCGACCGCAGGCGCTACGCGAACCCCCACCCCACCCGCACAGGCCGCCGCAGGCATCACGCGCACCCCCACTCCCCCCGCACAGGCCGCCGCAGGCATCCCGCCCAACCGCCGGAGGCACCCGTCAGTCGGTCACGTCAATCGCGTACCGATTGGTCTCCACCCCCGCCGCAGTAACCACCTGCACCTCCACCCGCCCCGGCTCCACATCCGCCGGTACAGGCACCGTCAACACCGCATCCGTCGGATTGCTGAATCCTCCGGCCACCGGCACCAACGGCACATGCACATGCACGGCCCCGATCCGCACCACCATCCGCGACAACCGGTCCGCCCCCTGCGCCCCGGGCGGCACGAACCCCGCTCCCCGGATCTCGATGTCGTCCCCGGTACGAATCGGTGCGTCCAGGTCCCCGGCCTCCCGCGCCCGCACCACAGAGAGGATCACCGGCCTGCCGCCCTCCGCATACTTCCCGGCCAGATACGTCGCCGCCGAGATCAGCACCACGACCGCCAACCCCCACGGCAGATCCGGCAACTGGTCCGGCCGCCGCCCCAGCCGCACCGCCGCGAACAGCAACGCGACCCCGCCGATCACGACGTACTGGATGTCCGCGAACGCCCCCCGGCCAGCGTCATCCGTCAGGAGATCGGCCGCCCGAGGCCGATCCGCCCGTACCTTCTGCAGCCGCTGCCCCAGTACCCGTACCCCGACCACCCGCCGCACCAGCACCGCGATCGCCGACACCACGGCGAGCACGGTCACCACACCGGCAGCCCGCCCGAGCTCAAGACCCGCGAGCAGCGCGTCCCGCTCCGCGTGCCCGGATGCCGCCGCCAGCCGCCCCACCAGCACGAGCACGGCGTACGCCGTGAACAGCACCCACGCCCCGGCCACCGCGCGCGAGGTGGACAGCCGGTTGTCCTCACCGATGACCGGCGCCAGCGCGCCGCCCCGCGCCCGGTGGAACCAGGAGGCCGCGGTGAGCGCCCCGGCCGTCACCAGCGCCGCCAGCAGTCCGGCCGTACGCGCCGCCGTCCACCCCGCCCCGATCGCCGTGAGCGCCTGCACCAGCAGCAAGGCCAGGACCAGGCCCCAGACCACACACGCCGTACGCCACCACAGCCGCTCCAGCCATGCCGCGCCCTCGGCCCGTCCACGCTCGGCGACCAGTTCCGCCGACTGCGTCAGCTCCTCGGAGACCCACTGCCGGGAGGCGGAGGCGGAGTGGGCCACCGCGGCCGGCAGCCCCTGCCCGGCCGCGAACTCGTCCCGCTTCAGCAGGAATTCGGCGACGGCCCGCCGATGCCCCGCACGCGCCCCGTGCGGACAGTCTCCACAGGTGCAGCCACCCCCGTGCACGCCCCCTGCCGCGCCGCTCCGCCCAGCCTCCTGCACCGCCACGCCCGACGCCCGCCTTCCCTGCGACCTCACGCCTTACAGCCCTTACGGCCTTATAGCCTCACGACCCCACGATCGGCAGCCCGTCTCAGATACCGGCCACCACAGCCCCCCGCCCCCGTGCCCGCCCCACCACCGGGACCTCCGCCGCCCAGCCACCGGCCCGACCACCGCCCCGCCCGCAACTGCCCGGCACCGGAAGCGAATTGTGCCCTACCTCACCCACCCCACGCCCGACAGCACCCACAGCCCGGGTGACGAGCGGCCCCCGTGTTGACCCTGCTGCGAGAATTTCTCTATGGCCGAGATCATCCAGCGCGACGGGACCTGGGCCTTCGACGGCACAACGGTCCGGATCACGCCGGGACTCCACCGCTCCGTGCCGCTGTTCCGGCAGACGTACGGAGAGATCGCCGTACCGCTCGAAGCCGTATCGAGCATCGTCTTCGAACCCGAACGCAAACGCGGACGCCTGCGCATACGGCTGCGGGAGGGCGCCGACCCGCTGCTCCAGGCGACCGGCGGCCGGCTGCCCGACACGGCGGATCCGTACCGGCTGACGGTGGACATCGACCGCTCCGGGGCCGCCGAGTACGTCGCGGAGGAGATCCGGCACGCCCTGCTCCTGGACCAGATCCCCAAGGAGCCGACCAAGACCTACCTCCTCCCCGGCCCGCCGGTCCCCGTCTCCGTCCGCTCCTCCGACGGCACGGTCTCCTTCGACGGCACCCAGGTGCGGATCGACTGGTCCGACACCTCCGACCGGGTCAAACGGGCGACCGGCCCGAGGATCATCCACGTGGGCGACGTCGTGCAGGTCGAGTGGCTGCCCAACTCCGGCTACGAGGACGGTTTCCTGCGCTTCGTGACCCGCGAGACGCTGTTCTCCAAGCTGCCGCCGGAGAAGGACCCGTACGCCCTGGACCTGTGGGGCAGTGCCCGCCGTGACCTGCTCACCGCGCTGGTCGCCACCGCGGTCACCGCCCGTCTGCCGCACCCGTCCAGCCGCACCGGCGTCGAGCAGACCGGCCGCGACCGTCTGACGGCATCGGTCCCGGTCCCGGCCCCGGCCGACCACCACGACGTACTGCTCCGCAGGCTGCGGGAGTTGGGCGAGCTGCACCGGGACGGAGTGCTCACGGACGAGGAGTTCGCGATGACGAAGGCGGTGGTCCTCCGGGGTTTCTGACCGCGTCAGCTCAGCAGATCCGGTTCGCTCCGGCTGATGTCCTGCCACAGCGGCTGGTAATTGATCCACGCGACCAGGTCGCCGCCCAGCTGCTCGCGGGTGGCCACGGCCTGTTTGTGGTCGATGAGGACCGGACGGCCCGCCGCCCGTGCGGTCAGCTGCACCTGGCAGGAGCGTTCCATCGACAGGAACCACCAGGCCGCCGCGTCCACCGAGTCGCCGACGGTCAGCAGCCCGTGGTTGCGCAGGACGAGCGCCTTGTGCGAGCCGAGCGCGGTCGCGATCCGGCGGCCCTCCAGGGCGTCGACGGCCACCCCCGAGTAGGCGTCGTAGAGCGCGTGGTCCTCGTAGAAGGCGCAGCTCTCCTGGGTGATCGGGTCCAGCAGCTCGCCCAGCGCCGCGAGCGCGCGCCCGTGCACCGAGTGGCAGTGGGCGACCGCCACGACGTCCGGGCGGGCGGCGTGGACCTGGGAGTGCACGGTGAAGGCCGCCTGGTTCACGTGGTAACGGCCGTCGATCACCTGTCCCTCGGAGTTGGCGAGCACGAGGTCGCTGACGGTGACGTGCTTGAACGGCATCCCGAACGGGTTGACCCAGAAGCAGTCGCTGAACTCGGGGTCGCGCGCCGTGATGTGACCCGAGACCCCGTCCTCGAACCCGAGCCGCCCGAAGACCCGCAACGCACCCGCGAGCCGTTCCTTGCGGTGCCGGCGCTCCTCCTCGACGGAGTCGTGCATCGGCGGCATCGCGAACTGCAGCCGGTCGGACGGCAGCGGCGTGGGCGGCGTGGGCCCGAGGGGCGTCCCGTGCATGTGTCCTCCAGCACTGGGGTGCTTTACGGGGCGGAAGTTACCGTCGGTCAGCGCAGGAGAACAGACATGTTCCGTGAAGATGACGCACGCAACCCTCGCAGGGGCTCACGGGTCTGGTGTGCGGAACCAGAAATTCAGCGTCACTTTTCAGCCGGGAGTCCCTGTGAGCCTCGTCGACCGCCGCGTCACCGCCCTCATGCGCCAGATCGCCTCCCAGGACGTCGTCGAGATCGTCCACCCGTACGCCCAGCTGCAGACGTTCGGCGCACTCGCGTACATCGCCGAGTGCTACGGCTTCCGGTACGCCGACGTGCGCCGCGAAGGCGAGAACAAGTCCCTGCACGTCTACCTGGTCCGCGACGCCGACCCCCGGGCGCAGCAGCGGGCGGCGGCCAACGCGGCCGCGTTCCCGCAGGCGGGCGCGGGTGGCCCGGTCCCCGGTATGCAGCCGGGTTCGCTGACTCCGCTCCCCGAGGCACAGCCGGACGTCGACCTGCTCGCCACGCTCATCAAGTACGACTCCCTCGGCGCGGTGGGCGACCGCAAGCGGCTGCTCACCATGGCCGGGGCCCTCGCGGCCCTGTTCCTGCTCATGGCCCCCCTGACCGGCAAGTACGCCGTTCTGCTCCCGCTCGCCGTCCTGATACCGGCGTGCCTGCTGGGCGCCCTGCGCATCAACACGACCCGGCGCGCGAAGCTGGCCCAGCGGCTCACGGCCGCCGGATGCACGCCGGTCCGCGACGAGGCGGGCCGGGAGAGGTACGTCCGGCCGGTGCCGTACACGGCATGACGCCGCCGTCAGGGGCCGACACCCCGGATACCCGACAGCAGATGTCGGGTATCGGCGTCACACTCGCCGTATGACAGCGAACTGGGCGGCTTTCGCCGCCGCCGAACCCGCGCTCGCGAAGATCGTCGAAGAGCGCTTCGGCGCCTTCACCCACCACGTCCTGGCCACCCTCCGCAAGGACGGCTCCCCGCGCACCACCGGTCTGGAGGTCCGCTTCCTGAACGGCGAGCTGTGGCTCGGCATGATGCCGGACTCGCTCAAGGCCCTCGACCTGCGCCGCGACCCGCGCTTCGCGCTGCAGGCGAACCCCGGGGAGGGGCAGGGCATGGGCGGCGGGGATGTGCGGATCAGCGGTCGGGCGATCGAGATCGACGATCCGGAGACGAAGGCCGCATACGGCGAAGAGGTGGAACCGCCGGAGCCGTTCCACCTCTTCCGCACCGAGCTGACGGAGGTCGTCAGGACCTACGTCGAGGACGACAAGTACCTCGTCGTCGAAGTCTGGAAGCCCGGAGAGCCGGTGCGCACTCTCAAGCGGACCTGAGCCCCGAAGGGCTCACTCCCACTCGATCGTCCCCGGCGGCTTCGAGGTCACGTCGAGGACGACGCGGTTGACGTCCCGTACCTCGTTGGTGATCCGGGTCGAGATCTTGGCGAGGACGTCGTACGGCAGTCGCGACCAGTCGGCGGTCATCGCGTCCTCGGACGAGACGGGCCGCAGCACGATCGGGTGGCCGTAGGTGCGGCCGTCGCCCTGGACGCCGACGCTGCGGACGTCCGCGAGCAGCACCACCGGGCACTGCCAGATGTCGCGGTCGAGGCCGGCCGCGGTCAGCTCCTCGCGGGCGATGGCGTCGGCCTCGCGGAGCAGGTCCAGGCGCTCCTTGGTGACCTCGCCGACGATCCGGATGCCGAGGCCGGGGCCCGGGAACGGCTGGCGCTGGACGATCTCCTCCGGCAGGCCGAGCTCCTGGCCGACCATGCGGACCTCGTCCTTGAACAGCTTGCGCAGCGGCTCGATGAGCTGGAACTCGAGGTCCTCGGGGAGGCCGCCCACGTTGTGGTGGGACTTGATGTTGGCGGTGCCGGTGCCGCCGCCGGACTCGACCACGTCGGGGTAGAGGGTGCCCTGGACGAGGAACTCGACCGCCGGACCCTCGTCCGCGATGATCTCCGCCTGGGCCTGCTCGAAGACCCGGATGAACTCGCGGCCGATGATCTTCCGCTTCTCCTCGGGGTCGGAGACCCCGGCGAGCGCCTTGAGGAACCGCTCCTCCGCGTCCACGACCTTCAGCTGCACGCCGGTCGCGGCCACGAAGTCCTTCTCGACCTGCTCGGTCTCACCCTTGCGCATCAGGCCGTGGTCGACGTACACGCAGGTCAGCTGGGAGCCGATGGCCTTCTGGACGAGGGCGGCGGCCACGGCGGAGTCGACGCCGCCGGACAGACCGCAGATCGCCCGCTTGTCGCCGACCTGCTCGCGGATCGCGGCGACCTGTTCGTCGATGACGTTGCCGGTGGTCCAGTTCGGCTGCAGGCCGGCACCCCGGTACAGGAAGTGCTCCAGCACCTGCTGGCCGTGCGTGGAGTGCATGACCTCGGGGTGGTACTGGACGCCGTACAGCTTCTTCTCGTCGTTCTCGAAGGCGGCGACCGGGACGACGTCCGTGGAGGCCGTGACGGAGAAGCCCTCGGGGGCGGCGGAGCAGGCGTCGCCGTGCGACATCCACACGTGCTGCTCGGCCGGGGTGCCCTCGAACAGGGTCGAGGACGACTTCGACACGTGGAGATCCGTACGGCCGTACTCGCGGGCGCCGGTGTTGTCGACCGTGCCGCCGAGGGACTGTGCCATCAGCTGGAAGCCGTAGCACATGCCGAAGACGGGGACACCGGCCTCGAAGAGCGCGCGGTCGAGGCGGGGGGCGCCCTCCTCGTACACCGACGAGGGGCCGCCGGAGAGGATGATCGCCGCCGGGTTCTTGGCGAGCATCTCCTCGACGGGCATGGTGCTCGGCACGATCTCGCTGTAGACCCGGGCCTCGCGGACGCGACGGGCGATGAGCTGGGCGTACTGCGCGCCGAAGTCGACGACCAGGACGGTGTCGGGGGCGGCGGCAGCGGGGGTCGCTGGTGACACGGGAGCCTTCCGGCGGTGGGGCGGGGTCTCTGTGCTGGCCAATTCTACCGGGGTGACTGCAGGGACGGTCCCGTCCCGGGGGCTGCCGCCCCCGGACCCCCGCTCCGGCCCCGAAAGGGCCTCGTCCTCGAACGCCGGACGGGCTGAAATGCCCGGACCGGCGCTGAGGAAGGCCCCGCTCGTCTCTTGCGAGGCACGCTCGTCTCAGGATGCGAACCGGGTTGGCCATCCCCCGCCGCCCCTGCATACTGAGCCCATGCTCACGCACTCGACCTTCCTCTTTACCTATGGCACCGGGCCCACCGGCTGCCATGGTCGTGCTGCTTGAGCAACTGACAAGCGACTTCCCAGGCGCCCCGGGCCGACAAGGTCCGGGGCGCCTGGTGTTTTCCCGGATCCTGCCGCTCCGGGGCACCTCACCCCGACAGACGGAGGAGCCCCCATGACCGCCATCGACGTGACCGGCGCCCGTACCGCCGAGGCCGCCGACCTGATCACCGGCGCCCGCGGACGCATCGACGCGCTGGACGACCGGATCATCGGCCTGATCCAGGAACGGATGGCCGTCTCCGCCGTGATCCAGGAGGCGCGCATCACCTCCGGTGGACGGCGCGTGAACCTCTCCCGCGAGATGGAGGTCCTCAGCCACTACAGCGAGGCCCTCGGCAAGCCCGGCACGGCCCTCGCCATGACGCTGCTCGAACTGTGCCGCGGTCGCATCTGAGTTCGGGGCCCCTCTCACCCGTACGGCGCGTGACGCCTCCCGCAGCCCTTCGTTGGTACCGGTGTCCGTGCCAGCCAGGCACGGGCCCGAAAGAACCACGCGTGGCTCGCTGGAGCGATGAGGCGTACGGATCGTGCCGTGCGCCGTGGGACCTCGCTCCAGGTAAGTGACCGGACGGCAGGGGACAGCAGCCCGGTCACCCAAGAGAGGTCGGCTCCGGGGACGCCCGGGGCCGGCCGGCGGAAGTGCAAGAAGGATCTACGAAGTACAAGAAGACGTACAAGGCTCGGTCCAGCGGTTGCGGTGGCCGCTTCCATCCACCACGATGCGTAGAAACCGACGCGCACCCGTGCGTGGCGGCACTGCCAGAGGTCGAGACCTCGGCACACAAGGCCTTACCGGACCAGCGGCGCAACCCCCCGGCGCCGCTTCCCAGGCACCGATGCTGCCCTGACGTCGGTGCTGACGAAAGAAGGGCCCCGCGGCTCCTGCCCGCGGGGCCCTTCTCATGCCCGTCGGCTCACGCGTCAGGTGCGGGAGACGGTGCCGCACTCCGCCGCGCGGTCCGCGTCGATCTCCTTGCTGCGGTCGTACGGGTCCGTCGTCGGGCCGGAGGGGGGTGCGCCGGTGGGCAGCGCCGAGTCGAAATGCGGGTGCAGATAGCCGTCGTACACGTCGCAGGCGGAGTTGCCGACCTCCTGGTCGTGGCGCCGGACGGTGATCTTCCCCGGGGTGACCCGGTATCGGGTCGGGTCGGAGAGCTCGACGTCGAGGACCCGGCGGATGATCGTGCGGGCCACCTCGGTCGAACCCTCGCGGACGAGCGGGTAGACGAAGGTGTAGTCGGCGTGCACGACGACGGAGGCGTGCTCACCCTCCTTGAAGGTCATACGTCCGCGCGTCTTGACGACATCACCGGCGAGCCGCACCTCGTCGGGGTCGAAGCGGCTGAACATCCACAGGGGATCGTGGTCCTTGTCCGGCTTGCGCAGCGCGGTGGTCAGCAGGTCGAGCAGTTCCGTCTGGCGGGGCTCGATGACGCCGAGTGCGGTTTCCGGGCGTTCGCCCCGCAGAGTGGCCGGGTCGAGGTTGGCGTCGACCAGGAGCCTTCTGGTCTGTCGCAGCGCCTGTTCCACCTGTCCCTGCGACAGCGTGCCGACCGGGGTGGCCTTCGGCAGTGCGATGCCGGCCTCGCCGTCGGCCCAGCGTTCGGCCGGGGAGCCGGCGAACGGCCTGGCCACCGTGGGGACGGCGGGATCGGCGGATCCGGGCGCGGCCGTCGGGGCGGCGGTCTCCGCCGGGAGCGGCGAGGCTGCCCCGCCCTTCGGTGACGAGGCGGCGCTGCCGAACGGATCGCCGGGTATCAGCGAGGGCCGTACCGCCACGACGGCCAGGGCGACGGCGAGAGGCACGCCGACGATCGCCCAGCGGCGACGGCGCCGGGTGGCCCGGCCGTTCATCTCCTGCCGGGCGGGGCCGGTACGCCATCCGGCGGGCAGCTCACCCCTGGCTTCCTGCTGCCGGAGCCGCTCGGTGACCATGCGGGCGCGGGCGGAGGGCTCCTTCGGGGCGGAGGAACGATCCCGCTCGGCGTCCTGGACGAACTTCTCCCATTCCTCGTCCGATATGGACGACCCCTCGGAGGGCTTCTCGGTCACGGCGGTGTGGGCTTCCTCTCAGGGGACTGTCGGCCGGCTGAGCGTACGTCAGCTCCGGACCGCCGGGCAGAGAATCCCCGACTGTGATGCAGGCCACATAAGAAATCCGTTAGAGGGTGCACAACCTTTCACAGCCGTCGCTGATCAAACCCTGCGAATCACGGGCCACAACCCGCGCCCCACACGCGGAGGCCTCCCTTACTCGCGTGTTGCGTCGTCGCAGCACTCCGGACTTTCGAGGTCTTCATGAAGCTTCGCCGCGCCCTGGCCGCCGCAGCCACGACGGCTGTCATAGCGCCGATCGCGCTGCTGTCCGCGCCGGCCGCGTTCGCCACGGACGACCCCACGACGCCCACCGAGACCGTGACGGAGGCGCCGACCACCGACGCGCCGACCGACACGCCCACCACCGAGGCGCCGACCGACACGCCGACGACCGAGGCGCCGACCGACGCCGCGACCACCGAGGCGCCGACGACCGACGCCCCGACCGAGTCCGCCACCCCCACCGCCACGGAGAGCACCCCGGCCGGCGAGGAGTCCACCCCGGCTCCCGAGGAGAGCACCCCCTCCGAGGGCGACGACGAGTGGAACCCGTACGAGGACTGCGAGACGTTCGACCTCGACGACAACCTCAAGGCCGAGATCTCCGGCCTGCCGAGCAAGATCGTCGCGGGTTCGGGCTGGCACAACTTCGAGTTCGTCGCCACGAACAACTCGGACAAGGACCTGGAGAACGTCTGGATCGAGGCGCTCACCGAGTACGCGGACGAGGACGTGAACGACTCGCTGTACTCCGACCTGGCCGTGATCCAGGTCAAGGAGGACGGCAAGTGGACCAGCGCCTACCAGGACCAGTACGAGGACGAGAACGGCAAGACCGTCTTCACCGGTAGCTTCGTCGCCTCCCTCGACAAGCTGGAGGCGAACTCCTCCGCCACCCTGGAACTGCGGGTGTCCGTGAAGAAGAGCGCCCCGGCCGGCTCGTCCTTCGCGCTGAGCCAGGCGATCTACGCCGGCGAGGACGCCGCCTGCTACGGCAACGGTGAGTTCTACGAGTTCACCGTCCTCGCCGCGGGCAGCAACCCGGGCAACCCCGGCGACGCCGAGCCGAACGGTGAGAAGCCCTCGGGCATCGACGGCAAGAAGCCGCAGGGCGAGGTCCAGGAGATCACCGGCAACCTGGCCGAGACCGGCTCCAGCTCCAACCTCCCGGTCATCGCGACCGTCGGTGGCGTCGCCATCGTCGCCGGTGCGGGTGTCGTGTTCGCCATGCGCCGCCGCAAGGCCGGTGCGGAGGCCTGAGCCTCACCAAAGCTCAACGCAAGACGGAGAAGGACCTGCGCTCGGAGGGGGGTGCAGGTCCTTCTCCGTCTGTCGGTCGTTCGGCTGACCGGTCTCCTACTTCTTCGGCGGCACCGCCGGCATCCCCAGGAACGGCAGCCTCAACGCCCCGAACGCCTCCGCCGGGACCGCCGGTGACTTCGGCTCGACCGGCTTGAGGCGTTCGTACGCCGCTCCCTGCGCCGGGCGCGGGTCCGCCTCGCCCTTGTTCGGCCAGTAGGACATCGCCCGCTCGGCCTGCGCGGTGATCGTCAGGGAGGGGTTCACGCCCAGGTTGGCCGACACCGCCGCCCCGTCGACGACCGAGATGCCGGGGTGGCCGTACAGGCGGTGGTACGGGTCGATGACGCCGGTCTCGGGGGAGGAACCGATGGGGCAGCCGCCGAGGAAGTGGGCGGTGAGGGGGGTGCCCATGAGTTCGCCGACGTTGGAGCCGGCGAAGCCGTTGATGTCCGCCGCGATCGCCGACGCCGCCTCCGAGGCCGCCTTGATCTGCTTGGGGTTGGGGGACCCGTGGCCCTGGCGTGCCGTCAGCAGGCCCTTGCCGACGCCGTCCGGCTTCAGGTAGGTCGTGAGGGAGTTGTCCAGGGACTGCATCACCAGGCCGATGATGGTCCGCTCCGACCAGCGGCGGTTGGAGAGGGAGCGCAGGACGAGGAGGGGATGGCGGGCCGCGTTCGCCAGCCAGGCGCCGGCCCGTGAGCGGCCCTCCGCGTACGGGACCTGGAGGATCGACAGGCCGCCCATCGAGTTGGAGCCCTTGCCGTAGCGGACCGGCTCGATGTGGGTGTTCTCGTCCGGGTGGATGGACGACGTGATGGCGACCCCGCGCGTGAAGTCGACCTTCGGCGTGCCCGTCGCCTTGCGGTAGCGCCGGTTGTCGGTCTGCGCGCCGACCAGGGCCTCCGAGTTGGTGCGGGTCAGTTCGCCCAGTCTGGAGGAGAGATACGGCAGCTGACCGCCCGCCTTCATGCGGTGCAGGAGCGTCTGGGTGCCGTACGTGCCGGCTGCCAGCACCACCTTGCGGGCCTTGAAGAGCCGGCCCTCGCCCTTCTTCTTCCGGTCCGTCGGCAGGGTCGCCACCGCATAGCCGCCCTGCGAGTCGTCCGTGATCGACACGACCGTCGTCAGGGGGTGCACGACCGCGCCCGCCTTCTCGGCGAGGTAGAGGTAGTTCTCGTTGAGGGTGTTCTTCGCGCCGTGCCGGCAGCCGGTCATGCACTCGCCGCACTCGGTGCAGGCCTTGCGGGACGGGCCCGCCCCGCCGAAGTAGGGGTCGGCGACCTCGCCGCCCGGACGGGCCTTGGCCTCCCCGTCCGCGTCCTTGCCGTCCCCGAAGAAGACACCGACCGGCGCCATGTGGAACGTGTCACCGACGCCCATCCGCTCGGCGGCGGCCTTCAGATGGACGTCGGAGGGCGTCATCGTCGGGTTGAGCCGTACGCCGAGCATGCGCCGGGCCTGGTCGTAGTACGGCTTGAGCTCCTCCTGCCAGTCCGTGATGTCACGCCACTGGGGGTCGTCGAAGAAGGCCTTCGGCGGTACGTAGAGGGTGTTGGCGTAGTTGAGGGAGCCGCCGCCGACGCCCGCTCCCGCCAGCACCATGACGTTGCCCAGCAGGTGGATCCGCTGGATGCCGTACATGCCGAGCTTCGGGGCCCAGAGGTAGTTCTTCAGGTCCCACGAGTTCTTCGGCAGGCTTTCGCGGGTCCAGCGGCGGCCGGCTTCCAGGACACCTACGCGGTAGCCCTTCTCGGTGAGGCGAAGGGCGGTGACGGAACCGCCGAAGCCCGAGCCGACGACGATGACGTCGTAGTCGTAGGTGTCCTGTGACACATGCTCTCCTCGTTGAGAACGAAAGGCCTACTTGAAGCGCAGGGCCTTCATCAGCCGCAGACTCCGGCTCATGAACTGCGCGTACTTCTCGTCGTCCATCCCCAGGGAGGGGGCCATCGGCAGCAGGCGCTGCTGGGCGACCGTCTGGGCCTCCGTGTACTTGAGGATGCCCTCGGAGCCGTGGCGGCGGCCGAGGCCGGAGTCCTTCATGCCGCCCATGGGCGACTGGACGCTGCCGTACGCGGGCGCATAGCCCTCGTTGACGTTGACCGTGCCGGTGCGCAGACGGGACGCGACCTCGCGGCCGCGGCGGCCGTCCTTCGTCCAGACCGACGAGTTGAGGCCGTACGGCGTGGAGTTGGCGAGTTCGATCGCCTCGTCCTCGGTCTTGAAACGGTAGATGGAGACGACCGGGCCGAAGGTCTCCTCGGCGCAGACGGTCATCTGGGGCTCGACGCCGTCGAGGATCGTCGGCTCGAAGAAGTACGGGCCGACGTCGGGGCGCGCCACACCGCCCGCGACGAGCTTGGCGCCCTTGGCGACGGCCTCCTCCACGTGCCGGGTGACCGTCTCCAGCTGCCGTTCACCGACCAGCGAGCCCATGTCGGCGCCGTACGCCAGGGACGTGCCCAGCCGCATCGCCTTGGTGCGGGCGGCGAAGCG
Organism: Streptomyces sp. NPDC049627; assembly: GCF_044465645.1. Lineage (NCBI taxonomy): Bacteria > Bacillati > Actinomycetota > Actinomycetes > Kitasatosporales > Streptomycetaceae > Streptomyces > Streptomyces sp. NPDC049627. Next base: position 336,977 of record NZ_JBITLW010000007.1, on the reverse strand, counting down.
CTCCACGAAGGCGTCCGCGACGGACTCGTGGACGTACAGCCGCTCGATGGAGATGCAGAGCTGGCCGGCGGAGGAGAAGCAGGCGTGGACGGCGCCCGCGGCGGCCTTCTCTATGTCGGCGTCCTCCAGTACCAGCATGGCGTTCTTGCCGCCGAGTTCGAGGGAGACGCCGACCAGGCGGGCCGCGGCGCCCTGGGCGACCTCGCGGCCGGTGCGGGTGGAGCCGGTGAAGGAGACGTAGTCGGCGTGCTTGACGACCTCGGGTCCGACGACCGGGCCCTCGCCGAGGACGACCTGGAAGACGTCGGCGGGCAGGCCGGCCTCGATGAGCAGGTCACGGGCCCAGAGCGCGGTGAGGCAGGTCTCCGTGTCCGGCTTCATCACGACCGCGTTGCCCGCGACGAAGGCGGGGAGCGCGTCGCCGACGGACAGCTCCAGGGGGTAGTTCCAGGGGGCGATCTGGCCGACGACTCCGCGCGGGTGGCGCAGTTCGGTGACCTTGGTGAGGGTCGGCACGGCGCCGGTGTGCCGCTTGGGCTTCAGATACGACGGTGCCTTACGGCCGTAATGGCGGGCCGCGACGGCGACGGCCTGCACCTCCTCGTGGGCGTGCAGGCGGGCCTTGCCGGTCTCCAGCTGAATGAGGTCGAGGACCTCGGCCTGGCGTGCGAGCACCAGGTCGTGGAAACGGAGCAGGACGGCGGCACGCTGCCGCACCGGGACCTGTGCCCAGACGGCCTGGGCCCGGCGGGCCGCGTCGAAGGCCTTGTGCACGTCCTCGGGCGTGGACTCGGGCAGGTCGGCCAGCTTCTCGCCGGTGAACGGCGTGTGGTTGGCGGTACGACCGGAGCCGGCCACGCCCTTGGTGAGCTGGGCGACCAGCTCGGGGGTGACCACGTCGGCGGCGGTGCGGGCGCCCTCCGGGGCGGGGGCGAGGGGGTTCGTGCCGGTCTTGGCCGGGGCCTGCGCGTCCGTCATGAGGCGCAGGGTATGCCGGAGCGGAGCCTTTGTGTACCCGTCGGTAACGCGGATTCACCGAGTGCTCACATGCCGCCAGTGACCACTGGCAACAAATGCGCTGATCAGGGCGTTGCCGACGCAGTGCCGAATCACTCGATCTCGAGTCGGTCACGGGCGCCCTTGAAGACGGCGGTGCCCTTCTTCTCCGAGGGCGTGCCCTTGGGCATGTCGACGCGCAGCTCGTACATGCGGTCGTCGGCGGTGACCACGAACAGTTGCATACAGCGGGTCGGGGACTCCTCCATGTCGTAGGTGGTGTCGACGAGGACGGCGTCGTAGCCCTTGAAGCTCGTACGGGTGTACTGGCCGCTCGCGTCGTGGTTGTAGCTGTTCCAGGTCTCCTGCGCCTGCTCGGCCTGGTCCAGCAACGGGCCCGGCGACTTGTCCCACTGGGTGAGGCGCACCTGGACGAGGCCGATGTCGTAGACGACGAGGCGGGGCTGGTCGGTGGCGCTGCCCTCGCGCGCCATCTCCTTGTACTCGGCGGGGAGGGAGAGGACGGCGTTCATGTCCTTCTCCGCGTGGGTGATCCAGGTGCCGCCGCCGGGGGTGGCGGTGGGCGTGGTGGGGCTGGGGCTTCGCGCCGGGGCCAAGGGGGCCGAGCTGTGGGTGGGGTTCATCTCCGTGCGGTCGTCGCCCTTGTCGACGAGGAAGGAGGACGTGGTGAACCAGGTGCCGGCGACGAGGAGGACGCCCAGGACGGCGACGGGGATGGGGCGCAGGAGGAGGTGGCCCCTGCGCTTCGGAGCGGGCGGCGTGGTCACTGTGGAGGAGGTGACGTCGGACGAGGACTCGGATGTCGGCCCGTCGGCCGGCTGCGGGGCCGCCCCGGCCGCCGACCCCGACGTCCCTCCGGCCGACGGCTCGGGCCCCGGCTCCCCCGCTGGCCCGTCCGCCGGTCCGTCCGCCGCTCCATCCGCCGGCTCACTCACCGCCGCACCCAGCAGCCGTACCGTCCCCGAGTCCTCCGCGAACTCCCGCAGCCCCGAAGCGTCCTGCGGTCCCGCCACCGCCGATCCCCCGGAGGGCTCCGGCACCGGCCACCCCTCCGCGACCGCCTCCAGCGCCGCGCCGACCTCGTCCGCGCCGGGCCGCCGCTCGGGATCCTTCTCCAGGAGCCGCACGATCAACGACCCGAGCGGCCCCGCCTGTTTCGGCTCGGGCGGATCGGCGGCGAGGATCGCGGCGAGCGTGGACTCCAGGGTCGTACGGCGAAAGGGCGACCAGCCCTCCACGGCGGCGTACAGCAGCACGCCGAGCGACCACAGGTCGGAGGCGGGGCCGACGCCGCGGCCGGACATCCGCTCGGGTGCGATGAACTCCAGGGAGCCGATGAACTCGCCGCTGACGGTGAGGGATTCCTCGCCCTGGATGTGGGCGATGCCGAAGTCGGTGAGGACGACGCGGTCATGGCGGCCGAGCAGGACGTTGGCGGGCTTGACGTCGCGGTGCACGATGCCGACGTCGTGCGCGGCCCGCAGGGCGCCGAGGACGGCGAAGCCGATGCGGGCGGACTCGGCGGGCCCGAGCGGCCCGCGCTGGAGGACCTCGTGCAGGGACTCGCCGCGGACCAGCTCCATGACGATCCAGGGCAGCCCGTCCTCGACGACGACGTCATGGATGGAGACGGCGGCCGGGTGGTCGACGCGGGCGGCGGCGCGGGCCTCGCGGTAGAGCCGGTGGGCGGCGCGCTGATGGGCCGCGTCCTCCGGGTCGCCGGGCAGCCGCGGCTGCTTGACGGCGACTTCGCGGTCGACCAGTTCGTCGAGCGCACGCCAGACGGTGCCCATGCCGCCGGAGCCGATGCGCTCGACCAGCCGGTAACGTCCGCCGATCACACGCCCGTTGGGGCCGGTGCCGTCGCCGTCGTTGCTCATGCCCCATGACTACCTTGCGATGTGGGACCTTGGCCAGTTCAGAGCTTGCCGATGTCCACGTTCGCGATCACGGTCTTCGCCACCTCACGTCCTCGGTCCGTGAAGTCACCCTTGCCCGGGTAGCTGATCGTCACCTTGTACATGTCGCCCGCCGAGGTCTTGTAGTAGAAGATCTTCAGCTCGCGGGGGCGCGGGTTCTGACTGTCGGTCGTGGTGTACTCGACCGTGTTCTCGGCCGACGGCTTGCCCTGGTACTCGGTCTGCTTCGGACTCGTCCGCGGGCCTTCGGGCATGGAGAGGTCGTAGCTGCCCTGGGCCTTGAACTCCTCGTTCTCGGCGTACATTTCGGCCGCGGCGGAGTTCTTGATCTGGTTCGAGGTGTCCTCGGACTTCCTGTCCACATGCACACCGACCCAGATGCTGCCGCTCCAGTCGGTGTAGGTGACCCAGTTCTTGTCGGTGTCGTCGGCGTCCGGCCTGCCGGCCTGGTAGGTCGTGGGGACGTGCAGGGTCACACCAAGCTTCGGGTGCGCCCGTTCCGTCCAGCCGTCCGGCAACGGACCCGCGAAGGGATCCGCGATCGCCAGATACGCCGTCACCGCACCCGCGACGACCGCCGCACCGATGCCGAGCAACGCCTTGCGCCCCAGCCGGACACCACCCGTTCCGCCGCCCTCGGCGACCCGCACGACCTGCGTGGCCGCGACCGGCGCCGGCGGGTTGGCCGCCTGTTCCAGCAGCGCACGCGTCTGCGCGGCGTTGGGGCGGCGTGCCGGGTCCTTCTGGAGCAGGCCGTTGATGGCCTCGGCGAGCGGGCCCCGGGCGGAGGCGGGCGGGGTGGGCACGGCGTTGAGGACCGACTGGAGCGTCGCCGGGGTGTTGCTGCGGCGGAACGGCGAGACGCCTTCCGTCGCCGCGTACAGCACGACGCCCAGCGACCACAGGTCGCTCGCCGGGCCCGGCCGCTGACCCAGCACCCGCTCCGGCGCTATGTACTCGGGCGAACCGACGAATCCGCCGGTGTCGGTGAGGTTGGTCTCGCCCTCGATCTGGGCGATGCCGAAGTCGGTGAGGACGACGCGGTCATGGCGGCCGAGCAGGACGTTGTCCGGCTTGACGTCACGATGCAGGATGCCCGCCGCGTGTGCCGCCTCCAGCGCGCCGAGCACTTCGAGGCCGATTCTCGCCGCTTCACGGGCCCCGAGCGTGCCCTCCTGCAGCAGATCGCCCAGCGAACGGCCCTGCACCAGCTCCATCACGATCCAGGGCCGGCCGTCCACGACCGCGACGTCATGGACGTTCACGACCGCCGGGTGGTCGAGCCTGGCCGCGGCACGTGCCTCGCGGCGCATCCGCTCGAAGGCCGTGTCCCGTTCGCGTTCGGGAAGGTGATCCGGTACGCGGGGCTCCTTGACGGCGACCTCACGGTCCACCGTCTCGTCCTTGGCCCGCCAGACGGTGCCCATGCCCCCGTGCCCAAGCTTGGCGAGCAGCCGGTAACGGTCTGCGATCAGCCGATCGGCGCCGGGGTCCGGGGCGGGCGCCGCGTAGGGATTGCCGGGAAGCGGCACGGCCACCGGTGAACTCGGCGGTTGCAGAACGAAACTCGTTGGCTCGTCGGATCCGTGAGGGGCTCCCCCGTTGCTGCTCATGGCTCCATGCATATCGCGGCAGGCCGTTCGGCATCCAGCGGGAATGCTTTCCAGTCACAGAGCCGTGACTCAGGTCGCCACTTATCTTCCCTTTATTCGGAGTTGGTGGGGGAAAGAGCCGGAGTTCCCCGTGAGGGAGAAGTGCTGGGTGAGGGCGAGGAACTCGGCGAGAGGGAGGTACCCGATGAGGGGGACACGCTGGGTGTACGAGAGAAGGTCGCCGTACTGGACGGCCTCCCCGAGCCCCCCGGCGCCGAACTCGTCGGCACGACACCCCCGTCCCCGTCCCCGTTCACCAGCAGCGCCGCCGCCGACACCCCCGCCACCGCCATCGCGGCGACCAGCATCGCGATGGCCAGCTTGCTGCGCGTCGAGGACTGCCACTCCGCCCTGCCGAACCGTTTCGGCAGAGGCGCGAGCCCCGTCTCCAGGAACTCCCGCAGCATCCGCTCGGCCCCCGCCGCATCCAGCCGCCGCCCCGGATCCCGCTCCAGCAGCCCCTGCACGACGGGCAGGATCGGCGCCGCCTGCGCGGGCGGACGGATCTCGTCGGAGACGACGGCGAGCACGATGCCGCTCAGCGAGTCGCGCCGGAACGGCGATTCGCCGCTCAGGGCCGCACACAGCAGCGCGCCCACCGACCACAGGTCGGAGGCGGGGCCGGTCCGGGCCCCGGACATCCGCTCGGGCGCGGTGTACTCGGGCGAACCGACGAAGGACCCGGACTCGGTGAGCGTGGGCGTCCCCGGCACCTGCGCGATGCCGAAGTCGGTGAGGACGACGCGGTCGGTGCCGTTCTCGATGACGACGTTGGCCGGTTTGATGTCCCGGTGCAGGACTCCGGCCGCATGCGCCGTGCGCAGCGCGTTCAGCAGGTCGGCGCCGATCCGGGCGGCCTCCGGCGCGTCGACCGGGCCGTGCGTCGCGATCCGGTCGGCGAGGGAGTCGCCGTCGATCAACTCCATGACGATGTAGGGGCGTTCGTCGTCCTCCACGACGTCATGGACGACCATGACGTTCGGGTGGCTGAGCTGCGCGACCGCCTGGGCCTCGCGCAGGGTGCGTTCGCGCTGGCGACGGGCCTCGGCGGCGGAGAGCGTCTCGTCGAGGGGGAGCTCCTTGACGGCCACCGCCCGTCCGAGCAACTGGTCGGTCGCCCGCCATACGACGCCCATGCCACCGCGACCCAGCCTCACCTCGAGGCGGTAACGCCCCGCGATCACACGGAAGTTGGCCCCCTCGGTCCCCATGGGCCTCATCATGCCGCACCGGACGGATCGACTCCGGGCGCCGTTCGGCCAACTCTGCAAAGCGGCAAAGCCTCTGCAAAGCCGCAAAGAACGTCAGGAGCGGTTCGGCTGCCAGCCCTTCAACACGGCCGTGAACTGCCGGCGCGTGGTCTCCCAGTCCGCCTGGGGCGAGGACATGTAGATCGCGTACTCCGTGCCGTCCCGGTCGACGTACGCCTGGTCGATGGCCCGCCGCGGCCCGGGGAAGGGCGTGTCCTTGGGCTGCGCGTTCCACGTGTACTCCCACAGGGAGCCCTCGCGGTCGCGGTAGAGGTTCTCCTTCAGACTCACCGTCTGGTACGCGACCAGCCGCCGCCCCACCTGCTCCTCCAAATCGAGCTGGTGGTCGTAGGCAGTCGCGAAGTCGGGCGAGGTGTCGACGGCGATGCGGACGAAGTGCTTGCCGTTGTCGGGCGTGTAGTCGATCTGCCGCAGGCCGTCGATCTCCCCGCCGACCTCCGACCGTTTCCAGCCCTTGGGGAGGTGGAGCCTGAAGCCCAGCGGGTCGTCGTAGGGCTGCCAGGACGCGGGAACGCCGGCCTCCGGGCTCGGCGAGCCGGTCACCGTGGGGGTAGGGGTGGAGGTGGGTGAGGACCCGGCCGAGGTGTGACGGTTGGCCTGCGGCCCCCACTTCTGCAGCACCACGGCGGTGCCGCCGCCGACGAGCGCGGCGATGGCGACGAGCAGCGCGAGCGTGCGCAGCCGCCGGCGCCTGGGCGGCCGGGCGGGCGTGGCACCGGTGCCCGCTCCGGTGCCGGTGCCGGTGATGTCGTACGGCCGGCCGATCGTCGTCGGACCGGCCATCGGGGGATACGGCGTGCCGGTCGGCGTGTCCGGCCCGACGTGCGCCCTCGCCCCGGCGTGCACCGTCGCCCCGGTGTGCTGGGGACCGGTGCGTGTGTCCGGCTCGTACCGGGTGTGCTGCGTCGGCACGAACGCCTGCGCCGCGCTCGGTGTGCGCCCCTCCGCCGCCTCGGCGAGCATCTGCTCGGCCTCGGCCGCGCCGGGCCGGGTGGCCGGATCCTTGCGCAGCAGGGCGGTGATCACGGGCGTGAGCGGGCCGGCGTGCTGTGGTTCGGCGGGCTCCTCGTCGACGACCGCCTGCATGGTGCCCAGCGGCGAGGTGCGGCGGAAGGGCGAGCGGCCCTCAACGGCCGTGTACAGCGTCGCGCCGAGCGCCCACAGGTCGGAGGCGGCGCCCGGGTCGTGACCGCGGACGCGCTCGGGGGCGAGGTAGTCGACCGAGCCGACGACCTCTCCGGTGCGGGTGATGGTGGTGTCGCCCTCGATCTGGGCGATACCGAAGTCGGTCAGCAGGACCCGGCCGTCCTCGGCGGAGATGAGGACGTTGCCCGGCTTGACGTCGCGGTGCAGGACGCCGGCGGAGTGGGCGGCGCGCAGGGCCCGCAGCACCCACAGGCCGATGCGGGCGGCCTCGGTGGGCTCGACGCGTCCGCGTTCCTTGACCGCGTCGGCCAGCGAGTACCCCTCGACCAGCTCCATCACGATCCACGGCCGGCCGTCGTGCTCCAGCACGTCGTGCACGGTGACGACGGCGGAGTGGTTGATGCGCGCGGCGGCCCGTGCCTCGGCGCGGGTACGGGCGAGCAGCCGCTCCCGGTCACTCTCCGAGACGTAGAGCGCGGCGGTCAACTCCTTGATGGCGACAGCCCGGTGCAGCACCTCGTCGTGCGCACGCCACACGCGGCCCATACCGCCGCTGCCGATCGTGTCGGCGAGCCGGTAGCGCCCCGATACGAGCTGGCCCTGCATCTGATTCACGTTGCCCCGCAATGCTCTTGACAGGGTCAGACTAAGGACCGGCCGACCAGCGGGGAACCACGGGGGTGCCAAGGAAACCGCACTGTGATGGTTGTCGCCGACAGTAAGCGCTCAACAGTCACTCGGCGTCTAGGAGGCGCGTTCAGCCCGTGACCTGATACGTCGCCGACGCCTGCTCGAACAGCCGCGTCACCTCGTCCCGCTCGGCCTCCGGACCGCGCACCTGCACCACGTGGTACCGCCCGTCGATCAGGATCGCGAGATTGCGCACGAACAACTCGCGCCCCTCGCCGTCGGTCCAGGTGAACTGCCCCTCGGCCATGGCCCGCTCGCCGACCTGGATCGTCTTCAGCCCGCTGGAGGAGGCCCAGCTGGAGTCGCGGTACGGCTGCAGCTCCCGCTCGTGCTCCCGCTGGTAGACCATGGGGTCGCTGCCGTACTCGTCCGAGGTGTCCCGCCCCGGTACGACGATGAGGTCGAAGTCGCCGTGCGTGTACAGGACCTGCCCGCGGCCGTTCTTCGGCGTGCGGTTCCAGCCGTTGGCGACGGCGATCTGAAAGCCGGCCGTGTCCTTGCGCAGGGTGAAGCCGTCGGGGACCTCGGGCCCGGTGGTCTGCGTCTCGGTCGAACCGGCCGACTCCGAGGGGCTGTTGCCCGAGGCCGGGGACGTCTGATCGGGCCGCGGCTCGCTGCTCGCCTCCGCGGACTGCTCGGGCGCCGCCGGACCGGCCTGACCCGCGGCGCCGGTGCGGTCGGCGTCCGCCGTGGCACCGCTGCCCTGGTCGGCCTTCGGCATGAACAGCATGGCGTACGCGATCGCCGCGGCCATGCCGAGCAGGACGAGCACCAGCAGCGTACGGCCGAGCCGCTTCGGCGAACGCGCCTCCTGCCTGGCCCGCTTGTGCCGCCCGTGATGCGCGGGCAGCCCGGCCCGCCGCCGGCGCACCAGCTCGCCGCGACGCCGCACGATCGGCAGCCGGCTCGGGTCGACCGGCGGCGCGGCGACGACATGCGTACCGGCATCCGGCTCGGGCGCCGACCGCACCAGCGACCGCAGCCAGCCCCTCAGCTCCTCGAAGTCGAGGCGCTCGGTGGGGTCCTGACGCAGCAGCGACTCCACGACCGGCCTGAGCGGCCCGCATTCCTCGGCGAAGGCGGGCGGTTCCGCGCACACCATCTGCACCAGCTCGGCCGTCGACTCCTCCGGGTACGGCGCATGCCCCTGCACGGCCCGGAAGAGCAGCGCGCCCAGCGCCCACAGGTCGGTCGCGGGTCCGATCGGCGCGGCCAGCTGCCAGTTCTCATGCACCGGCCCCGCCTGCTCCGGCGCCCACCGCTCGGTCACGGGCCCGACCACGGCCATCCGCGCCTGCCGGGCCCGCTCCGCGGCGAGCGCGGTGGTGGGGCCGCGGTGGGCGGGGGCACCGGAGACGAGGTCGTCCCAGCGGGTCGGGGGGTGGGGGGAGTTGATGGCGGGGGGTGGGGTGGGGCTGCCGGGAGAAGTGGGCGCGGTGGTGCCGAGGGCGGGGGCGCCCTGGATGCCGGGAGTGGGGGCGCCCTGCGCGGGGAAGCCGCCGGAGCCCGGTACGGCCGTGCCGGGAGGTGTGCCGAGGGCAGGCTGGGCGCCCGGGCCCGCCGGGGGAAGTGCCGTACGGTCACGGCCCTCGTCCGTCGGCGCACCACCGACCGCACCGCTTCGGGGCGCGGCACCATGCCAGGGCGTGGCCTGTACGCCGTACGGGTCGGCTATCTGGCCCGGGGGCATGGCGATGCCGTTGCCGGAGAGGTACGGCTGGGTGGGATACGGCGGCTGCGCCGAGCCGTTGGCCTGGAGGGCGGGGCCGCCTTCCGGCGCCGGGCGGGCCCCGGGCAACGCGGCCCGTCCGTTCTGCTGTGACTCCTGGACCCGGGCCGCCGCACGGGCCCCCGCCCGATACGCGGCGATCGCTCCGGCCCGCGCGGCCCTGATGTCCCCGCCGGTTTCGAGGACACCGTGCGCCGGCGCACCTGGTGCACCGGTGCCGTCGCCCGCATCGGCCGCGGGCACCTGCATCCCCCCGGCCGCACGCGCCTCGATGGCGGCACGCCGGGCGGCCTCGGGATCCGTGCCACCGGTGCCGGGTCCACCGGGCCCATGGCCGGCGCCGACGCCGCCCGCCCCCGGGAGCGGGCCGGAACGGTCCACACCGCCCGCCTCGCCCAAGCCGCCGCCCGAAGCGGGTCCGCCGCCGAACGTCCCGGCCCCGGAGCCGCCGTGGCCGTCGCCCTCCTCGGCCGGCACCGGGTCATACCCGCACAGCGCCTCCTCCGCGGCTCCGACCGCGAGCCCGGTCAGCATCACCCGGCCGTCGTCGCAGACGAGCACCGTGCGCGCGGTGATGTTGCGGTGGACCCAGCCATGCGCGTGCAGTACGCGCAGCGCCATGAGCACGTCGGAGGCGACCTCGGCCGCCCGGTACGGCGTCAACGGCTTCTCGGCGAGCAACGCGGCCAGCGGACGTGCGGCCACCAACTCGCTCACTATCCACAGCGACCCGCCCTCGGCGAACACGTCGAAGACCTGGTCCAGCCGCGGATGGTCGGGGATCCGCGCCGCGGCCTGCGCCGCCTCCACCGCCCGCCGTACGGCAGGATCACTGGGCCTGCGTGTACTCGAACGCGCCGGGGCCCGTCGCCCCGCGCCCCGGTCCCGCGCATCCCGTGCGGTGAAACCGTCGGGCAGTCCCTCGGCGTCGAGCACCTCCGCCTCGACGACCTCCGGCAACGGCACCTGCCGGACGAGGACTTCCTGCCCGCTGTAGGTGTCGAAGGCGCGGGTCTCGGTGAGTTCGTACTCGTCGGACGGCGGCAGTGGCAGGCGGTAGCGGTCGGCGAGTACCCGGCCCGCATAGTCGTCCACGTTGCCTCCCCCGGCCGTCCGGTTGGTCAATCCCGCTCGTCTTGCGTCCCGTTCCGGACGCAGGACTGGATGCGTACGGTCCGCAATCATTCACGATACGTGCCGGAGGCAACTCGCAAAGAGGGGTTGCCGTATCTCACGGCTCAAACCCGGCCGCCGCAACCCGGAACCGAGGCCCCTTCAGTTCACGACTTGGGCTTGAACGAACCCGTCAGCGTCCGCCATGTCTCCTTGCGCAGGCCACTGTCCCAGTTCGCACTCTTCGCGGTGTACATCAGCGCATATCCGAGATGGTCGTTCACGACGAACCCACGGTCGATCGTCCGGTACTTCGTCCCGCCCTCGACATAGGTGAACTCCCAGTCGGCCGTGTTCCAGTCGCGGTAGTCCACCGCCTCTATGCGGATCTTCTTGTACTGGGAGCGCTCCATGTACTGCTCCTGGCTCTTCCAGTCCGCCACCGGATCGCCCTTCGGCGTGGACGTCCAGGCGACGAGCAGCTTCTGCCCGTCGGGCCCGGTGAACCGGTCCCCCGCCGAGCCCGTGGACTGGAACTTCCATCCCTTGGGCAGCCCGATCGAGTACCCCTGGCTGCCCTTGTGGGTCGACGCGGCCCCGCCGTCGCTCCCGGATCCCGCATCGGCACCGCTCCCGCCGGTCGCGCTCAGCCCGGCGCTCGGCGTACTGCCGGCCTTCGCCCCGGTGCCGGACCCCACTCCGGTCGACGCGGACGCGGACGACTCACCGTCCGTGCGCGTACCGCCGTTCTTGTCCTCCTTGGTGTCGGCACTCGCGCCGGCGGAGGTCTTGGCGGCGCCGCCACCACTCGCCGACGCCTTCGAGTCGTCGTCACCGTAGAGCGCGATGGCGAGCACCGCTCCGATCACGGCGAGCGCGACGACCACCGCGATGATCACCAGCGTCCGCTTCGGCACCACATCGGTGAGCGGCGCTCTCGGCACGGGCCGCGGCGGCAGATCCGGCGGAGGCACCACGGGCCACCCCGAACTGCGGCCGTCACTCTGCCCGTTCCCGCTACCGCCATCCCGCTCGCCGACGCCGGCACTCGCACTGGCACTGGCACTGGCAGCGGAACCGGCAGCCGTCTCGGACCCGGCATCGGACGACCGGCCCGAAGCCCCCGCCCCCGACGACCCCTTGGTTCCACCCGCTCCCGTGGTCGACCCGCCGACCGCACCACCACGGTCCTGCACGCCCACCTCCGGAACAGCGGTCTCGCTCCGGGACTTGGCACGAGCGGCAGCCGCACCGCCGGCCCCGGCGCTCACCGCGGCCTTCCGCACGGACCGCAGCGCCCCGCGCAACCGCTCCCCGGCCTCCTCGCCCCGCTTGCCGGCACCGGAACGGCCCTTGCCCTCAGGCGCGCCGGGCTGCGGCGGCAACGGCACGACCCTTGTCGCGTCCATCGCCGGCTCAGGCTCGTCCTTGGGCTCGGGCGCATGGATGACAGCGTTGAGCAGCGCCCGCGCACCGGCGTCGTCGAGCCGCTTGGCGGGGTCCTTGGTGAGCAGGCCGTAGATGACGTCCTTCAGCGGTCCCGCGTTCTTCGGCTCCTCCAGGGGCTCGGTCATCACCGCCGTCAGCGTGGCGATCGCGGAGCCCTTGTCGTAGGGCGGCACACCCTCGACCGACGCGTACAACAACCCGCCCAGCGACCAGAGGTCGGCCGCCGGGCCCGGCTTGTGGCCGCGGGCCCGTTCGGGGGAGATGTAGGAGGGCGCGCCGACGAGCATGCCGGTCGAGGTGATGGACGGGTCGCCCTCGACCTGGGCGATGCCGAAGTCGGTGAGCACGACCCGGTCGGTGTCGGACTCGAGCAGGACGTTGGACGGCTTGACGTCGCGGTGCAGGATGCCCTCACGGTGCGCGGACCGCAGCACGTCGAGGATGGCCAGACCGACCTCGGCCGCCCGCTTGGGCTCCAGGAGACCGTCCTCCCGGATGACCTCGGCGAGGGACTTGCCCTCGACGAGCTCCATCACGATCCACGGCCGGTCGTCCTCCTCGACGACGTCGAACACCGTCACCGCGCTGTTGTTGCGGATCCGCGCGATCGCCTTGGCCTCGCGCAGGGTGCGCGTGATCAGCCGCCGCTTCTCCTCCTCGTCGATGTTCGACGGGAACCGCAGCTCCTTGACGGCGACCGTCCGCCCCAGCGTCTCGTCCTCGGCACGCCACACCGTGCCCATGCCACCCCGGCCGAGCACTCCTCCCAGCCGGTACCGCCCCGCGAGGAGACGCTCGTGATCGTCCTGACGAGTGTCCTGACGAGATGTTCCCGCCCGCTCCGCCTCCGACATGCGTCCCCTCATACAACCCGCCCTGACAGAGCCTCCATTGTCTCTCACCCGACAAGTGCCCAACGCCCAGGGTGCCCCAGGCGCCACCGCACCGCCGTACGACCCGGACCTCCCGGCCACCACACACCCGGGCCCCGCTGAATCGCACATTCCGCTCCGGGGCATGATGGTCCGCGACAAGGGAAGGAACCCTCATGGCACGACCGGTGACGCCGCTGTTCCGCACGCTCGTGGGCGTCCCTGTGTGTCTGTCCCTCGCAGGTCTGATGTCCGTGGCACTCCTCGGTCTGGCCCCCATCGCCTCGTCGGCGCCCCCGGCACGAGCAACGGGCTCCCTCCTCCCCCTGCTGGTCACGCGGGGCAAGGCCCCCGCCGCGGCCCTGCTCGCCCGCGACCACACCGGCACCCGCTACGCCCAGGCCGGCCAGGACATCGCCCTCACCGACCACTTCCGCGCCGGCAGCATCACGAAGTCCTTCATCGCGACGGTCGTCCTGCAACTGGCCGCCGAGGGACAGCTGTCCCTCTCCGACACGGTGGAGCGGCATCTGCCGGGCCTGCTGCGCGGGGCCGGCGACACCGGGCGCGCGCTGACCCTTCGTTCCCTGCTGACCCACACCAGCGGCCTGTACGACTTCACCGCCGAGACGGGAGGCACCGTCCCCGTCACCCCGCTTCAGGCCGTACGCATCGCGCTCACCCACCCCCCTGCCGAACCCGGCAGCTTTTCCTATTCGAACACCAACTACGTCGTGCTCGGTCTGGTCATCGAGCAGGTGACCGGCCGCTCCTACGCCGCCGAAGCCGAGCGGCGCATCATCGCTCCGCTGGGTCTGACCGGCACCTCCTTCCCTGGCTCCCGCACCTCTCTCCCCTCCCCGCACGGCCGCGCCTACGCCACCGACGGAACCGACGTCACCGAGCTGGACCCGCGGGTGGCCGGCGCGGCGGGCGAGCTGGTGACCACGCTCTCCGACCTCGACCGCTTCTACGCGGCCCTGCTCGGCGGCCGGCTGCTGCCCCCGCGCTGGCTGCGCGAGATGCTCGACACCCGTGCCGCACATGGCTCGTACGGCATGGGCATCCTTCCCGTGAAACTGCCCTGCGGCACCGTCGTATGGGGGCACAACGGGCGCATCTCCGGCGGCTATGTGCGCTCCGCAGCCACCATGGGCGGTCGTCAAGTCCTCACCTTCCGGGTGAACACGACGGCGATCGCAGATCCCGGCCTCGAACCCCGGCTGCTCGCCGCCGAGTTCTGCCCTCGCACCTGAAAGAACGGCCGGGGTTCGAGCAGAGATCCCGACGTCCGCCACTCGTTCGGGTGACGTTCTGTCGGAGGGGGCCCTACAACGGCACGATGTCCGGCGCCCCCAGCCGTGCCGCATCCGCCGTCAGATCGTCCGGCTGCCGCTGCGACTCGCGCTCGGCCTCCACCCGCTTCCGGTAGTGCTCGATCTCGCGCTCGATGTGGTCCTTGTCCCAGCCCAGCACCGGCGCCATCAGCTCGGCCGCCTCGCGCGCGCACCGCGTCCCCCGGTCGAACGTCTCGATCGAGATGCGTGTGCGCCGCGTCAGCACGTCGTCCAGGTGGCGCGCCCCCTCGTGCGAGGCGGCGTAGACGATCTCGGCGCGCAGATAGTCGTCGGCGGAGTGCAGGGGCTCGCCCAGCGTCGGGGCGGCGGCGATGAGGTCGAGCACCTCCTCCGCCAGCGACCCGAACCGGTTCAACAGGTGCTCCACCCGCACCACATGAATCCCCGTCCGTGCCGCGATCCGCGCCCGTGCGTTCCACAACGCCCGGTACCCCTCGGCGCCCAGCAGCGGAATGTCCTCCGTGACGCACTCGGCGACCCGCATGTCCAGACCGTGCACGGCCGCGTCCACCGCGTCCTTGGCCATCACCCGGTACGTCGTGTACTTGCCGCCGGCCACGACGACGAGCCCGGGCACGGGGTGCGCCACGGTGTGCTCGCGCGACAGCTTGCTGGTGGCGTCCGACTCACCCGCGAGCAGGGGGCGCAGCCCGGCGTACACGCCCTCCACGTCGTCGCGGGTCAGGGGCACGGCGAGCACCGAGTTCACATGTTCGAGCAGGTAGTCGATGTCTGCGCTGGACGCGGCCGGGTGGGCCTTGTCGAGGTCCCAGTCGGTGTCGGTCGTGCCGACGATCCAGTGCCGGCCCCAGGGGATGACGAACAGGACGGACTTCTCGGTGCGCAGGATCAGGCCGGTGGTGGAGTGGATGCGGTCCTTGGGGACGACCAGGTGGATGCCCTTGGAGGCGCGGACGTGGAACTGTCCCCGCTCCCCCACCATCGACTGGGTGTCGTCGGTCCACACACCGGTCGCGTTGACGATCTGCTTGGCGCGGATCTCGTACTCCCCGCCCGCCTCGACGTCCTGTACCCGGGCCCCGACGACGCGTTCCCCCTCACGCAGGAACCCGGTCACCCGCGCGCGGTTGGCGACTTTCGCGCTGTAGGCCGCCGCCGTACGCACGAGGGTGGCCACATAGCGGGCGTCGTCCATCTGCGCGTCGTAGTACTGCAGCGCGCCGACCAACGCGTCCTTCTTCAGGGCGGGGGCGACCCGCAGGGCGTGACGGCGGCTCAGGTGACGGTGCATCGGCAGGCCCCGCCCGTGGCCGCGCGCCATCGACATGGCGTCGTAGAGCGCGACACCGGAACCGGCGTACAGGCGCTCCCAGCCCTTGTGCTGCAGCGGGTACAGGAACGGCACCGGCTTGACCAGATGCGGGGCGAGCCGCTCCAGCAGCAGGCCGCGCTCCTTCAGGGCTTCCCGTACGAGCGCGAAGTCGAGCATCTCCAGATAGCGCAGGCCGCCGTGGATCAGCTTGCTGGACCTGCTGGACGTGCCCGACGCCCAGTCACGGGCCTCGACCAGGCCGGTGGACAGTCCGCGGGTCGCCGCGTCGAGGGCGGTGCCGGCGCCCACGACGCCGCCGCCCACGACCAGTAGGTCCAGCTCGCGCTCGGCCATTGCTGCGAGTGACTCGGCGCGCTCCGCCGGGCCCAGTGTCGCTGTCCTCACCGCTGCCTCCCGCTCATCGGTCGCGTAGGCCGCACCCGTCGGGCGAAGCCCGGTTCGTACCCCCCATGCCCAAATTCTGACCGGGTTGCCCGACTTCAGCCACCACGCGCCCCCAGCCTGTGGACAACACTCAAGGAAACGCGATCATTCAATCCCGCAAATCGGTCATATTTACTCCTAGTCTGACATTGCGCTCCCTCATCCTGTCCACAGGACTTGCGCAGCTGCCCCGCTTCGGTTACTGGGAAGGACGGCCCAACGCCATGCCCGCAGATCTCGCCGTCATCGGACTGGGCCCGTACGGCCTGCCCCTGGCCAAGGCCGCCATCGCCGCCGGCATCCACACGCTCGGTTACCGGACCGGGCCCGAATCCGGCTCCCTCAGCCCCGCGGAACTGCGCCGGATGCTCTCGGGGGGCTTCCGGCACGCCACCAGCCCCGCCGAGCTCGGCCGCGTACGCACCGCCGTCATCTGCCCGCCGACCCCGCGCGACGCCGACGGCGGCCTGGACCTGAGCCAGGTCGAGGCCGCCGCCCGCACCCTGGCCGAACGGCTGCGCCCGCATACCACCGTCATCCTGGAATCGCCCGTGCCCCCGGGCACCACGGAGAACGTCCTGCGCCCGCTCCTCGAAGAGGGCTCGGGCCTGCGCGCGGGCCGCGACTTCCACCTGGCGTACTCCCCCAGCCGCGTCGACCCCGGCAACCGCCACTTCACCCCCGCCAACACTCCCAAGGTGATCGGCGGCCTCACACCCGCCTGCACCGAGTCGGCCGCCGCCTTCTACGGCCGCCTCACCGACAAGGTGGTACGCGCGCGTGGCCCGCGCGAGGCGGAGACGGTGCAGGTGCTGGAGACCAACTTCCGGCACGTCAACATCGCCCTCGTCAACGAAATGGCCGTCCTCTGCCACGACTTGGGCGTCGACCTGTGGGACGTCATCCGCTGCGCCGAGACCAAGCCGTTCGGCTTCCACGCCTTTCGCCCCGGCCCCGGCGTCGGCGGCCACGCCGTCCCACAGGACCTGACCGCCCACGCGGGCCGCACCCTGCGCATGGTCGAACTGGCCCAGCAGGTCAACGGCCAGATGCCCCGGTACGTCGTCCAGCGCGCCGCCGCCCTCCTCAACGAGCACGGCAAATCCGTGCGCGCCGCCCGCATCCTCCTCCTCGGCGTCACCTACAAGCCCGACCTCGCCGACCAGCAGTCCACACCCGCCGAGGAGGTCGCGGTCCGCCTGCTGCAGCTGGGCGCCTCCATCAGCTACCACGACCCGTACGTCCCGTCCTGGAACGTCCTGGACCGGCCGGTGCCGCGCGCGGACGCGCTGTACGAGGCTGTGGCGGAGGCCGACCTGACGATTCTGCTGCAGCAGCATCGGACGTATGACTTGCAGGGGCTGTCGGTGAAGGCGCAGCTGTTGCTGGATACGCGGGGGGCGGCGCCTACGGGGGCGGCGCATCGGTTGTGAAGGGGGGCGCGTGGGTGGGCCGGGCTCCGGAGCTGGTGGCATGCGGGGCGCGGCGCGGGTACCTTACGGAGACAGGTGGGGTCGGCCGTAGTGGGTGCTGCGGCGGGCTCATGGATGGAGCACGGAGTGTCCGCCCCTGACTCTCTGAGGGACGGCCGCTCACCATCCCGCCCAAAGGGTGGAGCCCACCGCAGGGGCTACTGCGATGGGCTCCGAACGGATTACGGGTGTCCGCCCCTAAGCCTTGTAGGGGCGGCCGCTCACCGTCCGTAGTACCACAAGATGCACCTCCTCCGGAACTTCACCAGCCGCAGCCAAGTGCGATCCCAGCGGGTGCTTGCGGTGACGGCCCATGGGCGCGCCCCCTTCCACGATGCCGCCCATATGCCCGGTAGGCGGTCCGTCTGGAGCTCGGGCCGGGCCCCGAGGGCCGGGGTCCGGAACATCTCCTTGGAAGGGGGCGCCCCAGAGAGCTTGGGTCGCCGATCACGGACACTACCGACTCCCCTCGCCCGTTCAGCCCACATTCGCCCCAAACGCAACCACGCGCCCCCTCCCCCACAACGCGCCCCCACCCAACCCCACTTGGGCACGCAAAAGGGCCGGTCACCCCACCCGGAGTGACCGGCCCTTCCCTGACGCCGACGAAACGGCGTAGCCGCGTACCGGCTACCGCTGGTGCTGCGAGTCCGCCACCGCAACCTCGACCCGCTGGAACTCCTTCAGCTCGCTGTACCCTGTCGTGGCCATCGCCCGCCGCAGCGCACCGAAGAAGTTCATGGAACCGTCGGGCGTGTGCGACGGCCCCGTCAGCACCTCCTCGATCGTGCCGACCGTCCCCAGGTGCACCTTCTTGCCGCGCGGCAGCTCCTCGTTCACGGCCTCCATGCCCCAGTGGTGCCCCTTGCCGGGCGCATCCGTGGCACGCGCCAGCGGCGAGCCCATCATCACGGCGTCCGCACCGCAGGCGATCGCCTTCGGCAGGTCGCCGGACCAGCCCACGCCACCGTCGGCGATCACGTGCACGTACCGGCCGCCGGACTCGTCCATGTAGTCGCGGCGGGCCGCCGCCACGTCCGCGACCGCCGTCGCCATCGGGACACGGATGCCGAGAACATTGCGCGTGGTGTGCGCGGCGCCGCCGCCGAAGCCGACGAGCACGCCCGCGGCACCCGTCCGCATCAGGTGCAGGGCAGCCGTGTACGTGGCGCAGCCGCCGACGATCACCGGGACGTCGAGCTCGTAGATGAACTGCTTCAGGTTCAACGGCTCGTGCGAGGACGAGACGTGCTCCGCCGAGACCGTCGTGCCGCGGATGACGAAGATGTCCACGCCCGCGTCGACGACCGCCTTGGAGAACTGGGCCGTGCGCTGCGGGGAGAGCGCGGCCGCCGTGACCACGCCGGAGTCGCGCACCTCCTTGATGCGCGCGCCGATCAGCTCCTCCTTGATGGGGGCCGCGTAGATCTCCTGGAGACGGCGCGTCGCGGACTCCGTGGGCAGCTCGGCGATCTCGTCGAGCAGCGGCTGCGGGTCCTCGTACCGCGTCCACAGGCCCTCGAGGTTCAGCACGCCGAGGCCGCCGAGCTCGCCGATGCGGATCGCGGTGGCCGGGGAGACGACCGAGTCCATGGGGGCGGCCAGGAAGGGCAGCTCGAAGCGGTAGGCGTCGATCTGCCAGGCGATCGAGACCTCCTTCGGGTCCCGCGTACGGCGGCTGGGGACGACGGCGATGTCGTCGAAGGCGTACGCCCGGCGGCCGCGCTTGCCGCGCCCGATCTCGATCTCAGTCACGTCTGTGGCCTTTCCCTGATGCGTTTCAGCGTCTTCCAGTATCGCCGACGGGTACGACAAGGGCGGCCCCGGATGCCTCCGGGGCCGCCCTCACCAAGCCCTCACAGCGCCTCACGCGCGCGTGCGCGTCACTTGCTGCTGTAGTTCGGCGCCTCGACCGTCATCTGGATGTCGTGCGGGTGGCTCTCCTTGAGGCCCGCGGAGGTGATCCGGACGAAGCGGCCCTTGGACTCCATCTCCTCGATGGTGGCGGCGCCCACATAGCCCATGGTCTGGCGCAGACCGCCGACGAGCTGGTGCAGCACGTTGGCCAGCGGGCCGCGGTAGGGCACCTGGCCCTCGACGCCCTCGGGCACGAGCTTGTCGTCGGAGGCGACCTCCGCCTGGAAGTAGCGGTCCTTCGAGTACGACCTGCCCTGGCCGCGGGACTGCATGGCGCCGAGCGAGCCCATGCCGCGGTACGACTTGAACTGCTTGCCGTTGATGAAGAGCAGCTCGCCCGGGGACTCCTCGCAGCCCGCGAGGAGGCTGCCCAGCATCACGGTGTCGGCACCGGCTGCCAGCGCCTTGCCGATGTCGCCGGAGTACTGCAGGCCGCCGTCGCCGATCACCGGGATGCCGGCCGGGCGGGCGGCGAGGGAGGCCTCGTAGATGGCGGTGACCTGCGGGACACCGATGCCGGCGA
Source organism: Streptomyces sp. NPDC049627 (assembly GCF_044465645.1). Classification (NCBI taxonomy): domain Bacteria; kingdom Bacillati; phylum Actinomycetota; class Actinomycetes; order Kitasatosporales; family Streptomycetaceae; genus Streptomyces; species Streptomyces sp. NPDC049627. The sequence goes on along the minus strand of NZ_JBITLW010000007.1, from coordinate 317,132 downwards.
CCACACGGGTCGTACAGATCGAGCCCGGGCCCACGCCGACCTTGATGCCGTCGACACCGGCGTCGATCAGCGCCTGGGCGCCGTCGCGGGTGGCGACGTTGCCGCCGATCACGTCGACGCTCACGCTGGACTTGATCTTCGCCATCCAGCTGAGCGCATTGCTGTTGTGGCCGTGCGAGGTGTCGACGACCAGGAAGTCCACGCCGGCCGCGGCCAGGGCCTGGGCGCGCTCCAGCGCCTCGGGGCTGGCGCCGACGGCGGCACCGACGAGGAGACGGCCCTCGGCGTCCTTCGCGGCGTTGGGGTACTTCTCGGCCTTGACGAAGTCCTTGACCGTGATGAGGCCCTTGAGGACACCCTCGTCGTCGACCAGCGGAAGCTTCTCGATCTTGTGGCGGCGCAGCAGCTCCATGGCGTCCTGGCCGGAGATGCCGACCTTGCCGGTGACCAGCGGCATCGGGGTCATGACCTCGCGCACCTGGCGGCTGCGGTCGCTCTCGAAGGCCATGTCCCGGTTGGTGACGATGCCGAGCAGCCGGCCGGCCGGGTCGGTGACGGGGACACCGCTGATGCGGAACTTGGCACACAGCGCGTCCGCCTCGGCGAGCGTCGCCTCGGGGTGCACCGTGATCGGGTCGGTGACCATGCCGGACTCGGACCGCTTCACCAGGTCGACCTGGTTGACCTGGTCCTCGACGGACAGGTTGCGGTGCAGCACACCGACACCGCCGAGGCGGGCCATCGCGATCGCCATGCGGGACTCGGTGACCTTGTCCATGGCGGCGGACAGCAGGGGGATGTTCACCCGGACATTGCGGGAGATGCGGGACGAGGTGTCGACCGCGTTGGGGAGCACCTCGGATGCGCCCGGCAGCAGCAGCACGTCGTCGTAGGTCAGCCCGAGTGTCGCGAATTTCTCGGGCACTCCGTCGACGTTGGCAGTCATGACACCTTCCCCAAATGGCCTTGATCGGTGCGGATGTCCATGCTAACGGGAAGCAGAGGTGGCACATTCCACGGTTCGGACCCGCTCCGGGCTTCGTATGTTCCTACGGAAGCGGCGCACCGGCCGTTCAACAGAGCAACTACTGCTCGGCCAGCGCCCGCAGGCGGCTCAGCGCCCTGTGCTGTGCAACCCGCACCGCACCAGGTGACATTCCCAACATCTGACCCGTCTCCTCCGCGGTCAACCCCACGGCGATGCGCAGCAGCAACAGCTCCCGCTGGTTCTCGGGCAGGTTGGCCAGCAGTTTCTTGGCCCACTCGGCGTCGCTGCTCAGCAGCGCCCGCTCCTCCGGGCCGAGGGAGTCGTCCGGGCGTTCCGGCATCTCGTCGGACGGGACCGCCGTGGATCCCGGGTGGCGCATGGCCGCCCGCTGCAGGTCCGCCACCTTGTGCGCGGCGATCGCGAAGACGAACGCCTCGAAGGGGCGGCCGGTGTCCTTGTAGCGCGGCAGCGCGAGCAGGACGGCGACGCAGACCTCCTGGGCGAGGTCCTCGACGAAGTGCCGGGCGTCGCCCGGGAGGCGGGACAGCCTGGTGCGGCAGTAGCGCAGGGCCAGGGGGTGGACGTGCGCGAGCAGATCGTGCGTGGCCTGCTCGTCCCCGTCCACGGCGCGGTGGACGAGTGCACCGATCGCCCCTTGGGCATAAGCCGCCTCGTCGTCGCGCATCGGTCCATGGTGCCTTGTGGCCGTGCGGTCCGTGGCATCGTGCCCGTTGTTGTGCACTGAAGCGTTATGAGCAGGTGCGCCGGCACTCATCCCCTGCGCCCTCCCCTTCCGCTCGACCGACTCGTCCCCGAGAGACTCCACATCTCAAGGATGCGGCATCCGCGCCGAAACGAGCAGCGGGCACCAACAGGACCTCTTGACGGGCCTCGCAACCGCGCCCCGAAAGGGGCGCGGGGAACTGCGCGACCAGCCACGACGAAGCCGCGGCCGCCAGACGACACCACACGGCACCCACGGTGGGGGTGCTTATCGAACCAGACCCCACCGGAAGCCGAGCGCCACCGCGTGGGCCCGGTCCGAGGCACCCAGCTTCTTGAACAAGCGCCGGGCGTGCGTCTTCACGGTGTCCTCGGAGAGGAACAGCTCACGGCCGATCTCCGCGTTGGAACGGCCGTGGCTCATGCCTTCGAGCACCTGGATCTCACGCGCGGTGAGCGTGGGCGCGGCACCCATCTCGGCGGAGCGCAGCCGGCGCGGGGCAAGACGCCAGGTCGGGTCGGCCAGCGCCTGCGTCACCGTGGCGCGCAGCTCCGCGCGCGAGGCGTCCTTGTGCAGATAGCCGCGGGCACCGGCGGCGACCGCGAGGGCCACGCCGTCCAGGTCCTCGGCGACGGTGAGCATGATGATGCGCGCACCGGGGTCGGCGGACAGCAGCCGCCGCACGGTCTCGACGCCGCCCAGGCCGGGCATGCGTACGTCCATCAGGATCAGGTCCGAGCGGTCGGCGCCCCAGCGGCGGAGGACTTCCTCGCCGTTGGCCGCGGTCGTCACGCGCTCGACGCCGGGCACGGTCGCGACCGCGCGGCGGAGCGCCTCTCGGGCAAGCGGGGAGTCGTCGCAGACGAGGACGGATGTCATGGCCGCCCTCCGCAGCTGATGCACGTCACCTTGAGCCTCCAGGCTGGTACGAAATCGTCACCTGTGCGGTCGACCGTCTCGGACGCCTGCCCGAGCACTTGTTGCTTCAACCGCCTCCGCACTCTCAACGACGGTCACCCGAAAGAGTTACGGGGCTGTGTGCCATCTTCGGCACTCTACGTGAGGGGGCGGACACGGGGCAGACATGCACGACGGACCCACAATGTTTCATCACAACCCATGCCCCATTCAGACCTTTTTCTTCCCGTTTATTGGCGATTGGGGCTAGATTCGCAATGAGTCATATTTTCATCTCCTTAGATCGTAGATGTACGGTCGTGGACACCGTATCCGCCCAGAACGGCTACAAGGGGTCACGCAATGGCAGATTTCTCCCGCCTTCCCGGACCGAACGCGGACCTGTGGGACTGGCAGCTGCTGGCTGCCTGCCGCGGGGTGGACAGCTCGCTCTTCTTTCATCCCGAGGGCGAGCGCGGTGCGGCTCGGAGTGCTCGTGAGAACTCGGCCAAGGAGGTCTGCATGAGGTGCCCGGTGCGCGCGCAGTGCGCGGCGCACGCGCTGGCGGTCCGCGAACCGTACGGCGTCTGGGGCGGCTTGACCGAGGACGAGCGCGAGGAGCTCATGGGGCGGGCGCGCAACCGGCTGGTCTCGGCGTCGACGACCAGCGGAGAGGCCGGTCCGACCAACTGAAGGAACGTTTCTGCAACCGGGCACGCGCACGCGTGCCCTTACTTTTCGCCCCTGTGGGCAGCGGCGTTCTCGCTACCGGGCCGCGGCCCGCGCCAGCTGCTCCAGCGTCGCCGCCACCGCAGGCACCTGCGCCAGGTCGGGCAGGGTGAGCGCGACGATCTCGCGGCGCACCGCCGGCTCCAGCGTCACCATGCGCACCCCTCGCGGCCGTACGGACTCCACGGCGAGCTGGGGCAGGACGGCCACGCCCAGGCCGGCGCCCACCAGACCGACGACCGCCGGATAGTCGTCCGTGGCGAAGTCGATGCGGGGCGTGAAGCCGGCGCTCTCGCACACCTCGACCAGTTGTCCTCGGCAGCGCGGACACCCGGCGATCCACGGCTCGGCGGCGAGTTCCCCGATGGCGAGGGACCCTGAGGCCGCGGTGCGCGCGAGCCGGTGCCGTTCGGGTACGAGGGCGACGAGCCGGTCCCTCAGCAGCGGGCGTACGACGAGGTCGTCCCACTCCCCTTCCGGTGCGCCCGCGGCACCCTCGTAACGGAACGCGAGGGCCACGTCGCAGTCGCCCTCGCGCAGCAGTTCGACGGACTTCGGGGGCTCGGCCTCCTCCAGGGAGACGCGGGTGCCCGGGTGTGCGGCGCGCAGGGCGGCGAGGGCGGTGGGGACCAGGGTGGAGCTGCCGCTGGGAAAGGAGACGAGGCGGACGCGGCCGGCCCGTAGCCCGGCGATGGCGGCGACCTCCTCCTCGGCGGCGGTGAGGCCGGCCAGGATTCCGGCGGCGTGCCGCACCAGCGCCTCACCGGCCTGGGTCAGCCGCATCTCCCGCCCGCTGCGCACCAGAAGGGGCGTGCCGACGGACGCCTCCAGTGCCTTCATCTGCTGGCTGACGGCGGGCTGGGTGCAGCCCAGTTCGCGCCCTGCCGCGGAGAACGAACCGGTGGCGGCGACAGCGCGCAGCACACGGAGATGACGAGCCTCGATCACCCTTCGAGCATAAGGGTGACTTGGGGAGGCGCGGGATGTGCGAGGCCGAGCTTTGAGGCATGCGGGGAGCGCAGCCTCGGGGTGGATCGACCGGAGGCGTTCAGCGGGGGATCACCCAGTCCGGCGTCCAGGTCCCGGCGGCGTCGTGGCCGGGCGCTGTGGCGGCGAGGTGGGCGCGGAGTGCGGACAGCGCCGGGTGCGGGTTGTCGCGGTGCCAGAGGAGCGAGTGCGGGTAGACGGGCGTCGGGTCGGTCACCGGGATGCGGCGCAGGCCGTGGCCGGCGGGCCAGATGAGGCGGGTGTGCTCGCCCATGAAGGTGGCCAGGGCCGGGGTGTCGGCGACGGTGTCGAGAAGGGCGTCGGAACCGAAGTTGGGGCCGGTCGACTCGATGGTGAGGCCGAACTCGGCGACGAGGTCGTCGTAGTAGGCGGCCCATTCACTGCCGGGGACGAGGCCGGGAATCCAGATCCGGTGCCCGGCGAGCTCGGCGACGGTCACCGACCGGGCGCCCGCCAGCGCGTGGGCGGGGCCGGTGAGGAGCTGGAGCGGCTCGTCGAGCACGCGGACGGACTCGATGTCCTCGGGAAGGGGCCGACCGGGTGCGGCGACAGCGCGGAAGGAGGCGTCGATCGCACCGGAGCGGATGGCGGTGACGGCCGGCTCGATGTCGAGCAGCATCAGCACGTCGAGCTCGATCCCGGGGTGGGCGCGGTGGAATCCGCGCATCAGGCCCGCCGCCGCGCCGCGCGAGGCGATCACGTCGACGCGCAGCGGACGGCGGCCCGTGCGTACGGACGCGACGGCGCGCTCGGCGGCGCGCATCAGCTCGCGCGCGTGGGGCAGGAACGCCTGCCCGTCGATGGTGGGCTCGGCGCCGCGCGGCGTGCGGGTGAACAGCCGCACGCCGAGGTCGCGTTCCAGCGCGGCGATGCGCTTGGAGACGGCCTGCTGGGTGATCGACAGGTCGGCGGCGGCCTTCTGGAACTGGCCCGCTTCAGCGACGGCGACGAAGGTGTGCACTGCTTCGAGATCCACGCCGGCCGACCATAGTGAACAACGGATGGTTGTGGGCCGCTGGTGGTTCGGTTGTTTGACCTGGCGCCGTGCCGCTCGTTTTGCTCTCCCTGGGCAACGTCGGTTTGTTCGGGTGGGCCATCGAGGGGGCACGCTGAGCGTGGTGGGCAGGAGACGGCTGGGCCGGCAGTTCGGCTGGCTGTGGGCCGCGTACGCGGTGAGCGCCTATGGGTCCGGGCTGGGGTTCGGGGCATTGCCGCTGATCGCCGTACTGGTGCTGCACGCCGGACCCGCCGAGGTGTCCGCGCTGTCCGCGGTGGGGCCCGCGGTGGGCGCGCTGATCGCGGTGCCGCTCGCGCCATGGGTCGAGTTCCGGCGCAAGCGCCGGGTCATGATCGCGACGGACCTGACCCGGTTCGCGGTCATGGCGACGATCCCGGTCGCCTACGCCTTCGGCCGGCTCGGTTTCGTCCAGTTGCTCGTGGTCTCGGCCGTGGTCGCCGCAGCCAAGATCGCCTTCAACGCGGCCGGCGGCGCCTGCCTGAAGGGCCTCGTCCGGCCGGATGATCTGCTCGTGGCCAACGCGCGGCTGGAGTCGACCAACTGGAGCTCCATCGCGGTCGGGCCACCGCTGGGCGGGGCGGCGACCGGCCTGTTCGGGCCGGTCACCACCGTGCTGGCCGACGCGCTCAGCTACCTGTTCTCCGCGCTGGCCATCACCGCGATGCGCGGCCGGGAACAGGCACCGCCGCACCGGACAGCCGGCGAAAGCCCGGTGCGGGCGGGCGCGTTGCTCGACGGCTGGCGACACATCATGGGGCATCCCGGTCTGCGGGCGCTGTACCTCAACAACATGCTCGTCGCCGGTCTGATCATGGCCACGGAGCCGCTGCTGGCCGTGCTCCTCCTCGGCCGGCTCGGGTTCCCGCCCTGGCAGTACGGCCTCGCCTTCGCCGCCCCCTGTGTCGGCGGGCTCATCGGCTCCCGGCTGGCCCGCCGTGTCGTGGCCCGCTACGGCCGGCACCGGGTCTTCCGGACCGTCGGCACCCTGCGTGCCGTCTGGCTGATCGGGCTGGCCTTCGTCCGCCCCGGCGTCGTCGGCCTCGTCACCGTGATCGCTGTCGAGCTGGCGATCATCATCAACATGAGCCTGTACAACCCGGTGCTCGCCACCTACCGGCTCGAACAGACTCCCCAGCATCTCGTCACCCGCACGCTGTCGGCCTGGTCGATCGGTCAGCAGGCGTGCATCGCCGTCCTCACCGCGCTCGGCGGGCTGCTCGCCGACGTCACCGGTCCACGCACCGCCCTCACGGTCGCGGGACTGCTCATCCTGGCCACCCCGCTCCTGCTTCCCCGGCACGACCCGACGTCGCAGCACGAGCCGGAACCGGCCCGTGGCCGCTCATGACGTCCCGCAATTCGGGCTGTGTGCCCGCGGCCGCTGCCGCACCACCGGTCCCTGTTCCGTGAGTTGGGGATCGGTCGGGCAGATGCCACACGGCTCCTAGGGGGAAACCCCGTATGACCGGCAGGGGTTGGGTCGGGGGCGGCCTGGGGACGACCCGGATGTTCGGTGGGCGGCGATCAAGGACGCTCGAAGCATGTCTCGCCTCAAGCGCGTCCTCATCGTTGTGGGTTCCGTCGTCACGGTCGTAGTGATGGCGGTCGGCGGCCTGTTCGCCTGGCTGTGGACCGGCGCCGACGTCAGCACGGTCGGCAAGGCCTCGTTCGACAACGCGCTGGCGATACCGCCCCTGGCGGAGTCCACCGTCGACAAGGACGGCACGCGCGTCTTCGACCTGCGGATGCGCGCGGGCGAGACGGAGTTCAAGGACGGTCTGAAGACCCCGACATGGGGATTCAACGGCTCCTACCTCGGCCCGACACTGCGCGCGGCCCGCGGCGAGAAGGTCCGCGTGCGCATAGCGAACGGGCTCGACGAGGCGTCCAGCGTGCACTGGCACGGCATGCACCTGCCCGCACGGATGGACGGCGGCCCGCACCAGATGATCGCCCCCGGCGGCACCTGGACCCCGCACTGGACCGTGGACCAGCCGGCCGCGACGCTCTGGTACCACCCGCACCCGCACGGCGCGACCGAACAGCATGTGCGGCGGGGCCTGGCAGGCCTGTTCATCGTCGACGACGAGAAGTCGGCGGAGCTCACCCTGCCGAAGCGGTACGGCGTCGACGACCTGCCCGTCATCGTGCAGGACGTGCGCTTCGACGGTGCGAAGCTCGACGGCGGCCACCGGATCATGCAGAACGTGGGCTTCCTCGGCGACCGGACGATGGTCAACGGCACCCTGCGTCCCTTCCGGGAGGTCGGCGACGAGCTCATACGGCTGCGGCTCCTCAACGCGTCGACGGCACGGACGTACGCCTTCGGATTCCCGGACGGCCGCGCCTTCTCGCTGATAGCGACGGACGGGGGTCTGCTGGAGCGGCCCGAGTCCATGGACCGGGTCCAGCTGTCGCCGGGCGAGCGCGCCGAGATCGTCGTGCGGATGCGGGCGGGTGAGCGGGTGATGCTGCGCAGCTTCCCGCAGGACAACTACGGGGACAGCTGGAACCGGCGGTTCGGTGGTGGCGACGACTCCTTCGACGTACTGGAGCTGCGGGCGGCCGGACGGCTCCGGCCGTCGCCCGGAATACCCACCGTGCTGGGCGAGTCGGAGACACCCGACGGCACGGATGCGGTGCGTGGGCGGTACTTCGACCTGAAGCGGTCCGGTATCAACGGGCGGGCGATGGCCATGGACCGCGTCGACGAGACGGTCACGCGGGGCACGACGGAGGTGTGGACGGTGCGCAACAGCAATGGCATGCCGCACAACTTCCATGTGCACGATGTGCAGTTCCGGGTGCTGGAGGTGAACGGTGAGGCGCCGCCGGCGGCGCTGCGCGGGCCGAAGGACACGGTGTTCCTGCCGAACGGCACGACCATGAAACTGGCGTTGCGCTTCACCGGGCCGGCGGATCCGGACACGCCGTACATGTACCACTGTCATCTGCTGTACCACGAGGACCAGGGGATGATGGGCCAGTTCGTGGTGGTGGACAAGGGGCAGCGGGCGCAGGCACCGTCGCGGCATTCGGACCACTCGGGGCACCAGCACGGCTGAGACGGGAGCGGAAGCGCGCAGTCCGGGGCCCTAACCTTGCGCCATGACAACGGCATTGATTACGGGATCGACCGCGGGTATCGGCGCCGCGTTCGCGCGGCGGCTGGCGGCTGACGGGCACGACCTGGTCCTGGTGGCCCGGGACACCAAGCGGCTGCGGGAGCAGGCGACCGAGCTGCACGACCGGCACGGCATCGAGGCGGAGGTGCTGACGGCCGACCTGGCGGAGGACACCGGCATCGAGGCGGTCGCCGCCCGCCTCGGCGACCGCCGCAACCCCGTCGACCTGCTGATCAACAATGCCGGCTTCGGCAACAAGGGCCGCTATCTCGACGTCTCCATGGCCGACGAGCTGAAGATGCTCAAGGTGCACTGCGAGGCGGTGCTGCGTCTGACGTCGGCGGCGACGGAGGCGATGCGCGAGCGGGGGCGCGGGGGCGTCGTCAATGTCGCGTCGGTCGCGGCCTTCGTGCCGCGCGGGACGTACGGCGCGTCCAAGGCGTGGGTCGTGCAGTTCACGCAGGGGGCGGCGCGGGATCTGGCGGGGAGCGGGGTGCGGCTGATGGCGCTGTGCCCGGGGTTCGTGCGGACCGAGTTCCATCAGCGGGCGGGGATGGGGACCGACAACATTCCCGGGTGGATGTGGCTGGATGCGGACAAAGTGGTGGCGGTGGCGCTGGAGGATCTCGCCCGGGGGAAGTCGTTGTCGATTCCGGACCCTCGGTACAAGGTGCTGATGGGGGCGGCGAAGCTGGTGCCTCGGGGGATGCTCGGGGGGATCAGTTCGAGGACCGGGCGGAAGTACGGGCCGCAGTAGCGCTGTCGCGGAAGAGACCGTTGAGGGCCGGGGGCGGGGTCCAGTGCGACGGAACTGGAGCGGGGGCCGGCGGCGAGCAGCGGCCGGGCCCGGTTCAGGGCCGCCCCGTTGTCACCGCCGTCGACGAGGGCCCGGACCCGTTCGGTGGGCGGCCGCGCGGTGGCACGACTCGCCCCCTGGGGGGACGATGCGGACGCACGCGCGGCGGATGCGGGGCGAACCATGCCATGAGCGGGCTCTCGCAGTTCGTACCGGATGTCGCCGCCCGCCGAGACAACCGGTCCCCCGTACACGCATCCGCCCAGGGTGCCGAACGGCCGACAGGCACACGGCCCCTCCCGCGAGGACAATGGTGCTGTCCAGCCGCGCCCAGAAGGACCGGGAGGCCACGACGTCATGACCTTCGTACAGCTCATCGACTGCAGGACCAGCCGCTTCGACGAGATGAACCGGCTGATGGACAGGTGGGTCGAGCAGACCAAGGGGAAGCGGACGGCGACGCACGACATCATCGGCAAGGACCGGACCGACGCGTCGCACTTCATCGAGATCGTGGAGTTTCCGTCGTACGAAGAGGCGATGCGGAACTCCAACCTGCCCGAGACCGACCGGATCTTCCAGGAGATGGTCGCGCTCTGTGACGAGACGCCGACGTTCACCGATCTCGACGTCGTACGGGACGAGCAGCTGAACGTCCTGGCCGCGCAGGCCTTCTTCAAGGACATGGGCAGGATGGAGCCGGAGCGGATCGGCGAGCACCTCACGGACGACTACGTGGATCACGATCCGTCGTATCCGCAGCCGGTGCAGGGCATCGACGGGGTGCGCGAGCAGTACGCGGGGTGGCGTGCCGCCTTCGACTTCACGTTCCGGATCGACGACCAGCTGGCCCAGGGCGACCAGGTGTGCACACGGTGGAACTGGACCGCACGGCACAAGGGCGAGTTCCTGGGGATCCCGGCGACCGGGCAGGACGTGGCCATGCAGGGCATGACCTGGCAGCGGTTCCGGGACGGGAGGATCTGCGAGAGCCACTGGCTCTACGACCGGGCGGGGCTGCTGGAGCAGCTGGGGGTACTCGGTCAGTGACGCCCGCGAAGGGAGAAGCCCCCCGCTGCAGCAGCAGCCGGGGGGCTTCTTCGTCAAGAGGTGGTGCGTGCCTCAGTGGGCGTGGCCGTGACCGTGGCCCGCGGCGGCCGGCTCCTCCTCTTCCTTCTTCTCGACGACCAGGGTCTCGGTCGTGAGGAGGAGGGAGGCGATGGAGGCGGCGTTCTCCAGGGCGGAGCGGGTGACCTTGACCGGGTCGATGACGCCGGCCTTCACCAGGTCGCCGTACTCGCCGGTCGCGGCGTTGTAGCCGTTGCCCTTCTCGAGCTCGGCGACCTTGGAGACGATGACGTAGCCCTCGAGGCCGGCGTTCTCGGCGATCCAGCGCAGCGGCTCGACGGCGGCCTTGCGGACCACGGAGACACCGGTGGCCTCGTCGCCGGTCTTGTCGAGGTTGCCCTCGAGGACCTTGACGGCGTGGACCAGCGCGGAGCCACCACCGGAGACGATGCCCTCCTCGACCGCGGCGCGGGTCGCGGAGATGGCGTCCTCCAGGCGGTGCTTCTTCTCCTTCAGCTCCACCTCGGTGGCGGCGCCGACCTTGATCACGCACACGCCGCCGGCCAGCTTCGCGAGGCGCTCCTGGAGCTTCTCGCGGTCCCAGTCGGAGTCGGTGTTCTCGATCTCGGCCTTGATCTGCGCGACGCGGCCCTGGACGTCCTCGGAGTTGCCGGCGCCGTCGACGATGGTCGTGTCGTCCTTGGTGACCGTCACGCGGCGGGCGGAGCCCAGCACGTCCAGGCCGACCTGGTCGAGCTTGAGGCCGACCTCCTCGGAGATGACCGTGGCGCCGGTGAGGATCGCCATGTCCTGCAGCATCGCCTTGCGGCGGTCACCGAAGCCGGGGGCCTTGACGGCGACCGCGTTGAAGGTGCCGCGGATCTTGTTGACGACCAGGGTCGACAGGGCCTCGCCCTCGACGTCCTCGGCGATGATCAGCAGCGGCTTGGAGGCACCGGCCTGGATGACCTTCTCCAGCAGCGGCAGCAGGTCGGCGATGGAGGAGATCTTGCCCTGGTTGATGAGGATGTACGGGTCCTCCAGGACGGCCTCCATGCGCTCCTGGTCCGTCACGAAGTACGGCGACAGGTAGCCCTTGTCGAAGGCCATGCCCTCGGTGAAGTCCAGCTCCAGACCGAAGGTGTTGGACTCCTCGACGGTGATGACACCGTCCTTGCCGACCTTGTCCATCGCCTCGGCGATGAGCTCGCCGACCTGCTGGTCCTGCGCGGAGAGCGCGGCCACGGCGGCGATGTCGGACTTCTCGTCGATCGGGCGGGCGGTCGCGAGGAGGTCCTCGGAGACGGCCGCGACGGCGGCGTCGATGCCCTTCTTCAGCAGCGCCGGGGAGGCACCCGCGGCGACGTTCTTCAGGCCCTCGCGCACCAGCGCCTGGGCCAGCACGGTGGCGGTGGTCGTACCGTCACCCGCGATGTCGTTGGTCTTGGTCGCCACCTCCTTCACCAGCTGGGCACCGAGGTTCTCGTACGGGTCCTCGACCTCGACCTCACGGGCGATGGTGACGCCGTCGTTGGTGATGGTGGGTGCGCCGAACTTCTTGTCGATGACGACGTTGCGGCCCTTGGGGCCGATCGTCACCTTGACCGTGTCGGCCAGCTTGTTGACGCCGCGCTCGAGGGCGCGACGGGCGTCCTCGTCGAACTTCAGGATCTTCGCCATGACAGCGGGAGCCCTCTCGGAAATCTGTGGGCGGAAAGCTATGGGTGGAAAGACACTGCGCCCCGGGCGCCCGGCTTCTTAAGTGGTCGCGGGGGGCCAGGGGCGCAGCTCGAAAGACCTGAGGTGGTCTTACTTCTCGATGATCGCGAGGACGTCGCGAGCCGAGAGGACGAGGTACTCCTCGCCGTTGTACTTCACCTCGGTGCCGCCGTACTTGCTGTACAGCACGATGTCGCCGGTCTTCACGTCAAGCGGAAGACGCTCGCCGTTCTCGAAGCGGCCCGGGCCCACGGCCAGGACGACGCCCTCCTGGGGCTTCTCCTTGGCGGTGTCCGGGATGACCAGGCCAGAGGCGGTGGTCTGCTCGGCGTCGAGCGGCTGGACCACGATGCGGTCCTCGAGCGGCTTGATGGCAACCTTGGAGCTGGTGGTCGTCACGATCCGACCTCCCCCTTCGGAGATCTCACGGGGTTAACTGTCTGAGGTGGCGACCAGGTCGATCCGTCGTCGCGGGTGCCGGACCTGCCCGTCGCGTATTTGGCACTCTCCTGCGTCGAGTGCCAGAGCCGAGACTATGACCGCGATTAGCACTCGGTCAAGCGGACTGCTAATTCGCTCCGCCGGCCGCGCCGGGTTCCCGGTCGCCCGGACGGGCCTCGTCCTCAAACGCCGGACGGGCCGGACCCCTGGACCGCCGCCGAAAAGTTTCCTCAGACGTAGTCCTCCAAACGGCCCACCGTCAGCCCCCTCCGCTGGACCTCCCGCAGCAGCCGCGTCGTCCGCTCGCGCAGACTCAGTCCGGTCGGCTCACCCGAAGGGACGGAGATGATGTCCCCGGGCCGCAGCCGGCCGGGGCCCTTGGCGTACGTCAGTTCGCCGTCGCCCTCCATCGCCGCCCGCCACAGCACCACCGCCGTGATCCCGCAGCGGGCGGCGGCGCGCAGCGTGGTGGCGTCGTACGTGCCGTAGGGCGGGCGGAAGAGGCGGGGGCGGATGCCGAAGCGGGCGCGGAGTTTGTTCTGCTGGCCGCAGATCTCGGCGCGCTGGCCGGCGTACGGCAGACCGCGCAGGGCGGCGTGGTCGAGGGTGTGGTTCTGGATGGACGCGCCCACCGAGCGCAGGCGCGCGAAGTGGCCGTAGCCCGGGCCGACCACGCTGTCGGTGAGGAACATGCTGACGGGCAGGCGCAGTTCACGGACCATGTCGACGAAGCGGGGGTCCTTCTCGGCGCCGTCGTCGTAGGTGAGGAAGACGACCTGGTCGCGGGTGGGGACGCGGTCCACGACGGGCAACCGGTCGTCCGCGGGCGGCGGCTGCCGCCGGGCGGGCGGGGCCGGGGACGGGGGCGCGGGCAGGGGGGCGGTCAGGCCCCAACGGCGGTACGGCTGTGCCGCCTGCGTCGGCCCTTTCGCCGACCGCGCTTCTTGTGCCGCGGCCTTGCCGCCTTCTTGTGCCGCCCTGCCGCCCGGCACCGCGCCGGAGCCGGCGGAACCGGTCGACTGGGCGCAACCGGCGAGCAGCACGCACGCCAGGGCCACGGCGGCCCCACCCCGCATCGCCGACGCCGGCCTCACAGGTAGTCCTCCAGCCGGGCCACCGCGTACCCGTCGGCCGTCACCTTGTTCAGGAATCGGCGGATCATGTCGGGCATTGTGCCCTTCCAGTCGCCCCTGCCCCGGAAGTGCGTGAGGACGATGTCACCCGGCCGGATCCTCCGGTCCCACTCGCGGAACTCCCAGTGGTCGACGAAGACCTCCTCGTTCCACAGGGGGACGTACCGGATGCCGCAGTACTTCGCCGCGCGCAGGGTGTCCCGGTCGTAGTTGCCGAAGGGCGGGCGGAAGAGCAACGGGCGCTTGCCGTAGCGCTCCTGGATCACCTGCTGCATGCCGCAGATCTCGCGCTTTTGCGCGAGGTAGGACAGGGACGGCAGATAGGGGTGGCGGAGGGTGTGGTTGTTCAGGACGACGCCGCTGCGCTGCATCCGCTTGAAGTAGCCGTAGTCCTCCTTGATCAGGTAGTTGCTGAGGAAGGCGGTGTACGGCACCTGCAGGTCGCTCATCATCCGCAGGAACACCGGATCCTTCTCGGCGCCGTCGTCGATGGTGAGGAAGACGACCCGCTGTTGGGTGGGGACGGTCGTGAAGACCGACGGGAGGCCGAGTTCCCGGTGCCCGTCCACCTCGAAGCCCTTACGGGTGGTGATCTTCGGCTTCCTCGCGGGCGGCGGCGGAGGCGTGAGCGGGACCCCTGCCAGACGCCAGCGTCTCGCGGCGGCGACCCGGGCGGCGTGGGCGGCGTGGGCCGACTTGAACTTCTTGGCGGGCGGGGCTTCGGCCTGCGGATTCCGGGTGCCGGGGGTGGGGCCCGGGGGCGGCGCCTTCAGGGGCGGGCGGCTCGGGGTGGGGCGTACGGCATCGGAGCCGCCTCCGCCTGCCGGTGCGCAGGCCGAGGCGATGGCGGCGACGGTGAGCACGGTGATTCCGCCGCGGACCCGGACCCGGACCCCTGCCTGGGAACGGCCGGCTGCCGGACGCCGGCGTCCCACGACTCCCCCATTGGGGGCATTGGGGGCGCTTTTGTCATTTTGTACTACTAGTCGCATGGAGCGGGATCTTCGCAGGCACCCGTCCCGAAGTCCGGCCGACACCGCCACCGAGGACGGACCATCCACCGACTGGCCCACAGGGAGCGGGCGGTCCACAGGCCGCGGGGAGCGGGCGGTCCACCGGCTGTTCGACAATGGCCCGGTGAACGACCTCGCCTCCTTCTCCTCCCTCCTCACCCCCGAGGGCCACGCCCTCCTCGACGCCGTGCGCGACTTCGACCCCGCCGACGAACTCGCCGTCGCCACCCGTCTGCGCCGCGAGCACCCCGCCGACCTGGTGTCGGCGGCGCTCGGGCAGGCGCGGCTGCGGCAGCGGGCGGCGGCGAAATTCGGGGCGGCGGACGCGGGGCGCATGTTCTTCACGCCGAACGGGGTCGAGCAGTCGACGCGGGCGAGTGTCGCGGCGTATCGGGCCGGACGGATGAAGGAACTGGGGATCGGCTCGGTCGCCGACCTGTGCTGCGGGATCGGGGGTGACGCGATCGCGTGGGCACGGGCCGGCATCCGGGTGCTGGCGGTGGACCGGGACCCGGTGACGGTGGCGGCGGCGCGGGCCAATGCGGCGGCGCTGGGGCTCGGGGAACTGGTCGAGGTGCGGGAAGCGGACGTCACCGACGTCGACACCACCGATTACGACGCCGTGTTCGTCGACCCCGCCCGGCGCGGCGGCCGGGGCCGGATCTTCGACCCCGAGGCGTACTCGCCTCCGCTGTCCTGGGCCGTCGAAGCCGCCCGAAAAGCGCCGCACGCCGCGCTGAAGATCGCACCCGGAATCCCCCACGAGGCGATCCCCGGCGACGCCGAGGCCGAGTGGATCTCGGACGGCGGGGACGTGAAGGAGGCGGTGCTGTGGTTCGGGACCGGCCCCGGGGCGGTGCGGGCCACGCTGTTGCCGGGTCCGCTTTCGCTGCTCTCCCGCAGCCTGCCCGACCCCGAAGTCCGGCCCGTCGGACGGTACTTGTACGAGCCCGACGGTGCCGTCATCCGCGCCCATCTGGTCGCCGAGGTCGCCGATCAGCTGGACGGCGGGCTGATCGACGCGACCATTGCCTACGTCACCGCGGACGAGCTACGGCCGACGCCCTATGCCTCGGCGTACGAGATCACCGATCAACTCCCCTTCAGTGTGAAGAAGTTGAAGGCGCTGCTGCGGCAACGGGAGGTCGGGACGCTGACCGTGAAGAAGCGTGGATCAGCGGTCGAACCGGAGGAGCTGCGGCGGAAGGTCAAGCCCCAAGGGCCCGGGGCGGCGACCGTTTTCCTCACGCGTGTCGCCGGCGCGCCGACGATGCTCGTCGGGCAACCGGCGTAGCACCCGCGCAGTCAGGGAAGCGGGGCGATCGTGTGGTCGGGCAGGACACGGACACGGGCTCGACGGCTCACGGCGTAGGCGAGGTCGTGAACCTTGTCCACGGCCCCGACGCCGTGGACCGTGCTCTTCTTCAGGGCCCGGGAAAGGAACCGCAGCAGCATCGAGACAGCCTCGGCATCATTGGCGGCTGCGGCCGCCCAGTCCAGAAGCGCTCGTGTGTCGCGGTACAGCAGATCCTCGTTCCCCTTGCGAAGGCAGTGACGGAGCACAGCCTGTACCCGCGAGTGGGGAATGTGAGGCATGACTTCGATCATGACGTCTGCATCGAACAGGCCGTTGCTTACGAGGTCAGGGCTCAAGTACGCGTCGATTCCCGCTTCATGAGCGAATGCCAGGGTCCACGCGAGCGTGTCGTCGTTCACAGGGACAGGAAGGCCGTCAGCGGACGAAGCGCCGCCCGCGCGCACGAGATCGGAGAAATGCCGCCGCAGACCGATGTCGCCATACGGGGCCAGGACGTCGGCGAGTCGCTTGGCGATCCGGCCCGGCCACACCATCCCGCTGTCCTCCGACACCTCGAACATCATGTCGGCCGATACGCGTTTCTTCAGGACCGCGTCGCGGATGATGTCGAGCCGGGGTGATGTTCCCCAGACGGCCGACGTGGCGGCCGCCGCCACGGACACGGACTCGTCCGAGGCCCCGAACAGCGCTTGGAGTTCCTCCACGCTTCCGGGGTCGTCGTCGAGGCACTCGAGGGCCAGCCAGCGGACCTGCCAGACCATGGCGTCGTCGTGGGCGACGGCAAGGAGGGCGTCGCGGTGCGTCCGGCTGTGGCCCTTGGCGGTGATGAACTGGGTCAGCGCCATCATCAAGGGCAGTTTCTGCGAGTCCGTCGTCCCCCCGGATCGCACGATGTCGAGCAGCGCCCCGACCCCGCGCTCGCCGGCGATGTCCAGATACGCCTCCGCCAGGACCGACCGTTCGAAGAACCACTCGTTGTTGCGCACGAGAAGGTGCAGGAGCGGTCCCTGCACGCCCGGGTCCCTGACGTCCGCGAGCACGTCGCGCACCGCGTCCGCGATCAGCCGGAAGTCCGACCAACCCGCGCAGACGTCGATCGTGCGCAGTATGACGTCCGTGGGCGCTCCCACGGCTCCGAGCGCCCTGAGGACGACTCCGACCTTTCGGGCGGGCGCATCCGGGCGGCTGAGCAGTGCGTCCAGTTCCGCGCACAGCTGGGGCAACGCCGCCCCGACCCCCAAGGTGCCCAGGGCCATGACGAGGTGCTCGTGCAGGAGTTCGGGCAGTTCGGAGCCGAGTGTGAGCACCCCGAGCAGTCGTTTGCCCACGTCACGCCCACCGCGAGCGGCCAGCGCGTCCACCAGGGCCGCTCGCGCCTCGACGCTTCCCGCCTCGTCCGTGATGGAGGCGATGACCTCGTCCAGTTGCTGATCCGAGCCGATCACCCCCACGACCGCCTCGGCCGCCCGCTGCCGTTCCCCGGCGTACGGCGATGTCTTCAGCAGCTCCCACACGGTCCGCACGATCTGCGCCCGCAGTTCCACGTCCGTCACGCGGGGGCTCCCCGTCAGACAGCGTGCCGCCAGCAGCAGGTCCGTGTGGAAGAGGTCGTCGTCGGGCAAGTGCAGCAGTTCGGGGGCGTCCTTCCGGGTCCGCGGCCGGTCCGGTCGCAGTTGCAGCACGCCCAGGAGCAACTCGGAGGCGTCCCCCGGCGAGCCCGCCATCAGCAGGATCACCTCCTCCCACCAGGGGTCGTAGCGCGCGGCCACGGCACGCTCGACGCCCACCGACCCCTGCTCCAGGAGGGCGCTGGCCGCGAAGTACTCCTGGAGGGTCAGGTGCAGGAAGCCGTACACACCGTGCGCCTGGGCCTTGAGCAGGCCGTACTGGGCGGCTATCTCGTCCAGGATCTTCCTGTTGTCCGTGCGGGGCAGGTCGATCGTCGGGAGGAAGTCGGCGATGAGATCGAGCAGGTCCGCCTCCGGGAAGGTGCGCAGCCCGCGCTGGTGGTAGTGGCAGGCGATCTGCTTGAGAAGGTCCTGTTTGCGGTCCCGTGTGAAGCGGCTGTAGCGGGCGATCTGCCGATGCGCGTCCCATTCGCGCAGCAGGACCTCGACGCAGCGCTTGTAGAGCGTGGCCCGCCGTTCGGGGAGCTCCAGGTCGCTCTCGTAGACGATGGCGATGAGGCTGAGCAGCAGCGGGTTCGCGGCGAGCGTCTGCAGGCGGGCGTTGGCGGACAGGGCGCGCAGGAGTCCGTTGCGGTGCCGGTCGCCCTCCTCGAACCAGTTGGCGATGAACGTCTCGATCTGCGGCCACTCGAAGTCCAGCGCCTCCAGGACCTGGAACTGCGGCAGCCCGCCCTGCCAGCCGTGCCGCCGGCACGTCGTGGCGATCAGGGCCTTCGGAAAGCGGGTGGCCAGCCGGGCGATCTCCTTGGTGACGCGGTTGTACGCCCCCGCCGCCTCGTCCACGCTCTGTCCGCCCTGGACCTCGTCGAGTCCGTCGAGCAGCAGCGCGGCCGTGCCGTCGGTCAGCTTCTCGACCAGATACTCCTGGGCGTCGGCGAAGCCGTAGCGGTCCTCCCAGTGCTGGGCGAGGTAGTCGAGCAGGGAGTCGTGACCGCTCTCGATGAACCGGACCAGCTCGACGTACGCAGGTGTCTCGGGCAGCGTCCCGCCCTCCCGCCTGGCCATGCGCAGGGCCAAGTGGCGCAGCATGGTGGTCTTCCCGGCGCCCGGGTCACCGACCACGACGACGCGCTGGTAGCGCTGGAGCGCATCGACCGGCGCATAGGTGTGGGCCGCGGCGGACTCGGGAGCCACGGACTCCTTGCGCATCCCCTCGTCCCGTCTGCGTTCCTGAACGGGTTCCTCGTCGCGGACGAACCGGAGCGGCTGGTGCTCCTGCACCCGGACCTGGACGTAGAGGCGGTCCAGGGGCAGCGGGCGGGACATGTCGAGGATGTGGAGCGTCGACAGTTCCCCCACGAGGCGCGTGCAGTAGTCCACCGCCCGCTCCGCCATGCTTCCGCGACGGGCGGCTTCCCGCTCCCGGGCGTGCGCCTCCTCGCGCTCGCGCTCCTGGGCGCGCCGGTGCTCCTCCCGTTCCCACTCGTGCTCCTTCTTCCGCCGGTCGGCGGCTTCCTGGAGCTCGATCTTCCGTTCCTCGACGGCCTGCTGGAGCTTGCTCTTCTCCCTCTCCAGCATCCGGTTCCGGCGCATCTGCCAGAGCGCGATCCCGGCCGCGATCAGCGCGGCGGTCACCGCGCCGGCGGCCGTGTACGACGTGCTGGGAAGTGCCAGCTCCTGGACGGCCGCGGACCGTGTGACAGCCTCGATCAACTCAAGTCCCCCGAAATGTCCACCCTCTGACCGACCGTCGGCTCCGACCGGCCCTCCTGCCCTGGGCTCCCGGCTCTCCACGGTCCGTCGATCTCGCCTACGGTCCGTCCGATTCTGACACCGGCCGCGCTCTACGGACCCGCCTTTGCCTCATCCGCCCGGCTCAGCAGCAGGTCGCGCTCGCGAGCGTTGCCTGCCAGCCGAGCGGCCCGCTCGAACTCCATCCGCGCCTCCGCCGTACGCCCCAGCCGCGCCAGCAGATCGCCGCGCACGCTCGGCAGCAAGTGATAGTCCCGCAGGGCCGGTTCTGACGCGAGCGCGTCGACGATCTCCAGCGCGGGCCCCGGTCCCTCCGCCATCGACACCGCGACCGCGCGGTTCAACTCGACCACCGGGGAGGGGGACCGGGCCGCGAGCAGGCCGTAGAGGACGGCGATCGTCTTCCAGTCCGTCTCCTCGTAGGAGTACGCGTGTGCGTGGCATGCGGCGATGGCCGCCTGGAGGGCGTACGGGCCGGGGGCGCCCGTGGCCGTGGCGTCCGCGCGGGCCAGCGCCTCGATGCCGCGGGCGATGAGCATGCGGTTCCAGCGGCTGCGGTTCTGGTCCTTGAGGAGGACCGGTTCGCCGGACGGGCCGGTGCGGGCCGCCGTGCGGGCCGCCTGGAATTCGAGGAGGGAGGTCAGGCCGTGCACCTCCGGCTCCTTCGGCATCAGGCCCGACAGCACGCGGGCCAGGCGCAGCGCGTCCTCGCACAGGGCCGGACGCAGCCAGTCGTCGCCGGCGGTGGCGGCGTAGCCCTCGTTGAAGATCAGGTAGATGACGTCGAGGACCGAGCCGAGGCGGGCCTCGCGGTCGGGGCCGTACGGGACCTCGAAGGCGATGTTCTTCGTGGCGAGCGTGCGCTTGGCGCGGACGATGCGCTGGGCGACGGTCGCTTCCGGGACCAGGAACGCCCGGGCGATCTCCGGTGTCGTCAGGCCGCCGAGAAGGCGCAGGGTGAGGGCGGTGCGGGCCTCGGGCGACAGGACCGGGTGGCAGGTGGTGAAGACGAGGCGGAGCAGGTCGTCGTCGATGTCGTCGGGGTCGTACAGGGCGGACGGCTCCTGCGGTGGTGCCGTCGTCTCCAGGTCGCGGCCGATCTCCGCCAGCTTGCGGGCGTAGTTCTCACGGCGGCGGATCAGGTCCACGGCTCGGTGCCTGGCGGTGGCCATGAGCCAGGCGCCGGGGTTGTCGGGGACGCCGTCCCGGGGCCACTGCTCCAGCGCCGCGACGAGGGCGTCCTGCGCGAGCTCCTCGGCGATGCCGACGTCGCGGACGAGGCGGGCGACGGCGGCGATGACCCGCGGGGCCTCGATGCGGAAGACGGTCTCCACGGTACGGCGCGCATCGGCCGCGGCGGCGCTGTCGTACGGGTCGATGGCGGGCTGTGGTTCCACAACCCACCATCGAACACCCCGCACGGCCCCAGGCCAAGGAAGGCTCAGCCCTCCGCGATCTCCCGCACCTCGCAGGTCACCGTCCAGAACTCCTCGTGCACCCTCAGGAACCGCTTGGTCCACTCCAGCGCCTCGGCCTTGTCCTTGCACTGCATGATCGCGTAGCCGCCGACGACCTCCTTGGCCTCGGTGAAGGGCCCGTCGGTGACGGAGATATCGCCGCCCTCCCAGCGCAGCCGGGTGCCCTGCGCGGACGGCGTCAGCCCGGCGGTGTCGAGCATGACGCCGGCCTTGGTGATCTCCTCGATCAGCTCGCCCATGCGCTGCATCAGTTCGGGGCTGGGGCCCTCGGCGGGCATGGTGTTCTCGTCGATCTTCACGAGCGACAGGTAGCGGGGCATGGTGACTCCTCGGGGGGGATCGGATCGCCGGGTTCTTCCCGGCCCCCGGGCCGGGTCCTTCCCGGCCTCTCACCCCTGCGTCGAACGGGAGACCCCCGTATCGACACGCTCCCCGGATTTCTTCGAACTTTTTTCTCCGGCCGGCGTTCGCGCAGGCAGCGCCCGCCTTCCTCAGCGCAGCGACTCCCACAGGTCGCTCGCCTCCGGCTCGTTCGCCACCACCCGGTTGCGGTCCGAGGCCGCCGGCACCACCGGCATCGTCACCGTCCTCACCGCGTCCGACGACAGCCCCCGCAGGCTCTGCCCCAGGCTCGTCAGCTCGCTCAGCGAGTCCAGGCCCGTGTCCGTCGTGAGGCTGCCCGTCACCGCGTCGGCGACGCGGTAGAGGCGGGCCGGGTCGGTGAGGAGGCCGGCGGTGGAGATCCGGTCCAGGAGTGCCTTCACCAGCTTCTGCTGGAGGCCTATGCGGCCCAGGTCGCTGCCGTCGCCGATGCCGTGCCGGGTGCGGGCGAGCGCGAGAGCGGTCCTGCCGTCGAGGTGGTGGGTGCCGGCCTTCAGGTGCAGATGGCTGTCGTCGTCATCGATGTCCTCGTCCGTGGCCACCGTGACGCCGCCGAGCGCGTCCACGAGTTTCGCGAAGCCCGCGAAGTCGATCTCCACGTAGTGGTCCATGCGGACGTCCGTGAGCGACTCCACCGTCTTCACCGCGCACACCGGACCGCCCACCGCGTAGGCGCTGTTGAACATCGCGTCGTACGCCACCGCCGTCGAACCGCCCGACGGCAGCGGGCAGGACGGGCGCGTGACGAGCGTGTCGCGCGGGATGCTGACGACGGTGGCCCCGGTGCGGCCGGCGTCGAGGTGGATCACCATCGCCGTGTCGGAACGGGCGCCGGTGCTGCTGCCGCCGCCGAGTTCCTGGTTCTCCTCGCCGCTGCGCGAATCGGAGCCCAGCACCAGGATGTTCAGCGCGCCGGTGGGCAGCGGGGAGGCGGAGGCCGACGGCGAGGGTGTCGTGACCGCCTTCGCGGGGCGGTCGTCGCCGAGCGCGTTGTCGATGTCGACGCTCTTGATGTTGTCGTCGAGGTGCCGGTAGGCCCAGCCCACCGCGCCCACGCCCAGCACGATCGCGCCCGCCAGAACGATGCCGACGGTCTTCAGCGCTGTCGACCGCCGGCCCGTTCGTCTGCCGTCGTCCCCGTTCTCGTCTCGTCCGGTCACGGACAGGAACGTAAGTCCGATTTATTACGGGCAGGAACGTCAGACCGGGTTTTCTTCGGAAATTCTCAGACTCCCAACCCCCGTCAGGAATAAGCCGGTTCGCAGAGATCTCACGACGGGGGTCTCCGAAAGTTTCGGTTGAATAACCGACTACCTTCGGTGCCGTGTGGGGCGGCGGGAAACACCGGTCCCCACAGCAACAGCCGTCCGCCGCTAGACCGCCGGAGGCGCCCCCGTACTGCTGCGCACCACCAGGCTGGTCGCCAGCTCCACCCGCGTCGCCACCGGTGCCTCCTCCTCCCGCGCCAGGTCCAGGACCAGCTTCGCCGCCGCCTCCGCCATCTCCGTCAGCGGCTGCCGTACGGTCGTCAGCGGCGGCCCCACCCAGCGCGCGACCGGCAGATCGTCGAAGCCGACCACGCTCAGGTCCTCCGGAATCCGCAGACCCAGCTCGCGCGCGGCCTCGTACAGCCCGAGCGCCTGCAGGTCGTTGCCGGCGAAGACGGCGGTGGGCCGGTCCGGGCGGCGCAGCAGCTCCAGGCCCTGCCGGTAGCCGGTCTCGTGGTGGAAGTCGCCAGGGCGGATCAGGTCCTGGTCGACCGGGAGCCCGGCCGTCTCCAGGGCGGCCCGGTAGCCGTCGATGCGGGCACGGCTGCACATCATCCGGGACGGCCCGGTGATCGCGCCGATCCTGCGGTGGCCCAGCTCGACCAGGTGCCGGGTGGCGGCGAGCCCGCCCTGCCAGTTGGTCGCCCCGATGGACGGCACGTCGGCGCCGGGGTCGCCCGCCGGGTCCATCACGACGAACGGGATCGACCGGCTGGTCAGCAGGGCGCGCTGGGACTCGTCGAGGCCGGACAGCACGAGGACCACACCGTGCGGACGGCGGGCGGCGACCTGGTCGGCCCAGGTCCGGCCGGGCGTGAGCCGGCCGGCGCTCTCGCTCAGCACGACGCTCAGCCCGGCGTCCCGGGCGACGTTCTCCACGCCCCGGATGACCTCCATCGCCCACGCGCTCTCCAACTCGTGGAAGACGAGGTCGATCAGCGGCGAGCGGCCGGCCTCGGCGCGCCGGCGCCGGTAGCCGTGGGCGCGCAGCAGTTCCTCGACACGGGTGCGGGTGGCCGGGGCGACGTCGGCTCGTCCGTTGAGGACCTTCGAAACAGTCGGCGCGGACACGCCGGCCTCTCGGGCGATCTCGGCGAGCGTCGCGGTCTGCGTGGACCGGCCGGTCGTCGGCGCCGTAGTCGTGGTCGTCCGGGTTTCCGACGGTGTCGTCCGGGTTTTCGACGCTGTCGACCGGCTTTCAGCGGGCTCACGGGCTGTCATGGCGGCGATCGTATCCCTGCGCGCCCCCTTGACGAACCCTTCTTGCCGCGCCTAGGTTCCCGGAACATTCGAGGTGAATAACGAAACATTCGCGAGTGGGCCATCGCCCCGACAGGAGTTTCATGACCACCGCCCCCTGGCGCGACCCCGCCCTGCCCGCCGCCGCCCGCGTAGACGACCTCCTCTCCCGGATGACCCTGGAGGAGAAGACCGCCCAGCTGTACGGCGTGTGGGTGGGCGCCGCCACGGACGGGGACGGAGTCGCCCCGCACCAGCACGACATGACCGTGCGCTCGGCCGACGACTTCGCCGAGCTGATCACCCACGGCCTCGGACAGCTCACCCGCTCCTTCGGCACCGCCCCCGTGGACCCGGCGCTGGGCGCGCAGGCACTGGCCCGCGCCCAGCGCCGCATCACCGAGGCGGGCCGCTTCGGCATCCCGGCGGTGGCCCACGAGGAGTGCCTGGCGGGCTTCACGGCCTGGCAGGCCACGGCCTACCCGGTA
This sequence comes from Streptomyces sp. NPDC049627, assembly GCF_044465645.1. NCBI lineage: Bacteria > Bacillati > Actinomycetota > Actinomycetes > Kitasatosporales > Streptomycetaceae > Streptomyces > Streptomyces sp. NPDC049627. Next base: position 292,921 of record NZ_JBITLW010000007.1, on the reverse strand, counting down.
CCGCTGGCCTGGGGGGCCGGCTTCGACCCCCCGCTCGTCGAGGAGATGGCCCGGCACATCGGCCAGGACCTGCGCTCGGTCGGCGTCCACCAGGGCCTCGCGCCCGTCCTGGACGTCGTACGCGATCCGCGCTGGGGCCGGGTCGAGGAGACCATCGGCGAGGACCCGTACCTGACCGGCACGATCGGCGCGGCCTACGTCCGGGGCCTGGAGTCGGCCGGGGTCGTCGCCACGCTCAAGCACTTCGCCGGGTACGCCTCCTCGGCGGGCGCCCGCAACCTGGCCCCCGTGCGGGCGGGCGTCCGGGAGCTCGCGGACATCACGCTCCCCCCGTTCGAGATGGCGCTGCGCGAGGGCGGCGCGCGCTCGGTGATGGCGGCGTACAACGAGACCGACGGCGTCCCGGCCTCCGCCGACCCGGCGCTGCTCACCGAACTCCTCCGCGAGCAGTGGGGCTTCACGGGAACGGTCGTGGCCGACTACTTCGGCGTCGACTTCCTGAAGACCCTGCACCGCGTGGCCGGTACGTCCGCCGAGGCCGCGCACGCGGCGCTGGCCGCCGGCCTCGACGTGGAGCTGCCGACGCTGAACTGCTACGGAAAACCACTCCTGGAGGCGGTGAGGGCAGGCGAGGTGCCTCAGGAGCTGGTGGACCGTGCCGCCCGCCGGGTCCTGCTCCAGAAGTGCGAGCTGGGCCTCCTGGACGAGGACTGGACCCCGGAGCCGACGGCGGCCCGCATCGACCTGGACTCCCCCGCGAACCGCGCGCTGGCCCGCCGCCTGGCCGAGCAGTCGGTGGTCCTGCTCGACAACCCGGACGGCGTCCTGCCGCTGCACCCGGACGCCCGAATCGCGGTCGTGGGCCCGCGCGCGGCCGACGCCCTGGCGATGCTGGGCTGCTACTCCTTCCCGTCCCACGTCCTCACGCACCACCCGGACATCCCGATGGGCATCGAGATCCCCACGGTCCTGGAGGCCCTGCGCGCCGAACTCCCCGACGCCAAGGTGACGTTCGCCGAGGGCTGCGGGGTGTCCGACCCGGACACGGCGGGCTTCGAGGAGGCCGTGGCGCGGGCGTCGGAGGCGGATGTGTGCCTGGCGGTGCTGGGCGACCGGGCGGGGCTCTTCGGGCGGGGCACGTCGGGTGAGGGCTGCGATGTGACGGACCTCGGACTGCCCGGCGTACAGGGCGACTTGCTGGACGCCCTGGTGGCGACCGGCGTCCCGGTGGTGCTGGTCCTCCTCACCGGCCGCCCGTACGCGCTCGGCCGCTGGCACGGACGCCTGGCCGCGGTGGTCCAGGCGTTCTTCCCGGGGGAGGAGGGCGGCCCGGCGGTGGCGGGAGTGCTCACGGGCCGCGTCAACCCGTCGGGCCGCCTGCCGGTGAGCGTGCCGCGGCTGCCCGGGGGGCAGCCATGGACGTATCTCCAGCCGCCGCTGGGGCTGGCGGGGGAGGTCAGCAACCTGGATCCGACGCCGTTGTACGCGTTCGGGCACGGGCGGTCGTACACGTCGTTCACGTGGGAGGCCACCGGGGGTGAGGCCCAGGTGATCGGCACGGACGGTTCGTACGACGTCTCGGTGACCGTCCGCAACACGGGCGACCGGGCGGGCGCGGAGGTCGTCCAGCTGTATCTGCACGACCCGGTGGCATCGGTGACCCGGCCCGACGTACGGCTGATCGGCTACCAGCGGGTGGACCTGGCGCCGGCCGAGGCGAGCCGCGTCACCTTCCGCTTCCACGCGGACCTGTCCTCCTTCACCGACCGCACAGGTCGGCGGATCGTCGAACCGGGCGTCCTGGAGCTGCGGCTGGCGGCTTCGAGTGCCGACGTACGGCACACGGCTCGGGTCGAGCTCAGCGGGCCGGTACGGGAGCTGGGACCGGACCGGCGGCTGCTGTGCGAGGTGGAGGTGGCGCGGGACTGACCGGATCAAGGAGCGTCCAAGGGGCGCTCCGGAAAGGGCAAAGCGCCGGATACGCCCACGCCTGTGCCATCGCCTTTGTGTCACAATCCGCCGACACTTCGGGCGTGCGACAGGAACCCCCATGGACATCCCCATATCCGAGGGCGGCGAGGCCGCGAGACGGACCTCGGCCCCGCGTGAGTGGCTGCTCGCCGCCGGCATGACGGCACTGGCCTGGGCGCCGTCGGCCGTCGTGGCCACGGCGCTCATGGCCTCGGCCCTGATGTGGGGGCTGGGCTGGGCGCTGGTCGCACCGCCGGCACTGATCGCGGCGGGCCTTCTCCGCAGCCACCTGGAGCGGGGGCGACTGCCCGGACGGGCCGTACGGCCGGGTGACGAGCCGGAGCTGGCCGCGCTGGTCCGGGACGTGGCCGAGCGGCTCGGCTTCCGGGAGCCGCTGCTCGTGCGGGTCGTTCCCGAGGTGCAGGCGTCGCTCGGCCCCACGAAGACCGCCGGCGTGCGCGCCTACACCCTGCTGCTCGGACTGCCCCTGCTGCGCGGGCTGTCCGAGGCGCAGCTGGCGTCGGTCGTGGCCCACGAGCTGGCGCACGAGCAGCACGTACGCGACCGGCGTACGGCAGCGCTGGGATTCGCCCGCCACGCGCTCGCCGACCGGCTGGAGAGCCGCCGCTTCCGCCCGCTCGTCCGACCGGCCACCGCCCTGCTGCGGGCCTCGCAACCCCTGATGTGGCGCGCGGAACTGGCCGCCGACGCCGACGCGGCGCGCGTCGCCGGGAGGACCGCGACCGCCGAGGCGCTGCGGCGCACCGGCTTGCTGTACGAGGCGTTCGAGGGGCTCGGGGCGGCCTGGTGGTCGGCGCTGGCGGAGGACGGCACCTACCCGGGGGACTTCTACGACGCCCTGGACACCGCCCTGCGCGACCCGCTGGTCGCCCGCCGCGCGGCCCGCGCCGCCGCGGAGGAGGACGCCCTCGATCCGTACGCGGCGGAGGACCACCCCCCGGTCGCCGTTCGCATCGCCGCGCTGCCGACGGGTGTGGAGCCGGCTCCGGAGTACGGCACCGAGCCTTTGACGCTGGGAACGGGCGATCTGATGGAGCGGTGGTGTGTGGCAGAGCTGGCCGGGGTGGAGACGGGTGCGGACGGCAGGCCCGAAACTCCTTCGGAGGACACCCGCCACAACGACAGCTACGACGCTCCCCGCCCGGTACGCCTCCTCACCATGGACGCCGACCGGCTCCACGACCTCGGCGACGACACGGGCCTGACGCTCCTGCTGTCCGCGACCGCTCGGCAGGAGCCGGAGCAGGCCGTGGCCGCCGCCCTGGACGCGATGGCAGACGGCACCTGGCCGCGGCTGGCCCGCCGACTCGAACCCGGCCTCCGGTGGATGCCTGCCGCCGTACGCCCCTCGGTCAGCCGTACCGTACTGGCCGGCGCCATGGCCCCGGCCCTGACGACCCTGTTGCGCGCCGCCGGCTGGAGCTACGCGAGCCGCTGGCTGAACGGCGCCCTGACCGCACCCGACGGTACGGTCGTCGACCTCCACCAGCTGGTGAGCGAGGCAGTGGCAGCCGGTGACCCAGGACCGGTACGGGAGTTGCTGGCATCGGCGGGCGCACGGGAGACGGTCGTATGAGCGCGAACCTTTCGGCCCTCGCCCCGCACAGCACCCGCCCGGCTCTGCGCGTGGCCCTGTTCGGCCTCGCGGTCACCGTCTTCGGCTACGCCCTGTTCGCCGCCTGGCTCGGCATCCACGCGTACGACAACATCACCGCCCGCGACCGGGCCACGGCGACCGCAGCGGGTGTGGTCGTCGAGGACGGCATCGGCGGCGATGACGACATCCGGGTGCGCTGGACCGACGGCTCGGGCCACACGCACGTGCAGCGCTTCGGCATCTACGACATCGACCGCTACGAAAAGGGCCGCCCTTTCCGCGTGGCCTACGACCCCGCCGCCACCGATCCGCGCGGTTTCCCGGGCGACCCGGACGAGACGGCGGCCGAGGACGACCTGCTGATGCCGATGGTCCTCGTCGGCGTCGTCATGTCCGCCCAGTGCGGCGTCTGGGCCTGGCGCGGCCTGCGCTTCCGCCTCACGGCCCGCGCGCCCGGCCGCCCCATGACGGCCACCGTACGGATCGGGGAGCGCCGCTCGGCTCTGTGGCGCGGCTCGGCCACGACATGGCTCGTGCTCGCCGATCCCGAGCGCCCCGGGCGGCCGGTCCGCCGGCAACGGGTCATGTGGCACCCGGCGCTCAACACCTGCTGGACGGGCATGACGGTGACCGTCCGTCAGCTGGGACGCGGGCGGCGTGCGGCCGTGGTGGAACTCGAGGACGGCACCCGCCTGGTACCCCTCGGCCGCCTACGCAGCCGCGAACCGTCCTACCCGCTGCTCGACACCGACGAGGCCGTCCCCACCACCCTGCACGACGCCTTCATCGTCCCGTCCGGCACGACCCTCCGGCCCGCCCGCCCCTGGTGGCACCATGGCGCCCTGACCGCCGCCCTCGGCACGATCCTCGGCGTGACCGTAGCCCTCCTCATGGCCGACGGGACCCTGGTCGCGGTGGTGGGCTGGGCCCTGGCGGGCGCGACGCTGCTGACGTCGTCGTGGGCGCTGTCGGCGCCGCGGCCCTGACCTGCGGACACAAGAAGTCGTGAAGGGGCTGTGCGCCCGCCGCTCAGTCCGCCGCCACCGACTCGAACCGCCACCGGTGCACCGCCCGCGTGACCAACTCACCGTCGGGCTCGGGGATTTCGGGGAGTACGGCGTCGAAGTCCGCGTCCCACCAGGTGATGACGAGGACGCGGTCCTGCGGGGCGCGGAAGGCCTCCCGGCGCAGCGGGCGCTCGGCCGGCTCCTGCCGGAGGGCCCAGGCGAGCAGCTCCTCGCCCCGCCCGGGAACCGCCCGGGCCTCCCACATCAGGGCGACCGTCACGAGTACAGGTTCTCCTTGCTGACCTCGTGCACATGGTCGTGACCGTGGTGAGGGGCATGACCGTGGCCCGGGCCCTCGTCCCCGAAATCGCCCGGCACATGAGGATCCGTCACCGGCAACGACGAGTCCGCCGACAGATCCCAGCTGGACGCGGACCGGCCCCGCGCCACCATCTCCGCGCCCAGCGCCGCCACCATCGCCCCGTTGTCCGTGCACAGCTTCGGCCGGGGCACCCGCAGCCGGATCCCGGCCGCCTCGCACCGCTCCTGGGCCAGCGCCCGCAGCCGGGAGTTGGCGGCGACACCGCCGCCGATCATCAGGTGGTCGACGCCCTCGTCCTTGCAGGCACGGACGGCCTTGCGGGTCAGCACGTCCACGACCGCCTCCTGGAACGAGGCCGCGACATCGCGCACCGGGACCTCCTCGCCGGCCGCCCTCTTGGCCTCGATCCAGCGGGCCACGGCGGTCTTCAACCCCGAGAAGGAGAAGTCGTACGCCGGGTCGCGCGGCCCGGTCAGACCGCGCGGGAACGCGATCGCCTCCGGGTCGCCCTCGCGCGCGTACCGGTCGATGACCGGGCCGCCCGGGAAGCCCAGGTTCAGCACGCGGGCGATCTTGTCGAAGGCCTCGCCGGCCGCGTCGTCGATGGTCGCGCCCAGGGGCCGCACGTCGGAGGTGATGTCGGCCGACAGCAGCAGCGACGAGTGGCCGCCGCTGACCAGCAGCGCCATCGTCGGCTCCGGCAGGCTGCCGTGCTCCAGCTGGTCCACGCAGATGTGGGAGGCCAGGTGGTTGACGCCGTACAGCGGCTTGCCCAGCGCGTAGGCGTACGCCTTCGCGGCCGAGACGCCGACCAGCAGCGCGCCCGCAAGGCCCGGACCGGCGGTCACCGCGATGCCGTCCAGGTCGCGGGCGCTCACCCCGGCCTCCTTCAGCGCGCGGTCGATGGTCGGGACCATCGCCTCCAGGTGCGCCCGGGAGGCGACCTCCGGCACGACACCGCCGAAGCGGGCGTGCTCGTCGACGCTGGAGGCGACGGCGTCGGCGAGCAGGGTGGTGCCGCGGACGATGCCGACGCCGGTCTCGTCGCAGGAGGTCTCGATGCCGAGGACGAGTGGTTCGTCAGCCATTGATCTCGGTTCCTTGTACGGGAGTTCCTGGTACGGAAGTGGAAGGGTCGGTCAGTCGCATCACCAGGGCGTCGACGTTCCCCGGCTGGTAGTAGCCGCGCCGGAAGCCGATGGCCTCGAAGCCGAACCGCTCGTAGAGCTTCTGGGCGCGGACGTTGTCCACCCGGCACTCCAGCATGACCTCGGCGCACTCGAAGGCGGTCGCGGCCCGCAGCAGGTCGGCCAGCAGCCGCCCGCCGAGCCCGGTCCCCCAGTAGTCGCGGGCGACGGCGATGGTCTGGATGTCGGCCAGGTCGCCGGAGGAGGCGAGTCCTGCGTAGCCGACGACCCGCTCGCCCTCCTCGGCGACGACATAGCGACGCGTCGCCTCGGGGCCCCGCGAGTGGGCCAGCTCGGACCAGAACATGCCCCGGGACCAGGCGTCCTCGGGGAAGAGGTCCTTCTCCAGCTCCAGCACCGGGTCGATGTCCCACCAGCGCATCTCGCGCAGCACCGCTTGCACTTGCGTCACTTGGGGGTGACCACCTTGTAGTTCTTGGGGACCTGGGCGTCGGGCCGGCGCAGGTACAGCGGCCGGGGCGCGGGGAGTTCCCCGCCCGCCGCCAGTCGCTCGGCGGCCAGCGCGGCCAGCGCCGCCGCCGACACGTGCTCGGGCTCGTGGGCGCTGGGGAAGGTGCCGGGGTACAGCAGCGCGCCCGCGCCGACGGCCGGCAGCCCGGCGACCTCGTCGGCGATGTCGGCCGGCCGGTCGACGGCCGGATCGGTCAGGCGGGTGCGGGAGTCGGCGTACTTCGCCCAGTAGACCTCCTTGCGCCGGGCGTCGGTCGCCACGACGAAGGGGCCCTTCTCGATGTCGGCGGCGTACGCCAGAGCGTCCAGCGTGCACACGCCGTGCACGGGGACGCCGAGGACGAGCCCGAAGGTGTCGGCGGTCATCAGACCGACGCGCAGTCCGGTGTAGGGGCCGGGTCCGATGCCTACGACGATGCCGGTGACGGCGTCGAGCTGCACACCGGCCTCGGCGAGGACCCGGTCGACGGCCGGCAGCAGCAGCTCGCCGTGCCGGCGCGCGTCCACCTGGCTCGACGAGGCGATGACGTCCGTACCGTCGTGCAGCGCGACGGTGACGGCGGGGGTGGCGGTATCCAGAGCGAGCAAGAGCACGCAAACAGCCTACGGCGCTCACGCCCCAGGAAGTGCCGCCCCGGTCCGGCGCTTGACGGCTGCTACGGTCGGGCTTGATCACTCCGTACGACTCGAACACTGAGGTGGGCGACGGTGGCAGGCAGCAGCTCCGGATTCGTGGCGTTGCTGACCGCGACTGCCCTCGCGACCGTCGGTTTCCTCGGCTACCAGGCCTCTGCGAGCGCCCCGGCGGACCTCGGCAAGCCCCGCGCCAAGGGCTCACCCGAGGTGAGTACGGCCAAGACGGCCCGCGACCGGAACGACCCCGTCGCGCTGCCCGTCGGCTCGGGTACGGGTGTGCGGGTCGTGTACGCCGTGCGGGGCAAGCGGGTGTGGCTGGTGGGCGAGGGCGACACGGTCAAGCGCACGTTCCACGTCACCCCCGGATCGGTCGACCCGGCGCCGGGTGTCTACACGGTGACGTCCCGCTCCAACACGGTCACCGGCTCCGACGGCCGCCCCGTCGAACACGTCGTCCGCTTCACCACCGTCGAGGGCATCACCGTCGGTTTCAGCGCCGCAGTCGACGGCACGACGCCCCGGCCCAACCCGACGGTGAAAACGGGCGGCATCCGCGAGTCCCGGGCCGACGGCAACGCGATGTGGGAGTTCGCGACGATCGGCCGAACGGTGGCAGTGATCCCGTAAGCAGACCGGGCGACGGTTCGGACAACGCCCTGAAGGGGCGCGGGGCTGTATCTATATGCGGCTCCGCCGCGTGGGCGCGATCAGCCCCAACGGCGCCGCACCCGCCAGACGACAAAGCGCGGCACCCCCGTGGAGCGCTATGCAGCTTCCCGATGCCGATGATCAGCGGATGCCGAACCCGCCTCCAGCTCCGACTCAGGCACCCGCGGCGGCGTGGAGATCACGCTCGCCGCAACACCGGCCGCCAACAGCTCACGCATGGACACCCCGGCAACCACATGTGGCTGCTGGACCTTGTTCTCCGAGGCTGACATGGACGCCTCCTGGGACCGGGAGGTGGACGTAGTTAGGTAGACCTAACTACGGACTGGCTACCATGTGACCACGCGCAAGACCGCAAACGCAACATCTTGCCGACGCCTTGTCGGAATGTTCATGCACCCCCTGCCCGCGTCACGCGGACAGCACGCTCAGATCCACCGCCGCCCAGCGCTCCCCGAGCCCGGCCACCGTGACATGCCGCACCTCGTCGGTGGTGTCTCCGACGGCCCGGTGGATCACGACCTGCAACCGCTCCTCGGTCAGCTCCTCGACCTTGCCCTCGCCCCACTCCACGACGATCACCGACTCGGGCAGCGAGACGTCGAGGTCGAGGTCCTCCATCTCGTCGAGCCCGCCGGACAACCGGTACGCGTCGACGTGCACGAGCGGGGGCCCGTCGCCGAGGGAGGGGTGCACACGGGCGATCACGAAGGTCGGGGACGTGACCGCGCCCCGCACCCCCATGCCCTCGCCGAGCCCCCGCGTCAGCGTCGTCTTGCCCGCGCCGAGCTCCCCGCTGAGCATCACGAGATCGCCGGCGCGCAGCAGCTTGGCGAGGCGGCGGCCCAGCTCCCGCATCTGGTCGGGAGAAGTGACGGTCAGCTCGAGGTCACCCGCGTTGTGCGGTGCTGCTGGTGCTTCCATAGCCACTTACGGTAGCCCCTGCGGGCACGGCACCCGCACGGGTGAGCAGGTCGGCCAGACGGTCGGTGACGACCTCCGGGTGCTCCAGCATCACCAGGTGCCCTGCGTCCGGCACCAGCACCAGCTCGGCGTCCGGCAGCAGGTCGGCGATCGCCTCGCTGTGCTCGCTGGGCGTGACGAGGTCGCCCACGCCGGCCAGGACGAGCACCGGCATGTCCGTGAAGTGGGCCAGCGCCTCGGTCTTGTCGTGGTCGGCGAAGGCCGGGTAGAACTCCGCGACCACGTCGATCGGCGTCCCCTCGATCATCCGCTCGGCGAACCGCGCCACGGCCGGGTCGACGTCCCGGGACGAGAACGAGTAGCGCTTGATGATCCCCGCGAACAGGTCGGCGGTGGCGCGGCGCCCCTTCTCCACCAGCTCGGCCCGCTGCCCCAGCGCCCTGAGCACGCCCGGCAGCACCCGCCGCACCGCATTCACCCCTGCGACGGGCAGCCCGAAGTTGACCTCGCCGAGCTTCCCGGACGACGTACCGACGAAGGCGGTGGCCACGACCCGGTCGCGGATCAGCTCCGGGAACTGGTCGGCCAGCGCCATGACGGTCATCCCGCCCATGGAGTGCCCGACCAGCACGAGCGGCCCTTCCGGCGCGGCCGCGTCGATGACGGCCTTCAGGTCGCGCCCGAGCTGCTCGATGTCGACGTGCATGCCGTCCTGCGTCTGGGCCACGCCCCGCCCGGACCGGCCGTGGCTGCGCTGGTCCCAGTGCACGGTGCGCACGACGCCCCTCAGCGCGGCGCGCTGGAAGTGCCAGGAGTCCTGGTTGAGGCAGTAGCCGTGGCTGAAGACGACGGTGACGGGGGCGGGGGCCTTGCGTCCGAAGAGCCGTCGCCGGCGCGGCGTGAGGGCGGGGGCGGCGTCGGGGTCTAGGTCGTCGACCTCGTAGTACAGCTCCGTGCCGTCGTCGGCGTACGCCTTGCCGGGCGTGCCGCGCAGCGAGCCGTACGGTCCCGCCGAGTCCAGGGCGAGGCGGGCCTTCTGCCGCATGCCGCGGCCCACGGTCATCCGCTCTATGGCGACGCCGGCGGCCGCGCCGGCCGCGATCACGCCTATCGCGGCACCGGCGATACCGGTGGCCCTGCGCCAGTTGGCGGCCGCCCCCGTGGCGGAGGCGACGGCCGCGACCGCGGCCTCCGCGCTGCTCTCGCTCACGTACCGCTCCTCTTCGCTGGGTGATGCCGGTGTTCGGTCCGGTGTTCGGTCCGGTGCCCGTTACGGGTTACCCGTCTCGTTCCTCATTCACATAACCGCATTCGGACGGACGCATCACATTGCCCCCGTCACATAGCCGCATTACGAAGACGCATCACATGGACGCATCAGGCGGACGCGTCACACGAACGCATCACACGGCCGCATCCCTATAGACGCGTGGAACGCGCGTTCCGATCCGCGTGACGATCTCGTATGCGATGGTGCCCGCGGCCTGCGCCCAGTCCTCGGCCGTGGGCTCGCCGCGGTCGCCGGGCCCGAACAGCACGGCCTCGGCGCCGGGCTCGGGCTCGTCCCCGCCCAGGTCGACGACGAACTGGTCCATCGCGATCCGTCCCGCGACCGTACGCCACTTGCCGCCGACCAGGACAGGCCCCGCACCCGAGGCGTGCCGCGGGATGCCGTCGGCGTAGCCGAGGGGGACGAGGCCGAGGGTGGTCTCGCCGGGGGTGATGTAGTGATGGCCGTAACTGACGCCGTGGCCCCCCGGCACGTGCTTGACCAGCGCGAGGGACGCCGACAGCGTCATCACGGGCCGCAGCCCGAAGTCGGCGGGGCTGCCGAGCTCGGGGCTGGGCGAGATGCCGTAGGTCGCGATCCCCGTGCGCACCAGGTCGAAGTGGCTGTCCGGGACGGTGAGCGTGGCGGGCGAGTTGGCGATGTGCCGCACCTCGGGCCGCGCGCCCTGCGCCTCGGCGTGCGCGACCATCTCGCGGAACAGGGCGAGCTGGGCGGCGATGGACGGATGCCCGGGCTCGTCGGCGCAGGCGAAGTGCGACCAGAGCCCGGTGATCCGGATCAGCCCGTCGGTCTCGGCCCGCAGGGCCTCACGGACCAGCCCGGCCCAGTCGCCACCCGGCTGGCAGCCGCCCCGACCGAGCCCGGTGTCGGCCTTGAGCTGCACGCGCGCGGGCGCGCCGGCCTGCCGGGCGGCCTCGGTGACCTCCCGCAGGGCCCACATCCCGCTCACGGAGACGTCGAGATCGGCCTCGATGGCCTCCCGCCAGGGCCCGCCCGGCGTCCACAGCCAACACATGATCCGTACGTCGTCCAGCCCGGCGGCCCGCAGTACGAGCGCCTCCTCGGGCGTGGCCGTGCCCAGCCAGCCGGCGCCCGCCTCGACTGCCGCGCGGGCACACCGCACCGCCCCGTGGCCGTACGCGTCGGACTTCACGACGGCCATCAGGGCCGCGCCCGGCGCATGCGCGCGCAGGGTCCGCACGTTGGCCCGCAGGGCGGCCAGATCGATCTCGGCGCGGGCACGCAGGGGTGCGGTCCGCAGGGCTGCTGTTTCTGTCATGGCGCCCCCAGTGTCTCAGAGGGGTCCGACAACGCCGCCGCGCCGGGCGCCATGAGCTGCTCCTGGGACGGCCTACCCCTGCTCCACCTTGCGTCCCCACACGTACACCCGGTCGCCCTTCTTCAGCACCCGCCACAGCTTCCGGGCGTCCTGCAGGGTCATGTTGACGCAGCCCATCGAGCCGACGGGGGTGAAGATGTTGCCGTAGATGCCGTGGAAGGCCTGGCCCCCGCTGAAGAACTGGGAGTAGGGCATGGGGCTCTTGTACAGCGACGACACGTGGTTCTTGTGCCGCCAGTAGACCGCGTGCCATCCGGTCCGCGTCCCGTACCCCTCCCGGCCGCTCCGGATGAGCACGGGCCCGAAGACGACGTCCTTGCTGTCCTGCACCCAGGCCAGCTGCCGGTCGAGGTCGACACAGGCGACCCGGTAGCCGCGCACCGGGCACTTCTTGCCGGCGTTCGGGTCGTTCCCGGCGGAGACGAGCTGCATGGTGGCCCACGTCACAGGCCCGGCGTAGCCGATGGCGGGCTTGATCCGGTGCTTCTTCTGAAAGGCGCGGATGGCCCGGCAGTCGGCGACCGACTGTTCCCCGTCGACCCGCAGCTTCAGCCACCGCTCGACCTCCCGCTGCTTCAGCCCCGCCTCCTCGCTGCACTTCACGCCCCCGAGGGCGTCGATGGGGTCGACGTACTCCACGCGGTCGTCCGCCCCGTCCGGCGCGTCCTGCGGCTCGACGGCGTCCTCCTCGGCGCTGGGCGTGTACACCTTCGGCTCCAGCGCCTGGTCGGGCGTGTCCATCTGCGGGGCCGGGAGCAGGTTCAGGGGAAGCCCGGGCACGAGCTCGGGGGCCTCCGGCCCGGAAACCGGGGGTGCGGGCTCGGCCTGCGGTCCGTAGGCCGGAGGTACGGGCTCGGCCTGCGGTCCGGAAGCCGACGGTGTGGGCTCGACCTGCGGTCCGGAAGCCGGGGGTGCGGGGTCCGCGGGTTCCGCCGTGGCGCTGCCGACCGGCAACAGGGCGGCCCCAGCGAGCAGTACGGCGATGCTGCCGCATGCGATACGTCCGGTGATCATTGGCACAGGGAAGCGTGCGGCCCTGCCCGCGCGGGAGGCGCCGCGCGGCGGGGTCACTCTTTTGAGGAGCCTGTTTCCGTGGACCCATAGGGTGCTCGGCATGAGCATCATCGGGGTCGGCATCGACGTGGCCGAGATCGACAGGTTCGAGGCGGCGCTGCACCGCACACCCGGGCTGGCGGAACGACTGTTCCTGGCAAGCGAGTTGCTGCTGCCCGGCGGCGAGCGCCGGGGTGTCGCCTCCCTCGCGGCCCGGTTCGCGGCGAAGGAGGCCCTCGCCAAGGCGCTGGGCGCCCCGGCGGGCCTGCTGTGGACGGACGCGGAGGTCTACGTCGAGGACAGCGGCCGCCCGCGGCTGCGGGTGACGGGGACGGTGGCGGCGCGGGCGGCCGAACTGGGCGTGGTGTCCTGGCATGTCTCGCTGAGCCATGACGCCGGGGTGGCGTCGGCGGTGGTGGTGGCGGAGGGCTGAGTCCGCCACGGTGTGCCTGGCCTGCAGGGGCCGGATCGCCAGATCGAGCAGCCGGCGTTCACCCGGGTGCTCTGCCGCGTACGCGAGCGCGTGCGGAAGACTCGGTCGTATGCGGAGTGCGTACAGCGTGGAGACGGTAAGGGCGGCCGAACGGGAGCTGATGGCACGGCTTCCGGACGGCGCGCTGATGCAGCGGGCGGCGGCCGGACTCGCCGCCGCCTGCGCGGATCTGCTGGGCCGGGTGTACGGCAGCCGGGTCGTCCTGCTGGTCGGCAGCGGCGACAACGGCGGCGACGCCCTGTACGCCGGGGCCCGGCTGGCCCGGCGCGGGGCGGGCGTCACGGCGGTGCTGCTGACGCCCGAACGGGCGCACGCCGGAGGGCTCGCGGCGCTGCGCCGGGCGGGCGGCCGGGCGGTCGGCGCGGAGGCCGCCGGGCCGTCGGCCGAGGAGTTGATCGAGCGCGCGGATCTGGTCGTGGACGGAATCGTCGGGATCGGCGGCAAGGGCGGGCTGCGGCCTCAGGCGGCACCGCTGGCCGCGGCGGCCGAGCGGTCGAGGGCCGCGGTGGTCGCCGTGGACCTGCCGAGCGGCGTGGACGTGGACACGGGCGAGGTACGCGGCACGGCGCTGCGGGCCGAGCTGACGGTCACCTTCGGCACGCACAAGCCGGGCCTGCTGATCGATCCGGCCCGGGAGTACGCCGGGGTGGTCCGGCTGGTGGACATCGGGCTCGACCTGCCGGCCCGGGCGGACCTGGAGGCACTGCAACACGCGGACGTGGCCCGGCTGTTGCCGTTGCCGGCGGCCGAGACGGACAAGTACCGCCGAGGGGTCGTGGGCATCGCGGCGGGCTCGGGACGGTACCCGGGCGCCGCGGTGCTCGCGGTCGCGGGGGCGCTGCGGGGCGGTGCGGGGGCCGTACGGTACGTCGGTCCGGCCGGCGACGCGGTGATCGCGCGGTTCCCCGAGACGCTGGTGTCGGACCGGGGGCCGAAGAAGGCCGGGCGCGTCCAGGCGTGGGTCGTCGGCCCGGGCGCCGGGGACGACGCGGCGACGGTGGCGGAGGTGCTGGCGACGGACGTCCCGGTGCTGATCGACGCGGACGGGCTGCGGCTGGCGGACCCGGAGGCGGTACGGGGCCGTACGGCACCGACCCTGATGACCCCTCACGCCGGGGAGGCCGCGGCGCTGCTCGGTGTCTCCCGGGAGGAGGTCGAGGGGGCCCGGCTGGCTTCGGTACGGGAACTGGCGGCGCGCTATGCGGCGACGGTGCTGCTGAAGGGGTCGACGACGCTGGTGGCCGACGCCGGGGGCACCGGCCCGGTCCGGGTGAACCCGACGGGGACGTCGTGGCTGGCCACGGCCGGAAGCGGGGACGTGCTGTCGGGGCTGGCGGGATCACTGCTGGCGGCGGGGCTTCCCGCGATGGATGCCGCGAGCGTGGCGGCGTATCTGCATGGCCTGTCGGCGAGGTTCACGGCGGACGGGGCGCCGGTGGGGGCGCATGACGTCGCCGAGGGGATTCCGGAGGCTTGGCGGGATGTGCGGGGCTGAGTCCCGGGTGTTGGGTGGGATGCAGGGGGCCGCGTAGCCGTACTGGGCGACGTCCTCACGGACGCGGCCCTCGCCGACGTACCCGAAGCGCTCGGCCACTACGCCGCCGACGCGTCTCTCCAGGTCGTCCCGTGAGGGCCGCCGGGTTGTCATGCCCAGCCAGGCCCACCGCAAGGAGCCGTCCGCCCATGATGCAGGATCGCCCAGTGACCAACACCAGCAGACGCACCGTCCTCGCCTCCGTCGCCGCCGTCGCCGCCGGCCTGCCCACCGTCAATGCCGTGATGGGCAACGGCGCCGCACCGGCCGCGGCAGCCGACCAGTACGCGTCCAACACCGAGCTGTACACCCTCACCGCGGACAAGGAGGGCACCGACTGGATGCGCCGTTTCCGCATCGGCGCGCCCATACAGGTCACGGACAACACCCGTAACACGAGCAGCCCCGTCAGCAGCACGGCGGTGATCGCGCCGCACGGCGGAGGGATCGAGGCGGGGACGAGCGAGCTGTGCATGGCCATCGCCGGCTACACCCCCTTCGACGCGGGCACCGACCCGGCGAGCGCGGCGGTGCCGGGGGAGCTGCAGCGGGACTACTGGATGTTCGAGGCCCTGGCCAACTCCACCGCGCAGCACGTCACCTCGACCCACTGCGACGACCCGGCCGCCCTCGCCGTCTGCGCGGGCAATCTGTACGCCGTCTCCCTGCACGGCTTCGACGACACGACCACGAAGGAGATCATCATCGGTGGCCGGGACGAGCGGCTGAGGCGCAACCTGCTGGCGGCCTTCACGAAGTACGGCCTGACCTCCCCCGCGGCCGACCCCGGCTGGGACGTGACCGTGGTCGCCGCGGGCACCACCGACCCGGTCAACGGCGACGACCCGGCCAACATCGTCAACCGCACCCGCACCGGCGCCGGCGCCCAGTTGGAGCTGTCCACGGCGCTGCGCAAGGCGATGTTCGGCGACTTCTCCGGCGCGCCCAAGCGCAGGACGACGGCCGGCGTACCGAGCACCGACAGCCCCCACGCGGACCACTTCTGGAACGCTTTCGTGAACGCCGTCCGCGAGGCGATCAAGAACCACGAGCTCGGTCTCGACTCCCTCTAGGGCAGCGGTCATGACGGCGACCGGCGCGTGGGCCCCCGACTTGATAGGCAAGTGGCGACTTGCCTATCCTGCAGTCGTGGCCGACGATCTCTTCAAGGCCTTGGCCGACCCCACGCGCCGCACCATCCTCGACGAGCTCACGGAGAAATCCGGGCAGACACTGTTCGAGATCTGCTCGCGGCTGAGCATGAAGCATCGGCTCGGCATCTCACGCCAGGGTGTCTCCCAGCACCTCGCCGTACTGGAGGCCGCCGGACTCGTCGAGACCAGACGCGAGGGCCGCTACAAGTTCCACGACCTGAACACGGCCCCGCTGCGGCAGATAACCGAGCGATGGCGCGTGCCCGAGACCACCTCAGGACCGGAGGAGAGCACCCCATGAAGATCCACCTGACCAGCGTCTTCGTCGACGACCAGGCCAAGGCCGAGCACTTCTACACCGAGATCCTCGGCTTCGTGAAGAAGCACGACGTCCCGTTGGGCGAGAAGGACCGCTGGCTCACCGTCGTCTCCCCCGACGAGCCCGACGGCACCGAACTCCTCCTGGAGCCCGCCGGCCACCCGGCCGTCAAGCCCTACCGCGACGCGCTCACCGCGGACGGCATCCCGCTGGCCCAGTTCGCCGTCGACGACGTCCGGGCGGAGTACGAGCGCCTGCGCGCCCTCGGCGTCCGCTTCACCCAGGAACCCCTGGAGATGGGCCCCGTCACCACCGCCGTCTTCGACGACACCTGCGGCAACCTGATCCAGCTCGCGACCAAGCCGCAGTAGGGCGCAGGAGCAGGCGTGACCCGGCATCCTGATCCCGCAGTCCTGTACCCCGACGTCGCGGCCCGAGGCAGCCTCGGGGCGGCGCTCCAGGCCTTTGCGGACGAGAGCGGCCTGTCCGTCCCCTTCACGGCCGCTGATTCCCGTCCGCTGGGTCATGCCCTCGTCGGGAGCAGGCTGCCGCATCGCAAGGCGCTGCTCGTCAGTGCATATGTGCACGAGCGGCGGTGGTCGGTCCGCGGTGAGGAGTCGTTCCAGGGCATGCCACTCGTCCAGGGCGACACCGATGATCTGGCCCAGATCGCCAGGGCCGCGCAGGCCTGGTACGAAGGCGCGGCTCTGAGCGACATCCGCGAGGCCGCGCCGTTCCTGCGTCCGACCGGCCGTTTCGAGGTGCCCGACCACGATCCCGTGCGGCTGACCGAATCCGAGTGGCAGCACATGCGCACGGAGGCGAGCGAACAGGAGTGGCCCGCGTATCACGCCCTCGTCGAGGCGGCGTACGCCGAGCCGGCGCTGCGGGCTCTCTACCCGTTCACCAGCCACTGGACGCTGCGCTTCTCGACCACGACCCGGCCGTCCCTGACGATCACCGGGCCCTGCCTGCTCGCCTTGGGCACCGACGAGTACCTGGTCAGCAAGGGCTTCACCGGCGCGGGCGTGCTCGCCCGGGCCACCACGGCACAGGAGGCGGTGGCGTCCGCCGTACACCATCTCCCCAGCGGCCTCGGCCCTGTCACGCCCGGGGCGTACGACGAGGAGAGCGGGCGCCGCCTCGGTTCCTGAACCCGATGCGTCCGCCTCAGCCCTGGTCCCAGCCGGGGCCTTCCCACCCACCCTCGACGAACCGAAGCCGACTCACTGCCCCGTCCCCCGCCGCCTCACTCCACCGTCACCGACTTCGCCAGGTTCCGAGGCTGATCCAC